>JBAQEZ010000003.1:0-766823 GCA_049287005.1 Candidatus Moraniibacteriota bacterium | reverse complement strand
TCATAGTCGCCATGGCCATTTTCTACATCGTCTCCACCGGTGACGAAGGCATGATGTCTACCGCCAAGAGCGGCATCAAAGCCGCCATGATCGGTTTCGCCGTCATGCTCTCTGCCTGGCTCATCGTCAACGTCATCCTCACTCTCTTGGTCAATACTCAGTTCTTAAGCGGCATCAAAAAAAATGGTGCTTTTACCTTTTCCTGCGATACGACATCCTCGGCGGGGACGGTCATCATCTCCACTGCCGGAGGCGGTAGGAGCACCGCCGCCAACAGTGCCGGCATTTGCGGGGATGGCAATCAGAACACGAATGAAGCCTGTGATGATGGATCAACAAACAACGGCACCTGTCCGAAATCCTGCGACAGCACCTGTCAGAAGAATACCTGTCCGGATAATGGCGTATGCGGCACTGCAAACGCCCAAAGCTTCTCGCTTGCTCCGACGGAAAACCTCTGTGAGACGGGAACTTTCTCCGGACTCACGGTTACAGGCAGTGATTGGACATGGACCTGCGCAGGAAAGAACAGCGGAGTGTCGAGCAGCTGTACGGCAGGGAAGATAGTTGATGTCAGCGGTGGAGAGAGGGCGCCGTCAGTACCATACGTGATGCCGGCGAGTTGTAGAATTATAGATGTGACGTGGCATAGCGGTCTATGGACATGGGGGGAATATATAACACCGGCGCAAACGATGTACGCTGGACAGATGTTTGCCTTCAGATTGAAAACCCCGCCTACGCCCTTGGCCACGCTTTCTGGAGGGTTAGCTTACGCCGGTGCGCTGCATTATCTCAATATCTCCACGAACCCGTGTGAGTTTACGCCCGCTATCGAGGTAGCGGGTTGCGCTTCCTTTGGAATGAATGAGCCGAGGATCACGTACAGTACTTCGGGAGATTCTCGCGCGAGTTGCCATTTAAAGCCGAATACCTCTTACTACTTCAACGTAAAGAATGCGCGCAGTATGAACGATGCTGTTGATTGCGGAGGGTACGATAATTGCCACTATATATTTTTTTGGTAGAGTCGCTTGACTCTGCCTGATTTTTCTGTTATTCTGCTTTGGCTCAGATATGAGTGAAAAGCTCTCTATGAGCAGCATAGCGACCCCCACAAACTTGTTTCGGGCCGTTTTGTTTTTTTAGTTCTTTTGACAAGCAAGGAGTAACGATGCCATCGCAACATCGGAATGTACAACGACCAGGCTCTTTCGAGCCGCATATCATTGCGCGATTTTTCTGTCATGCACAAATGTATTTGAGTCAGACCCGACAGAATAACAGAGAAAAAGGGGAAAACTCCGTGAAAGACCTGCCACTGGCTGAAGACATCATCCGGCGGGCAGAAGAAGCGCTCGAACGAGGTGATATGGCAGCGGCTGTGACAGCCAGAAAAGCTCTTGTGTGCACCATCAGGATGGGCAGTTGTGGCGACAGCGCTCATCTCGCGCAGAAGCACGCAGAGATCTATGCCGGCATCGGCAAACTCATCAAGACGAGATTGCTCAGCTGAACGGTTTTGCCTGCAAATAACTCGGTAATCCAGAGAACATTCTGGGTTGCCGAGTTTTTCTTTTTTCTCTGAAAAATGGTACACTGATGTGCTGATACGCTGTTTTGATTATATAAAAATTATGTCTCTGAAAGTCGGTACGTCAGCTCCTCTTTTTTCGCTTCCGGATCAGGATGGGGTTATGCATCATTTGAAAACCTATGCGGGGCAATGGGTGGTCGTGTATTTCTATCCTAAAGATGACACGCCGGGATGTACCATCGAAGCGTGCAGTTTTCGAGATAATTTTTCGTCCCTGAAGCGAGCCGGAGCAGTCGTTCTCGGCATTTCTGTCGATCCGGTGAAAAAACATGCCAAGTTTCGAGAGAAATATCAGCTGCCGTTTACGCTCCTGGCCGATGAGGAGAAGCGGGTGGTCGCGGCGTACGGTGTGTGGGGCAAGAAAAAATTCATGGGTCGGGAATATATGGGAACGAGCCGGATTTCTTTTCTGATTGATCCGCATGGGAAGATTACCAAGATCTATGATCCGGTCACGCCGCTGGGACACGCCGAAGCGGTGCTCGCAGACGTAAAACTTTTTAAAAAATAATCCTCTATGCGATTCCTTTTCACCGAAACCGATTCCTCGGCAGCCGCGCGCGTCACCCTGACAGAAAAGGAGACCGATGAGGTCGTGCGCGTCGGCAGGAGAACAGAAATTGCTCTCGGTGTCGGTCCTCACGCCAAGATGACCCGGCGCAAATGGCTCCTCCTCCCGCGGCGCATCGTGGCGTTGGCGCAAGGCAAGAGAATCAAGGAGCTCGCCATCGATTGGCAGGAATGGCAATTTCCGCATCTGGCCATCGAGGAAGCGGAGCTCGCGGAATTGTTCGCAGCGAATGCGCTGATGGCGGATTATTCTTTCGATGAGTATAAAACCAAGCCGCAGGATGGTTTTGCGAAAGTGGAAAAGATATTTTTTGCGACTGCCGTCAAGTCGGCAGTGACAGGCGGCTTGCAGCGCGGGATGATCATCGGCGAGGAGGTGAACCGCTCTCGGTATATCGCCACCATGCCGGGCGGAGAGATGACGCCGGCTATCTTGGCTGCGCATGCCAAGCGATCCGTGAAAGATTTGTCGGTGAAATTTTCCGTATTGGATGAACGCGCCATGGGGCGTTTGAAAATGGGGGGTATCTTGGGCGTGGGCAAAGGTTCTGATGCGAAATCATGCTTCATCATTTTGGAATACAACGGGGCGGAGAAAAAACAGTCTCCGATAGTCTTGGTGGGCAAGGGTGTGACCTTCGATACGGGCGGCATCAATCTGAAACCGAGCGATGCTATCCTGGGAATGAATATGGATATGTCGGGCGGGGCGGCGGTGATCCACGCGGTGGCAGCCGCAGCGCGCCTGAAGCTCAAGAAAAATATCGTCGCGCTCATTCCGGCCGTGGAAAATATGCCCTCCGGATCGAGTTATCGGCCGGGCGATGTGCTGCGTTCCATGTCCGGTAAAACGATCGAGGTGCTGAATACTGATGCGGAAGGCAGGATCATTCTGGCGGACGCGCTGACGTATGCCAAGCGGTACAAGCCATCACTCGTCGTGGATGTGGCGACGCTGACCGGTGCGGCGATCGTCGCTCTCGGTGAGCGAGCGACCGCGCTGTTCACGCAAGATGAACAGTTGGAATTGAAGTTTCGTCATCTGGGTGAAGCCAGTGGCGACTATGTCTGGCCTCTGCCGTTGTGGGACGAATACGACGCGGAAATCAAAGGCACCTTCGGCGATGTCGCGAATGTCGGCAAGACGCGCTGGGGCGGAGCCATCACGGCGGCCGCGTTTCTCAAGCAATTCGTGGAAGGAGCCTACCCGTGGGTCCACCTCGATATCGCACCGCGCATGACGACGCTCGACGATGAATTTCTTGCCAAAGGTTCCGCCGGCGCTCCCGTGCGCCTCTTGGTGAAATTGCTCCAAGAGGAGAATCTTTTTCTGAAGAAATAGTTATTTATGATGCATTTTTTGCCGGTGGAAGAAATAAAAAAGATTGAAAATGAACTGCAGTCAGCTGTGGCGGAATTTTTGGCTGCCTCACAGTCGCTGCAAAAGGAGCGGGATGAATTGGAAAAAGAAATGTTGACATCTCTCGAAGAACAAAAAATACAAAGTTTGAAAAAGAAGCTGTTATGAATGCACATCCTTTTGAAAATGGCAGTGTTCCGACACAAGAGCAGGTGATCGAACAAAATGAATCTGTAGCGGAACGCTCACCCGAAACGCTTTCTGAAACTCTTTCACAAATACAAAAGATCGAAAGTATGGAGGAGGCTTCTCCGGACGGGGATTTCGGTATGGCGAAAATGGGGGAGCGGGTCAATGCTGACCAGTCAGAAATTGAGGCGGCGGAGGGAGTTATTCATTTTCAGGAGCGAGCGCAGGATTTTGGTGAAAAGCGTCAAGAAATCAGACAGGTTTTCGAAGCGAAGGTTCGCAAGGCCCTGCTTCCGGTAGCGGCTGCCCTTACCATGAATTGGGGCGCTGCCCTGGCCCAGGAAGCGCCAGAGGAACAGTTTGTTGCGACACCAGAGATACTGACCGTAGTCGCGAAAACAGAAACAAGGGAATTGAAAGTGGAAGATGTTTTTGACAGACATTCTCCTCTGGCGCAGTCTTCAGAAATGCAGAAAAAACTTGAGCGCCCGATGACAGCGGAAGAACTCGCTACAGTGGAAGCGCTTCATGAGAAAGCCTGGCAAGGAAAAAATGAAGTGATGTCCTTTTCGGGCAGAGATAAGGATGGCAAGTATGTGATACAAACGAAAGAATCTGGTCCGATCGGAGGGCGGCTGGAATTCGAAGCTGATGAATTCCTAACGGATAAAGTTTCTTCTCATACACATCCGGTTGAGGCTGCATCAGCGACTTTGGGAATATCGGCGCTGGCCATTCGTGAAGGAAAAAGCAAAGCAATTATCATGCCGCCGAGCACTGTCGATATAGGACAGTGTATGAATGATGCTTCCAGAAACATCCTGCAGAGGGTCGTTGATCCGAGGGGAGTGTGGGAATATGAATGCGATGCGAATCATCCGTTCACCCGGTCGCGCAACAAAGCAGGGAAAGATTTGGCGAAGGCGATCGAAGCCATCCAGATGCGATATGCAGTCGATACGGCTGACTTTGAACAAGCGTTCAGTTCTGTGCAAGATGTTCACCCCGCTTTTATGATGGCGAGAACTTTCAGCGCACTGGAATCAAAGTATCCTGGTATCGAAAAAAGCGGTCAGGATATTTTTGGAGAGCTCTTCAAATCCGACAATGCTTTGGGGCTCTCTTTCTTGGAGTATGATCAGGAAGGCTCCGGGCTTTCCCTGGATTCATCGGAAGCTTCCGATGAAGAGAACGCGAAAAAAATTGCAGCGTTCATAAAAAATGCGGAAAAAAGAGGAATCTTTTTGTCGTACATTCCTTTCAGGGAACCACTGTTCAAAACAGAAACAGCAAAAACGGTATCGGTACTCGGATCGACTGCAGAGACAAAGGGAGAGAAGGAAGAGAGAGAGGCAGAAGAAGAGTAAAGGGGAAAATATTTTGTTTCTTGATAAATGGCTCCTAGGAGCCATTTTTTTGGTGCATAACTTTTGTGTTGACGCTGCCCTAGTGGTGTCATATAATGTGGAGGCAGTTAATAGAAGTGGGTGAAAGTGGGGAATTTCACACCGCTGTCATTTCGCGTTTATGTTCATCGGAGAATATGCACATACGATCGATCCCAAAAAGCGCCTGGCGCTTCCTTCGAAGTTCCGCGGCGAATTGGGCAGCAAAGTCGTGGTGACCCGAGGACTCGATAACTGTCTCTTCGTGTACCCGATGAAAGTCTGGGATGAGCTCGCGACGAAATTAGGAACATTGCCGGTCGGCGAGGCAGGTACGCGGAGTTTCATCCGTGTCATGCTCGCGGGCGCGACGGATGTTGAGCTCGATAGCCAGGGACGCATCCTGCTCCCGGAATATCTGAAAACCGATGGGGGATTGAAAAAGGATGTCACGATCGTGGGATTGTTCAATCGTTTGGAAATCTGGGATACGGCCAAATGGAACCGCTATAAGGCTCAGGCAGAAAAGAATGCCGGCAAGATCGCGGAAGAGCTGGGCAAGTTGGGAGTGTACTAGAAAATGAAAATGTAAAAATAAAAAATAAGAATGACAATGCAAAATTCACAATGAAAAAGTAGTTCAAAAATCAAACATCAAAATTTAATAAGAATAAGTTTTTAAGTTTGAGGGTTGAATGGACACTATGGAAGGGACGAAACACAGGACGGTTCTTTTGCAAGAAGCAGTGGAGGGACTGCGTATTCAACCCGGCGATGTCGTGGTGGATGCGACGCTGGGCGGCGGGGGACATACGCGAGAAATACTGAAACGTGTTTTGCCTCACGGCAAGGTCATCGCCCTGGACGCTGATCTCTCCGCGCTCCAGTCTTTTCGAGAGCGCGCGGAGACTGATGATTTCTTCCGCCAGGCGCTCCGTCAGGAAACGCTCATACTCGTGCACAATAATTATTCTTTTTTGGGAGGGGTGCTCGAGGATGAGGGGATCGAAACGGCGGATGCCGTTCTCGCTGATCTCGGTTTTTCTTCGGATCAGATCGAGGAAAGTTCACGCGGATTCAGTTTTCTCTCGAGCGGACCTCTGGATATGCGCTTGAATCAGGAGACGGAGCTCACGGCAGGAGAGATCGTGAATACATTTTCTCCCGAAGAAATCGGCCGCATCCTCCGTGACTATGGCGATGAGAGCGAGAGCCGGCGCATCGCTCTGGCGATCGTCAGCGCCAGAGAAAAAAAAGTGCTCACGACGACGGATGAACTGCGGGATATCATTGAAAAAACCTATCCCAAAGGAAAGCGCTACAAGATGAAGATTCATCCGGCGACCAAGACATTTCAAGCGCTCCGTATCGCGGTCAATGAGGAATTGCAGCATCTGGAGAAATTTCTCGAGCAGGCAGAGGAACGATTGAAAACGGGCGGACGTATCGCTGTCATCACCTTTCATTCCGGAGAAGATCGTGTCGTGAAGCGATTTTTCCAGGATCAGGCACAGGGGTGCGTCTGTCCTCCAGGATTTCCCATTTGTCGCTGTGGCAATAAGCCAAAAATAAGAATACTCACCAAAAAACCGATCATACCGACAGCCGAAGAAGTTATCAGCAATCCGCGGGCACGGAGCGCCAAGCTCCGTATCGCAGAAAAACTCTGATCAGGAAAACAAAAAACCTTTTTCCTGGATGCAGAAAAAACACAAACACAATTTTATATGCGTATCTATTGCCGCACAACGAATGATATGAAAAAGAAACCGTTCAACACGGAACTTTCTGGTTCGGCACATATCCTGCTCTTGGGGGTGTTGCTGGTCGTTTTCGTTATCGGTGGCGGGTATCTCTATTCCGTCAATCGCAGCGCCGTCCAGGGCTACCATATGCGAACATTGGAAAAAGAAATAGACCAGCTGAAACAGGACAATGCTAACCTCAAGATCGCCGAGGCGGATCTCAGGTCGCTCTATCGCATTGAAACTGCGGAGGAAGATCTGCATATGCAGAAGGTAGACGCGACGGTCTCTCTTGAAGAGCATGGTCCGGTGGCTTTGAAGTAACTGTCAGCGTTCATCTCAGGAGTTATTTGGAAACGTATGATCCACGAAAGAAAAGCTTTATGCGAAACTCCGGAAATTTTCGCTCGAAAATAATCAAAAAAGAAACCGTTGTGTCGGGGAAGCGCGGGCGCGTGGAAATTATCGGGATCGCTATTTTTTTTACTGGTGCATTGTTGCTGATCCGCCTCTATTTCATCCAAGTGGTCAGTCATGACAAATGGGTAGCGATTGCGGAAAATCAGCATAACGCTTTCCAGGAACTGATCGCTGATCGTGGAGAAATCTATATTCATGATGGGGAGGGCCGTTATCCTTTGGCAGTCAATCGTGAATATCAGATGGTTTATGTTTCGCCCAAAGACGTCGTAGAAAAAGATCGGGCTGCAGGAGAGCTCTCTCGTATTTTGGAGTTGGATGCCAGCGTGATCAAAGACAAGCTCGACCGGCCGGACGATCCCTTTGAAATCATCAAAAAACACTTAAGCGATGACGAAGTAGCGCGTATCAAAGAATTGCGTCTGAAAGGCGTAGCCCTGCTTCCGGAAAAATATCGTTACTATCCGGCCGGGGAGTTGGCTGCGCAGGTGATCGGATTCGCGAGTCTAGGAAATCAGGGTGGGGCGGGTGGGTATGGCATAGAGTCGTCACAGGATGACCTCTTGCGCGGTGAGACTGGCAACGTATCGCAAGAAAAAGATGCTTCTGGAAGGTGGCTCCCTCTTTCCGATCGTACGGTGGTATCTCCGAAAAATGGTGACAGCCTCTTGTTGACCATCGATCGTGTCATCCAGTATGAAACAGAGAAGATTCTCAAGGATTCCGTAGAGACGTACCAGGCAGATAGCGCGACTGCGATTGTGATGGATCCGCAGACGGGAAACATCCTTTCCATGGCATCCTTCCCGCGCTTTGATCCCAACAATTATTCTCAAGAAAAAGATTATTCAGTGTTTCTCAATCCGGCTGTCAGCATGACCTATGAGCCGGGATCGGTGATGAAACCGATCACTATGGCCATGGGAATCGAAGAAGGCAAAGTTTCGCCCACGACGGAATTTGTCGACCCTGGATCGGAAAGCATCGCTGGCTATGTCATCCACAATTCAGAGAACAAGGTATACGGGAGAAGCACGATGACTAAGGTGCTGGAGCAGTCTATCAATACGGGAGTCATTTTTGTCGAAAAACTTATCGGCAACCAGACCTTTGATGACTATTTCACGCAATTCGGTTTCGGCAAACGCACTGGCATAGCCTTGCCGGCGGAACTGGCGGGGAGCACGAGAAATCTGGATAACGTACGCTCGACCATCGGATTTTTTACGGCATCTTTCGGCCAGGGAGTGACGACGACGCCGCTCCAGATGCTCGATGCGTATGCGGTGTTCGCGAATGGAGGCAAGCTCATCAAGCCCCATATCATCGATAGTATCATTCATCCTGACGGAGCTGAGGAAAAAATACAGCCGGAAATAGTGCGGCAGGTGATAAGCGAAGAAACGAGTCATGCCGTCGGTACGATGCTCCGGAGCGTCGTCGTGAACGGTCATGGTAAGCGCGCGGATGTACCGGGGTATCTCGTGG
Organism: Candidatus Moraniibacteriota bacterium; assembly: GCA_049287005.1. GTDB lineage: Bacteria > Patescibacteriota > Minisyncoccia > Moranbacterales > UBA1568 > UBA1568. Next base: position 758,069 of record JBAQEZ010000003.1, on the reverse strand, counting down.
TCGGCAAGACCGGTACGGCGCAAGTAGCCAAGAGCGATGCGCTGGGGTATCAAGATGGTCTGAGTATCGGATCCTTTGTCGGGTATGCGCCGCTGAATGATCCGCGGTTTGTCGTTTTGGTGAAGTTGGATAATCCGAAAAAGGTGGAATGGGCAGAGTCGAGCGCGGCGCCGACTTTTGGTCAAATTATGAAATTTCTGCTAGAGTATGCCAGAATTAAGCCGACAGAAGAAGTTCCGTTGAAAAAATGATCCTCATATGAAACTGGATAAAAAAAGATTACTCGAAAAAATGCTGCGTTTCATGGCGCGCGTGGTACTGAAAAAATATCACCCGCTCGTCATTGGCATTACCGGATCGGTTGGGAAAAGCTCAGCCAAGGAAGCGGTAGCGCTGGTCGTATCGCGGGCTTATTCTGTCCGCAAAGCGGAAGGAAATTACAATAACGAGATCGGCATTCCGCTCACTATCATCGGCGCGAAAAGCGGGAATGCTTCGTTCTTCGCGTGGGGGAAAATATTCTGTCAGTGGTTATGGATGGTGATATTCCCGGTGCGTTATCCGCAAATCTTGGTTCTCGAAATGAGCATCGATCGTCCGGGAGATATGGACTATCTGCTCAGTTTCGTTGCCGTGAAAATCGGCGTGGTGACGCAGATTTCATCCAGTCACATGGCCTTTTTCGGGTCACTCGGCAATATCGCGAAAGAAAAAGGCAAACTGCTCGTGGCGCTGCCGGAAGATGGTTTCGCTATCCTCAATGCCGATGACAAGCACGTGCTCAAAATGCAGGAAAAAACGAAGGCCAAGGCTATCACCTATGGTTTCGGTTCAGGCGCCATGCTCCGTATAGACAATCTTCTGTTTCATCGCGAAGCGAAACGAGTGGAAGGATTCAGTTTCAAGCTCAACTACGCTGGCAAGACGATCCCTGTACGTTTGCCGAAAATCGTGGCTCTGCATCATATCGCCGGAGCTTTGGCAGCCGCGGCCGTGGGAGTAGCGCTCAAGATGAATCTCGTGGAAATTGCGGAAGCACTGGAAGATTTCGAACCATTGCCCGGACGTTTGCGCTTGTTGCCGGGGAAAGAAAGCATGATACTGTTGGACGATACGTATAACGCTTCCCCGGCGTCGACTATGGCTGCCCTGGAAACCCTGAAGGAGTTAATGGCACCACGCAAAGTAGTGATTTTGGGTGATATGCTGGAACTGGGCGCGGACGCGACGGAGGAGCATATGGCACTCAGGGAACATGTCAGAGCTTCTGGCGCGCACATTGTCGTGACCGTTGGGCAGCATATGCGCTCTTTGCATGAGGCGTTGCTCTCGGCGGGTTTTTCGAAGCGGCAGACATACTGGTTTCCCGATCCGTCTCCCGTGCTGGAAAATTTGCGGCATATCGTCCGTTCCGAAGATCTGATTCTGATCAAGGGTTCGCGCAGCATGCGGATGGAAAAAATCACTGAAGCCTTGCTCGTGCATCCGAATGAGGCGAGAGATCTCCTGTGTTGCCAGTCTCCGGAATGGAGGAATCGCCCGTTCATTCCGCCAGCAGAGTGGACTGAATAGGTGAGAGACAGGGCTTGCGCGCCTGAAGAAAAAACGCTATTATTATGGAGAAAGGGAAGCGGTAGTCTTCCTGGTAAAGTGTAATCCGTACAATGCAAGGCTTATGACAGACAATGTGAAGGATAGGGATTTCATCGAGTATGCCGTGAAGATGCTCGTGGATAATCCGGACGATGTGAAGGTGGAAAGAAAGATCGATGAGATGGGGGTACTCATTACGCTGGATGTGAATCCCAAAGATATGGGGATGGTGATCGGTCGCGAAGGCATGACCGCCAAGGCTCTCCGCACGCTGCTGCGGGTGATCGGGGCTCGCAACAATGCCCGAGTCAATCTGAAAATCAATGAACCGGAAGGTTCGGAACGGCCGCCGCGTGAGCCTCGCGAATCACGTGAAGTGGTACGCGAAGTCCATGAGAGCGCCCCTGCCGCACCGGAAGAGAAGAAGACGCTCGACGACGTGATGAATGATATTCAAATCTAGCCATCCTGTGAAATCAAAAAGCCGCCCGTCTCTTGGGTGGTTTTTGCTTTTATTGCGAGGATATTTTACAATGGAATGTATGCATACAGGAAAAACCATTTTGGAGGGAGTGATGATTATCGAGCCGGACGTGTTCACGGATGAGCGCGGGTTGTTCATGGAGACATTCCGGGAGCAGCGCTATCAGGAGTTGCTGGGCCTGGCGGCGGAGCGTTTCGTGCAGGACAATCTTTCTTGGTCAAAAAAAGGCGTGTTGCGCGGCCTACATTATCAGGCGTCGCCCTTCGGCCAGGCCAAGCTGGTGCAGGTACTCCAGGGCAAGGTACTGGATGTGGCAGTGGATATCCGCTTCGGATCACCGACTTTCGGTCAGCACGTGGCGGTAGAGCTCTCAGCAGAGAATCATAAGCAGCTTTTTATTCCGGTCGGTTTCGCACATGGCTTTGCGGTACTGAGTGACAGCGCATTGTTTTCCTACAAATGCACACATGTCTATTCCCAGGAACACGAACGGGGCGTCTTGTGGAATGATCCGGCTCTGGATATCGATTGGAAAGTAGAAAGCCCGATTGTTTCAGAAAAAGATCAAAAACATCCATTGCTTGCGAAGATCACTGAGGAATCTCGCTCCAATTCTTAATTTTGAAGTTTGAATTTTGAGTGAACGTTTAAAAAATCGCAAATTCTAAAATTCGAAATTGATTCAAAATTCATAATTTAAAATTCATAGTTCTTATGAAGCTATTGGTCACAGGCGGGGCGGGATTTATCGGGTCGAATTTCATCCGCCATATCCTAAAGAAATATCCTGATTATCAAGTGGTCAATCTGGACGCTTTGACGTACGCCGGAAATCTGGAAAATCTGCAGGCATGGGAAAGCGATGCGCGCTATCGTTTCGTCAAAGGGAGCGTGACGGACGCCGCCTTGGCCGAACCCCTCGTGGCAGCATCCGATATAGTGGTGCATTTCGCGGCCGAATCGCATGTCGATCGCTCTATCGCGGAACCGGATGTTTTTATCGATACCAATATTCGGGGGACGTTCGTGTTGCTCGAGGCAGCGCGCAAGCACGGCAAGCGTTTCCATCATATTTCGACGGACGAAGTGTTCGGTGCGCTCGGTGCCGATGACGCTCCGTTTGATGAAGCGACGCCGTATGATCCGCGCAGTCCCTACAGCGCTTCGAAGGCAGCCTCTGATCATTTGGTGCGCGCGTATTTCCATACCTATGGACTGCCTATCACTATTTCCAATTGTTCCAATAATTACGGACCCTATCATTTTCCGGAAAAACTCATTCCGCTTGCGATTACGAACCTGCTGGAAGGAAAAAAAGTCCCGGTCTATGGCGACGGGCTGCAAGTGCGCGATTGGCTGTATGTCGAAGATCATTGTAAAGCTATCGACCTTATTCTGCATCAGGGCAAGCTGGGGGAGACCTATTGCATCGGCGGAGGGAGCGAACGGGAAAATATCTGGATCGTGAAGAAAATTCTCACGCTGCTTGGAAAAGATGAGAGCATGATCGAATACGTGAAGGATCGGGCTGGTCATGACCGCCGCTATGCCATTAATTATTCCAAAATTGAGCGCGAGCTCGGCTGGAAGCTGGAAGTGACGCTTGAGGAAGGTCTGCAAAAAACCGTTGAGTGGTTTAAAGAAAATGAAGCTTGGTGGAAAAATGTGAAGTCTGGAGCATATCAAAAATATTATGCCAAGCAGTATGGAAAACGGTGATGAGGTATGAAAAAGCCCTCAATCGCGTTGCGTCGAGGGCCTTTCTGTCGCATGGGTGTTTCTTACCACCCAAGAGCATTGGAGATGCCATCCACGATATCGCCGTCGCGCAGCCACCTTCTGAAGCGGGGGCTGAAAACGAGCAGGGGAAGGATCGTGATGATGGCAACGATTATGAAGATGATGGCAATGGCAACGGCGATGAGGTAAAGAACAGCGGAAAAACCCCAGAGGAAAGGAATCTGCCAGCGCTTCATGGGGATTGCGAGAACCGTGGTGTTGCGATTGAAATATCCAAGCATGAGGGTTCCTCCTTGGTGGTTGTTTCCTTCCTTTTATCAATTTAAAGCCCGATTGTCAATTGATATTGATATAGGTATAGTAATGAGGGAACTTCTTGATCTGCTATTTTAAATGTTGAAAGTATGGAAAAAAAGAAAGTGTTGATTTTGGGGGCAGAGGGGATGCTGGGACAGGAGCTCGTCAGAGCTTTTTCTTCAGATGAACAATATACAGTAACAGGATGGGATTTTGAAGATATCGATGTGACGGATTTTGTGGCCGCCGAAGAGAAGATCCGAGCCTATAAGCCTCAGATTCTTTTGAATGCCGTCGCCTACAATGCAGTAGACGCCTGCGAGGAGAATGATGAGGAATATGAGAAAGCCCTCCTCCTCAATACGGAAGTGCCGAAGTTTCTGGCGTGCGTGGCGAAAGCGCTGGGCGCGGTGCTGGTCCACTATTCGACGGATTATGTTTTTGATGGTGTTTTGGAAGCAGAAAACAAAGAATCAGGCGGTTGCGCTTCAGGGAGTTGCTGCGGAGGCAACTGTCATGGCGGGGCGGAACAGGGCTATGATGAGGAGTCTCTCCCGAACCCGCTTTCGCGGTATGGGATGAGCAAATATCAGGGAGAGCAGGGCGTGCGTAGAGAGGCTGAAAAATATTACCTGATCCGTCTCTCGAAGCTTTTCGGTAAGGCGGCAACGAGCGCAGCGGCCAAAAAAAGTTTTTTCGAGAAAATGTTGGAAGCGGCAGAAGGACAAAAAGAAGTTTCGGTTGTGGATGATGAACAAAGCTGTTTCACCTACGCGCCAGATCTGGCGCAGGCGACGAAAACGCTCTTGGAAGAGAGCGCTCCGTATGGCATCTATCATTTGGCGAATAGCGGCGGGGTGACGTGGTATGTAGCAGCGCGAGAACTGTTTCGTTTGGCAAAGAAAGATATCGTGGTCAAACCAGTGAGCGGTGATACGTTTCCGAGACTCGCTCAACGTCCGCATTGTTCCATTCTTGTGAATACCAAACGGAGCGCGCTCCGTCCCTATACGGAGGCTCTGGAAGAGTTTTTGCAGAAAGAAAAAACCATCCGCTAGGGATGGTTTTCCGATTGAAACACAATCGCCATTATACACCTTTTTCATGTTTTTGTCAATGGTGCGGAAAGGGTGATTTTCTGGTACGATAGAAATATTCTAACCATACTTCATTATGAAACAGGATCTGCTGAAAAAGTCAGATAGGGCGGTGTTTGCTGCCGTGCAAGGAGAGGAGAAGCGCCAGGAAGAAGGACTTGAGATGATCGCGTCAGAGAACTATGTTTCCAGGGCGGTGCTTGAGGCGCTCGGGACGGTGTTCACGAACAAATATTCCGAAGGGTATCCGGGTCGGCGCTATTACGGTGGTCAGGAATGGACGGATGTCGTTGAAACATTGGCCATCGAGCGGGTGAAGAAATTATTCGGTGCAGAACACGCCAATGTCCAGCCGCACTCGGGCGCGCAGGCCAACCTCGCGGTCTATGCGGCGCTGCTTGTGCCGGGTGACACGGTACTCGGCATGGATTTGTCGCATGGTGGACATCTGACGCATGGGCATCCGGTGACCTTGCCGGCCAAGATCTATAACTTCGTGCGCTATAAGACGGAAGCGGATGGGATGATCGATTACAAAAAACTGGAAACCTTGGCGAAAAAAGAAAGGCCGAAGCTGATGTTGGCGGGATTTTCTTCGTATACGCGGCAGATCGATTACGTGAAATTCGTGGCGATTGCCAAAAAAGTTGGCGCTCTGACGATGATGGATATGGCGCACATCGCCGGCCTGGTCGCCGGCAAAGCGCTGCCCAATCCGGTAGCATATTTCGATATCGTGACGGCGACAACCCACAAAACGCTCCGTGGTCCTCGCGGTGGTCTCATCTTGTGTCGCAAGGGTTTCGCGCAAGCCATTGACAAGGCGGTGTTCCCGGGCACGCAGGGTGGCCCACATATGCATGTCATCGCTGCCAAGGCGGTAGCCTTCGGCGAAGCGCTCCGGCCGGATTTCAAAAAATATGCCAAACAGATTCTCAAGAACGCGAAAACGCTCGAGAAGGAATTGACGAAGCGCGGGGCAGAGATCCTGTTCGGTGGCACGGAGAATCACATGATCGTCATTGATACCATGAAGAGCTACGGGATTACCGGGAAGGACGCGGAGCACTGGTTGGACGAAGCGGGCATCACGATCAATAAGAATGTCATCCCGGATGATCCGCGCGGGCCACTTGATCCCAGCGGTGTGCGTATCGGTGTGCCAGCCATCACCACGCGCGGATTGAAAGAAAAAGAAACGAAGATCATTGCCGGTTGGATCGACGAAGCCTTTCGCTCGCAGGGGAACAAGAAGGTGCTCGCCAGTATCCGCAAGGAAGTGAAGGTGCTGTGCGCGCGCTTTCCCGTGTATAAGTAATTCGCGTTATCTTCACGAGTTCAACAAGCTCATGAAGCTACCAGCTAAGAAGCTCAACTATGAAAGGAATCATTCTCGCCGGAGGAACCGGCACCAGGCTGCTGCCACTCACGGCGGTGACGTCAAAACAGCTTTTGCCGGTATACGATCGTCCGATGATATTCTATCCGCTCAATACGCTCATCAAGGCGGGCATAAAGGACATCCTCATCATCGTCGCGCCGGATCACTCGGGACATTTTTTGAATCTGCTCGGATCGATGTTCGAGAAATTCGGCGTGCGGATTTCTTTTATGGTACAGAAACAGCCGCGCGGACTGGCGGAAGCATTCATCTTGGCGGAAGATTTCATCGATGGCGAACCGACAACGTTGGTGCTCGGGGATAATATTTTCGAGGATGATTTTACCGAGGCGATCGAGACCTTTGAGAGAGGCGGGCGTATTTTTGCCAAGGAAGTGGCCGACCCGGAACGTTTCGGCGTGGTAGAATTCGGTAGTGATCATCAGGTGTTGTCTATCGAAGAGAAACCGACCCAGCCAAAAAGTCACTTCGCCATTCCTGGTATCTACATCTTTGATGCTACCGTTGTCGAGGCGGCCAAGCAACTAGAGGTTTCCGCTCGTGGCGAATTGGAAATCACCGATCTGCACAAGTATTACGTGGACAAACAGGCGCTCGATGTCCGTATGATAAGCGGCGCGTGGTTCGATACGGGAACACCCGACTCTCTCCTGGCGGCGAGTATTTTTGCCAAGGAACATCATTTCGCCGAACGTTTCCATCCCATGGTGAACGAGGCTATCGTGGAGTTCGATAGCGAGTATAAAAAAATGGTTTCTCTTAACAAGTAATTTTTCAGCACTCAAGCGTATGCAGACGGACAAGCATCAAAAAGTGAAAAAAGCCATCATTCCCGTTGCTGGTTTTGGAACGCGTTTTTTGCCGGCCACCAAGGCTCAGCCGAAAGAAATGCTGCCGGTCGTCGACAAACCGGTCGTGCAGTATCTGGTCGAGGAGGCGGTAGCGTCGGGCATTGAAGAGATTATTTTCGTGACGGGTCGTGGCAAGCGCGCTATCGAGGATCACTTCGATGTTTCTTATGAGTTGGAGGACACGCTGGTGGAAAAGAACAAGCATGATCTCCTGGAAGTCGTCCAAAAAATATCGACGCTCGCCAAGTTTTCCTATGTGCGCCAGCCGGTGCCGCTCGGCGACGGGCACGCCATCCTGCAGGCAGCGCATCTCGTGGATGATGACGAATCGGTGCTGATTATTTTCGGTGATTGCATTTATGACAGCGAAGTGCCGGCAGCACGCCAATTGATCGAGGCCTATGAAAAATACCGGACGCCGATTATCGGGCTTTCGGAAGTGGCATTGGAAGACGTGTCGAAGTTCGGTGTGATTGACGGCGAGAAAGTGAATGAGCGTGATTGGAAAGTGACGCACATCGTAGAAAAACCGAAACCGGAGGAGGCGCCGAGTCGGGCGGTGGCGGTGGGGAAATATATCATCACCCGTGCCGTATTCGAGGTGTTGGCCACCATGGAATCCGGAAAATCAGGCGAGATTCGTCTGGCGGATGCCTTTGATATCATGCTCGAAAAGGGAATGCCGATACACGGTCGAATGCTCGAAGGGGAATGGCTCGACACCGGGGACAAATTCAATTTTCTGAAGACGACTATCCATCTCGGATTGAAGCATCCAGAAATAGGAGCAAAGCTACGCGCTTATCTGCAGGGGCTCTCTCTCTAGCGCCAGCGGGGAGAGGCAGCGTCCGCGTACGGGTATATTTTTTGATCTTTGACAGCGCGCTATGTATTGGATCTATCTCATGTTGTTCGTTCTCATCATTCTCACCCCGAAAATCATTCAGGACGGGGTCTTTTTCTTGCGCGAAGAAGACATGGAATCGCTGATGATTTTCTTTTTCGGTGTTTTCGCTTTTTTTCTCTATTTGGTGAAAGAAAAAGCGCTGCTCCGGGTCTTTCAAGAAAAACTGCATCTGCAGAAAAAAACGCATATTATCACCAAAGACTTGTCGGACTCCTATTCGTATATCGGCGGGATGAATCGGAAATTCGATATCGTGAAAGATCTCATTTTCCATCTTCCGAAAGATACGGCGGATGCATTGGCGCAACGGCAGCCAGAAACGTATCAATCGATCATCCAGGCGGTGCAGCTGCTCTCCAAGGCGGAGTTTGTCTCGCTTCGTTTTGTGGATATCAAGACGAAGAAGATCGAAAAAGTCATAGAAGGGAATATCGGAACGCGGTTTGTTGCTTTCGACGCGGAAACGCTGCTGGCTCCGAAAAAAGTGTTTTGGGAAAATCATGACTGCGCGGTCGCCCGTTCCCCGCGGCAAGCGAAGAATATAGTGGCTTTTATCATTTTTTCCAAAGCGACCAATCAGGTAGAAGACATGGAAATGTTCAAAATTCTTGCTTCGCAGGCCCTGTTATTGTTCTGCGTGGATCGCTATGTGCTTTCAGGAACGGAACGCCCGCCCGTTGCTGGCAAAAAATAAATGCTGACGAGACAATTTTCACTGACTGAGATATGCGCATAGGCATTGATGCTCGATTTTATGGTTCGATCGGTAAGGGACTCGGCCGATACACTGAAAAACTCATCGAGCATTTGGAGAATTTGGATACGGAAAACGAATACGTTGTTTTTTTGTTGCGCGAAAATTATGATAAATACGTGCCGCGGAACAGACGCTTCAGAAAAGCATTGGCGCAGTATGCGTGGTATGGGTTTTCAGAACAGATCTTTTTCCCGCTGCGGCTGCTTTTTTTCCGTTTAGATCTTGTCCACTTCCCTCATTTCAATGTTCCGTTTCTTTACCCGAAAAAATTCGTGGTGACGATTCACGACCTGATACTGCTGCATTACCCGACGTTCCAAAATACCACGCACTCGAGGCTTTTCTATGGAGTGAAATTTTTTTTCTATCGCTTCATCGTCGCTTGCGCCATCTGGCGCGCGGAGCATATCATCACGGTTTCGCATTTCACCGAAGCGGATATATTGTCCGAGTATCCGAGCGCCCGAGGGAAAATATCAGTGACGTATGAGGCCGCCGATCCTTTCTGCCAGTTTTCTCTTCCGGGGAAAGAACGGCAGCTTTTCGAGCGGTTCGGATTATTGCGGGATGCGCTAGAAACCACGGCGCATGATATACTGAAGCCGTATCTGCTCTATGTAGGGAACGCCTATCCGCACAAAAATCTCGAAGTTTTTTTGAAAATAGCCCCGCAATTTCCGTCGTATGCGTTCATGTTGGTCGGCAAAGAAGACTATTTTTATGCGCGTTTGAGAAACGAGGTAGCGGCTCAGGGCATCCGGAATATTATTTTTACCGGGTTTGTCGATGATTCCGCATTAAGTTCGCTCTACCGTTTCGCTACGTGCTATGTGTTCCCATCGTTGTATGAGGGATTCGGATTGCCACCGCTCGAGGCGATGGCACGCGGGGTGCCGGTACTTTCTTCTGCTTGCGGATCGCTCCCGGAAATTCTGGGCGAAGCAGCTTCATATTTTGATGCCCATGAGGTAGAATCATTGAAGAAAGCCCTCACGGGCATTCTGGGCTCAGAGACAACTCGCAAGGAATTTTCACGGCGCGGGTACGCTCGGGTCAATAGCTATAGCTTTGAGCGTATGGCGGACGAAACGCTGAAGCTTTATACGCGAGCAGTATCAAAAGCAAAGAGTAACGAGGCATAACCCGATTTTACCGGCACGGCGCTCGGAAACGAAAGTAATTTTCGTTTCGCTCGCTTCGTTATGGTAATCAATAAGCTACTATGTCTTCTCCTTTCAAACGGCAGCCTTCGCAAATCTCTGATATCCGATCCGCTCCTCGATCGCCTGTTTTCGTGCAGCCGGATACGGCACGCGACTACAGAGAAGAGCGGCGGGTGCCTGATGTTCCCTGCGTGCTCGCACCCGATACGGAGCAGGTGCCTTTCAGAGCGAGATCGCATGGCACGAACCAGCACGCGTCTTTTTTTGCAGGAAAACGACGCTTGTTGCTGATAGGCGTTGCCGTGTCCGTTGTTGGCGCGGGGATATTGTTGCTGGTAGAGGTGGCTCAAGAGGTACGCAATACGACCGTGGCAGAGGGGGAGCGCGGCTATCAGGATCTCGCCTTGGCGGTAGGGAATCTCCAGGCTGAACGTTTCGGCGAAGCGGTGTCTCAGTTTGATGATGCCTCTCAGGCATTTGCTCATGGCACGGAGAGTTTGTCTGCTTGGGGCGGATCGCTGCTTGATGTGACTCGGTTCGTGCCAGGACTTTCTCAGATAGCGTCAGGCAAATCCGCCTTGGAAGCGGGGAAGCATTTTGCCGTGGCCGGTACGGTACTGGCGAACATCGCAGCGGATCTGGCTTCGTCCAAGGAAGCTTATGCCCAAGGCGAAAAAATCTCATTACTTGATTTTTTGGCTCGCACCAGGGCTCCTCTGCGGGCAGCGGTGGGCGAATTGGAAGCTGGCAATCAGGCATTGGAAAATGTCAATATCGCGCACATTCCTTCCGACCAGCGAGAGAAATTTCTTTTGGTGCGCAAAAGTCTCCCGACGCTTATCGGATTGATCAAAAATTTCGATCAGCACCAGACGCTTTTCGAAGAACTGTTGGGGGGCAATGGGCCGCGCAAATACCTTTTTCTTTTTCAGAATAATCAAGAAATGCGTGCCACCGGGGGTTTCATCGGCAGCTATGCTCTGATGGACGTGAACAATGGCGCGGTGCGACGTTTTTTTGTCGATGGGATTTTCAATCCCGACGGTCAGCTGAGAGAAAATATCGTACCACCGAAAGCGATCCAGAAAGTCAGTGCGGCTTGGAGTCTGCATGATAGCAATTGGTTTCCTGATTTTCCCGTATCGGCAGAAAAAGCGATATTCTTTTATGAAAAGACGGGCGGCCCGACAGTAGACGGCGTGATCACGCTGACACCGACCGTGATGCAGAAATTGCTCGCGGTCACTGGGCCGATTCCGCTGCCGCAGTATGGCTTGGTAGTGGACTCGGATAATTTCATTCCGGTCATTCAAGAGCAAGTGGAAACGAACTATGACAAAGAAGAAAACCAGCCTAAGAAGATATTAGCTGACTTGACGGCTCTGTTGATGGAAAAAGCGTTCGCGCTGCAGGACAAGACGGCGCTCTATCGGGTGGCGAACGCCCTGGTGGAAGGATTGAATGAGAAACAGATGCTCCTGTATATGCGCCATCCGGCAACAGAAAAGCTGATTGATGATGCAGGATGGTCGGGTCGAGTCCTTCCGGCGTTCAAGGATTACCTGAGTGTCATCCATACCAATATCAACGGATACAAAACAGATGGCGTGATTGATGAGGCTATCAAACATACGGCAGAAATCAGCGCGGATGGATCTATCATCGATACGGTAGCCATTACGCGTACGCATCGTGGCGGCCATACCCAGTATGATTGGTGGAACAGGGTGAACGCGGATTATCTGCGCGTCTATGTCCCGGAAGGTTCTATGCTGTTATCGGCCAAAGGAGCGACATGGGAATTTCCGGCAGCGCCGCTCGATTATCAGGCGCTGGGTTTCCGCTCCGATGCTGATGTGGATCGCGAAGAACATTCTCTGGTTATTGATGAGAAGAGCGGGACGCGGGTCTATCGGGATGCCGGAAAAACCGTTTTTGGTGCCTGGGTCTATGTCAGTCCGCAAGAGTCGGTGATGGTCGAATATCGCTACAGCTTGCCGTTCAAGATCGACATGGACCAGATCCGTCGAGGAGAGACCGACTCGTATGCGGTACTGTATCAGAAGCAATCCGGATCCTTGGGGAGCAAGCTCATGGCCTCCGTAGTTTTTCCCCAGGGCATCGGGACGGTTTGGCAGACGAGCGGGAATCTGCTACCGTACGGTCGACAGTGGAATCTTGACACCGATCTTAGAACCGACGTCTTTGCCGGGATGGTTTTCGGCGCTACCAAGTAACCAATAGTTACGCCCGGCGGGACAACGCCAAAAGAAAAAATGAAGCTGTATTTATCGGAAACAAATTGGAGCAGAGGTAAGACCGGAAAAGAGGGAAGCGATTTTATGATAATTATTTGAAGGAGTGCCACCGGGTATGGTCAAGCGATGGATCAACAATTTTTCCTTATGGACCAGCGTGCCCAGTAAAACGGTGGGCAGCGCGGCATTGCTGATCGCCATAGCCGGCATCGCCAGCCGTTTTCTCGGATTTTTGCGTGACCGTATCCTGGCCTCCCAATTCGGAGCGGGAGACGTGTTGGACGCGTACTATGCCGCCTTTCGTATTCCGGATCTGTTGTATAGTCTGCTTGTTTTGGGAGCGCTCAGCGCGGCTTTTGTGCCGGTATTCACCGAATTTCTGGCTGAGAAAAAAGAAGAAGAGGCGTGGAAGCTGACTTCCGGGACGCTGTATCTCCTGATGCTTTTTCTCGGAGGACTTTCGCTGGCGGGTATGCTGTTCGCGCCGTGGCTGACCGTGCTGATCACGCCAGGATTCACTCCGGAAAAAATGACCATGGTGGTCATGCTGACGCGGGTGATGTTTCTTTCCCCGATTTTTCTGGCGGTCAGCGCCGTGTTCGGAGGGGTACTGGTTTCTTTCAAGCAATTCGTCGCGTATTCGTTGGCGCCGATTTTTTATAACGTGGGCATCATATGCGGAGCGCTTTTTCTCGTTCCATTCATGGGTCCGGTAGGTTTGGCGTGGGGCGTGGTGCTCGGATCGTTCTTGCATATGCTGATCCAGTATCCATCGCTCAAACGTTCCGGGTTTCGTTTCAGACTGCATTCCATGAATATCTGGAGGGACGCTACCGTTCGCAAAGTCATCAAACTGATGATCCCGCGCTCGCTTGGTTTGGCGATCAGTCAGGTCGGTTTGTTCGCCGTGACGATATTCGCATCGATGCTGGCTTCCGGGAGCTTGGCCGTGTTCACTCTGGCGAACAATATCCAAAGCGTGCCACTGGGTTTGTTCGGCATCGCGTTTGCCGTAGCGGTGTTTCCGTCGCTCTCCTTTTTCGCGGCCAAGAAACGAGATCAGGATTTCTTCGAAATACTGACACAGACGTCACGACGCATCCTCTTTTTTGTGTTGCCGCTTTCTTTGTTCATGATCATCTTTCGCGCGCAGCTTGTGCGCGTCATTCTCGGGACGGGACATTTCGATTGGGAAGACACCATCCGTACTTTTGATGTTTTGAAGTTTCTTTCGATCAGCTTGTTCGCGCAGAGTCTGATACCTCTCTTCGCGCGAGCATTCTTCGCTTTGCAGAACACCAAAACGCCGTTTTACATCGCTCTCTGGAGTGCGGCATTGCAGATTGTCCTGATCCCGATACTGTTGCCGCGGTATGCCGTTCTCGGTCTGGCCATCGCTTTCTCGGTGAGCAGTATTTTCAATTTTGCCCTGCTCTATGTGGCGTTGCGTAAAAAATTGTCCTTTTGGAATGATCGGGAATTCTTTTCTCCCATGATAAAAATTCTTTTTGCGACGCTCTGTGCCTCGCTGATCGCGCAGATCTCCAAGCAGGTCTTCGCTCTGACCATCAGCGAACTCGACACTTTCGTCAAGGTGTTCTTGCAGCTTGTGACCGGTCTGATCATCGGGGGCGTGTCTTTTGTCATGGTGTGTCACTGGCTTCGGGTAGATGAATTGCAGATGGTGAAACGCTTTGTTTTGTGCAAGGTTTTGCGTCAGCCGGAAACGGCCGCCCTCGCTGAAGATCACCCCGAGCGCGGGGATTGGTAAGAAAAGCCCCCATGCCTTGCGGGCGATGGGGGTGTTTGGCGGACGTTGCCCGCCTCAGTTGCTGATTGCGCACGGGAGGTTCAGCTCCGAGAGAGGCATCGTGGCAATCGGGACGAAATGTTGGTATGGGCACCGGCTGTGGTATTTCGAGTGGTGGAACACGCGAAAGGTTCTTGTCACTCGCTGCGTCAGAAGCGTGCACAGGGTATCGTACTTCAGAGACATCGGCTCTGAACATTGCGGACAATCAATCATCATCTTTTCCTTTATTCAATTGGTAAAGAGGTGGAGAAGCAAAAAACCGGCTCGGTGGAGAGTCGGTTTTCATTTTGTAATCTTTCGAGCTACAAGACAAAAATCAACTCTTCACCGGAGAACCGGTAAAGTAAAACCAAAAAAAGAATGATGATAATCGCTGTTTCATGAATGTACAGTATAAAATTCCTTTCTATTTGTCAAGACGGATGATCCTTGCTTTTGGGCGGTTTTTCCTCTACCGTAACATATATGTCTCCACGTCAAAAAAACATTCGCAATTTTTGCATCATAGCCCATATCGATCATGGTAAGTCCACGTTGGCTGACCGTTTGCTTGAGCTTACCAAAACGGTAGAAGTGCGCAAGATGAAAGAGCAGCTCCTGGATCAGATGGATCTTGAGCGGGAGCGCGGGATCACGATCAAGCTTCAGCCGGTGCAGATGCACTATGTCCACCAGGGTACGGAATACATGCTCAATCTGATCGACACTCCGGGACACGTGGATTTTCATTACGAAGTTTCGCGCTCGCTGGCGGCTGTCGAAGGGGCAATCCTCCTCGTGGATGCGACCAAGGGTGTGCAGGCTCAGACATTGGCCAACTTATATCTGGCCGTCGAGCAGGGGTTAACCATCATTCCGGTCGTGAACAAGATCGATCTGCCGAATGCGGAAACGGCAAAAACCAAGAAAGAAATCGTCCATATTCTCGGTTGCGCAGAAGAGGAGATATTGCTCGCTTCCGGCAAGACGGGTATCGGCGTACAGGCGGTACTGGAGCGTGTGATCGAGATGGTTCCCGCACCGAACGGAGATGAGAACAAGCCTCTGCGCGCCCTCATTTTCGATTCCGTTTATAATACATACAAAGGCGTGGTGGCGTACGTGAAGGTGGTGGACGGCTCCGTGAAGCGCGACGATATGCTCCATATGCTGGGGACTGAAAAAGAAGGAGTGACTGTAGAAGTCGGATTATTCAAACCTTTTCTTGCACCGACAGATATTCTGCGGGCAGGCGATATCGGTTATGTCGCAACTGGTTTGAAAGAAGTCGGACACTGTCGTGTCGGCGATACGGTGACATGGAAGCCCAAAGAGCGAGAGAAGGTGCTCGTCGAACGCTTGTCGGGATACAAGGAAATAAAACCGGCGGTCTATGCGAGCTTTTATCCTGTCGATGGTGATGATTATACATTGATGCGTGACGCGCTCGATAAACTGAAACTCAATGACGCGGCATTTACGTTCGAACCGGAGAGCAATCAGGCGTTGGGACGAGGCTTCCGTTGCGGTTTTTTGGGTCTGCTGCATCTGGAGATTATCCAGGCGCGTCTGGAACGCGAATTCAGTCTTAGTCCGACGATCACGACGCCATCGGTCGTGTACGAGATCGAGCTGCGCGGATCAGCCGAACGCATCCCTCTCTACTCTCCGACGAATCTTCCTGATCCGGCGAGTATCGAGAAAATATACGAGCCCTATGTCGCGCTGTCTATCGTGACGCCGAGCGAATATCTGGGTAACGTGATCAGCCTGACGCAGTCTATCCGGGCGGAGTACAAGAATACCGAGTATATCGACGAGGAACGCGTGTTGCTATCTTTCGAGGCGCCGCTCATGGATGTGATCGTGAGCTTCCATGATGAATTGAAAAGCGCCTCTTCGGGCTATGCGTCGATGAATTATGAGCCGATCGAATATCGTGCCAGTGATGTGGTTAAACTGGAAATCCTGGTAGCCAATGAGCCCGTCGATGCATTTGCGCGCATGATTCCGCGGCGTGATGCCTATGGCGAGGGCAAGCGGGTCGTGGAAAAATTGAAAGAAGTGATCCCGAAGCAGAATTTCGCGGTCGCCATCCAGGCCGCCATCGGCGGCAAGGTCATTGCGCGCGAGACTATCGCCGCCTTTCGCAAAGACGTGACAGGGGGTCTGTACGGCGGTGATTTTTCCCGCAAAAAGAAACTGCTCGAGAAGCAGAAGAAGGGCAAGAAAAAAATGCGTGATATCGGTAAGGTTTCCATCCCAAGCAGCGCCTTTCTCGCGGTCTTGAAAAAATAAGCAGGACGTGCTATGGTGCAACGTTGCCTTTTTACAGGTGGTTCTTTCTGGGGAGACAAATGATGAGCCAGACTATCAGCGAAGACGGACATCCGATCAGCGGTTTGGAAATGGATTTGGTCCGCATAACCCTTTCACCGCCGCATCGGGGCGTGGTTCCGCTAACGCAAGACGCTATTGCTTTTCAGCGGCAGCTGAATCGTCAAATGGTGGAAATGGGCCACATTGTCGAGAAAAACCATCAAACGGATTGACTCGGCAGCGATGCGCCGACTGCGGGAGGGTGGCGGCAGGAGAGATTCTCTCGGCCGCTGTTTTTTTGCCTTTTTCTCCCTTTCTCGGTATACTAGAAGCACTTTATGCGTAATTTTTTAAAAAAATATGTTTATGGCAATGGAATTTACTGACGCGAATTTCGAGCAAGAAGTCCTGAAGAGCGATAAGCCTGTGCTGGTTGATTTTTGGGCGCCGTGGTGCGGTCCGTGCCAGTTGATGGGGCCGGTTATCGATGAGTTGGCAGAGGAGATGACAACGGTCAAGATTGGCAAGGTCAACGTTGATGAAAATCCGGCTACCGCGGCAGCTTATGGCATCATGTCTATCCCGACCATCAAAGTATTCAAGAGCGGTCAGGTAGTCAA
The DNA here is from genome assembly GCA_049287005.1 of Candidatus Moraniibacteriota bacterium. Taxonomy (GTDB): domain Bacteria; phylum Patescibacteriota; class Minisyncoccia; order Moranbacterales; family UBA1568; genus UBA1568. The sequence continues at coordinate 740,789 of JBAQEZ010000003.1, read as the reverse complement.
AGAACTTATCGGTGTCCAGGGGAAAGACAAGCTCAAGAGCGAACTGGAGCATCTCCCTGCCGCGATATGATTCTTTAGCCGCTAAAAACGAACATCATATGAAAATTCACAAGGAAAGAATCGATTTGACGAGCAAGACTCAGATCGAGTTTATGGATATCACGGATAAGGTGCAGGAAATCGTCGATCGTTCCGGTATCCGGGAGGGACAAGTCTTGGTCTATGTACCGCACACGACCATGGGTGTCGCTATCAATCATAACGAATCGATGCTGATCCAGGACTTCATGCGTATCTTGTATAAGGCGGTGCCGGTAGATGATCATTATTCTCACGATCTTTTCGAGCTCCGGCGCGAATCTGGCTCCGACGGACGCAGCAACGGCCACTCGCATTGCAAGGCTATCCTCTTGGGAAACAGCGAAACGATCCCCGTGGAAAAAGGAAAGCTGTTTTTGACTGAACGACAGAGTATCTTCGCCGTAGAGTTCGATGGTTCCCGCAAGCGCGATGTTTTCATTCAGGTAATCGGATTGTAGTTTTTCTCATATTTTCTATGCGTAGTGGACTGGTGGAAATTCTTATTCGCAACGGGTATCTCAAATCGGAAGCGGTTATTCAGGCATTCAGCGAGGTGACACGAGCTGAGTTCGTCCCGTCGGAGTTCGAACCGCAAGCGGAAGTCGATATACCGCTTCCGATCGGCTACGGACAGACGATCAGCCAGCCATCGACCGTGGCTATCATGTTCGAGCTCCTGGATCCGCAAGCGGGTCACAAGATCTTGGATGTCGGTAGCGGCTCCGGGTGGACCAGCGCGATGCTGGCGCACATCGTCGGCAGCACGGGCGCGGTTGCGGCCATCGAAGTGCTTCCGGAATTGCATGAGATGACCAAGTACAATGTAGAAAAATTCGGTTTTGTAAGTTCTGGTCTCGTCACCTGTATTTTTGGGGATGGGAATCAGGGATATGAGCCGTTGCGTCCGTATGACCGGATACTGGTTTCTGCCGCGGCTGAAGCCGTGCCGGCAGCGCTCAAGGAACAGCTGGTGATCGGAGGCAAGCTGGTCATTCCGGTGCACAACCATCTCGTATATCTCGAGAAGCGTGGAGAAAACGATTGGCACAAAGAGGAATTTCCGGGATTCGTATTCGTGCCATTGATTCAAAAGTCATTGTAACTGCTCTGTCTATGCGTCTTTTTCTAACGGTCGCCGTGTTTTTTTCTCTTCTCACGGGTGTGGCGTTTTTTTACCTTTCTTATGCTGTGGATCATTCTCATGGGAGGGAGAGGCAAGAGCAGCGTTTCGAAGTGGGACAAGGAGAGAATAGTTTCAGCGTAGCGAAACACCTCGAGGACTCCGGGCTGATCACGACGCGGTATGTTTTTCTGTGGCAGTTGGCACGCGAAGGAAAGATACATATGCTCGTGGCCGGCACATACGGTCTGAGCGGGAACCTGACCATAGCGGACATCGTTTTCATGATGACGGAAGGCAAGACGGTGCCTCGCGACCTGCGTATCACCTTTCCGGAGGGGTGGAACAGCGAGAAAATGGCGGAGCGGTTGACGGCGAATAGTCTTCCTGGAGCAGCCTTTCTGGCTCTGGTACAAAAACCAAAACCGGAGTGGAGACAAAAATTCGATTTCTTGGCTGATCTGCCGGCCACCGCATCACTGGAGGGCTTCCTTTTCCCTGATACGTATTTTTTCAACCCGCAAACCTCTGCTGAAGTGATTATCGAAAAAATGCTGACAAATTTCGGTATGAAGGTTGACGTACGGCTCCGCGTGAAAGCCAGAGAACGGCAGCATAACCTGTATGAAGCGGTGACGCTGGCCAGTATCGTAGAAAATGAGGTGAAGTCAGCGACAGATCGGAAAATAGTAGCGGATATTTTTCTCCGGCGGCTGGCTATCGGTCAGGCTCTGCAGAGTTGCGCTACGCTCCAATATATTCTCGGCGTTGACAAAACGCAATATTCGTATGCGGAAACGCGGACGCCATCACCGTATAATACCTATATGAATGCGGGATTGCCGCCGGGGCCGATCGGCAATCCGGGGATAGTATCTCTCGAGGCAACTCTGGCTCCGCAGAGCAATCCTTATTTTTATTTCTTGAGTGATCCGAAAACAGGGGGGACTATTTTTTCTGTCACGTATGAAGAGCACGTGAAAAACAAAAATCTCTACGGATTGTAAAATACAGACGGTGCTCTACTGGAATGAAAATCGCATTGGTGCATGATTATTTGGTGCAGTACGGGGGAGCGGAGCGCGTGCTCGAAGCCTTCACCGAACTTTTTCCCTATGCGCCGATCTATACCCTGATTCATGACCAGGAAGCGATGCACGGCATATTCGAAAACAAGCGGATTTATACGTCGTTTCTCCAAAACCTGCCCTTCTCGCGCAAACGCCATCGTTTTTTCCCTCCGCTCATGCCGCTGGCCATCGAGCAATTCGATTTCAGTAAATATGATATTGTCCTGTCGGATTCGTCGAGTTATGCCAAGGGCATCATCACGCGGCCCGAAACGCTTCATATTTGCTACATGCACACGCCGATGCGTTACGCGTGGGACGATTGTCAGAAATATACCCAAGACTTCGGCTTCCCTCAGATGATCAAGAAGCTGGTGCCGTTTTTCATGAGCCCGATCCGTCTCTGGGATAGGGCGAGCGCCGATCGGATCGATCATTTCTTGACGAACTCGCATTTTGTCGCCAAGCGCATCAAAAAATATTATGGCAAAGAAGCGCGCGTGATCCATCCGCCAGTCAATGTCGAACGTTTTCATATCTCACAAGAGCGGGAGGATTATTTTCTCATCGTCGGCCGTCTCATCGCGTACAAGCGGCATGATATCGCCATCGAAGCCTTCAACCGTCTGCGCTTGCCGCTCAAAATCATCGGGCGCGGACCGGAAATCGAACGATTGCGCAAAATAGCCGGACCGACCATCGAATTTCTCGGTCGGGTACCCGAAGAGGATCTGCCTGGATATTATGCCAAGTGTCGCGGCTTTGTTTTTCCGCAAGAGGAAGATTTCGGTATCGTGGCTATCGAGGCGATGGCATCCGGTCGGCCGCTCATCGCGTATCGGTCAGGAGATATCGTCGAACATCTGGAAGAGGGGCGGATGGGAGTATTCTTTGATGAACAGACGCCTGAGGCTATCGTACGCGCCGTGGAACATTTTCGTGATACCGACTACGATGCCGAGTATATCAGAAGCAAGGCTATGCCTTTTGACAAAGAGCGGTTTAAGGCTACAATGAAAGACTGCGTTGAGAACGCGCTGGAAGAACATCTCAAGCAGAGATAAAAGGTTCACGCAGGCAGATGTCTCAAATATCCCGTATCAATCATCGTGTATTATCTACAAAATATGGAATGCAAAGACTACATGGATATTTTCAAGAAGCAGGCAAAAGTGTTCTGGGCGGTAGTGTTGCTGTGCACTCTGGCGGCGGTCGCGTGGCAGAAGAGTCAGCCGCAAAACTCCCAGGCAACCCTCTTGCTCAATATCGGTCGTTCGGGCGTGCAAAATACACAGGACTATACCTATGATGATTTTTATCGTTTGCAGGCAGATGAACGATTCGCTGATACGGTCGTGCGCTGGCTCGGTTCTCCGCGTGTAGTAGAAGATATCTATACGACTGCCGGCCTGGATGCGGGCAATATGGGCACGCGTACGCTGCAGAATATCTTTGGAGCGAAGCGTTTGTCTTCGCAAATGATCGAAGTGACGTACGGTCATACCGATGAAAAAGTTCTGCTAAAAATCTCCGTGGCAGCTGTCGCGACACTGAATCGGTATGCGGAGAGTCTGAATACGGAAAACAAGGGAACCACGTGGTTCGTCGTGATTGGGAGCGACCCGGTGATCCGTGACGCGCGTATCTCCGCTCCTCTAGCTTTGGCCATCGGATTGGCTTGCGGCGTCTTTATCGGATTCTGGACCGGACTGATCAGGCATTATTTGACAGACGATAAAAAGAGCCGGTAGCAAAAAAGAAAAATAAATAGCGTGGGAGCCGCAGAAGCCCCGTTTTTTGTCGATTGTTCACTGTTGATGGATTACTGCGTATGCGCATAGGGATTGATATACGGTGTCTGGCGGAGGGGAAACACACTGGGGTGGAAGAATATACGATGGCTCTTCTTCGGGGTCTTTTCGAGCATGACCCCCAGAACGAGTACATTCTTTTTTTCAACGCGTGGAAAAAGAGCGCGTTGGATTTTTCGTGGGCGACGATATATCCCAATGTGACGCTGAAAACCTTCCGTTTCCCCAATAAGTTACTCAATCTGGCGCTCTGGTACTTGCGTTCCCCGAAACTGGACAGGCTGGTGGGCGGTACCGACATTTTTTTCCTTCCCAACCTGAACTTTTCTGCCGTTTCTCGAAAAACAAAACTCGTCGTGACAGCGCACGACCTCTCGTTCGAGATATTTCCGGAAACGTTTTCCTGGAAGCGTCGGATCTGGCATTTTTTCATCCATTTCAGGCGCCTGGTGTTGTCCGCCGATCGGGTGATCGCCGTCTCGGAATCGACCAAGCAGGATCTCATTGATTATTATGGCGTGCCGGAAAAGAAGATCGTCGCCATCCATAGCGGCATAGGGGAGCAGTTTCATGCGATGAGCCGCAATGATACGAATCTTGTCCGGGTACAGGAGAAATATCGCCTGCCCTATAAATTCATCCTCTCGCTTGCTACCTTTGAGCCGCGCAAGAATATCCTGGCCCTCATCGCCGCCTACGAAGCCTTGATGCGCCTCGATCATCCCGTCTTGAACAGATACGCGCTGGTGATCGCGGGTACGCGAGGATGGAAATACGAGGAAATTTTTGCGGCCATTGCCCGTTCTCCGTATAAAGACAGGATTCTTCTGCCCGGATTCATTGCCGATGGGGATAAGGCGGTTCTCTACAATCTCGCCAGTATCTTCGTCTACCCATCCCTGTACGAGGGTTTCGGTTTTCCGCCGCTCGAAGCGATGGCATGCGGCGTTCCGGTCATCGTTTCGCATTCCTCATCGCTTCCGGAAATAGTCGGCACTGCCGGTATCCTCATAGATCCGTATCAGCCCGATGAAATATTCCAGACATTGAAACAGGTGCTTACTGATCAAGAGCTCATCGATACTCTCCGCCAGAAAAGTGAGGAGCGGGCAAAGCATTTCGCATGGGAGAAAACTGTTCGGGAAACGAGAGACCTTTTTCGCTCGCTTGTCTGAGATGTATCTGCAAACAAGCGGCAAAAGAGAGTGACGCTCTGTCGCAGGGAGTGTGCTGTGTGCTGATAGTGATGTATACTACGATCGTACGCGCACCGCCGAGGAATCAGGATAAAGATTCCGAAGCGGCGATTACCGTGAAAAGAAAAAAAGTTACGTTTAGTTTTTAATTGGGTAAAAAAAGTGTATGCAAAAAACAAACACAAAAAAGATGGGGACAGCTTCAGCGTTATTCATAGCCATTTTGTCTTTTGGCGCCTTTGCGTCGATGGCGGCGGTTGTTGCCAAGGATCACTCGCTTTTTACGCCTCTGAGCTTGGCGAAAGACGGTGAAGAAGATAGCCAGAGCGATGATAACAATGGCGATGAAGACGAAAGCAAGGACGAAGATCAGAATGATGATGGCGACAAGGACGAAAAGAGTGGCGAAACTGCCAAGAAGCAAGCGGAACGGCAGCGGGAAGATGCGAAGAAACAGCTTGAACGCTCGAACAAAAGTTTTGGCGTTAAGGATGGTTCCACTGGGGATTCTGATCAAATAAAGGATGAGGAGGATGAGGATGGAGCCAAAGCGGAAGGTGCGGATGAAAATGAAAACGGAGAGGCTAACGGTATGTTCAAGGATCAGAACAAGACATTGGCCAAGCTAAATGAGAAGCTGGATGAGGCTGCGAAGTATATTCTCGAGAAACAGGCAGAGGGAGAGAATGTCGCTACGGCGTTGGCGCGCCTGGCTCTTGCGAAGGCGAAGTTGTTCCAAGTCAACGCTTCGTTTGATACCAATGATTTTGAAACGGCCAAAGCGCTCGCGAAGGAAATCAAAAAGGAAGCTCATTTTACCGAGAAGGATCTCGAGTTTGCCAAGAAAGCTTCTGAAGCGGTAGCGAAGGTCACGAAACGATTCGGACAGATAGATAAAAAAATTGCCGAACTGGAAACGCTGGGCGGCGATGCTACGGCTTTCAAGACAGCGCTCGCCTCATTGGAACAAGATTTCGCCGTGCTTCAGGCTGCTGCTGCAACTGCGCCCGATACTATGACGCGAGACACGGTCAGGGCTTTTGAAAACAAAGTGAAACGTCTGAAGAGCCTGGTGGAGCAGTCTATCTTCGCTCTTGGCGGCACGGAAGATGATGATCTGTCCGCGGATCATGAACAAGATTCAGATGACCTCGTTGAAGATCTGAAGGATGTGGCTGACATCGAGGATGGTGATGACAATGGCGTTTCTGGAAAAGTGAGGAGAGTGGCAGCGGAACACAAAGCCGCCGTACAGGCTATCGCGGAGAGTTTGAAGAATATCCAGGGACGCGATGGAGTGACGCGGGCGCTCTTCGGTCCTGATTTCAGCGCTCTGGATAGCCTGAATGCCGAGATTGCGGCTATGAATATTCGTGCCACCGCCTTGGAATCAGCGTCGGCTCAGATCGCTGATCCGGAAATCAAGAAAATCCTGGTAGATCGGGTGACGGCCCTGCGCGACGAAGCCGCCAAGTTGCAGTCCTATATTGCCGCAGAGGGCAATCAGTTCAGCCTCTTCGGGAAACTTATCTCATTCTTTCGCTAAGCGAGAGCAGAACTGAAGAAACATTCCTCTTCGCTTATGGGCGGAGGGGGATTTTCTTATGGTAGAATGAGAGGAGTAATACGTTGTGTCTCGCCATCATGTCCCAATATTATCATGCCAAGCGTACCAGAAATCTTTTTAGTCCGCAGTCAGAGGAACCTTTCCGCCTGAGCCGGAGCAAGCTGGAGCTTTTTATGAATTGTCCGCGCTGTTTTTACCTGGACAGGCGGCTCGGCGTGGGACGCCCACCCGGATATCCTTTTTCTCTCAACTCGGCCGTCGATGCATTGCTGAAAAAAGAATTCGATATCCATCGCGCTTCGGGCACGGCGCATCCGCTGATGCGGGCCTATGGTCTCGATGCGGTACCTTACCCGCATGAGAAGATGGAAGAATGGCGTGATTCGCTCCATCGCGGTATCACCTATCTGCACCCGCAGACGAAATTCTTGTTTACCGGGGGAGTGGATGATGTGTGGGTGGATCCGCAAGGGGAGCTGATTATCGTCGATTACAAAGCGACTGCCAAGGATGGAGAAGTCAATCTGGACGCACAGTGGCAGGATGGCTACAAGCGCCAGATGGAAATGTATCAGTGGCTGTTCCGCAAGAACGATTTTCGGGTTTCCGCAACCGGCTACTTCGTCTACTGCAACGGCCAGACCGATCGCCAGGCGTTCGATGGCAAACTGGAGTTCACTGTCATGCTGCTGCCCTACACGGGCGACGACTCGTGGGTGTCCGCTACGCTCATCGCCGCCCATGACTGTCTGATGAGGGACGACGATATCCCTGTAGCGAGTACTGACTGCGATTACTGCGCCTACCGTGGGGCGGCTGCGGAATTGGAGGAATAACCAGGAGAACGGACTCCCCGCCGCTTGAGGCCGTTTTTTCTTTCCTTTCTTGCTCTTTCATGGTATTTTAACCATATATTTATGGACAAAAAATCAAAAATATTTTTTGCGGTATTTTTTCTTCTGATCGCCGGATCGGTCGCGGCAACGTACTACAAGATAATGATACAGCGTGACTATATCATCCAGGCCGAGGTTGATTGCGACCCGTACACGGAGACATGTTTCGTGTATGTCTGCAATCCGGAGGCAGGGGAGGAATGTACCGGTGATCCGGCGGAGGATACCTCGTATTACAAGCTCATCCAGCGCAATGCCAAGAACATCCCCTCCTGTGATCCGTCAGCAGAGGGTTGCGATGCCTTGATCTGTCCGCTCGGCGAGGCAGAATGCGCCTTGACGCTTTGTGACGCAACCACAGCCAAAGATGGCGAAGTTTGCAATGATCCGGCTGCCTATGCGGAGGACAACCCGTTGGAATCAGAGGATGCGGCAGCTGCGGACGGTACGGACGGCGATGCGGGGACTGTGGATGAGAGCCTGGATACTTCGCAAGATGGGAACAGCGATGTTATCGGAGAACCTGTCCCTGCCGGAGAGGCTACCCCCTAGCATTGACGGATATCCGGAAAAAAATAAATTTGACGGAGAGTGTCCAGATGAAGAGATATGTTTTCAGCGTATCTCAGCATTTTTTCATTTCGTTTTTTGAGTAATTCTCGGTTTAGGTGTAAAGTAGAGACAGGTCTAATTCAACTCACATTTTAAATATGCATTTTGGAGAGCATTTGATGATCGACGGGTATGGCGGATCGTTCGAAAAGCTGAATAACAAAGAGCTTGTCCTCAGCTGTCTGAGAGAATTGCCCGATATGCTTGATATGCATGCTTTAGCCGACCCGATCGTATATGCCGCTCCGGGAAACGGGAAGAAAGACCCGGGCGGCTGGTCCGGTATCGTGGTGATCGAAGAAAGCCATATCAGTATCCATACTTTCTCAACTCGCGGGTTTGTGAGTATCGATGTGTATACGTGTAAGAATGGCTTGCAAAAAGATCATATTATCAACTACTTCACGCAGCAGTTTGATTTGCAGGAGACCGAAGTGAATTTCATCGAACGGGGGACGAAATATCCTCAAGAAAATATTGTCGTTTGAAATATGTTGAGTATGTACGTCCTGTGGGCCGCTGAAAAATAATCGTAATAAGCAAGAGGTATTCGGATTGTCGTACTATGGAGATATGGAATCATTGGTTGCTGATTGCGTTTATTGCTCCGTTCCTCTGGGCGCTGGTCAGCCTTTTGGATGTTTATTTCGTTGAAGAGGCGTATGAAGATGCTTTCGACGGTGCCTTGATTTCAGGCGTATTTCAGCTTGCCCCTTGGCTTTTGGTATTTTTTGGAGTGGTTTCTTTTGTGTATCCCGGTCATGCGGCTGCCGTGGTTGCCTGGTTCGGCGGAACGCTTTTCCTCTTTTCTTTTTTCTTTTATTTTAAAGCGCTGTTTGCCACCAACGATGTGGCCATTACGCAGGTGATTTGGAATCTGACGATCCTACTCGTGCCATTTTTTTCTTGGCTGATCCTGAGAGAGAGGCTTGATCTGATTCATTATGTGGCTGTCGGTATCGCCTTTGCTGGCGCCATGCTCCTTTCTTTGGACAAAACGCTCAGTACCAAAGAGGGGTTCTCTCGGACGGTACTGATGATGCTTTGCGCCGTTATTATGCTTTCTCTGAGTATGGTGGCGGAAGGCAAGGCCTATCGTTTAACCGGAGATGATTTTTGGAGCGTTTTCCTCCTTTTTTCCACCGGCGCGGCGAGTGCCGCAGGCTTATTGTTTTTTCTGGATACGAAAAAAGCGATCGATCGCTTGCGACATATCGGTAAGCTAGGCAGCCAATACCTGCCGATTTTCATTTTGGCGGAAAGTCTTTCGGTTATCGGAACGCTGACTTCTCAGCGAGCGATCGACTTGAGTCCGTCCGTGTCTTTCGTGGCTGTCATTGAAAGTCTCGTACCGGTATTCGTGATGCTTGTCAGCTTGCTTTTGGTAGGAATTTTTTATTGGACCCGCAAGAAAACGATGCAGATGCTGTACCAGGATCAGTTGAGCGGGTTGGGAATCAAAGTCGGAGCAAGTATCATTATCGGATGGAGTATTTATATGATTAGTTAGAAAATTTGAGTGTTATAATGATAGTGCCAATCAGGAGACACAATTTTTGAAATAAATGTGTAAGGGAGTGTAAAAAATTCTATGAGGGTACTTTTTGTTTCAGGAGAATTGATCGCCGGTGATCTCGCATATCGTCTCAAGCTCGAAGGATGCGATGTCAAACTCTTTGTTGAACATTCAGAACAAAAGCATTGTTTGGATGGTTTCGTCGACAAGACTGATGATTGGAAAAAAGAGCTTGATTGGGTCGGTAAGGACGGTCTGATTGTTTTTGATGATGTCGGATACGGAAAAATCCAGGACGATCTCCGAAAGGAGGGGTACCGTGTTGTAGGCGGAAGCGAAGGCGGGGATAAACTTGAACAGGACCGGGAATTTGGACAGAAGATTTTTTCTCAAAGCGGAATGAACGTTGTTCCGATTTTTAATTTTGAAACTGCCGATGAGGCAGCTAAATTTATAATGGATCAAGGTGGCAGCTGGGTGATAAAGCAAAATGATCATCAAAGCGCTCTTAATTACGTCGGTATGTTGGATGATGGAAGTGATGTGCTGGGGGTTTTGGAGAATTATCGGATATTAGGTATCACCAATCTTTCGTTGCAAAGAAAGTTGAATGGCATTGAAATAGCAGTAGGACGCTTTTTTAATGGAGCAGATTGGGTTGGTCCTGCAGAAATCAATATCGAGCACAAGAGTTTTATGAATGGAAATATCGGTCCAAAGACAGGGGAGATGGGAACTTTGGTATGGTATGTTCAGGATAGAGAGAATAAGCTTTTTGATGAAACTCTCAGCCGTTTGAAGCCATATCTTCAGGAGTGTGGTTTTAAAGGAACAATCGATATTAATTGTTTTGTGGATCACGAGAATGTGTATCCGATAGAAGCAACTGCACGTTTTGGTTGTCCTATTATTCATCTTCAGTCTGATATGCATCTTTCAAATTGGTCAGATTTTCTTGGTGCTGTTGCGGACGGGAAGGATTTTGATTTAAAAGTTCAGGATGGATATGGTATTATTTTAACAATCGCAGTGCCGCCATTTCCATATGGTAACGAGGATGGAATAAATAATTTTTCCGCTGAAGGAATGAGAGTCTTGTTCTCTGGCGATCTTTCACAAGATGAGAAAGAGAGGATTCATTTTGAGGGTGTTTCATTGGAGATGGAGCCGAATGGTAGCTCGCAATATGTGATGACAAAAAATATAGGTTACGCAGCATTTGTTGGCGGAGTTGGAAAGAGCGTTGAGTTTGCTCAAGAACAGGCTTATTCTCTAGTTAAAAAGATGGTTGTTCCAAAAATGATGTATAGAACCGATATAGGCGATGAGTTTGTTAAAAAGAATAAAGAAGATCTGCTTTCTTGGGGTTGGATTTAATCAAAAATAAAAAATTTATGGACTTTGATTTTATTTCTCATGTTGAAACTTGTGTAGTTGATTTGCCGAAATTTCTCTACTACTCCCATATTCCAACGGCGTTAGCAGTTTTTCTTGTAGGCGCACTCGTGTTCTTTAAAAATAAGAATTTTTTGGCAAGCAAAATACTTTTTTTTATTGCTGTGATTTTTTCCTTTTGGGTCATCTCGGACCTTATTTTATGGGTAAGTGTTGACGGTAGGTTTATAATGTTTTTTTGGTCAATAATAAATTTATTTGAATTGCTTACCTCAATCGGTGTATTATATTTTTCCTATGTTTTTTTGGAGCGAAAAGATACTTCTTGGCGATTGAAGTTGTTTATTCTTTTGTTATTGATTCCGTTTGTATTTTTGATTCCTACATCTTTTAATATAGAAGGTTTTACCATGGCCTCTTGTGAAGCTCAGCAGGGACCGGCTATTTATTATTTTTATTTTCTTGAATCGCTCTTTTCGCTTTGGTTGCTCGGGTATTTATTAAAAAAAATATTTAGCGCGTCTAGGGAGGATAGGAAGCGGGTATTGATATTTTCTCTCGGTGCCATTCTTTTCCTTTTTTCCTTTTCGGGGACAAATATCATAGCAAGTATTACTGAGAAATGGGATATCCTTCAGTATGGTTTGTTTAGCGCCCCCATATTTGCTGGATTTTTAGCATATCTGATCGTTCGTTATAAGGCGTTTGATATCAAGCTGATTGGGGCACAGACGTTGGTGGTGGCACAATTTGTTCTGATCGGTTCGATGCTTACGGTTGTCACGAGCGTGACGAATTACATTTTAGTGGGACTAACTCTCATCATGACTCTTGTGGCAGGTTGGATTCTCATACGATCTGTGCGCAAAGAAGTAGAGCGCAAAGAAGAGCTACAGAAGATTTCGGATGCGTTGTCTATCGCCAATCAGCGGCTGAAAGAACTCGACGCGACCAAATCGGAGTTTATTTCTATCGCATCGCACCAGCTTCGGACACCGCTTACCGCCATCAAGGGATATATTTCGCTGTTGCTCGAGGGGTCGTATGGCAAAGTGCCTGCTGCCATTCAGGATATTCTGAACAAAGTGTATACGGTGAATAGTCGGCTAGTACAATTGGTAGAAGACCTCCTCAACGTCTCGCGCATCGAAGCAGGACGTATCCAGTACGGTTTCGCATCGACGCAATTGGAGCCTCTTATCGCGGAGCTGGTGGATATGTTTCGGCCCACGGCAAAAGATAAGAACCTGCTCCTGGAGATGAAGTTGTCGAAGACCCCGCTCCCTCAATTGATTATCGATCCGAACAAGATCAAAGAAGTACTGTCCAACCTGATCGACAACGCTCTGAAATATACCAAAGAGGGGAGCGTGACGGTATCGCTCGAAGGAACTTCAAGTGTGGCACGGATCATCGTTTCCGACACGGGTATCGGCATCCATCCGGAGGATAAGAAGAATCTGTTCCAGAAATTTCTCCGGAGCAAGGAAACGACCAAGATGGTGGTTTCCGGGGCGGGCTTGGGTCTGTATGTCGGCAAGAACTTCATCGAAGCCCATGGCGGCAAGATCTGGGCCGAATCCGACGGACCGGACAAGGGCTCGCGCTTCATCATCGAACTGCCGCTCAAAAATCCGGAAATTCACGTTGGGACATTCAATCAGCCTTCTTCTGTGGAAAAAGCGTAGTTCAAACGCATTCTTCTTGATTTTTTGGCTTTTTTCGAGTATCCTGTCGTCAGAGCCTGTCGCGAGAGGGGTTCGTGCATAAATGACTGAAGCAATCCGATGCCAAGAATCCTGTACGTCGAAGATGATCCGTTTATCGCGGAAATTTATAAGAAGAAATTCGAAAGTTCCGGTTTCGATGTGTTGAATGTGGTGACCGGCAAGGCCGTACTGAAAGAAGCGTTGGCGCAAAAATTCGATTTACTTCTGCTGGATTTGGTTATTCCGGAAATGGGCGGGATGGAAGTGTTGCGTGAGTTGCGCCATAACCCGGACTATGATCCGGATCTGAAGATCGTTGTTTTCAGTAATCTCAGTTCGACGGAAGATCGCGAGGAGTGTTTGAAGCTCGGTGCGAACGGCTTTATTTCTAAGACCGAGTTTTCTCCTTCGGAAGTGGTGGTTGAAGTCAACCGTTTCCTCGGCCAGTTCAACGAACAGACAAAAAACCTCGCTCGTGAGGAAGCAGGTCCGGCAGAACAAGCGAAGCTGGGGAAGAGGATACTGCTTATCGAGGATGAGGCGGTGTTTGTCGAGATGTTCAGCAAGCGGCTCCGCGATGAAGGCTATGAAGTGGTGGCCGAGAGAGACGGTATTGCTGGTCTGGATACGGCAGCGAAGGAGCATTTTGATATGATCATTTCCGACGTGCTGATGCCGGGTATCGATGGTCGTGAAGTTATTCGTCGCCTGAAAGAGATTGAGGGCAAAGAGTCGGTACCGGTCTTTTTTCTCTCGGCATCGTTGGAAGATGCCCATCTGAAAGAGCTGACCGATTCGGGTTTGGGCAATAAATCTTTCTTGAAAACGCAAATCACGCCGAGCGAACTCACCTACGCCGTCAATGATTTTTTCAAGGAACAAAGGAAGAGCATCCTTTGACTTTTTTTGCGTGAGTAAGAAAACAATTTCGATCGTATGAAGGATACAAAACGGCCGGCATCTTTTGGTGTTCGGCGGATATTCAAGTATTACTGGCCGCATATCAAGAAGTACCGAATCATCATCGGGATTTATTTTTTTCTGTATGGTGTGGCAGTTATTTTGTCAGATATCGTGACGCCGATCGTGTACAAAGGATTGATCGATGTGATCAGCAGGGGCGCGACAGCGCCTCTGGCGAGCGCGAATACGCTCTATTGGGTGTATATCTTGGGGGCGGTGGTCATCGGGTACAGCATTTTGTATCGGTTGGGAGATTTTTTCCTGATGTTTTCTCAGAGCCATCTCCTGAAAGATATTGCCGATGCGGCGTTCATCAATTTTCACGCCCATTCGTACAGATTTTTTACGGAAAATTTTTCCGGTTCGCTGGTTGCCAAGTCCAAGCGGTTCGTCAACGCGTTTATGACGCTGCAGGATGAGAGTGTTTTTATGCTGTGGTTCGGGGCTTTGAAGTTGGTAGGTATTTTTTCGGTGCTCGTCGTAACGGTACCGCTCCTCGGGGCGAGTTTTATCTTGTGGTGCATCTTGTATATAGTGTGCATCTATTTTTTCATCAAAAAGAAAATGCCGCTGGATCTCGCGCGAGCTGCTGAGGACTCCCATGTGACGGCGGTTCTTTCGGACGTGCTTTCCAACATCGTGAATATCAAGGCGTTTGCCGCCAAACGTCGGGAGATCACTCATTTTCAGGCTGCTACAACGAAAGAAGAGCGGGCCAGGCGCCGAGCATGGAATTTTCAGAACATGCAATTTCTCGTGCAGTCGATTTTTTTGGGAGTATTGGAGGTGGTGGGGATGTATTTCGTCGTGCGGCTCTGGCTCCGGGGCGAAGTGTCTGCCGGTACCGTGGTGCTGGTTCAGGTGTACATGACGAGTATTTTCGGCCAGTTGTTCGGTTTGGGACGATCTTTCGCGAAAATTATCCAGGCTCTGACGGACGCTGATGAAATGGTGGATATTCTCGATACGGATCCGGATATCCCAGACCCGGTGCATTCGGAATCATGCCGTATCGGACGCGGAGCAGTGCAGTTTGAGCGGGTGGACTTCGCGTATGGCGGGGGAGCAGCCGTGTTTCAGAATTTTTCGCTTTCTATCAAACCGGGAGAAAAAATCGGCATTGTCGGTCATTCGGGGGCAGGCAAGACGACCATCGTCAAGCTTTTGCTGCGTTTCGTCGATGTTGGCGGCGGGGCAATCCGTATCGATGGTCAGGATATCCGTCATATCACTCAAGATGATTTGCGTTCCAGTATCGCCTATGTTCCCCAGGAGCCAGGACTGTTTCACCGGACCTTGCGTGAGAATATCGCTTATGGTAATCCGGACGCGACAGAAGAAGCCGTCATAGCCGCAGCCAAACAGGCGCGGGCTCACGAATTCATTATGCGTTCGCCTCTCAAGTATGAGACACTCGTTGGTGAACGGGGAGTGAAATTGTCTGGCGGTGAGCGCCAACGTATTGCTATCGCTCGGGCTATCTTGAAAAACGCACCGATTTTGGTTTTGGATGAAGCCACCAGTTCTCTGGATTCCGAAAGTGAGAATCTGATTCGCGAAGCTTTGGATCAGCTGATGCAGGATAAGACGACGCTGGTCGTAGCGCATCGACTCAGTACCGTGCAGAAAATGGATCGGATCATCGTTATCGAAGATGGCATTATCGTAGAACATGGTTCACACAAAGAACTGCTCCTGAAGCAAGGGCATTACCACAATTTCTGGCAACAACAAACTGACGGGTTTATTGAATAGAGGGGCAAGTGCCCCCTTGTTTCGGTCATTGCTTTTTGGTATGATAGGGGCATTGTTTAAGCCATTATGATTATAGGTATGGAAGCAATGAAACGCGTCCTGATATCCGAAACCCTGGGGCATATAGGCGAGACCGTAAAGCTGTCTGGCTGGGTAGATGTACGGAGAGACCATGGCAAGCTCATTTTTCTTGATTTGCGTGATATGAGCGGCAAAGTGCAGATGGTGGTACTACCCCATCATCCCGAGGCTCAGGCTGCTGCCCAGGCTCTCCGATCCGAATGGGTGATAGAGGTGGTAGGTAACGTGAATCCTCGTTCGGAAAAACTCGTCAATGCTGAACAGCCAAACGGGGCTATCGAAATAGAGGTGCTGTCTATCAACGTCCTGAATGAAGCGGAAACGCCGCCTTTTGATATTGCTTCAGACGGGAAAGAAATCAATGAAGAAATCCGTCTCAAATACCGCTATTTGGATCTGCGCCGCGCCCGGATGCAGAAGAATATCAGGATGAGAGACAAAGTGATCACTTTTTTCCGCGAATACATGCACGGAGCGGATTTCGTGGAAATAGAGACACCGCTTCTGATGAAGGGTACGCCGGAAGGATCGCGAGAATACCTCGTGCCATCCCGTATCGAAAAAGGGAAGTTTTATGCCTTGCCGCAATCGCCGCAGCAGTACAAGCAGTTGTGCATGGTGGCGGGGTTCGAGAAATATTTTCAGATTGCTCGCTGTATGCGCGATGAAGATCTGCGCGGCGATCGTCAGCCGGAATTCACGCAGCTCGACTATGAGATGTCCTTTGTCACGCAGGAAGATATTCTGCAGTTTACCGAAAAGATGTTTCTGGAGATGGTACAGGGATTGTTCCCCGAGAAACATATTTCGCAAGCGCCTTTTCCGCGTATCACGTACAAGGAGTCGATGGAAAAATACGGCTGTGACAAACCAGACATGCGGAAAGATAAGAATGATCCGAACGAATTGGCTTTTGTGTGGGTAGTGGATTTTCCGATGTTCGAGAAGATGGACGATGGCACTCTCCAAGCCGCGCACCATCCTTTCTGTTCTATCAAGGATGAAGATGTCGAAAAATTCATGCAGGGAGAAGATCTGCTCAGTATCCGAGCCAATTCATATGATCTGGTGCTCAATGGGTATGAGTTGAGTTCAGGCAGTATCCGGATTCACAAGAGAGAGATGCAGAGACAAGTATTCAAGTTGCTTAATATTTCCGAAGAGGAACAGAAAGAAAAATTCGGTCATA
Organism: Candidatus Moraniibacteriota bacterium; assembly: GCA_049287005.1. Classification (GTDB taxonomy): domain Bacteria; phylum Patescibacteriota; class Minisyncoccia; order Moranbacterales; family UBA1568; genus UBA1568. The sequence goes on along the minus strand of JBAQEZ010000003.1, from coordinate 723,828 downwards.
TGTTGGAGGCTTTTACGTTCGGCGCTCCGCCACACGGAGGATTCGCTCCTGGTATCGACCGCATCGTTATGTTGATGGCGGGTGAACCCAACATCCGCGAAGTGATCGCTTTCCCGAAAACCGGAGAGGGTCGTGACCTCATGATGAACGCTCCATCACCGACTTCTCTGAAACAGCTGCAAGAACTCGGACTGAATATTTCAGCGGTAGAGAAAAAAGATTAGTAATCATGTCTCGTTATGGCAGACTGCATATTCTGTAAGATCGTCACAGGAGAAGCGCCCTCATATCAAGTGTGGGAAGATGAAAAACATCTGGCCTTCTTGTCTATCTTTCCGAACACCGAAGGGGTGACGGTAGTTATCTCCAAGGTGCATTACACGAGTTACGCTTTTGATCTGCCCGATGAAGTATTGACGGAGCTTATCTTGGCAACAAAAAAAGTAGCCAAGCTGCTCGATGCCAAGCTGGAAAACGTCGGGAGGACGGCTATGGTGTTCGAGGGATTCGGCGTAGATCATATCCATGCCAAGCTTTTTCCGATGCACGGAACGAAAAATATGGCAGAGTGGAAGCCGATTGAATCCAAAGTGGCAACATACTTCGATCAGTACGCCGGCTATATTTCCTCGCATGATTATAAGCGAGAAGATGACACAAAATTAGCGTCACTGGCAAGAAAAATACGAGCATAGTTTGAAAAAATTGACCCTTTTCGGTCAGAGCTGGAGTATTTCGAAGAAATGGGATAGAATGGGGGATATCCTGTTTTTCCGCTTGTTTTTTTCATCTTTTCTATGTCTCAACTCCAGCGTTTTGTCAAAAGTTTCCAAAAAACCATCATTGAGCGGTTTTTCGGGCATCTGACCCAAGATATCGGTATCGATTTGGGGACGGCCAACATCCTCGTCTATGTGAAGGGCAAGGGGATCGTCATCAATGAGCCTTCCGTCGTCGCGGTGAATCAGCGGACGGGGCAGATTTTGGCTATCGGACGGGAGGCCAAAAAAATGGTCGGCAAAACACCGAGCCATATCGTCGCGACGCGCCCGCTCGTGGATGGCGTAGTAAGCGATTTCGAAGTGACTCAGCAGATGCTCCGGTATTTCATCAACAAAGTGACCCAGGAGAATTTCGCGTTTTTGCGTCGGCCGCGCGTTCTCATCGGCATCCCATCCGGCGTGACGGAAGTAGAGAAGCGCGCCGTGATCGAGGCAGCGCTCAACGCTGGCGCGCGTCAGGTGTTCCTGATCGACGAACCGATGGCGGCCGCCATCGGTGCCCGTTTGCCGGTTATCGATGCCACGGGCAACATGGTGGTGGATATCGGTGGCGGTACTACCGAGATCGCCGTCATTTCCTTGGGAGGGGTCGTCCTGTCGCGGAGTTTGCGTATCGCCGGCGATGAGATGAACGAAGACATCGTGCGCTATAGCCGTGATGAATTCAACATCTTGATCGGTGAAAAGACGGCGGAAGAGGCCAAAATTGCTATCGGCAGTGCCTACCCGCAGCGAGAGCGATTGACGTTTCCGCTTCGCGGCCGTGATCTGGTTTCCGGTTTGCCGAAAGAAGTGATCGCTACGGATGAACATATTCGTGAGGCGCTTTCGCGTTCGACGCGTATCATCGTCAACAGTATCAAAACGATTGTCGAGGAAACCCCGCCGGAACTTCTGGCGGACATCATGCATCGGGGTATCATATTGGCCGGTGGAGGCAGTCTGATCAGAGGTTTGGATAAATTGATTGCCAATCAGACGGGTATTCCGGTGCGTATGATGGAAGATCCTTTGACAGCGGTGGTGCGCGGGACGGGGATTGTGCTCGATGATATGGAAACCCTGAAAGAGGTGCTGATCGCAGAAGAGGAGAGAAGACCGCTCGGCTGATGTCAAAGCTCAAATAAAAAATGCCCGTATTTATTCATTGGGATTGAGGATGTGATTTGATATTCGGCATTTAAATTTTGATATTTTGGTTATGGCTGTACGGAGGAAATTTATTCAGACCAAACTTTTTCGCGCACTGATTATCTTTTTCGCGCTGTGGCTTTTCATATCATTCAGCCCGGCGTGGCTGATCTCGCCCGTGCGGACAACAGTGATGACAGTGATGTTTCCGGTGCAGAAAATTTTTTCCGTGCTGGCGTTTGAATTGAATGATGCCTTTCGCTTTTTTACGTCTATCGGTGAACTCAAGAGCGAGAATGAACGGTTAGAAAAGGAACGGATACGATTGCTGGTCGCAAACGCCCGATGTTCCGATATGAGCAAGGAAAATGAGGAACTGCACCGAGCGATCGGACTTTTGCCAAGGGATATGTTTTCACTCAGATCGGCTACGGTGATCGGCCGGGATGTTTCCGGATTGGGGAATTGGATTTCTATCGATCAGGGATCGTTTGCGGGAGTTGCCAAAGGGATGTCCGTGATCGTGGACAAGGGTGTGCTGATAGGGAAAGTCATAGAGGTGTTTCCTGCCGCGTCTCGCGTGATGCTTCTCTCAAACCCGGAAAGTCTCGTGAGCGGGACAGCCCTGGATACGGGAGCGCAGGGCATCGTCAAAGGGGAATACGGTTTGGGACTGCTGTTTGATATGGTGCCGCAGGCCGATACGTTGAAATCCGGAGATTCCATCGTGACATCGGGATTGGGCGGTGATGTGCCCAAGGGGCTGCTGATCGGGACGCTGCAGGACCCGCATTTGTCCAGCGATCGCCTCTTTCAGCAGGCAGCCCTTGTTTCTCCTGTCAGTATTGATCGCATCCGGTATGTCTTCGTCATACAAAACACCCTCTAGTCGTGTTCGGTGGGACAATTTCGAAAGTAATGAATAAACTTCGCAATGATGGGGAATATGTATAAAGTAAGAAGGTTGAGAAAAGTTGGCGTATCTTATCGTATTTATTCGGAAGTGTCCTACCGGGTATGAAAATATTCATTTCGCGTTTGATTTTTATTTTTGTCTTCGTCTGTTTTGAATTTTCTTTTTTTGATGTGCTGTTCCCATGGGTTGCGGCTCCGCTTGTCATCATGAGCGCCGTCGTAGCCTGGTCGCTTCTTATGAGTTTCCCCCGCGTGTTGTTCATGACTATTCCTTTGACGCTTTTTTCTGATATTGTTGCTATCGGCACGCCGGGCACACTGACTCTGTACGCGGTGCTTCTGGCGTATACGATGAGTTTTTTCTCGCGGCGTTTCCTGCTGGAACATCGGGGTGTCGGTCTGCTGCTCTATGCCCTTGTTTCAGCTGTCGGTGTTATGGGATTCGCCGTTTTTGAGTTTATTTTTTCTCGAGGCAATCCATTCTCCTGGACCAAGGAAATGTTCGCTCCATTTCCTCCTCTGGTATCCTTTCAGAACTTCTCTCTCTCACTGCTCCTCTGTATGCCTCTGTTTCTTCTCGCGTATGTAATAATCAGACGATTCGAGGCATATATGCAGTATATCGCGCAGGGAGAAGCCTTGAAGATGAGATAATTTGCTCAGGATCATGCTATCCAGATGGCACTTTTCATCAAAAAAAATCAATATACGATAGAAAAGCGCGGCATGGAAATCGATGACGCCGTGTTGACGGTGACCGAAAGCGATGCTGCTAAGATTGAATGGCCCCTCAGTCGCTTCGTGATGCGTTTTTTTTGGTGGCTGATCATTGCCATGTTTCTCGGGCTTTTTTCTCGTGTCATATATCTGAATATGATGAAGGGAGCGGAGTATCAAGAGATAGCGCAGCGCAACAGTTTACGTGAGATTGTGATGCCGGCTCCGCGCGGCATGATCTATGACCGTTTTGGCAAGGAATTGGTTGCCAACGCACCGAGCATGGATGCCGTCATGATACCGATCGATCTCCCGAAAGAACAAGAAAAACAGGACGCTATCAAACGCCTGCTGCTCTCGACTTTTTCCTTGAACCAGGACGCGTTGGACGAAATCTTCCAAAAGCTCGATCAGCGCTCGCTTCAACCCATCCTGCTCAAAGAGCGGGTGAGTCAGGAGGAGACACTCCTGTTTTTGAGCCGGAGTCAGGAACTGCCAGGAGTGAGTCTCTATAATACGACGCAAAGACGGTACGCGGATGGCCTGATCTTTTCTCATCTGCTCGGGTATGAGGGAAAAATCCGCAAAGAGGAACTTGTGTCGCATCCGGACTATCTTCTGACCGATTCTATCGGTAAGCAGGGAATAGAGAAAAGCTATGAATCATCGCTCAGAGGCACGCACGGTTTTCGGCAAGCGGAAGTGGATGCTCTGGGTCATGTCAAAAAGGAGCTCGGTGTCGTGCCGCCCGTGCCGGGCAGTGATCTGATACTCAATATTGATGCCGATCTGCAGAAAAAGCTTTTTGACAGCTTACAGGCGCTCTTGGAGAAGGAAAACTTGAAGCAGGCGGCAGCCATCGCGATTGATCCGAGAAACGGGGCTGTGCGTGCCATGGTGAGTTTGCCGAGTTTTGATAACAATCTTTTCGTCGGAGGGATTTCATCGAAGGATTATCAGGTACTCGTGCAGGATCCGACGCTGCCGCTTTTCAACCGAGCGCTTTCCGGCGAGTATCCTCCTGGTTCGACGATCAAACCGGTGCTGGCTTGCGCTGCGTTGGCAGAAAATGTCGTGAATGAAAATACTCAGATCGAAAGTCGCGGCGGAATCAGTGTCGGAAATTTTTTCTTCGGTGACTGGAGAGTGAATGGTTTCACGGACATCAGGCGAGCTCTCGCCGTTTCCAGCGACGTATTCTTTTATTCCATCGGCGGAGGATATGGCGGTATCGCGGGACTCGGTATGGATCGGATGAAAAAATACGAAAACCTGTTCGGGTATGGCAACACGACTGGTATCGATGTTCCGGGAGAAGCGAATGGGTTTATCCCCGACCCGCAGTGGAAGAAAGAGACGCTCGGAGAACGTTGGTACATCGGCGATGATTATCATGCGGCCATCGGACAGGGATTTGTCACGGCGACGCCGCTGCAGATTCTCAATGCCGTGGCAGCCATCGCCAACGGCGGGACGCTCTATGTTCCCAAGGTCGTATCCCAGATTCGCTCGTCCAGCGGCGTGGTGACTCCGGTACCAGCGGAAATTATCAGGAAAGATTTCATGGATCCGAATATTTTGCGCATCGTGCGGGAAGGGATGCGGGAAACGGTGACGGAAGGTACGGCGCAACCGTTGAAGGCTCTCTCGGTAGCGGTGGCTGGGAAAACGGGTACGGCTCAATTCGGTAATGATAAGAAAACACACGGGTGGTTCGTCTCTTTCGCGCCTTACGAAAGTCCCAGCCTGGCGATCATTGTCCTGGTGGAAGGTCAGGGCGCGGAGGGCTACAATGCTGTGCCAGTCACTCGGGATGTCTACAACTGGTATTTTTCTCAGGGCAATGCCTTGCAAAAATAAAGGAGAACGGGGGTGATCTCGTACTCATCTTGCTCCATTTTCTTTAAAATAAAAATAAGAGGCATGGGTAGTATTGCGTAATACAAAGCACGCATAGTGATTATTTGCTCTTAATATAAGGCAAAATCAGCGTGGGATTGACATTTAGGCTGCTTTTGATACTATGAGGGAAACTTTGTGGCATCTTCTCTCCTTCAGGAAAGAAGTTTTTGTTTGATAAATTCGATAAAAAAGAAATTATTCATTTTAACTGTAATGCCATGGCGAGAATTTTTACCGAAGAAGGTCTGAAGAAATTGAATACTGAGCTGGATGAGCGCAGAATGAAAATTCGTCATGAGATTGCCGCAGCCATCAAAGAAGCCAAAGAGCAAGGCGATCTTTCTGAAAATGCGGAATACAGCGAAGCCAAGCGTCATCAGAACGAGAACGAGTCCCGCATTGCGGAGCTCGAAGGCATGCTGAAGGATTCTGTCGTCGCTGCCAAACAGAAAAGCTCTTCGGTGGTCGGGATGGGCTCCAAGCTTGCGGTCAAGGTAAGCGGTAAGGAGATGCATTTCGAAATTGTCGGTTCGAATGAAGTGGATCCGGCTCAGGGGAAAATTTCCAACGAGTCTCCCCTCGGCAAGGAATTCATCGGAAAGAGCAAGGGAGATAAAGTAGCGGTGAGCGCTCCTGCCGGTACTATCAAATATGAAATCGTTTCCATCCAATAGGAGTCTGCGACGACATTTCATGCATAATGCGATGATCCCGGGTGTAAGCTCGGGATTTTGTTTTTCTTTCTTGCCTTTATGCTCGAATAACGCTATCATAAAGCCATATGCGCGAAGATATTATTGCAACCAAAAAAGAGAAACTCGCCAAATTGACGACGGCGTTCGGTACAGCCTATCCGGAATCAGCCCTGCGAACGCATACGAGCCAGGAGATCCTCGATCAGTTTGAGCGTTTGAGCGATACGGAACAACAGGTGTCGGTCGTTGGACGCGTGCGTTCGCTCCGCGTGATGGGGAAAATCGCGTTTTGTCATCTCGAGGATGGAGCGGGGAAAATTCAGGGATTTTTTTCTTTGGAAACGCTCGGCGACGCAGCCTTTGCGTTGTTCAAGGAAACGATAGAGTTGGGCGATTTTCTTTCTATGACCGGAACGGTATTTTTGACGAAACAGGATGAAAAAAGTATTCGTGTAGAGAAATGGGTAATATTGTCGAAATCCCTGCTTCCTATCCCGACGGAATTCTACGGTCTGAAAGATGAGGAAGAGCTGCTCCGCCGGCGCTATCTTGATCTTTTGATGAACCTGGAAACACGCGAGCTCTTCGTGAAGAAGAATCTTTTTTGGCAGACGATTCGCGCCACGCTGACAGCCGAAAACTTTCTGGAAGTGCAGACACCGGTACTGGAGCATGTCCCGGGTGGAGCGGAAGCCGAGCCGTTTAGGACGCATCATAACGCGCTGGATCAGGATTTTTATCTGCGTATCTCGCTGGAATTGTCCCTCAAGCGCTTGCTCGTCGGCGGGTATGAACGGGTGTTCGAAATTGGGCGCGTGTTCCGCAACGAAGGCATCGATCGCGAGCATTTGCAGGAATTCGACCATATGGAATTCTATGCCGCGTATATGAATATGGAACAGGGGATGGAACTGACGGAAAAGCTCTACAAAGATGTCGTCCGTGCCGTGGTCGGAGATGCGATGCAATCGCAGTATGAGGATGACACGCTTGATTGGAGCAAGCCGTTTCCGCGCGTGGATTATTTTACGGAATTTCAGAAGGAAACAGGCATTGATTTGTCCCTGGATATCAGCGTTGCTGAATTGAAAAAGAAGGCCGACGAACTCGGCATCAAATATGAGACTGCCGCCGGCAAAGGTCGCATGATCGATACGTTGTACAAGAAAACCGTGCGGCAGAAATTGATCCAGCCCTGTTTCTTGGTGGGGCTTCCCTTGGAAGTATCGCCGCTCGCCAAAGGGGATCCTCGTGATGCCCACAAGACACTCCGTTTTCAGCCGGTCGCGGCCAGAAGCGAATTGGGGAATGGCTTTGCGGAACTTAATGACCCGATGGATCAACGCCAGCGGTTTGAGGAACAGATGCGGCTGCGCGCAGAGGGTGATGTCGAAGGCATGATGCTCGATGAAGATTTCTTGCAAGCATTGGAATACGGCATGCCGCCGGCGTGCGGATTCGGTTTGAGCGAACGCCTCTTCGCGATCTTGACGAATCGTTCGGTACGGGAAACGGTTATTTTCCCACCAGTGAAAATGAAAGAAGTATAGGGGATGATTAGCTCAGTTGGTTAGAGCATTGCATTCACATTGCAAGGGTCAGTGGTTCGAGTCCACTATCATCCACAAGGTCTCTGGTTCCTTGCTCGCACCATTTCACACCCAAAGCTAATCGCTAAACGCTGTTCTTATGTTAGACATCCAATTCATTCGGGACAATAAAGACGCAGTAGTCAAAGCTGTCGTGGACAAAAATATCGCTTTGGATATTGAGGTACTCTTGAAAAAAGATGAAGAGCGCCGCGTGATATTGCAGGAAATCGAGGAGCTCAAGTCGCTCAAGAACGATATCAACGATCTGATCCACCAAGCCAAGACGGAAGAAGAGCGGGCGGAGATCATTGCCAAGGGGAAAGAAATCAAAACGAAATTGGAGGAGAGAGAGCCTTTCCTCGAAGCCGTGAAACATGAATATAACGCGCTGATGGCACAGGTGCCCAATATCCCGTCTGAAGACACGCCTATCGGGAAAGATGAAAGCGAGAATATCGTCGTGCGGCAAGTTGGAACCAAACCCCAGTTCGAATTTCAGCCGAAAGAACATTTTCAGATCGGAGAAGATCTTGACATCATCGATACTGTACGCGCTACCAAGGTAAGCGGTTCACGTTTTGCTTATCTAAAGGGTGATTTGGTGCTTCTGGAATTCGCTTTGATGCAGTTTGCTTTTTCCGTCCTGACGAACAGAGAAAAATTAGAGGAAATTATCAAGAAAAATAATCTTGATGTTTTACCAACGCCGTTTATTCCTGTCATACCGCCCGTATTTATCAAATCAGAGCCATTCGAAAAAATGGCGCGTATCGAGCCGAAGGAAGAGCGATACTATTTTTCTGAAGATGATTCGTATCTTGTCGGTAGCGCGGAGCATACGCTCGGTGCGATGCATATGGATGAAGTTTTTCAAGAAAGTGAATTGCCTGTGCGGTATGTTGGCTTTTCGACAGCTTTTCGAAGAGAGGCTGGAACATATGGAAAGGATATGAAAGGGATTTTGCGCGTGCATCAGTTTGATAAATTGGAAATGGAATCGTTTTCTTTGCCAGAAAAGTCGCGGCAAGAGCAGGATTTTTTTGTGGCGTTACAGGAATATTTAGTAGGGGCGCTCGGTATACCCTATCAGGTAGTACAGATTTGTACGGGGGATATGGGAATCCCAGACGCTCGCCAGATCGATATCGAGTCTTGGCTACCGGGACAAGATAAATATCGCGAGACCCACACATCTGATCTGATGACAGACTATCAATCGCGGCGGCTGAACACAAAAGTGAAGCGTGGAAATGGCCAGGCTGAATTTGTCCACATGAATGATGCGACAGCTTTTGCTGGCAGAACCATGATCGCGATTCTTGAGAATTATCAGCGGGCTGATGGGAGCGTGGTTATTCCTGAAGCCCTTCGTCCGTTTGTCGGCAAGGATCTGATAGAAGTGAAGAAAAAATAGGCGCTTTTGCTTTTATTGACGATAAAAGACTTTTTTGTTACAATCACAACGCGTTTTGAATTCTGAAAAACGCTTTTGTTTTTTTGTCTACAATATTCGGGTGCGTAGCTCAGTCGGTAGAGCAGTGGCCTTTTAAGCCAACGGTCGAGGGTTCGATTCCCCCCGCACCCACAGTAATGAAAGAGCGTCCTTCTTAGGGACACTCTTTTTGTAGGGGGTGAGGAATTGGACGAAAAAGGGCGTCTCTTGCCAAAATATGATAGAATGTGAGAAAGGTATATATTTCTCTTTCTCTATGAATAAAAAATTTTTCGGAGTGCTCGCCGGATCCTTGCTGCTTTCGGGTTGTTCCTTGGGAGGGGTGAATGTGCCGTTTTCCGGTGGTCAGACAAATGTCGCCTCTCCGGAAACGGGCGCCTTCGCCATCAAAGCAGAGCCCGGGAGTCTCTGGAAAACCGCGGATGGCGGAAAAACCTTTGCGGTGAAATCACGAGTTGATGAGAAGTCGAGCATTACAAAAGCGGATATCCTTTCCATCGCGTACCATCCGCAGAAATCGGAGACAATATATGTCGGCTCAGTGAATGACGGGATTTTCAAAACAGAAAATGGCGGTGAACAGTGGACGCCGATCCCTTTCCCTCCGAAGAAGATATACAGTTTCATCCTTGATAAGAACGATCCGGATAACCGCATGTTCGCTGCCGGGATAGTGAACGATTGGGGAAAAATATTCCGTACGGACGACGGTGGCCAGACGTGGAGCGATGTGTATACGGAACCGGGGCAGAAAACCCCCATCACGGCGCTCGCGCAGCATTTTCGCGATCGGAACGTCATTTTTTCCGGTACGGCCGCGGGGACAGTCGTGAAAAGCGTCGATAGCGGCAATACATGGAAGAATATCGGCAATAAAATCGATGGTATCGTAGCGGATATCGCTTTCGACTCCACGCAGAGCCTCGCTACGTATTTGCTCGTCTTCAACCAGAAGCTGTATTATTCTCCGGACGGGGGCATGCGCTGGATCGACTGGGAGGAAGCCAAACAACAGGAAGTCATTGCCATTCAGGACAGAGCTGCTAGAGCGGCAACGAAAGGCAACGAAAGCGAGGCGAAGCGGCTGCAGAAACAGGCCGAGAACTTGAGTGAACGTAATCAGAAGAACAAGATGCCGGGAGGTATCGTCTCTATCCTGAGCGACCCGAGCCGATCAGGAATCATCTACGCGGGAACGAACGCGGGATTTTTCAGAAGCGTGGATTCCGGGAAATATTGGGATGAGATAAACATTATTGAGAGCGCGAAAAAATTTCCTATCCGTTCGATAGCGGTCAATCCCAAAGACTCGCAGGAAATAGTGTTCGTCTCGGGCAAAGCATTTTATAAGTCTCTCGATGGGGGGGTGACCTGGATGACGACAGGGCTGAATGTGGATCGCGGGGCATCATTTGTCATGTATGATCCGTTTGATCCGAAATACCTGTTTATTGGACTCCGGACTTTCAAGTAAGGGACTGAGGGGGGGCAAGTTTCCGCATTATTTCTTTCGTAATATTATTATTTACACACCTATGATAAAAGCATTGATTACCGAGAAGTTGTCGAGTTTCGCAAACGCCGTGGAACATTTCGCAAGCGAAGCTGCCAAGATCCGTACCGGACGAGCCAATCCGGGGTTGGTAGAGGGACTTATCGTGGATTATTACGGTACCAAAACGCCGCTCAAGCAGATTGCCAGCATCGCCATACCGGAAGCACGTCAGATTGTCATTCAGCCGTGGGACAAAGGGAGCTTGGTTCAGATCGAAGCTGCCATTCGCGAGTCTGACCTGGGGCTGAATCCGGGCAATGACGGGCTGGCGATCCGTATCATTTTGCCATCATTGACCGAAGATCGCCGCCGCGACCTGGTGAAGGCGCTCAACAGCAGGGCCGAAGAGAGCCGCATCGCTATCCGAACCATTCGCGAAGGCATCTGGAAAGATATCCAGGACAAAGAACGCGCGGGTGAGATTTCTGAGGACGACAAATTTCTTGGCAAAGATGAGTTGCAGAAAGTGGTGGATGACTACAACCAGAAGCTAGAAGCAGTACGCAAGAAGAAAGAAGAGGAAATCCTCACCGTGTAGAAGAAGATGTATGATACATGATGAGAGATGATTGATAAAAAAATAATCCCAATCTTGTATTCATGAGCCATCCTGTATCCCTTACCATTTATCTCTTATTTTACCCATTATGTTGACGGTCCTTATTTTTCTGGTTCTGCTCGGATTGCTGGTATTGGTGCATGAACTCGGGCATTTTCTGATGGCACGCCGCAATGGTATCAAAGCGGATGAATTCGGCTTCGGTTTTCCGCCGCGGATCGTAGGGATTCAATTCATGCAAGGCAAGGAAAAAGAAAAAGTTTCAGAGGTTGAAAGTATCCAGGTAAAAACTCTGGATATAAAAATAGGAGGAGATGAAATTATCGAGGAAACAATCACTGAAAAGATACATATCACCGAAAAGACAGTGCCAGTCAGAAAATGGAGGATCATTTGGGGCAATGAAGACGGTGATGATGAAAATGAAAAACAGGATTTGCATGAAGCGCATAAAAAGGAGTTTCTTGGCGGAACGGTCTATTCTCTCAATTGGCTCCCTCTCGGTGGTTTTGTGAAAATTAAGGGTGAAGATGGCCAGAATCAGGAAGCGGACAGCTTCGGAGGGAAATCCGCCTGGATTCGCGTGAAGGTGCTTGCTGCTGGCGTGTTTATGAATTTTCTTTTCGCATGGGTGCTCATATCGATCGTATTTACCCTGGGCTTGCCGCAGCCGATCGATCCAAGTCAGCGAGTGCAGTATTCGAACGCGAAAATACAGATTCTCGAGGTAAAAAAGGGAACGCCGGCCGAGCAGATGGGATTGCAGCTCGGCGATGAGGTGCTGATGATAGCCGGAGAGCGGATCACTTCCCTGAAACAGGTGACCGATACCATTTTTGCCCACAAGGGGAAAAATCTGGAGATACGGATCAACCGCCTCGGCACGGACATGACACTCTCGGGAGTGCCGCGCACAGAGTATCCGCCCAATGAGGGGTCTCTGGGTATTTCTTTCTCAGAGACGGCGGTCGTTTCTTATCCGTGGTATGAAGCGATCTATCATGGCGCCGAAGCGACGTACAACATCACGATCGCGATTCTCCAGGCTTTCGGGAAAATGATCGCCGGCCTCTTCGGAGCGCAGACCGGCGCTCCAGTCGATATCACGGGACCGGTGGGCATCGTCTATCTGACCAAGCAGATGAGCGATCTGGGTATCGTCTATCTCCTGCAGTTCGCCGCTCTCCTCTCGATCAATCTCGGCATCATCAACATCCTCCCTATTCCCGCGCTCGACGGTGGACGGATACTGTTCATCCTGATCGAAAAATTGAAGGGCTCCCCGGTCAGCCGCAGAACGGAAGGATTGATCCATCAGGTGGGATTCATCTTGCTCCTTCTGCTGATGCTGTTCATCACGGTACGGGATTTCTCCCATTTCCGCATCCTCCAAAAAATCGGTGGTTTCTTCTCCTGAAGGTGATTGTTCCTGAGATGAATTGATAATAAAGCCCCTTGCATGAGGGGTTTTATTGTCTTTCGCTGCCAGGGTATTGACTGGGGTTGACATTTTCCTCATTTTTTGGTAGAGTGGCATGTTTGAAGGTTGCTGCAACTCTCTTTCTATTTGTAATAGCGTATCTATGAATTTTGCTCGCAAAAAGGGATTTTGGAGTATTGTCAAAGAAAGCGTGTCTCATGGCCTGGTTTTCGGCATCGTGATCGCAGTGATCGGCATCGTGGGCGCTTTTACTTTGCAGGCGCCATACAAGGCGAGTGCTGATTTCATGATTTCGTCCACGCAAGAGGGGCAGGATTATTACACGGCGACGCGTTCGGCTGAATATATGAGTCGGGTGCTTGGCGAAATCCTCTATAGCGAAAGCTTCATCAGTGCAGTCGTCGAGACGGGAGGCGTGGATGTTAATTTTTTGCCGCGTGACAAGAAAGATCGTCTCGAGAAGTGGTCCAAGATGCTGGAGGTGAAAAAAAATCCGGAGCTCGGTTTTATCAATGTCTCTCTGTCTGGGACGAGCGAACGTGAAGTGTCCAAGATCGCGCAGGCGGTAGCTGTTGTTTTGAATGAAAAGAGCGGCGCGCTGTTCGGAAGCGGCGGCGACAAGGTCAGCGTGCGGTTGCTATCCGGTCCGATTATCGAGGGAAGTCCGTCCGCTTCAGAACTTTCTTTGATCGTGCTAGCCGGACTGATATTGGGATTTTTCTTGATTTTCACATGGCGTTTGGTACGAGAAGAATTCCGATCCAGTTTTTTCGCAGCATAAATGGGATATGTCATCCCGCTCTTGAGATAGTTGTAGTCGAGAGCGGTTGAGATGACCCATTCGGATCATCAAGATCATTAACAATAAGTACGTTTTCAAGAGGCTCTTTCGTAGGGCCGGTTTTCAACCAAGCTGTAGGAGGAAATCGTGAAGCAAACTCAATCCGGGTCGCTTTGCGGTGACCCATTCGAAAACTCAACCGGAGAACACCATGACCAAGGTTAAAGCATGGAAGAAGAGACGGCCATGGTGGCAGTATATTATTGCCATGGTTGTTCTCTTCCTTATTATCGGTAGCATTCTTCTTCTTGGTGACTACTCGTCCCAGGAAAAGGACCCAGCGGCGACTCCGCTCGCGCCACCGATTCCCACTATTACGCAACTCGCTTCAGCGGCACCGGCCTCATCGCCAGTGTCAGGGCCATCCCTTGAGAGCGAAAAGGTCGCTACTGAGAAGGCTGAAATAGCTGAAGCAGCTCCCTCTAAGCCGGAGATCAGCAAGTATGTCGTCAGCAGTGGCGATACGCTTGAAGGAGTTTTCGGCAAGGAAGCGAAAGCAGTATGCGAGGCGAATAGTCTCAAGAACTGTAATCTCGTCCGAGTCGGACAGGAACTCATCGTTCCTCTCGGTGTCGAGGCCAAAACCATTGTTCACACGCCGGTGCGGCGTCTAGCCGACGGGTCGCTTCCGATCGCAAGATTGGGAGTCGCTCCGTATGCCAAGTACCGTACTCCCGAAAAGGATCGCAAGATCTTATCGGGGCAAGGCTATACAGTGGCCGAGATTGATGAATACCTCAGTCTCCGTGACCAGGGGAAATGCGTTCGTGAGGAATTTTCTCGCGGTACGAAGTTTCCTTGGATGGCTTTCGGCAGGGGAAGTGTGCTCAAGAATCTGACAGCCGTCTGGAAACAGCCGGAAGCAGGACTTGTGTGTCAATTGCAGAGCGGCAGGAATGTCGTTATTCTGGACAAGTGTGACAACCTCACGGAAGTCGCGCCACGCACACCGCAACCACCACCAATAGTAACACCGCCGCCAAAGGTTGAGGAACCACCAGTGGAACCGCAACCTGTCCCGCCACCGGAAGAACCGGAAGTCATGGTCCCTCCGTTCCATGTAACGCCGGAAGAAGCCGCTGGCAAGCCACGCTGCGAAGTGCAGGCGGGTGCCGGATTGTATGGCAACCGTATGTACGAGGGGAATTGGGTGTACGGTGAAGCCATCTGCTATGTCTGGAAAGACGGCGCATGGCAAGCTGGCCCCGGTCTCTACGGGATGTATGGCAGCGGCGAATCCATTGGTACCGCGTTCCGTAACCAAGAATATGGTGTCGGAGTGCAGGTCGGTGCGCAGCGCAACTGGGTGAATGATCGGAACCGTCTCTCGACGCTTGATCTGAAACTCAGGTGGCTCCGCGACAAGTCGTGGGGCGAAAATCCAGATTCCGGCTACTCTTTCACGCAAAAGGGTCAAAAGGTCGGCGCCTACGTCGGCTATACCGAAAAGCTCAATAGCGAGGGCGACCTGGCTGGAGTGATCGGTGAATACTGGAAGTCCTATGGACAGACAGTCAGCTCGACCTGGACAGCACAGCCGGTGCAAGATCGCGGTTCGATGAGCCTCTCCGGGTTCTACGAGACGAAACTCTCGCAGGACAACGCGTGGCGTCAGCGAGTGATCGGCGGATGGGCGCGTACCAATTGGGACAAGCAAGATTGGCTCCGTGGTACGTATGAGATCCGTTACAACGAGTGGCTGATGTTCGGCCCGCAAGTCACTCTGCCGATTGGCGTGAGTGATCTCAATAAGCCGCTCTCCGCTCGTGACCTGACAACCGTCGGCGCGTTCGTTCGTGTCGAGCTCGGTAAGAAGGTCCGTGAAAATGATGCAAAGAGTCGGGAAGCTCAAGTCGAGTTCATCCCGGCAGAAGCAGCCACGCCTCCTAAATAAGGCGGTTTGGCAAGAGCTTTCCTCTGATCCAAGGTGTATAAAAAGGCTATCGCATTGACGATGGCGGCCTGGCATACGGAAAGAACTTGCTTCGAAATACTTTCAAAGGGACGTTTGTGCTTACGCGCGACGTCCCTTTCATCTTTTACATAAGCCATTTTTAGCTATTGACCCCGTTAGGAAAAGTCGCTGTAAACGACTGAAGTCACGCCAGAGGCGTAGCGTTTTCTAACGGGGTTGACAAAAAACGATTTTTGATGTAAGATGTAAAGTCATCGAAAGAGTGTGGTGACACAGGTTTCTTTGGCAGTACCTTAAAGCGCCTGAGATAACATCAAAGGCATCCGTCGTAAGTTTTTTCTCGGAAGGAGAAAAGCATGAAGTTCTTTGCGTATAGTATCGTAGCAGTCTTGCTGGCAGCAGCATCTGGTCTGGCCAGCGCCGAAACCTTCGCGGTTGCCGGTGGCACTGTTCAGGCAGTCAAGTCGGGTGACAACGTGACCATTACGGTCACGAGCGAGTTCCCGGCCGTCACGCTGGTGCACTTCCAGAAGAAGGGAGGCATTGTCAGCATCCCGATGCAAGATGGCAGCGGGGCACTGTCGCAGGTATCGGAACAGGGTACCCGCTTCCAGCTCAAGGACGCTTCCGGCAAATGGCTCCTCGTCACTCCGTCCGGCAACGCCTTCAAGATGACCGGCGTCACGCAGGAGTGCAAGAAATCCAAGGAAGGCTGCGCATTGGAGGTGAAATACTCCAAAAGCTAGCCCATCATCGGCGGAACATCGCCAAACCTGAGCCCACATTATCTACGGATTTTGTGGGCTCTTTACTTTATATACTTTATATTTTCCGACACTTGACAGGAGAAAGGTTTTGGTATATATCTAAGGCACCATTCAAAAGTGAAATGGTACCCCCTCTGGTTTTTTGTAATATATAGCCGCCTGAGATTGTATCAACGGCATCGTCTAGCGCTTACCTTAGGAGGTTATCATGCGCACACTACTGAAGTTCGTTTCAATTGTAGCATCGTTCGGCGTTATCGGAATCAGCTATGCTGCTCCTCCTCCGCCGGAGTCTCTGCCGGCTGGTGGTCAGGTCGCCTGTGTCATGAACGGTGATGGCACAGGCACAGTCTCAGTGACTGGTGCACAGGTGGTGAACTTCGAAGTCTATCACCATCCGCCATGTGAAGTCGTACAGGCGAGGTCGGTTCTTGCTGGCCCGGGTCCGTACAAGCTTCCGGCGTGCGCCACCTTCAACTTCCAGTTCAAGGGACGAGGCGGCAATGCTTTCATGCTCGTCGATGATGGCGAATTGGCGCAGGTGGCGAAGATCTTCAACACTGCGGCCGCGGTATCCGCAGCAAGTCCGCTTGTCGGCGTGAGTGTCATTCCCGACAAACAGGCTGGCGGCATCGGTGGACCCGGCGCCTCCATGACCTGTACCGGCATGCTACGCAGTACAATCCGATAGACAAACGGCGGAACATCGCCAAACCTGAGCCCCTCAGTCTGTATGATGAGGGGCTCTTGACTTTTCTATGAAAATGGAGTATAATTTGATGTTTACAGAGTGTCTATTTGTGACCCCGCGGGCGGAATGGTGATCATTCATTATTCTGCCCGCGGTACCAGAAATGGCTCCGAAAGATTCAGTACCTAACCAATTTTCCATAGGAGGCTGCCATGCGCACGCTTATAGCATTGTTGCTTGTATTATTGCTTGCTGGTTGTGCGACGCTTGGTGGCAACACCATGTCGGTCACGACCGAGGCAGGCAAACAAGAAGTCACGATCGATCCGATCGGCTTTATCGGAGTACAAGAAACTCCCGCAATCAGCAGTGGCAATTTCGTTGCGGTTCTGGGAAGCTTTCCCGATGAACTGTTTTCGGAAATGCACCCGCTCCGGCTCCGTTATCATGCCGTGGCATACGGAACAAACACCGGCAAGGAATACGCAGCCCAAGCGATATATGTTGGGTTTGCAGAATGTGCCTTGCGATTGGTGTTCATCGTCGAAGGAAATATCGACGAGCCGATCGTCGGAGTATTCGCCAACACCCGTTTTACTCGGCTATTCAATCTTTACGGAGAAGAAATTTTCGTGAAGACGCCGGAGAAGCTGGCTTCCGATGTGATGTATCGCAAGGAGGTGGTTCTATCCGGTGGCACCGAAACGCGTAAGCTGAAAGGTGTTCCTGTAGCCGGGATAAAAGGTCTACAGGCAGTGTTCTCGGATTGGAACACGGTGCGAACAAAGGCGCTTCCGTATGCTATCCGTACGCCGCTTGCGGAAAAGTACGTGCGCAGTGTGGCACGCGAAAACAATGAACTCAATTTTTCTGAGAAGCTCACGGGTAACGGCCAGTTCGGAGTGAGCCTGAGTTGGTTCTCGACGGCCATGAGTGCGGCGACCGACGTCTTGGTCGCTCTGAATGCCTCCGACAAGGGTTGGGACGAGCAGTCCGAACTCAAGCGGGGGTATCAGGGGATGATCGCCCGTGTCATCAAGGCTCAGTACGAGGCGGCGCTCCGGCAGGGGATGTTCTGCGGAGCAAAGCAGAAGGTGAAATACTGAAGCAAGCGCGGATTTTCCTGGAACGTCAGGAAAATCCGCGTCGCATTTTTTCCATACTTCGATATATTTTTTAGAATAAGCAGAGCAGATACGCTATACTATACATACTTATGGAGTCGCCTCTTGCTTTTCAGAAAATCAAAGAGAAGTTTTCTGCCGATGACAAAGCAGCATTGCTTATTATCGGATGTTTTCTTATTCTCGGTTTTGCACGGATATTCTTGGGTTTTATCCCTTGGTACCTGCTGATCGTCATGCTTCCCATGTTCTATGTCTCTCTGCTCTATCCGAAGGCGGGTCTCTATGGAATTATTTTCCTGACCGTTTTGTTCGAACGCTTCTTTACGCTGGAAGCGCTGCAATTCGGACGGGAAGCCATCAAGCTTTATTCGCTCGATATTGTGCTGCTCGGAGTCTACGGAGGAGTGCTGGCACGCATGTTGTACGCGAAAACCCGTTTGACTCTCAAGCCAGCGGATGTATGGCTGCTCATTTTCTTTTTTGTGGCATCTCTCTACTGCGTGGCGAGTTTCATCGGCTTCGGTAATCAGGATCTGGCCGTGGCCTTCAGTACGTGGAAAAATTATGTTTTTTATGGAGCCCTCTTCTTTGCGGTACCGCTCCTTGTGGAAAATGAATCTGATGTGCGGAAGATAGTGAAATATTTCCTGGCCGCAGCGAGCATCGGAATTCTCTTTCTTGTCATTGGCGTGGTGCGGGGCGAAGGATTGTGGACAGAGTTTACGCCGCTTTCGACTGCCGGCGTCCGTCTGCTTGCCTTCCCGCATGCCTTCTATTTTTCACTGGCCTTCCTCGGGATGTTCGTGACGGCGGAATATTGGGCAAGGAACAGATATCGTGCCCTTCTCTGGATCGTGCTTGCATTGTGGCTGTTCGGTATCTTGGGATCGCTCATGCGCCATATGTGGATCGGCATGGCTGTGGCCATAGGGGTGGCGTGGGTCTTTCTGCTGAATCGAGCGACGCGTCAAACAACGAGAAAGATGATCGTGATCGGCCTTGCTTTTGGTACGCTCATCCTCTCATTCTGGCTGTTTGTCTCTTTGCTTTTTCCGACCAGTACGGCAGGGCATGCGTTCCAAAACGTCGGGCAAACGGTTGTCATGCGCGTCACTTCCATGAGCAATGCTTACGATGAAAGTATCGCGTGGCGCGGATCGACCTGGCAGAGCGCCTTCTCAGAACTTTCCCACAATCCTTTTTTCGGATCAGGCTTCGGTGCTCATATACCCGTCGAACAAGGCGACTATCGGGATTTCGTTGAGATCAGGAATATTCATAATTCCTGGCTGGCGCTTCTCGTCCAGATGGGGATGATAGGATTTGTGACGCTTGCTTTTTCACTTGGCTTGCTTGTTTGGAGAGTGTTACGCACCCGCCCGGAAGCGAGGTTTCTTGGCGCCCTCCGCGTCGCTTTGCTGACCCTCTTCGTCTATCAGGGCATCGTGTTGTTTGCGCAGCCGTACCTGGAGACGAATCTGACGGGTGTATTTTTTTGGTTGACGCTGGGGCTGATGCATACCCTCTGCTCGCTTGCGGAGAAATCTTCTCTCGAACACGTATAATATGAACATTCTCGAAGTCAACAAGTACTATTACCTGCACCGTGGCGCTGAGCGGCACTTTTTGGACGTCATCGCATTGTTCCGAAACAGTGGCCACAAGGTGGCTGTTTTTGCCATGGACGACAAACGGAATGTCTCGCGCGAATATGAAAAATACTTTGTGAGGTATGTCGGATATAATGATGATGACTCGACAGCATGGCAACGACTGAAGGGGATAGGCAGACTCTTCTGGTCGTTTGAGGCAAGAAAAAAAATGACCGCGCTGTTGGAAACGTTTCAGCCGGATATAGTGCATATCCACAATATGTATCATCAGCTGTCGCCGGCTATCCTCGGCCCCTTGAAGGAATTGCGGGTGCCTCTCGTGATGACGGTTCACGATTATAACCTGATTTCACCCGATAAGGATGCGTATTATCCGGAGGTCGGAAAACACTACTTCAAGTTTCTTTTCGTGAAAAAATATAGCTTGGGAAAACGCATTCTTTTGGTGTTGAAAAAATATTGGGAAGAGTGGATGGGATTTTATGAAAAAAACATCGATCACTATATCGCACCGAGCGTGTATGTCAAAAACGTTTTGGTTCGCGCCGGCATGCCGGAAGCAAAAATCACGGTCGTGCCGCATTTCATTGCCGGAGAGAGCCAGGCGCTGCGAGAGATGCGCGGTACCGAAAGGCCATTCGCACTCTATTGCGGGAGCGTATCAGAAGAAAAACACGTCAATGATCTGGTAGCAATATTCGATACCCTCCGGCTGCCGCTTACTCTCGCGGGAACGAGAGCGGATAATTTTCACGTGTTATCAAGTCGGTATGTGACGGTAGTCGGACAGCAATCCAAAGAAGCTCTCGCAGATCTCATGCGGCAAGCCGCCTGTGTGGTCAGCGCTTCCCCGCTGCCTGAAACATTCGGTCTTCTCGTTCTTGAAGCTCATGCTTATGGCAAGCCATTCTTTGGTCTGCGCAGCGGGGCTTTTCCGGAAATTATCACGAATGGACGCGACGGCTATTTGGGAGAAAGTACAGAGGCGCTCAAAAAATATATAGCAGATTTTTTCTCTGGGAAAATATCCTTCGATGCGGGGAACATTCAACGTGATACGTATGAACGTTTCGGTGAGGCGCGGTATCTGCAGGCGATCGAAAGTCTTTTTCGTCATCTGGGAGAGCGCAAAAAAAGGCAATAATGCGGCACCCAAGACAAACGAGCGACGGAAGAAATACCATTGGTCGGGGGTGATGTCTCGTGTGCTTTGAGTGAGGCTGGCAACAGAGCGGGCGCGTGAGAGAATCTTCTTCTGCGCCCGTTTTCACTTCTTGGCACCCTCGTTTCTTCCGATCCGTATCCGTGCGTCGAGCACGCGGAAGTTTTGGCTTTTGGGAAAGGCGAGGAGCGGATTGATATCCAGCTCTTCTACGGCGGGGAAATCCAGGGCGAACTGCGCCAGGCGTGCCAGGAGTTCTTTCAGATACAAGACATCGATGCCGGCTTCACCGCGTACTCCTGTGAGCAAGGCAGCGCTTTTTATTTCGCGCACCATTTCATCGATATCCGCTCCCTCAAGCGGGACGAAACGCATCGTAACGTCCTTGAACATTTCGACATAAATGCCGCCCAAGCCGAACACGAGGAGCGTGCCGAGGCTGGGTTCCTTTTTGAGCCCGAGCAGGAGTTCCTTGCCACCCTTTTCGGCCATTTCCACGACGAGTGCGCCATCGATTTGCGCGGTCGGCATATGCTTCCGCACGTTTCTGAGAAGTTTTTCGTAGGCTGCGTCCGCATCCGCCGGATCGACATCGAGGATGACTCCTCCAGCATCGGACTTGTGGATGATATCAGGGGAAATAATTTTGAGAGCCACTTTTTTACCGATTGCGTGAGCGGCCGTCAGAGCTCCTTCCTTGTTTTGTACCGCATGCGTCGTAAAAAACGGGAAACCGTAGGCTTGGAGAGTATCGCTGGCTTCTTTTTCGGTGAGCGCCGTACGGCCAGCCTTTTGCGCGTTTGCGATAATGGCAGCTGCTTTTTCTTTATCAATATTGCGGAGAACAATGGGCGCTATAGTTTTCTGCACGCGCCATTGTGCTACCCGAGCCAATGCCGAGAGCGCCTGAACGCTGGATTCCGGATAGGTCAGCGTGCTGATATGATTTTTTTGTAAAAGAGCGGTGCCTTCGGAAAAAGACTCATGTCCCGCAAAAACGGCGACGATCGGCTTCTGGTATTGTTTCTTGATATCTATGATAGCTTCGGCTGTTCCCAGCGCCTGGGTCATGGTCTGCGGCGTGACGATGACCAGGAGCATATCTGTCCCTTCGTCTGCCGCAACGATTTCCAGGGCGAAACGATAGCGGAGCGCCAGCGCGTCCCCGAGGACATCGACGGGATTATTGACGCTGGCGGCAGCCGGCAGGATAGCGCGCAGCTTCTTTTTGGTTGCTTCTGCGAATGGAGCCATGCACAGTCCGTTCTGGATGGCTGCATCGGTAGCCAGGACTCCCAAGCCGCCAGCATTGGTGATGATGCCGATGCGATTGTCCGCGGGCAGGGGATTGCAGGAAAAGACGGAAAGCAAGTCCAGGAGATTGGCCAGGCTCGTCGCCCGCACCATGCGCGCTTGTTTGAACAGAGCCTGATAGGCGTCATCGCTGCCGGCGAGCGCTCCGGTATGCGAGATCGAGGCCTGCGTGCCGGCAGCCGTCGTGCCTGATTTGAGCGCGATAATCGGTTTGGGTTCGGAGCACGCCAGCACGGCTCGTCCCGTTTCGATAATTTTTTTGCTGTCCACCAATCCTTCGGTATAAAAACTGATGACGGCGACATCGGTATCGGATGCGAAAAAGCGGAGCAGCTCATTCTCATCAATGACGGCTTTGTTGCCGATGCTGACAAAGTGAGAGAAACCGAGCGCATCGATGGTCAGATCCAAGATAGCGGTGCAGAGCGCGCCGCTTTGCGAAAAAAAAGCGATCGTGCCATCGTGCGGCAGCAGCTTCGCGAAAGAAGCGTTGAGACTGAGCGCTGGACGGAGAAACCCGAGACAGTTGGGGCCGAGGAGGGCGATGTCGTATTCTCGCGCTATGTCAGCGATTTCTTTTTCCAGCCTGGCCCCGCCTTCTCCGGTCTCTTTGAATCCGGAAGAAATGACGATGGCGGCATGAACGCCTTTTTCACCTGCTTCACGCAGTACCAGCGGGACGCTAGCCGCCGGAACGATAATGATAGCCAGATCGATATCATGCGGAATGAGCGAAATTTTCGCGTAGCAACGGAGCCCGAACAAACTATCGGTTTTCGGATTGATCGGATATATTTTTCCGGCGTAGCCATTGCGCAAGAGATTTTCCGTGAGCGTATATCCGACGCTTTCTACTTGGGTTGAGGCACCGATAATGGCGATGGATGTCGGCGAAAAAAGGGTTTTTAGGTGCATAGAAAAGAGTTTGAAATTTAGAAGATTTGTAAAGTTAAAAGGCGAAAGAGTTTATAAAGTTTGAAAGTAAAAAGTGAATGAGTTTGTGAAGTTTGAAAATTCGTAAAGTTAAAAAGTTTATAAAGCGGACAAATAAGCCTTACTTAATGAACTTTATGAACTTGATGCGCTTTATATACTTGATGAACTCCCTTATTGTAACGGAAAAGGGAACTATTGACAAAAAGCCGGAATTTTGCTAGTATATAACGTTTAAGACCTAATATTTCATTTCTATGCAACAACAAAGTTTTTGGCTTTCCAAAGAGGTTTTTATCGGCCTGGCTTTTGGTCTCATCGTGGCTTTGCCTGTTGTTGTTTTTGGCGGGTCCAAGACGGTGTTCGTCGATCAAGATGCGAGCGGCACCGCAGATGGCACGGCTGCTCATCCATACCACAGTATTTCCCAGGCGTTGGATCATGTGAAGGGCGGTACGGAGGTACGCGTCAAGAACGGCACGTATAAAGAAAATATTACCATTCCGAAAAATGTCAAAGTGATGGGTGATAGCGAAAAGCGCGATAAGGTGATTATCAAGGCGGATAACGACGATAAACCGACCGTAGCGATGAAAGACGAGGCCGAGCTGAGCTACGTCACGGTCAAAGGCGGACGTCACGGAGTGCGTATCCTGTCAGATGCCAAGGCGCATCTTTTCAATGTCGTCGTTAAAGATAGCCAGCGTGATGGCATCCATATCGATTCTGCCGCCACGAACAAGCGGTACCGGGTGTTGTTGGATACGGTAGAAATTACCCGAAATGATCGGGCTGGTATTTTCGCGGAGAAGCGTTTTATCGTGCTGATCGATAGCTTTATCACGCTCAATAAGGGTGATGGCATGGATCTTGCCATGGGTACCGAGGCATGGCTCGAAAACAACAGTTTCAGCGGCAACAGGGGAAGCGGCGCCAAATTGGTCTTGGATGGTTCTGAGATTTGGAGCAAGAAGAATACTATTCGCAATAACGGTCGCGAGGGAGTGGAAATCAATTCTTATGGTGCCGCTGGAAACATCGGCTTCAAGAAGGCGACGATCATCAAAAATGGTCGTTATGGTATCGCTCGCGTCGCTCGCACCGTATCGGGATCCAATGCTTTCGGCGGACTGATTTATGGTACCGGAGTGAACAACAACCGCATTGATCAAAATGCTTCGGGTTCTATTTCCGGAGTGGTGCGCGGTTTCTAACCACGGTAACTTTCCATTACACTATTCAATCTCGTATGAGGATCGCCTTCATCGGACAAAAAGGAATCCCCAGTCTCTCCGGCGGCGTTGAAAAGCACGTCGAGAAATTGGCGACACGTTTGGCGGCTTCCGGCCAAGAGGTTTTTGTCTATGTCCGTTCGCATTATACCGATCCGAGCCTGACTGAGTATGCGGGCGTGAAGCTGATCCATATACCGAGCATCCGCACCAAGCACCTGGAAGCGATCAGCCACGCGTTGTTTGCGACGGCGCATATGCTGTTTCAGAATTACGATGTCGTACACTATCATTCTATCGGACCCAGCGTCTTTACAATACTGCCGCGGATTTTCCGTCCGGGGATACGCGTCGTGGCGACGTTCCATACGAGGGACTATTTTCATAAGAAATGGGGATGGTTCGCGCGGCTTTGCCTGCGTATCGCCGAATATCTCACGTGCGTGGTGCCGGAGAAGACTATCGTGATCAGCGAAACGCTTTTGGCGTACGCGAAAAAGACGTACAAGAAGAATTTTTCCTTTATTCCGAACGGCGCGGAAGTCGAATATGAGCCGGATGCCGCGCTGCTCAATCAGTGGGGCATCCGTCCGAAGCGCTATATCTTATCGGTGAGCCGCCTGGTCGAGCACAAGGGGATACATTATCTCATCAAGGCCTTCCGGGAATTGGAACGTCAGAACAAAGTGCCGAATAATTTCAAGCTGGTCATCGTGGGTACGCATGCCTACACGCAGGAGTATGAGAAATATCTCAGGGTTTTGAGCGAAGGAGCTCGCAACATCGTCTTCACCGGCGAGCTCCACGGTAAGGATCTGGCAGTTTTTTTCTCTCACGCGTCCTTGTTCGTTCAGCCATCGGAAGAGGAGGGACTGTCACTGGCGCTGCTGGAAGCTATGGCATATGGCCTGTTGCCCATCGTGAGTGACATTCCTGCCAATATGGAAGCCATCCGGAACGGCAGCGGTATCAGTTTCACGGTGAAGGATGTGGAGTCTTTGAAAAAAGAACTGGCCTATTATATCAATCGTCCAGAAGAGGCTGCCGTGATCGGCGCTATCGCCAAAGAGCGGGCAGAACAGGAATATAGCTGGGATGCCATCGCGCAAAAGACGCTCGAAGTGTATGAAGATGCCCTGCGTCAGTACAGTAATGTCAAAGAACACTATGCCTCATATCGTACGAAATAAATTTATCGCCTCTCCCTTCGGCCGCGCCTTCATGGTGACATTGGTTTTTGTCACGTTGGCAGCCGGATTGTTTTGGCTGGATTATTTTCGTGGCTATAACGCGGAGGTGATCGTGCTGGTCGTTGCCAGATCCGGTACGACAGAGACCTCCGGTGAGGTAGCAGCCAATATGGCAGAGCTGACACAGACACTCTCATTTTATAATCGTGTCCTTTCTGAGAATGATCTCATCGACGATGATTTTGACGGATATACCCCGGATAAACGCAAGGTACAATGGAATAACACGGTATCCGTAACGAAACAAGACGGAAGCGGCGTACTCATCATTCGGGCGAACGGAGATACGCCGGAGAAGGTCAGGCGATTGGCGCTACAGACGGCGCAATCGATGTTTGCGATCGCGAGTTTCTATTATAACGTGAGAACGGATGCCGATATGCGTATGGTCGACGGACCGATCGTCTCTTATGCTATCCGAACACCATGGTTATATGGCGGAACGGTTCTCTTCTCCGGTCTTGCTGTGACAATGCTCTTTTTCTTTCTCTTGCGCGCAGTGCCTGAATTGATCGGTATAAAAAGCAAACTCATCTCTTTTTCGGACGTTTTTGCTGAGTCAGAAAAGTCCAATATTGATGAAGCTCTCGCGCGACGTGCTTATCCTGAATTCGGTGTCAGTGATACGGCGCTGTGGATCGATCCGAAAAAATTTATTCCTGAAAAACCGCACACACTTCCTTTCGAAGGTCAATTCCCAGAAACCGTTGTGGCTCCTCGCATCTATGGAGAGCACGCCGTGAAACATTCTCAGGCTCCGGCCAACTTGCCTACCGCGCCTGATGAGACGGATCTGCCTGTGGCCGATGAAACATCTTTGCCCTTCGAATTTGAGACAGCGTCGGAGGAAACGGACATGTCTTTAGCACAGTCACGAGAGGATTCTTCGGCTTTTTTTCCGGAAGCAGCATCACCCGCTCTATCGGCAGAACGAGAGCAGAGCGAACCGACACAGGAGGCATACAAGCGTCGCTTGAATGAATTATTGGCCAATGTAGGAAAGTAATGAAACAATATTCTACAAAATTTTGGGCAACCTTCATCATCGGATCGATTCTTTTTCTGTCCGGCTGGTTCGTGTATTGGGAAGTAAAAAACCAGGGCTTCGAGAGCCTCAAGCGGCTGCTCGGATTCGCGCCGCTGGCGCAAGAAACGAAGACTGATCTGGAAACGGTGATGTCCCTGGCTGATGCGGTACTGCACACGGACGGAAAGGAAAAAACCTTCCTGATTCTTTTTCAGAATAATCTGGAACTGCGCCCAGGCGGCGGTTTCATCGGATCATTCGGTATCTTGAAGGTACGAGATGGCAGCATTGTGGATTTCTCCGTGCATGATACCGGCAATTTCGACGGACGTATTCCTAGTACCGTCAAGCCGCCGTATCCGCTGCAAGAGACGCTCCGCATCGATTCGTGGAAGCTGCGTGATTCGAACTATTCTCCGGATTTCGGGGAAAATGCGCAGTGGGCAGAGACGTTCTATCAGATGGGACAGGGGGCAGAGCATTTCGACGGCGTGGTGGCGGTGACGACGAACGTGCTGACATCGTTCCTCCGCGTGACCGGTCCGGTCGCCATTGAGGGTTTCCCTGGAACGTATGGTGCGGATAACGCCATTCTTGATCTCGAGTATCAGGTGGAACAAGGGTATCTCAAGCAGAATATCGCTTTCGGCGAACGCAAATCGGTCATGAGCATCTTGGGGCTGGAGATTCTCCATCGCGTGAAGGATCTCTCGCTGGCCAAAAAATATGATTTGTTCAAAACGGTCCTGGATGATTTGCACAAGAAAGATATCCAATTGCTTTTCAAAGACGAGCTTTTGCAGGCACAAGTTTCTCTTGCTGGCTGGGATGGCGCAGTGGATGATCATTGGAAGAATGATTATCTCTTCCTGGTTGACGCGAATCTCAATTCTTTCAAAAGCGATTATTTCATGAAGCGCTCCTATGCGTATACGATCGATCTTACCGCTCCAGCGCCACGGGCAACGCTTGCCGTGACGTACCGGAACACTGCCAAGACGCGTGATTGGTTCGCCAAAGATTATCAGGTGTTCCTTCGCGCGTATGTGCCGCGTGGAAGTTATCTGAGTAACGTCACGTCTGCTGCCAAAGATCCTGTGTATGGTGAAGCGTTTGGTAAGAAATATTTCGGCGTATTGGTACAGGTACCGATTTTGACGGAAAAGACAGTGACGTTCGAATATACGTTGCCGCAAGACTTCAGGCGGCAGTGGTATGATCTGAAAATACAAAAACAGCCGGGACTCAGTGATGTACCGGTCACGGTCACGGTTATCAAGGCAGATGGATCCAGAGAAGAGAAGAGTTTTGTACTCAATCGAGATAGCGTGTTGAGTGAGATGAAATGATATGGTTTGCATGTGTGCTCTTTGCAAAAATGCCCACCCTGGGCATTTTTGCTTTTGTAAGGGATATTTTTTATGATACACTAGAGAAAAGGATGCGTGATGAGTGATAAGAGATGCATGATATCTTATTTGTTTTTTTCTTTCATTATTTATAACTTATCTGGCATCTCTTGTTTTTTATCTTCTTCAAAATGCGTTTCGATATCATCTCACTCTTTCCGGAAAGCTTCACGTCATATTTCGGCGTGTCTATTCTGAAACGCGCCCAGGAAGCTAGGATGATCGCTATCCATACGCACAATCTGCGTGATTTCACTCATGACAAGCATAAGACAGTCGATGATACGCCATACGGTGGCGGGGCAGGCATGGTATTGAAAGTGGAACCTCTGGCCGAGGCGATAGAGTTCGTCCAGGCGCTCAAGCCGGAG
The DNA here is from genome assembly GCA_049287005.1 of Candidatus Moraniibacteriota bacterium. Lineage (GTDB taxonomy): Bacteria > Patescibacteriota > Minisyncoccia > Moranbacterales > UBA1568 > UBA1568. Next base: position 695,434 of record JBAQEZ010000003.1, on the reverse strand, counting down.
AAAAAAACTCGCACGATACTTTTTTCTGCCAAGGGCAAGAAATTCACACAGTCAGACGCGCGGCGTTTGTCGCAATATGAGCGCTTAGTTCTGATCTGTGGCCGGTATGAAGGCATTGACGAACGGGTGGCAGAAAATTTCGCGGATGAGGAATTGTCTATCGGTGAATATGTGCTGACGGGAGGGGAGATTCCCTCCATGGTAGTGGTAGATGCGGTAGCGCGGCTCTTGCCCGGAGTGTTGGGTAACGCGGAAAGCGCGGAAACAGAATCGCATGAGGCGGAAGATGTGGTCGAATATCCTCAGTACACAAAGCCGGAAGAGTTTCGCGGTCATCGAGTGCCGGAAGTGCTTCTTTCGGGACATCATAATAATATTCAAAAGTGGCGTGAAGAAGAATCAAAAAAGGAAAGCCAGAAACGCTCAAAAAAAATTTCCACTCAGTGAATATGTCTATGAATAATCGGGAGAGGACTATCGATCGGCCGCTTCTTGTAGCCATCTTGATACTTCTGGGTATCGGATTGCTGATGATTGCGAGTGCCGGAGTGCTGTACGGACGCACGCGCTTTGGCGACGCGTATTATTTTTTCAAGCAGCAGCTGTTGGGATTGGGAGTCGGACTGGTTCTGCTCTATGTCTTTCAGCGTATTCATTATCGGGTATGGCAGCGGTTCGTGGTGCCGATATTTTTTGTGGCTTTGGGATTGTTGGTGCTCGTGTTTGTCCCGGGCTTCGGTACGACCGTCTATGGGGCGGCACGCTGGGTGCAGATCGGACCTGTTTCTTTCCAGCCATCCGAAGTGATGAAACTGGCTATCATTTTGTATTTGGCTGCTTGGTTTTCGAGCAAGGGAAAGATCAAATCTGCTGATTTTTTCGAAGGCTTCGTACCTTTTCTCGGCATTCTTTCCATCGTGGGGTTTCTCATCATCAAGCAGCCGGATACCGGAACTCTGGGACTGATCTTTTTTATTGCTCTTTCAATTTTTTTCGCATCGGGAGCCAATATCCGTCATATCGCGTACCTTTTCCTGACGGGCTTCGCGTTTCTGATCATTCTCATCAAAATGGCCCCTTATCGATTGCAGCGCTTTTTGGTCTACGTGAATCCCGAACATGATCCGCAAGGGTTCGGCTACCAGATGACGCAGGCGCTCTTGGCTATCGGATCCGGTGGAGTTTTCGGCGCGGGGCTGGGACAGAGCCGGCAGAAATTCAACTATCTGCCTGAGCCGGTGACAGATTCTATATTCGCGATTCTGGGAGAGGAACTGGGGCTGATCGGCACGACGGTCATCGTTTCCCTGTTTCTTTTTGTCGCCTACAGAGGACTCCGCATAGCCCGTTTCGCACCGGATGAATTCGGCAAGCTGGTGGCCGTCGGTATCGTGTCCTGGGTCGTTTTTCAGGCGTTTATCAATATGTCAGCCATCAGCGGACTGATACCACTCACAGGTATTCCTTTGCCATTTATCAGCTTTGGCGGAACATCCTTGGCCGTACTTTTGGCATCGATAGGAATCTTGCTTAATATCTCCAAACATTCTACACTAAATGCAAAATGATACCCGATGAATGAGAAGAGATAAGTGATGTGTCGTGCATGATTTTTATCCCTTATCTCGCGTCATGCATCTCTTATTCTTTATCTTCTTCTTATGTCTGATATTCCTCGCATAGTGCTGACGGGCGGTATCTCAGGGGGGCACACGTTTCCTCTCGTGGCCGTCGCCCGTTCGTTGCGCAAGAGGTTTTCGGGAAACGTGGAATTGCTTTTCATCGGCTCGCGAGGGAGTTTTGAAAACGATGCCATGGAACAAGAAGGGATACCGGCACAGTATGTCTTGACCGGAAAATGGCGTCGCTATTTTTCGTTGCAGAATCTCGTCGATCCCTTCAGGGTCATCGTCGGTTTCATCCAGGCGTTGTGGCGTCTTTTGGTCTTTATGCCGGACGCTGTTTTTTCGAAAGGCGGATCGGCTTCGGTGCCGGTCGTTTTGGCAGCCTGGTGCTATCGTATCCCGGTGCTCATTCATGATTCTGATGCGGTGGCTGGACGCGCCAATCGTTTCCTGGCGTGGTTTGCGTCGCGTATCGCGATTGCGTATCCGAGTGCGCACAATTATTTTCCGGCTGACAAGACTGCTTTGACCGGCAATCCTATTCGTGAAGAACTACTGCTCGGCAATACCGAACGGTTCGCAGAGCAGTTCGGTCTCTCTTTGGAGAAGCCGATCATTCTCGTGTTAGGCGGGAGCCAGGGAGCTCAGGTGCTCAACGCGGCTATCCTGCGTATTCTGCCAAGCCTGCTGGAAAAGAATATTCAAGTAGCGCATCAGACGGGCAGTAAAAACCTCGAGAGTATCGTCGCTTCCGTCGAAGCCTATGGTTTGAAAATCGGCGCGAGCGGTTATGTGCCGCGAGCCTTTCTTTCCGTTCTGGAGTTGGCGGATGCGTTGAAATCAGCGACGCTCATTATTTCACGGGCAGGAGCCGGTTCGATAGCGGAATTGGCCGCTACCAAAAAAGCTGCTATCCTTGTTCCTCTGGAGGGCGCAGCGAATGATGAGCAGCGGATGAATGCCTATGATGTCGCCGCTCTCGGCGGAGCGCTGATTTTGGAAGAGGCCAATCTGGGTGAACATATCTTCCTGGAAAAAATAGACGAGCTGCTGTCCTCTCCGGGGTTGAGACAATCTATGGGAGAGAAACTCTATCCTTTTTATCACCCTGAGGCGGCAGACGCGATCGCAGCGGGCGTGTCTGATCTTATGGAATCCCATTAAAACGAAGAAGCTCATTCGCTAAAAGCTACAAGCTGCTCAATATGTCCGAGCGCCTCTCTCATTTCAAGCATATCCATATGATCGGTATCAAGGGTGCCGGCATGACGGCGCTGGCCGAACTTTTGACCAAACAGGGGGTCGTCGTAACTGGTTCCGATACAGAGGAGGTTTTTTTTACCGATAGCATTTTGAAGAAGCTCCATATCAGATACGAAGAGCGTTTCGATGCGAAGAATATTCCAGGCGGAGCGAAAGCGATCGTGTACTCAACGGTATATTCCAAAGAAAAAAATCCGGAACTGGCCGCGGCCTTTGTGAGCGGCTTGCCGGTATGGAGTTACCCGGAAGCGGTCGGGATGCTCACGCGTGAGAAATTGACATTGGCAGTCTGCGGGACGCATGGCAAGACGACCACGAGCGCGCTTTTGGCAGAGACGCTCAAATTTTCCGGGATGGATCCATCGGCCATCGTCGGGAGCCGCATAATGAACTGGGAGGGCAATGCGCTTTCCGGGAGCGGAGAATACCTCGTGCTGGAAGCGGATGAATATCAGAACAAGTTGGCGCAGTATGTTCCTTTTGCCGTCATCCTGACGAGCGTCGACTTCGATCATCCGGATTTTTTTCCGGACCAAGAAAGCTATCAACAAGTATTCCGTGATTTTGTCGCGCGCATTCCGCAGCATGGCGTGCTTGTGTATTGCAATGATTCGGCGGATGTCGTCAAAATAGCGGAAACGGCCCACTGTCAGAAAATTTCTTATGGACTATTGGAAGGATCAGATTTTCGTATCAGCGAGTATACGCCTGCGAAAATGGGTTTTGTCGGTGAAGCGTCCGCATTGATGCAGACCTTTACTGTGACTCGTGCTGAAAGATCATTCGGAACATTCGCGCTCCGGTTAGCCGGAGAACACAATGCTCTCAATGCCACAGCGGTGCTGGCGCTGGCTGTTTTTTTGAAGCAAGATCTCGAACGTATCCGCAAAGCCTTTGAGAAATTTTCCGGCACCGAGCGGAGATTCGAATACATCGGCGAGCGCTATGGGGCGCTGATCTATGATGATTATGCCCATCATCCGGAGGAAATCCGCGCTACCCTCAAGGCTTTTCGCGAGCTCTATCCTGAGCGGCGCTTGAAAGTTGTTTTTCATCCGCATACCTTCACGCGTACCAAGGCGTTTCTGACTGATTTCGCGCAGAGCTTCGATGCAGCGGACGAAGTGACACTTCTCCCTATCTATGGCAGCGCCCGTGAACAGCAAGGCGGCGTCTCTTCGCAGGATCTCGTAGATCTGATCAATCGGTTCTTTCCTGGTAAAGCTCAGTATGCGCCGGACACAGCTCTATTAATCAGCGATATGGAGAAGACAATAGGGCGCCAAGATGTTATCATCACTATGGGAGCCGGAAACGTGTGGGAAGTCTCTCACAAGCTGGCGCATGTGAAATGACAGCTTTCGAATATCAAAGTGATATTTCGGACAGCGTACCCGAAGATTCAGTTTGGTATTTGAAGTTTGAGTTTTGAAACGTACCCTATGTTCACTTTGCAAAGAAATGTTTCTTTGTCACCGCTGACGACTTTCCGTATCGGTGGAAAAGCAGCGTATTTTACCACAACGACCGGCGCGCTGGAGCTCGCGGAAGCTATCGAATATGCCGAACAGCACGGACTTCCGATATTTATTTTCAGCGGGGGAAGCAACGTCCTTTTTTCGGATAAAGGGTTTATGGGCATGGTCATTCAGATGAAGGATGGCGGCATCAAGGTCTCAGGAGACAGGATTTTTTGCGGTGCGGGCGTGACGCTGCTGGATGTTGTTCGTGCTGCTTGCGATGCGGGACTGGCTGGATTGGAACGCCTGGCTGGTATCCCGGGATCTCTGGGTGGGGCGGTACGCGGCAACGCCGGAGCTTTCGGTATGGAAATCGGCGCCGTCATCAGTTCCGTCAAGGCTTATGTCAAAGATGTCGGGATGGTGAAAGAATATCGTCGGGACACGTGCGCCTTCGGATATCGGGCCAGCGTCTTCAAGAAAAATACCCAACTCATCATTCTTTCGGCTGAAATCAAACTGGCACCCGGAGACAGGGACGCACTGATCAAGATAGCGGACGAAACGATCGCTACCCGTGAAGCCAAACACCCGCAGGATGCCAAATGTGCCGGGTCATTTTTCATGAATCCGATCGTGCGAGATGAGATGCTCCGTCAGGAATTCGAAAAAGATACTGGCATGCCGCCGAAAGGCGATACTTTGCCAGCGGGTTGGCTCATCGATCACGTGGGACTGCGCGGGAAAACAATCGGTGGCGCGATGGTCAGCGATAAGCATCCTAATTATCTCGTGAACACCGGTACTGCGACAGCGGAAAATATCATCACGCTGGCCAGTTTGATCAAAACACGGGTGCGGGATGAGCTGCGCATCAAGCTTCAGGAAGAAGTGCAATTAGTCGGATTTTAAAGGAGGAATATCTATTCAATAAAAGGCTTGGAAAAGCCTTTTATTGTGTTTATGCTTGACAAAAACTTGACAAATACCCTGGACTTTATCTATTTTTTGTGGTATAATGCGCATGTAAGCAGTGTTATTACAAACTGCCGAAGGGGACAAAGGGGACACTCTTTGTTTTTTGTTGGCTCATCGCGAAGGAGAGAAGATCATGGATTCATCCGAATTTCTGTATACAGCGCAGCTAAATGGGCTGCGCGGAAAACGGTTCGAATGTCCCGGATGTCATATGTTCGGCTCCGGTCATGAGATGGAGGAGCATGAGAAGCAGCGGTATCACCCTGATTGTCTGAGTCGGGTCATGGCGCGGACACAGGAAAAAGTACGGGCGCCAGTCATGTATCTGGTTCAGACCGTACCGGCAGCGGCATCTGTCGAAGAGCAAGCGGTGGTGGCCGCATGAAAGTGCTGGCCGATCCCCGACCGCAGGAGAAGATGAATCTGTCTTCCTCCTGCTTTTCTTTCGCGTGGATTCTCAAATGAAGCGTGTGGTATGATGATGCTGTAATCCTTTTTATTTTTTATGGACGAAATTATTTTGCAAAAACTCGCGGAGCAGGAGAAAAAAATCGATGCGGTGTATGTCTCGGTCGAAAAGACACGAAAATATTTCTTGTGGACGCTGATCGGGAGCGTGGTGGCGTTCGTTCTGCCGCTGATTGGGCTGGTTTTCGCGATACCCTTCTTTCTCGGTTCGCTTTCGAGCGCGTATGGTCTGTGAAAAAGAGGGTGTGATATAATGAAGGCGTAATCCTTTTAAGATCTGAAAACTATGAATATACGTTTTTTATTCAAAGGATTGGAAATCGATGAGCGGACACGGGAATATATCCTGAAGCGGTTGGAGCGAGTGGAAAAACTGGTGGATCCGGTGACGGAATTCGAGGTAGAAATCGATAGGGATAAGAAGGGCCAGTTTCGAGTAGAAATAATGGCGAAGACGCCACATGATCTCTATCGCGCTTCGGATACGACGACCAGCATCGAAGGATCGACGGATATCGTGATCGATGAATTGGAGATCCAGGTCGCGAAGCAGAAAAACAAGAGCCATGATCTGAAGCTGCGCGGCAAGCGCTCCATCAAAAAGAAACTCGTCGTCGACGAATCCGCTCGTTTTTAGTTGATCGAACGAAAAGATTCCAAAAATTTTTTAGGGAAACCGCTAAGCATCGCTGTTTTGCTATGGTTCATCCAAAATTTTTGGAATCTTTTCGTTCGTGAAGGTGGCGTTTTTCCTTTTGACGTAGCAGCCAGCCTTTGATAGAATGGAGAAACAATTGGCCGCATTAAAGGGAAAAAAGAATGTCAGGCGATTGTTAGCTGTTAATTGTTTTCTGTTTACTGATTATGTCATTTTTGGAAAAATTATTCGGTTCCAATGAGCGGGAAATAAGCAGATTCCGTCCTCTGGTAGACGCGATTAATGCCTGCGAACCTGCTTTGCAGCCCCTCTCGGACGATGCCCTCAAAGGCAAGGTGGCGGCGTTCAAGGAGCGCCTGGCGGAAGGCGAGACGTTGGATGATATTTTGCCTGAAGCATTCGCAGTCGTGCGCGAAGTGGCCAAACGCGTGATCGGCGAGCGGCATTACGACGTGCAGCTGCTCGGCGGTATCGCGCTGCATCACGGGAAAATCGCGGAAATGAAAACCGGCGAAGGCAAGACGCTGACCTCGACGCTTCCGATCTATCTCAACGCGCTGTCCGGCAAGGGCGTGCATGTCGTGACCGTGAACGATTATCTCGCCAAGCGCGACTGCAATTGGATGGGACAGGTCTATGAAGCGCTCGGCCTGACGACGGCCTGCATCGTGGGACAGAACGTTTCTTATCGATACGTGTCCGCTGTCGCGGATACGGACGAAGTGAGCGTGGAAATGGAAAACCTCATTCCTGTGACACGCCAAGAGGCATACCGTGCCGACATCACCTATGGTACCAACAATGAGTTCGGTTTCGATTACTTGCGCGACAACATGGTCTCGGAACTGGCTGAGATGACGCAGCGCGAGCTTTGCTACGCCGTCGTTGACGAAGTGGACTCCATCCTGATCGATGAGGCGCGTACACCGCTCATTATTTCGGCACCGGACAGCGAATCGACCAAATTGTACGAGAAATTTGCCCGGATTGTGCCGCAATTGACGAGAGAGAAGGACTATGCGGTGGATGAAAAGATGAAAGTGGTGACGCTGACCGATGAAGGGATGAACCATGTGGAGAAGCTCCTCGGCATGGGCAACATCTACGCTTCCGGCAACGTGCAGTACGTGCATCATCTGGAGCAGTCGCTCAAAGCCCAGGTGATTTTCAGTCTGGATCGCGATTATGTCGTGAAAGACGGCCAGGTGATCATCGTGGATGATTTCACGGGACGTTTGATGCCGGGTCGCCGCTATAGCGAGGGACTGCATCAGGCCATCGAAGCCAAAGAAGGCGTGGCCGTGCAGCGCGAATCACGAACGCTCGCGACTATCACCTTCCAGAATTATTTCCGTCTCTATGACAAACTTTCGGGTATGACCGGTACCGCGACGACGTCGGCGGAAGAATTCGCGAAAGTGTATAAGCTGGACGTGGTAGAAATTCCGACCAATCGCGTGATGGTGCGGCGTGACCTGCCGGATATCGTGTACAAGACCGAAGAGGCCAAGTTTCGCGCCATCGTTGATCGGGTGAAAGCGATCCATGCCGCCGGTCAGCCGGCGCTGATCGGGACAATCGCCATCGAGAAATCCGAATACCTGAGCACCCTTCTTTCACATGAGGGCGTGCCGCACGAAGTGTTGAATGCCAAGAATCATGAACGTGAGGCGGCCATTGTCGCCAACGCCGGCCAGAAGGGTTCCGTGACCATCGCGACCAACATGGCCGGACGCGGAACGGATATCAAACTGGGAGACGGAGTGCGCGAAGTAGGCGGCTTGTTCATCATCGGCACGGAGCGTCATGAGGCGCGACGTATCGACAACCAGCTGCGCGGACGGGCGGGACGCCAAGGTGATCCGGGCGCATCGCAATTTTATGTCTCGCTGGAAGATGAGTTGATGCGGCGTTTCGGTGGGGAAAAAATGAAAAGCATGATGACGACGCTCGGACTGCCTGAAGACGAACCGATTCAGAACGGGCTCATTTCCAAGACGATCGAGAGTGCCCAATCGAAGATCGAAGGTTTCAACTTCGATATGCGCAAGCACGTCCTGGAGTACGATGACGTGATGAACAAGCAGCGCGAAGTCGTGTATCGCAAACGCAGAAGTGTCCTCCAACTGACTGCTTTTCGCGATGAGACACTCTCCTTGCTTTCGGAAGAGCTGGATCACATCATCAGTTTCCATACCGCAAGCGAAGAAGCGCAGTGGAATGTCACGGAAATCGTCCTCGAAGCGAACGGGATGTTCCCGACGCTCGATGAGAAAGAAACGGTGAAACGCCTGGAAATAATCCGGGATGATCGTTCCAAAGATGAGGTTGAAAAGAAAGGTCTGATCCGCGAATATGTGATGGGCGAGGCGAAGAAAGCTTATATCGAAAAAGAAGCGGTGTTCAGCAAGGATACGTGGAATAGCATACAGAAATCTCTCTACCTGCGCTCTTTGGACACGCTCTGGATGAACCACCTCGATGAAATAGACTACCTGCGTCAGGGTATCGGGTTGCGCGGGTATGGCCAGCGTGATCCGCTCATCGAATACAAGCGTGAGGCGTACGATCTGTTTTTGGGCTTGATGGACACGGTACGCAAGACCTATCTGATGACAATTCTCAAGATCGGCCCGGCCACGAGTATCCCGCAAGCAGAAATGCCGCGCGAGATACAGCTTCTCGGGGCGAGCGAGGATATCGAGCAGTTCGCCGCGGCGCCGCAAGGCGGGGACACCGTGACTCAGGGCGGTATGGCTCAGGGCGAGGCTTCCAAGCAGACGCCTATCATCAATGACAATACCGTCAATCGCAATGATCCTTGCCCGTGCGGATCAGGTTTGAAATGGAAACGCTGTGGGATGATTAATGCCTCGGAGCATAAACAGTAAAGAAGCTTGCTCGCTGCAGGAGGGTGCCATGGAAAAAACGCTTAAATTCGCGGATAATCTGGTGCCTCTGGTATTGTCAGGAGAGAAGACTTCAACGTGGCGGATATCTGATGATAAGGATTTACAAGTAGGTGACAAGTTAGTTTTGCTCAACAAGGCGACTCTTCAGGAATTCGCGAAAGCGCGAATCGTTTTGGTCAGGGGAAAAACTCTCGGAGAAATCGAAGACGCGGATTTCGATAGCCATGAGCGTTATGAAAGCAAAGAGAAGCTGTTTGCAGCGTATCGTTCGTACTACGGTGACAGAGTGACGGAGGACACGAAAATCAAAATAATCGATTTCGAGCTTCTCAAATAATACAGGCTCATTATGAGTAAACTTTTTTTGAAAAAGAATCCCACGCTTGAGGATTTTCAGGAGTATGTGGTGGCTCTGGATAAGGAGCGCGGTTTTACCAAGGGTACGGTGTTAGCGGTGCTGGTGCATCTGATGGAAGAATGCGGAGAACTTGCGAAGGCGATACGCAAAGCGGAAGGAATGAGAACTGATAAAAAATCGGAACAGTTTGATGTCGCGCACGAAGCTGCGGATGTTTTCATTTTTCTTCTCAAAATCTGCAACCGTTTCAATATCAATTTGGAGCAGGCATTTCGTGATAAGGAGGAGATAAATAAAAAAAGAGTATGGAAATAGTTTCTTATCAGGATTTCGAAAAAGTGGATATCCGGGTGGGAGAAATCATTCAGGTGGAAGATTTCCCGGAAGCTCGCAAGCCAGCGTATAAATTGACGATCGATTTCGGCGAGGAAATCGGTATCAAAAAGTCTTCCGTGCAGATCACCAAACACTATACCAAAAATGAGTTGTTAGGGAAGCTGGTTATGGGTGTGGTCAATTTTGCTCCCAAGCAAATTGGCCCGTTCCTCTCTGAAGTGCTCACGCTCGGCGTGCCGGATGCCAATGGCGATGTGGTATTGCTTGCTCCGACGAAGCAGGTGCCCAAAGGCGGAAAAATGTTTTAATACAGGAATCTATGAAAAATGTTCAGTTGCCAGACCATCGTTTGTTTCAAGAGTTGAAAAAACTTTCCTTTCCAGCAGGGGAATATGCGATATTCGGTAGCGGACCAATGTGGGTGCGTGGGATACGCGAATCTCATGATCTCGATATTATTGCCCGCGGTGAGGCATGGGAATGGGCGAAGGCGAATGGACAAGTTACAATCAAGGAAAATAGCGAGCTCGAATGCGCGCAATTCGCTGATGGGAATATCGAGGTGTACCAGGACTGGTATCCGGGGAAATGGGATGTCGATACATTGATCGAGAGCGCGGACATGATTGAGGGCATCCCCTTCGTGCGCCTGGCATCAGTCATCGATTGGAAAAAAATCATGGGTCGTGAAAAAGATGGGGAAGACCTGATTTTGATTGAGGAATATCTTACCAAGAATAATGAGATCGTATGAAAATCTATGTGATTGGCAGCACCACGTTTGTGAAAGAAATGGTGGCTACTGTCAATAAATTAAAACAGGTTGGGCATGACGGATGGATCCATCCTCACTATATCGATTATGTCGAGCAAAAAAATCATCCTCATCTGAAAATGAGAGAAAACGGAGAGCACTCGAAAGTAAAAATTGAGCATGATTACATTCGTCAACATTACAAGCATATTCTTGAGAGCGATGCTGTTTTTGTGGTAAACATGGAAAAAAATGGGATTAAAAACTATATTGGCGGGAATGTCCTTATCGAACTTGGCCAGGCGTATGTGTGTAATAAGGTAATATACTTGTTAAACCCGATTCCAGACATGCCTTATACGGAAGAGATAGTCGCTTTGCAGCCAATAGTTATCAATGGAGATTTTGAAACAATGAGAAAATAGCCTATGAAAATAACATTGTGCGGGAGCATCGCCTTCATCGATGAGATGGTGGCGGCACAGCAGGAATTGAAATCGCTCGGACACGAGGTGCAGCTGCCGCCGCTTGCCGTCATGGATGGCAATGGACAGCTGATACCGGTGAAAGAATATTATGCGCTTCGCAAAGCGGCGCCCGATGATCACGAGTGGGTGTGGCAGCGCAAGGCCGAAGCCATGCGCAACCATTTCGCCAAGGTGGCGTGGGCGGACGCCATTCTCGTCTGCAATCATGATAAGAACGGCATCGCGGCCTATGTTGGCGCGAACACCTTGCTTGAGATGGGCTTGGCGTTCCATCTCGGGAAACATATCTATCTGCTCGGTCCGATTCCCGAGGTATCTTACAAAGAAGAAATTCTGGGTATGCAGCCGATTGTAATCAATGGTGATTTGAAGTGTATTCGATAAAGAAAGATAAATCTAGTAACAAAAAATCCTCATGAGAGGAAGGGAGAGCGAGGAGGGGGTGGTATAGGGGAGTGTGGTATAAAAAACGTTGTTTTTATGGTGGTATCTCTTCTAGATACCGACACTCTCCGATATCCCCTCCATCCTCGCGCCTAGAGTATAGCATAATAGTTTGAAAGTCCGCAAACGCAATACCTATAGCTTATATAAAGTGTAAAATATCTTATGAAATATAATAAGCTCGTTCGCAATAATATTATTGAAATCATAGAAGGAAAAGGGGAGAAGGCTTCCTATCATGTTGCTTCGTATAAAGAGTATCGAAAAAAATTGAATGAAAAATTACTGGAAGAGGTGAATGAATTTTTGGAAGCGGAAAGCATCAAGGAAATGGCAGATATCTTTGAAGTGATTACGGCCTTACTTGAACTCAACGGTTGGAAAATTGATGAAGTAATTGCGATACAGAAAGAAAAGCAAGAGAAGCGTGGAGGATTTGATAAGCGGATCATTCTTGAGGAATCATAGTAGTATGAAAAAGAAAATCATGACGCTTTGTTTTGCGATGAAAGATGGGCGGATTCTTCTCGGGATGAAAAAGCGTGGGTTTGGAGCCGGCCGGTGGAACGGTTTCGGTGGGAAGTTACACGAAGGAGAGTCTATCGAAGGCGCCGCCAAGCGTGAAACTGTTGAAGAATGCGGCATCGTTATCCAAACAATGGAAAAGGTCGGCATTCATGAGTTTACTTTCCAATCAAAGCCGAAAGAAGTTTTAGAAGTGCATGTCTTCCGTGTCGATGTTTGGAGCGGCAAACCGACAGAAACGGAAGAAATGCGACCAGAGTGGTTCGTGTTTTCCGATATTCCGTATGACACGATGTGGCCGGATGATATTTATTGGTTTCCCTCTTTTCTCGCGGGGAAAAAAATCCGTACCAGGTTCCTTTTCGGCCCAGGAGACGTTGTGCTTGAGAAAGAAATATCGGAAGTGGAAACGATTTGAAAGAAACCTTGCTTTTTCTCTGATTTAAGCCTATACTGGGTTTGTTTTTTGGGCCTGTAGTTAAGTGGTACAACGCTGCATTCGCATTGCAGAGGCGCGAGTCCGATTCTCGCCAGGTCCACCATGAATAGGAGCGATCTTGCAAAGTATGATTATGTTCTGCCGCCTGAGCTGATTCGGAAGCAGGGGATGGAGCCGCGAGACAGCGCACGGCTGTTTGTGTATGACACGGCGACGGATACGGTCACCTTCGATACATTTCGTAATCTTGCCAAGTATCTGCCAACGGAGTCGCTGGTGATGTTTAATGATACCAAAGTGCTGCCGGCACGCTTGTGGCTGAAAAAAGAAACCGGCGGCAAGATCGAGGTCTTTGTCCTGATGAATGAGATAGAAGACGCGCGGCGTATCCCCGTACTTGTCGATCGGAAGATTGCGGCGGGACAGAAGCTGCTTTTCCCGGATGGAAATTATTTCGAGGTTCTTTCCCAGAAGGAAAATATTTTTTTTGTGCAGCTACTGAGCGCGCAGAACATGAATCTCGAGGCGCTGTTGGACAAGTACGGCGAGACACCCTTGCCTCATTATTTGGAAGGCGCTGGCACAACGGAAGATGTTTTACGCAAACGGTATCAGACCGTGTTTGCAAAAGATGGCGCGTCCGTGGCTGCGCCGACCGCATCGCTGCATTTTACGGAGGAGGTATTTGATTCTCTGCAAGAGAAGAAGATCGAGATCGATTTTTTGACGTTGAATGTCGGTTTGGGGACATTCGCGCCGCTCTCGCCGGAGAATTTTGAAACCAAAAAACTGCATACTGAGTCTGTGGATGTTTCTGCAGAGACAGCGGAGCATATCAATACCGCCATCCAAGAAAAAAAGAAAATTGTAGCGGTCGGCACGACGACGCTGCGCACCCTTGAGTCATTGGCGAGTACGCATCAGATTTCTCCCTATCAGGGAAAAACCGATATTTTTATCTATCCGCCGTATGAATTTCAGGTAGTCGATATATTACTGACCAATTTCCATTTGCCAAAAACATCATTGATGCTGCTGGTTGATGCGTTTTTACGGCACAAGAAAGCCAAAAAAAGCATTATTGACCTATATCGCATAGCTATTGAAAATGAGTTCGCATTCTATTCGTTCGGCGATAGCATGCTGATTTTGTAGTGGGGTTGTCAGAATGCCTCATTTGAGATAGACTAGTTTGAGTAAGTAATCGGCCTATTGATATTTCAGGTATGAAAGTGATTCTTTTGGAAGATGTGGAAAGGCTCGGCAAGGCCGGGGACGTCAAGGAAGTGCGTAGCGGATACGGATTCAATTTTTTGTTGCCTCAGGGTTTGGCAGAATTTGCTACCGAGACGGCGCTCAAAGAATCGGAAAAATCGATTGCCAGACGGCATCAGGTGACCGGTGCTCTAGTGGATACTTTCAAGAAGCAGGCAGCGGAGCTTGCCGGCAAAAAGGTGACGATCAAAACGAAAGCGGAAAAGGGCAAATTGTTCGGTTCCGTGGGTAGCGAAGAAGTCGCGGATGCCTTGAAAGCAGCGGGCATAGCAGTGGACGCAAAAATAATCGTCATGGAAAAACCATTCAAAGAGACGGGTACGTTTCCCGTGGAAGCGCATTTCGGACACGGAGTGAAAGTATCTTTCGAGGTCATGATCGAAGCGGAGTAATGCCGTACCCTCCCGCATTTTAACAAGAGCCGCTTCTTTCCCTCATTCGGAACAGCGGCTCTTTCTCTATAATTATTGTTTGAAAGACTGTTCAGAACATATGGCAAAAATAAAAAGCAAACGCGTAAAATACATTTTTGTGGTCGGAGGGGTCATGAGCGGCGTAGGCAAGGGTATTACGACGTCTTCGATCGGGAAAATTCTCCAAGCGCGCGGTTTGCGTGTCACGGCTTTCAAGATCGATCCGTACATCAATGTCGATGCTGGAACGATGAATCCTACTGAGCATGGCGAAGTGTTCGTCCTCAAAGACGGGTATGAGACGGATCAGGATATGGGAAACTACGAACGTTTTCTCAACATTGAACTTTCCCGGGACAACTATATGACGACGGGGCTCGTGTACAAAGCGGTGATCGAGCGTGAGCGCAATTTGGAATATGAGGGGAAATGCGTCCAGGTGGTGCCGCATATTCCACTGGAGGTGATAGCCCGTATCAAGAAAACAGCCAAGAAAGATAAGGCAGACGTAGCCATCATTGAAATCGGAGGCACAGTCGGGGAATATGAAAATATTTTGTTTCTCGAAGCTGTCCGGATGATGAAAATTGAAAGACCGAAAGACGTCATTACGGTGATGGTGAGTTATATCCCCACGCCGTCAACCGTCGGAGAAATGAAAACCAAGCCGACGCAGCATGCCGTACGCCTCCTCAATAGCGCGGGAGTGCAGCCGGATATCATCGTGGCGCGTGCAGATCGGCCGCTGGACGAGAAACGCAAAGAAAAGATTGCTGTTTTCTGCAGCGTGCGCCAAGAGGACGTCATCAGCGCTCCGGACGTGGAGAGCATCTATGATGTCCCGCTCAATTTCGAGAAGGACCACTTGAGCGAAATAATCTCGAAGAAGCTGGATCTGAAAGTAAAGAAACAGAATGGCGGTTTGGACGAATGGGCGAAAGCCGTGAAGCGTATCCATGACGCCACAAGCGAGGTACATATCGGTGTTGTTGGCAAGTATTTCAAAACGGGTGATTATGTTTTGAGCGATGCCTATATCAGCGTCATCGAGGCGCTCAAGCATGCTGCCTGCCAAGTAGGGAAGAAGGCGGTTCTGACGTGGATCGACAGCACGGATTTCGAAGAGGACGCGGCGAAGCTTGCGGAACTGAAACGCTACGATGGGATCATTATCCCGGGCGGTTTCGGAACGCGCGGCATCGAAGGGAAGGTCGCTGTCATCCGTTACTGCCGTGAAAATAAGATTCCCTATTTCGGCCTGTGTTACGGCATGCAGCTTTTGGTGGTGGAATATGCCAGGCATGTCCTTGGCTTGCAAGGTGCTCATACTGTCGAGGTTGATCCAGATACGAAATATCCAGTAGTAGATATTATGCCGGAACAGAAGGAGAATATGCGGAAGAAGAATTATGGTGCCACGATGCGCCTCGGACATTATGAGGCCAAGATACTACCTGCGACGATAGCAGGGGAAGCGTATGGCAAAGAGAATGTTCTCGAGCGCCATCGCCATCGGTATGAAGTGAATCCGGACTATGTCGAGGAATTGAAAAAGGGCGAACTGATTTTTTCGGCTACTTCGCCTGACGGCATTCTGATGGAAATCGCCGAACTGCCGAAAAAGAAACATCCGTTTTTCCTGGCGACGCAATTCCATCCGGAATTCCAATCCTCGCTCCTCCACCCGCACCCTTTGTTTGTGGCTTTTCTGAAGGCTTGCGTAAAGAAAAAGAATTGAGCATTATGAAAATGGAACTTTTTCTTACTTCCAGTGTCCATGCTGTGGCACGCGACATCGCCGAGAAAGTTGACCTTACTCAGGCTAATAGGCTTGTATTTATTGATACCGCAGCAGAACCCAAGGGAGAAAGAGAAGACCTGGAGTGGCTCAAAAATGATAGGCAAGCACTAGTGGACGCCGGGTTTGTCGTCAGTGACTACACGATTACAGGAAAATCGAGAAGCCAATTGGAAATTGATCTAGATGCCTTTGATTACCTCTACCTTTCTGGAGGAAACGCCTCTTATCTTTTAGAACAATCGCAAAAGTCAGGATTTATTACTCTCATTAAAGAGCTTGTTTCAGTGAAAGGGAAAATATACATTGGCACGAGTGCTGGTTCCATCATCGCCGGACCCAAGCTGCCGGATTATTTCAGAGAGGAAGAAGTAACGCTGAAAAATAGAAATACCTATGGTCTTGTGAATTTTACCATCGTGCCACATTGGGGTTCTCTCGATTTCAAAGAGAAATACCTAGGTGAGAGAATGAAGAGTGTCTATAAGGAAGATCAAGTGCCATTGGTACTGCTCACGGACAATCAATATGTTCACGTGCAGAATGACCACATGAAAATCATTGATGTAAAGGATTAAAGCTTCTCACATCCGGTATTAATACTCTGCCCATCTGCGGAGCATAAAAAACTCTCCAACATGGAGAGTTTTTCTTTCAAGAATCCGAGAAAAATCTATTTCTCTTCTGCTTTTTGTGGAATGACGTTGACGAACGTGCGTTCAGTCAGTTTTCCAGTGAAATCTTTCATCTTTTTGGTCTGAAATTCGACGGTGCCGTTGATCAGGGAAAAAAGTGTGTCATCCTCGCCGCGCTTCACGTTCTTGCCGGCATGGAATTTGGTACCGCGTTGACGGATGATGATGTTGCTGGTGCTGACCCTCTGACCGCCATAGATCTTGACGCCAAGGCGTTTGGAGATCGAATCACGGCCTAAGACGGTTGATCCACCTGCTTTTCTGGTTGCCATAAAGGAGGAGATTACAAATTACCGATGCTTTGATATACTGGATGAGTATAGCAATGGTGTAGGGCTTTGTCAATGTTTAACCTCAATTTTCTTCATAACGGAAAGGAATGGTTTATAGCCCATCAAAAGAACCTTCTTCTTTTGGTCGGTGTTTTGGCGGTGGGAACAGTAGCCTTTGAAAGCGGGCTGCTCAAGGGAAGGATGGCTCAACCTGAGCCGCTTGTCATCTCTATTCCTGCCGCAACTGAGCCATTGGTGGCGAGCGATATCGTGAGTACGGATCAGAAGGATCAGTTGGCAGGAGCACGATCGGTCGCCTTGATAACGGGGGAGAAACAGAGTCTCGCCAGCTGCCCTTTGGTAGGGAGCAAAAATTCGAATAAATATCATCTCGCGACGTGCGCCGTGGCCAAGAGGATCAAGCCGGAAAACAAGGTGTGTTTTGCTTCCAAAGAAGATGCGAAGAAACGCGGCTATCTCCCGGGGTGTTTGCAATAGAGTAAGGTACGAGCGGCGAGAGAAGATGCGGAATGCAGCAGAAGAATATGTAAAATATTTTCATTTCATGACATAATGGTAAAAACAGTTCATAAAAAACGAACATGACTCATATAAATAACTTCGATAGGAGGAAGTCGAATTTGATCGGCGTTATTTCCTTCATTCTCGGATTTTTTGGAGCTCTCCTTCTCTATATCCTTTCAGCGTATTTTTCCGAGGTATCAGGAAGTAATAACGTGAGTATTTTTTATCTGGCTATGTATGCAGGAACGCTCTTGTCGCTCTTCTTTATGCGACCGATCATCCGATACGTTGGTAAGGCGCGGCTTCTCTTCCTCTCGCTCGGACTGACGATTCTCTGTCTCGCGCTTCTGACGCGTCTTTCGCTCTCGTGGTTGGCTGCGATTATGCTGCTGCTGATGCTGGTGTTTGACAATGTCACGTGGGTAACCCTCGATATCATTTTAGAGGGATTTTCATCGGACGGGATGTCGGGTCGGATCCGCGGGATGCATCTGACTATCACGAATATGGGTGTTTTCTTCGCTCCGTATTTTTCGACACTGATGCTCGATCGTTTTGGCTATGACGGTGTTTTCTTCGTCATGCTGCTCGGCTATATCCTGATATTTCTGATAGCACTTATTTTCCTTCGTAATGATAATGGATCATTCCGCGAGATCCTCAAGCCGGAGTGGGCCTTTCGGAAGATGCTCCGTGAAAAGGATCTGCTGCGCATCTACGGTATTTCGTTGTCGCTCGAGTTCTTTTATGCGCTCATGACCATCTACACGTCGCTCCGGCTGCTGGAAATCGGTTTCTCCTGGAGTGAGATCGGTCTTATTTTCACTATGATGCTGCTTCCGTTCGTGCTCTTGCAATATCCCCTCGGCGCTCTGGCCGATCGCAAGATGGGCGAGAAAGAACTCTTGATCGGTAACATGGTGATCATCGCTCTGGCGACAGGCGCTCTCTATTTCCTGGATACGCGGAGCATATTCACGTGGGGGGCGCTCTTGTTCTTGACGCGTGTCGGTGCGGCCGGCATCGAAGTGCTGCGTGACTCATATTTTTACAAGCAGGTGGACGGGGACGATATGTATATCATCGCGTTTTTCCGTACCGCTCGCCCAGCGGCGGGAATATTAGGCGCAGTGATTTCGGCTGGTATCCTTCTGTTGTTTCCTCTCAAAAGCGTCTTTCTTATTGTCGCAGTCTTCTTTCTTCCCGTTATCTGGTCAGCTTTTTTTCTCCGAGACACGCGGAGTGAACGGGAACTCGCGGGTTAAAGCCTGTTTTGTTTGGAGAATCAGCCAAAAAATGTTAGTATAGAAAGGAAATGGTGATCACATTTTTTGTTTTATTATGGCCTATCACATACGCTTGGAACAATTTGAGGGGCCGCTTGACCTTCTGCTGTCGCTCATCGAAAAAGAGAAGCTGGATATTACGCACGTGAGCCTGGCCAGAGTCGCCGATCAGTATCTGGAATATCTCAAAGGGGAGGAGAACGTGTCGCTTGCCAATCTGGCAGCCTTCCTTTCTGTCGCAGCGCGCCTGATTCTTATCAAGTCACGGGCTCTGCTCCCGGTTCTTGAGTTCAGCGATGAGGAAGAAGAATCGATGGATGATTTGGAGGTGCGACTGAAAGAATACAAACGCTTCCGCGTAGCAGCCGGACAGTTGAATATATTGTTTACCCATGGGCGGCACGCGCATGCTCGTGAAAGTTTTTTGGGAGCACGGGTGGTATTCTATCCGCCGAGCGGATTGACAGCAGCAGACCTGCACCGGCATTTTGCCAACGTTTTGGGGGAGATTCCCGTGCTGGAAATGCTGCCGGAAAAAGAAATACAAGCCGTAATCACGCTGGAAGAAAAAATTCTTGAGTTGAAGCGCTCGCTGACACAGCGCGCGGCGTCTTCTTTTTCTGATTTGATCCAGTTGAGCACCGATCGCGTCGAAGTGATCGTGTCATTCCTCGCGATTCTCGAGATGGTGAAACAGCACGTGATTTTCGTTCGGCAAGAGAGATTTTTCAGCGATATCCGCATTAATCGTATTGTTTCATAAACAAGTATGTCGTCCCCTCATCTCGCATCAGCTTTGGAATCTCTCTTGTTCATCAGCGGCGAACCGTTGTCTTTTTCTCGTTTGGCAAAAATTACGGATACGGACGAGGCGAGCGTGACGGCTCATCTGAAAGCTTTGGCGGAGAAATATGCGCATGATGGGCAGTGCGGGCTGACGATTCTCATGAAGGATAGCAAGGCAGCGCTCGCGACCAAACCGGAAAATACGGCCTTGGTCGAGGCATTGACGAAGAGCTCTCTGCAGGAAAATCTCAGCCGTGCCGCGTTGGAAGTGTTGGCTATCATCGCTTATCGTTCACCGATTTCCCGGGCGGAGATCGAAGCCATCCGGGGTGTCAACTGCAGTTTTACGGTACGCAATCTCCTTTTGCGCGATCTGATTGAGCGGCGGGACAATCCCGACGACGCGCGCGAGTACGTGTATTTTCCGACGTTCCGACTGTTGCAGTCGTTGGGGTTGCAGGGTACGGAAGATTTGCCCGATTACGGGACGTTGTCTCTGGATGAGCGTTTGAACATGATTGCCAGTCTTCCTGAAACGCCTCGGGCCGGTGCAACACGCCAAGAAACGGCCGATACCAGTGATCAAAAAAGTGGAAAAGAAAAGTAATTATGCGGAAAGCAATCGTTTTTTTTATGGCTGTCGGCATCGTCTCCGCTCTCGTGGTGGGCAACGGTGCGTATTTCTCCGCGCGCGGAGAAAGCCTGCTCTATTTCTTTGCGAATGAAAAAACGCCGTTTGCCGATGGCAAAGCAGTGGCGGATCAGGTCAGCCGCGTTCCCTTTGTGACCGAAGACCGCAGTTTGGCCAGCGGTTTTGTGCCGGAATTGAAGTCGTATGCTCCGAACCTGAGTATCGTGTCGGCGCATGCCTCGATCATCTTGGATGTCGATTCGGGAAAAATACTCTATGCGCAGAATGCTGATGTCGAACGGCAAATCGCGTCGCTGACCAAGCTGTTTACGGCGACTATCGTCATGGAACGTGTCAAAAATCTCGATGAACTCGTGACCATCGATGAAGAAGCCGTCTACGCGGATGGTACGCGCGTCGGTTGCCCGCGCTCTGGTTTCTGCAACGGGGAGCGTCTCAAAATAGGCGAAAAACTGGCGGTGCGCGATCTCTTGAAGGCAGCTCTGATGAATAGCGCCAATGACGCCGCCATCGCTTTGGGGAAGCACATCGGAAAAACGCAAGACGGTTTCGCCAATATCATGAACGCACGAGCCAAGGAATTGGGATTGACGCACTCACATTTTTGCACGCCATCGGGACTGGAACCGGACGGACGCGAATCCGAATGTTACTCTTCCGCCTTCGATGTGGCGAAGATTGCCGCACATGCCCTGGATTTCCCGCAACTCTGGGAAGTGATGCGTCTGGACAAGCAAACTATCGTTTCCTCTGACGGAAAATTCAGCCATGATTTGTTCAATACGGATCAGCTCCTGGGTCAATTGCCCAATCTCGTCGGAACCAAGACGGGCTTTACCCCGCTGGCAGGCTATTCGCTTTTGGCGGTAGCGACGGATCAAAGCCAAATGCACAGGGTGGTAGCCGTGTTGCTGGATGATCCTTATCGTTGGCAGAGTATCCAGTCGATGTTCGGGTGGAGCTTTCAGGCCATCGATTGGAAATAATTATTCAAAGCGGTTGTACCGACTATGGACATTCAACTTTCACAGTTCCAAAACATTCCTTTGGTCGTCAATGCGCTCAAGGTTCTCATGACGGGATTGCTGGCATTCGTCCTGGCATTTTTCGTGACCCCCCTGTGGACGTATATTTTGTATAAATACAAGATCGGCATCAAGATCAAAGAAAAATCGGTGAACGGCGATCAATTGACGTTCGTCAACCGGCTGCATGCCGGCAAACAAGGGACACCGACGATGGGAGGCGTGATCATATGGGTTCCAATCCTGCTGCTTGTTTTAAGTTCGCATTATATTTTCCCGTTTATCGCAGAGTGGACGGATATGAATTTTATCGCTCGTTTGGATTTTTTCAGCCGCGCTCAGGTGTGGCTGCCTCTGTTCGCGCTCGTGATAGCGGGTATCTTGGGACTCTTCGATGATTATATGAGCGTCCGCGGATGCGGAACGAACAAGGGCGGCGGCATGCGTTTCGCTTTTCGCTTTTGGTGGCTCTTCATTATTGCCAGTGCGGGAGCCTGGTGGTTTTATTCGAAACTGCAGTGGGATCAGATTCATGTTCCCGCCGTGGGTGATTTTTCTATCGGTCTCTGGTACATCCCGCTCTTTATTTGTGTCATTCTCTTCGCCGCCATCTCTTCCAACGAGACGGATGGCCTCGATGGGCTTGACGGCGGCGTGTTACTGGTTGCCTTCGGTTCATTCGCGCTTATCGCTTTTATGCAGAATAAGATCGATTTAGCAGCCTTTTGCGCCGCCATTGCCGGAGCGTTGCTCGCTTTTCTCTGGTTCAATATTTATCCCGCTCGTTTTTTCATGGGGGATACCGGAGCTACAGCGCTCGGTACGACGCTCGGTGTCGTGGCGATGCTGACGAACTCCTCCATCATTCTTTTTATCATCGTCTTCATTTACGTACTCGAATCGGGAAGTGTGGCTATACAGTTGCTGAGTAAGCGTTTTTTCGGACGCAAAGTTTTTCTCGCGGCGCCGCTCCATCATCATTTCGAAGCGAAGGGATGGGAAGAACCAAAAATCGTCATGCGGGCGTGGATTTTCACGGCGATGACCGCCTTGATCGGACTGATCATCGGTATTCTCGGTATGGGAAAACTCCATTAATCATTCATACAACCAGTAAAGAATATGTCATTGCGCAGTATCAAACAAGCCGATTTCGCAAATGCCCGTGTCCTGGTCAGAGTGGATTTCAACGTCGAATTCAATGATGTGGCTGAAGTCGCCGAACACTTTCGTTTTGATATCGTCAAAAAAACTATCGATCATATTGCTGGATTTCCTGGTGTAAAAATAGCCTTGCTCACGCACTTGGGTCGTCCGGAAGGCAGAGATCCTCAGTGCTCTGTCTCCCGGATCGTTTCCGCAGTAGAGCGCGCCCTGGAACGGGAAATTGTTTTTGTACCGGATTGTGTTGGTGAGGTTGTCATGAACGCCATGGAGAAACTCGCCGCAAACGAAATCTTGCTTTTGGAGAACGTCCGTTTTTATCCGGAAGAAGAGGGGAACAATTTCACGTTCGCGCAAAAACTGGCCGAGCCTTTTACGCTGTTTGTTAACGAAGCCTTCAGCGTGTGTCATCGGAAACATGCTTCGGTGGTAGGGGTGCCGCAAATCCTGTCTGCCTATGCGGGACTCCGTTTAACGGAAGAGATAGAGATGTTGGATGAAGTGAGAACCGCGCCTACGCATCCCGCTATCGCCGTCATCGGCGGCGCCAAGATCGAAACGAAGTTGCCTCTCATCCGGGCGTTGGAAAAGAATTACGATGCTATCTTGGTCGGTGGGAAAATAGCCAATGAAGCCATTGATCAGAAGATGGTGTTTTCTGAGAAGGTGCTGTTGCCGCAAGACTTCGACTCCTCGCTCCGTTTGGATATCGGACCGAATACGATCGCCTATTATATCCGGATCATCAAGACGGCCAGAACCATCGTGTGGAATGGACCAGTGGGCAAGTTTGAAGAAAAACCGTATAACATCGGAACCGACGCTATTTTGCAAGCTATTCTGGAGAGTGATGCGCGCGTCGTTATCGGTGGCGGGGAATCGTTGGCTGTTCTGGAAAAAGCAGACGTGATGAACAAGATCGGTTTCGTGTCTTCGGGCGGCGGGGCTATGCTCGAGTATTTGGGCGGTAAGGTATTGCCGGGTTTGGAGGCATTGGCAAGCTAAGATATAATGGAAAGAAGAGGAGAAATGATACATGATAAGTGGTACACGATGAAGCGTATGTCAAAAATTATTGGAATAAAAGGGAGAGAAATTTTGGATTCACGCGGCAATCCGACAGTAGAAGTGCGTGTGATGTTGGATGATGGGACGGCGGCACGCGCCAGCGTGCCATCAGGGGCTTCTACCGGGGCTTTTGAAGCGGTGGAGTTGCGTGATAATGACCCGAATCGTTATGGTGGTTTGGGCGTGCTGAATGCCATCGCGCACATCAACGGAGAACTCGCGCAAGCGGTGGTAGGCATGGAAGCAGGCGACCAAAAAAGTTTAGATAAAAAAATGACTCTGCTGGACGGCACCGCGAACAAAGCTCGTTTGGGAGCGAACGCTCTTTTGGGGATTTCGTTGGCCGTCTGTCGCGCTGCCGCCAAATCAGCCGGGTTGCCGCTGCATGAATATATTTCCGTCCTGTATGGCAAAAAGAAAAAATCGCAAGGTTTTGTTATTCCGATGTTCAATATTTTGAACGGCGGTAAGCACAGCGATTCTGGCTTATCGGTTCAGGAATTCAAAATCGTGCCGTATGGCATCAGGGAATATCCTGAACAATTACGTGCCGGAAGCGAGATTTTTCATGCGTTGAAGAAATTACTCGAGCAAGAAGGGTTTGCCGTGGGCGTCGGCGACGAGGGAGGGTTTGCTCCTCACTTGGAAAGTCATGCGCAAGCACTGGAGCTGATCGGTCGGGCGATTACTCTCGCCGGGTATCGTTTGGGTGAGGACATATTCATCGGACTCGACGTAGCGGCTAATTCTTTTTATGATGCGGCAGAAGACCAGTACGTGCTCAAGCCGGAAGGAGTGTCTCTTTCGCGTGAGAGCCTGATCAATGTCTATCGCGAGTGGATACAGAAATATTTCGTTGTTTCTATTGAAGATGGGCTCCACGAGGAAGATTGGGCTGGTTGGGCAATGATGAAAGAAAAACTGGAAAAAGAATCTCCTGCCTGGGGGAAACCGCTCATGCTGATCGGGGACGATCTGTTGGTGACGAACGTAGAGCGCGTGAAAAAAGCTATCGCTGAAAAATCCTGTAACACGGTTCTGATCAAGCCGACTCAAATCGGTACCGTTTCTGAAACCATTGCCTGTATGCGGCTTGCTCACAAGAATGATATGGCTTGTGTGATCTCTCATCGTTCGGGGGAAACAGTGGATGATTTTATTGCTGATTTGGCTGTCGGAGCAGGTGCGGAATTCATCAAAACCGGTTCGTTGTCACGCGGCGAACGCCTGGCCAAGTACAATCGGTTACTTGAGATTTGCGAAACAAGCAAGTAACGCAGCGGCCATAAAAAACTTGACGCTAAAAACAAAATATGTTTTTCACGGCTCCAACTTATAAAGTCATTTGTGTCGGGTCGACATCCAAAGACATCTTCTTCCCGACCGATGAAGGGATCATTATCGATACGCCTTTCGACATCACCTCCAAAGAAAAAATCGCTTTCGAATTGGGCGGAAAGTACCGCGTCGAGAATCGGTACGAAGCTGTGGGGGGTGTTGCGGCCAACGTGGCGCATGGTCTGACCCGCCTCGGTCATCGCACCGCTTGCTATAGCAAAATCGGACGGGACGAAATGGGGGACTGGATCCTGGAAGAATTCAAGCAAGAGAAAGTCCCGACGGATCTGCTGTTCGTGGATCCGGTAGCGAAAACGGATCTCTCGGCCATTATCGTGCTCACGCAAAACGGCGAACGGACGATTTTTCATAATCGGGACGCCAATGAAAAATTGGAAATAATCGATCCTAAGTTCGGCAATACCGAGTGGGTATTTTTGAGCGCCCTCAATGGCGCTTGGCAAGAAAATATGCGCAAGGTGCTGACACTCAAAGAAAAATTTCATTTTTCTCTCGCGTTCAATCCGGGGCAGCACAATATCAAAGAAGATGTCGTGGCCGTACTGGAGGCGGTAGCGGCGAGCGATGTTTTGCTGCTGAATAAAGACGAAGCGATCGAGCTGGTCATGCAAACCAAGAAAGATTTGCCGAGAGAGCGTTTGGATGATGAGATGTTTCTCTTGGAAGCCCTGCATCGGGCTGGTGCGAACAGTATCGGCATGACGGACGGCAAACGTGGCGCCTGGAGCTTTGATGGCAAGGAATATTGGTATTGCCCCATTCATACGAAACATGGCGTGGTGGATAGTACGGGCTGCGGGGACGCTTTCGGATCCGGATTTTTTGCGGCGCTTCTTGATGGTCAGTCTATTGAGCAGGCACTCCGGTATGGTATGGCCAATAGCGGGAGCGTGGTGGGCGAGTACGGAGCCATCCTGGGACTGCTATCGCGACATGATATGCACAAGAGCATAGAAACGATTATTCCGGAGCGTTTAAATTAAAGGAGCGTTCGTATGGGCATTTTTTCAAAATTGCCGTGGAGCAAAGATGCGGATCTGATTCTGGCTCTCGATATAGGGACGGAAGTGGTGAAAGCTCTGATTTTTCGTGTCGATAAAGATCAAAAGCACGGAGTGGTAATCGGCGTGGGGCGCGTGCCTCAGAAAATCGGTAATATGCAAAGCGGTGCCGTATCGGATATCAATGGCGTGATCAAATCTTCACGCGAGGCGATTCTGCTGGCTAAAGAAAAGGCCGGCGTGAAACGCGTCGAAAAAAGCATCATCGGCATCGCCGGCGAGCTGGTGAAGGGGACAACGACGACCGTACATTATGATCGTGTCAACCCTGAAATGCACATCGGCATCCCGGAGCTGAAGATGATCATTCAGAAGGTTCAGGAAAAAGCCTACCAACGGATCAAGCGGCAGCTGGCATGGGAAACTGGGCAGGATGATATCGATGTGAAACTGATCAATGCGGCTATCGTGGATGTGCGCATCGATGGGTACCATATCTTGAATCCGGTCAACTTTCAGGGGCGCGATGTTTCGATGAGCGTGTTTAATGCTTACGCGCCGATGATCCATCTGGGAGCGCTGCAGACGATCGCTGACGAGCTGGATTTGGATCTGCTATCTATCGCGGCTGAGCCCTATGCGGTAGCACGTTCCATCGAAGTAGAAGACATGCTGGATTTCAGCGCTATTTTTATCGATATCGGCGGAGGTACGACGGATATCGCGGTCGTGCGCAACGGCGGCCTGGAAGGGACGAAAATGTTCGCGCTGGGCGGGCGAGCCTTTACGAAGCGTCTGGCGCAGGAATTTCATCTCAGTTTCGATGTCGCTGAACAGATGAAGATCGATTATGCCAATGGTCGGCTGAAGAATGAGGATGGAACGCGTATCTCGCTTCTGTATGCTGACGATTGTCGCGTCTGGCTTGGCGGAGTCGAGTTATCCCTCTTGGAGTTCGCGGAGACCGATCTTTTGCCATCGCGGATTTTCCTGTGCGGCGGCGGTTCCGCTTTGCCCGGTATCAAGCAGGCGCTCCTCTCTCCGGAATGGGTGCAAGGCCTCCCGTTCGCCAAACAGCCGCAGGTCGGATTTTTGCAGCCGCGTGATGTCGCGCGCATCGTGGACGCGACCGGTGAGCTGAACAATCCCCAAGATATTACCCCCATCGGACTTGCCCATCTCGCTTTGTTGGATCATATTGAAGAGGAAAAAATGCTCTCGAGTATTTTACGCAGAAGCATGGAATCTATAGAAAAAAAATAATTAAGCGGAATACGTAAAAAATATTGTATACAAAGTTTTATGTCACAGACCTTCTATATCGAATCCGACGAAGAGATTATCTCGGTTATCGGCCGTTTACGCAAATCTTCCGCGGAAGAGAATATCTTTGTTTTTCCGAAGCGCGCCCTGGTGTTGCAGAGCATCATCAACCTGCGACTTTTCCAGCGCGAAGCGGAGAAATTGGGCAAGAAGATCACCGTTGTCAGTCAGGATGAAGTCGGCAGAATGTTGGCCGCAAAAGCGGGGATTGAGACAGAAAACTATTCAGAAGATTTTTCCCAGAAAGCTGCTCATCTCGAGTTGACTTCTCAAAAGGTGGCTGCCATGCCTCAATCGTTGCCGAAAGCACTTGTTTCGGTAGAAGAGCATATGCCGCATTCCAATGCTATCGGCAGTGTTGATTTTTACGCGCAGGAGGCCGCGCCAGCTGGCGCGGGCAGTGTGCCTCCGCTGACGATTGCGCCGCAAGCCGGCACCTCGCTACGCGTGCGTAACGCTTCCCCAGAAACCTTGACGAGTCTCAATTCCAAACGCTTCGAGCAGAACGCTCCGTCACAAACGATGTCGATACGGCCGCGTCTGGCGGATGTGCCGCCTCTCTCCGGATATGCCTCGCCCGCTTCTCCTCAGCCATCTGTTCCGGTGTCTCAGCAGATGCCGCGGCAAGATAACGGCGAACGGTTAAAAAACTTTTACAACGGAACCATACCGGCTGCGCCAGCTGTCACAACGCAAAGGGTGTCAGCGTCTGCGCCTCAAGCGACCGTTGGCAAGAAGGCGCACATGATATTTTTTATCTTGGGGGGTATTTCGCTGCTATCTCTCGTGGCAGTGGTGCTCTTCTTCGTGCTTCCGAAGGCAGAAGTGCATGTGACGCCGTACCGAATCGTCCAAACCATTGATACGGAATTCAATGGCACAGCTGACAGCGTATTGTCTGAGGAAGATGTTTTTCCTGTGCGCATGCTTGAAAAAGACATAGAAGTGGCCGTGACTGTCGCGACGACTGGCAAATCCGGAGGAGCAAATCAGAAAGCCCACGGAACAGTCATCCTGTATAACAATTATAATACCGAACCGCAGTCTTTGGTGGCGACCACTCGGCTGGAAACCGCTGATGGAAAAATTTTCCGACTGCAGGGCGGCGTGACTGTTCCGGCGATGGCTGGCAATGAGTCGGGAGCCAGAGAGGCAACTGTCATCGCTGATCAGGCAGGAGCAGAATACAATATCGAGGCGACGACGTTTACTATCCCTGGTTTCAAGGGGGGGGCGAAATATGACAAGTTTTCCGCCAAATCCACGAAAGCCATGACGGGCGGAGGGAGTGGAGGCGTATCTGATGTCGCTGTCGTGACGAAGGTTGATGTGGATGCGGCGCTCCGCGAGGCGACAGAAAAAGCGAAAGGAGATTTTTTGAGTGGGATCCGTGACGCCTTGGCATCAGATGAGAAAATACTGGATGAGGAGCTGGATATCGTCCCGCTGGTTGCTCCTGATTTGCCATCGATCGGTACAGTAGCGAGCGCGTTTGATTACCGGGGGACGTTCAGGGTGCGCGCGTTTGCTTTTTCAGAAAAAGTAGTCAAAGAGAAAGTAGCAGGCGCCAGTGAGAAAAATTTTCAGGGAATGCGCTTCCGGCCGGTTTTTTCGAGTATCACCTATGGCGACTCTTCGGCGGACTTCGCTTCGGGCACGCTCCGAGTCAGAGCGCACGCTCTTGTCACCATGGAATCGGATATCGATAAGGAGAAATTACAGGTGATGCTTCTGGGGAAAAATGAAGACGGCATCAAGCAAGTACTGGAGAGTTTTCCGGAGGTAAAAAATATTCAAGTCATTTTTCATCCCCAGTGGTTCGCGGAGAGTATCCCCAATTCTCAGAAGCGGGTGACTCTTGTGGTTGAGCCGAGTGAAGACGGTCCATAAATCTTGTGGGGTTTTGAGCCATGATTGACAGGATATTTTTAGCACTGTACAACTATGAGGGATAATCGTACCGCAGAAAACGCCCATCGTCAGACGGCGATCCGGGAGGCTCAATTGGCCTTATTTTCTTTGCAGGTTGACAAGAAACGGCTGGAGCGCGCAGAGAGCGCTCTGCAGACGGAAATTCGCCAGATACAATCAGAAATTGCTCATCTCAAAGCGGACTTGGACAGCAAAGAAATGGCTTTTCGTTCTTCTACCAGAGAAGTGGAGCTGATAGAGGAAGAAATTATGCGTGCGAAAAAACAGATGAACAGCCTTTAATTTTTTTGTGTACGTTTGCGTATGACCTCGGATAAATTCAAAAGCATCGTTGCCGCGGTGATCAGCTCGAAAGAGCCACATCTTTCCAGTTTCGGCACAGCGGATTTGAATGCGTTGGCGCGCGATTATAGCAGCGGAAAGGCAGATATCTCTGCGGCTATTGAGAGATTGGAAGCACTCTATAAGGAAACCGATACCATCGACCGCCATGATTTCGCTGAAATTGAAAAACGCTTGCAACGCGCTTAGGGTAACTCGAATGAAAGACCTGCTTATGAAAGATATCAGAAAAGCCTATTTAGATTTCTTTGCGAAGAGAAAGCATGCAGTCATCGCTTCGGCTCCGCTCGTTCCGGAAAATGATCCGACCACGCTCTTCACCGGATCCGGGATGCAGCCGATTTTGCCGTATCTCCTCGGCGCGCCGCATCCGCTCGGCGCGCGCATTGCGGATTCACAGAAATGTTTCCGCACCCAGGATATCGAAGAAGTGGGCGACAACCGCCATACGACGTTTTTCGAGATGCTCGGCAACTGGTCGTTCGGAGATCCGACCTCGGCCGACGGCATCGGCGAGCCGGGTTATTTCAAAGAAGAGCAGATCGCCTGGATGTGGGAATTTTTGGTGGAGGAACTGGGTCTCGACCCCAAGCGCCTGTGTTTCACGTGTTTCCGCGGCAACGAGAGCTTGGGTATCCCTAAGGACACGGAATCAGCCGAAGCGTGGCAAAAATTATTCGCCTCGAAAGGGATCGAGGTGAAAATCGGCGAGAACCCGGAACAGGATGGCATGCGTGACGGGGAAAAGATCTTTTATTATTCCGAAAAGAAAAACTGGTGGAGTCGGGCCGGCGTACCGGGCAATATGCCAGAAGGCGAGCCGGGCGGACCGGACACGGAAATGTTCTGGGACTTCGGCACGGAGCACGGGATGCATGAAAAATCCGTCTGGAAAAACGAACCCTGCCATGTGAACTGCGACTGCGGCCGGTTCGTAGAAATCGGCAACAATGTTTTCATGGAATATAGAAAGACTGCCGCCGGTTTCGAAAAACTCGCGCAGAAAAACGTCGATTTCGGAGGCGGACTGGAGCGGCTCATCGTTGCCAAGCAGGATGATCCGGATGTGTTCTTGGGGTATATTTTCGATGCTTTGCGCGGGGCTGTCGAGGAGCTTTCCGGGAAGCAATACGGCGCCGATGCACAGTATACCTATGCCTTTCGCGTCCTGATGGACCATATGCGCGCCGCGACGTTTCTGATCGCCGACGGGGTCTTGCCGTCCAATACGGATCAGGGCTACGTCCTGCGGCGGTTGCTCCGCCGGGCGGTCCGTTACGCGGATACGCTCGATATCGCGCCGCAGTCGCTGCCGGGGTGCGTGGCGGCCCTAGTGGCGGAATATCGGGATGCGTACCCGTATCTGGCAGAAAAAGAGCCGGGCATCGTTTCCGTGATCGATGGGGAAGAAGCGAAATTCCGTGAGACGCTGACGCGCGGCATGAAAGAACTCGAAAAGCGTTTGAGTCTGGCGGAGCTGACCGGCCGAGACGCGTTCGAATTGTTTTCCACGTACGGCTTTCCGCTGGAGATGACAGCGGAAATCGCGCAAGAAAAAGGCATCACGATCAACAAAGAAGAATTTCAGCAAGAGTTTGCCCGGCACCAAGAGCTTTCCCGTACGGCCAGTGCCGGAAAGTTCAAGGGAGGTCTCGCTGATCACGGTGAGAAAACGACCATGCTCCATACGGCTACGCATCTTCTGCTGGCTGGATTGCGCAAGTATTTGGGCAATGATGTTCATCAGGCAGGCTCCAATATCACTGAAGAACGGACGCGATTTGACTTCACTTCTGCGCGGAAAGTGGAGCGTGACATTTTGGATAAAGTGGAGGCCTATGTTAATGAAGCGATCGGCAAAAAATGCGACATGACGACGGAAGTCATGGAGAAAGAGAAAGCCAAGGCAGCCGGCGTTGAGGGGAGTTTTTGGGAAAAGTACCCGGATAAAGTGACGGCTTATATAGTGAAATGCGACGATGGCACAGTGTATTCGCAAGAATTATGCGGAGGCCCGCATGTCACCAATACGGGCGATATCAAAGGAAAGTTCAAGATTATCAAAGAAGAGGCTTCATCCGCCGGCGTCCGGCGTATCAAGGCGATACTCGAATAGATTTTTATTCTGGAAAATTTTTGAGCCCCACTGTGTTGTTACACTAGTGGGGCTCGTTGTTTTTCATCGGCACAGCCTCGAGAGGAGGCTGATAGCTTGTTGTTCTCCCTCCAGACCGATACGGACCGGAAGGAAGGACTCTCTCGTTCCGTCCCGGCTGGTCTTTTCCATCGCTTGTCCAGGGAGCAGCTCGTAGCGATTGAATCCGCTATGAGCGTACTTCTCGAGCAGACGCTTCCGGATGGTGACGTAGAAGCCCGATACTTCGCGTTCCGCCAGGTAACCGAGGAGATATCCGAGGAAGCGGCTGGAAGACCTGGCCGTTTCGGGCGTGGCGGTCATCCGTGAAATTTCCACGGAACCAGTCGGCACGCTGCTGGGATCCTCGAGAAACTCCTGGATCGGGAGCGGTGAGGCCGGCGTGCTCCAAATGAGACGGCAGCCAGCGCCTACTCTTCCATCGGCACGCACCAGGAGGACGTAGTCGCAATGACCGAAGCGGTCGTAGCCGTCTTGTTCCATCCCGTCGGCACGGATGTCTTCCCAGCCGTATTGGACGGCGAAAACATCATGACGCCGCCGGTAATGATCCTTGACAAGCTCCTTTTGCCGCTTGTTCTTGGTGCCAGCGAAGATAATCGTCGGTTCATACGGTAGTGGTGCCGCTGCGGGGGTGATGCTTCTTACTACTCCCAGATTGTTTTTCATGATTTGCTCCACGATAAGCCGCATGCCTTCCCCGGGTAAGGGGATGCGAAAATATGGCGGCTCACCGGGAGCAAAAATAAGGAAAAAACAGGGCTGCTCGTTGTTAATGATCTAACGGAATATTATACACCTGAATAGGGAATTTGTCAATAGAACGAGGAAGTGCCGCCGCCCATTTGACAGTGAAGGGGAAATCACGTATAGTGGACAAGTATTTAAATGACTCGTATTTTGGCATATGCTCGCGATTATCAGAACCGGCGGAAAGCAGTACAAGGTTTCCCAGGGTCAAAAAGTGAAGATTGAAAAGCTGGAAAAGGAAGTCGGTGATACCGTGACGTTCGAGGTGCTGTTCACCGGAGACGAAAAAGCGGTACAGGTGGGCACGCCGGTCTTGGAAAAGGCGGTTGTGGAAGGCAAGGTGCTCGCGCAGGAGCGTCACCCCAAAGTCAAGGGTATCAAGCACAAAGCCAAGAAGCGCTATCTGGTTCGCTTCGGTCATCGCCAAACCTACACGGAAGTAGAGATCACCAAGATCGTTGCCTAATCTTTCTCTCAGAAATTGCAAAACCCGCCGGGAATATCCGAGCGGGTTTTTTGCTGCTTCTTATCAATTGAAAAGCCCGGGAGAAAGAATCTTCTCCGCGGGCTTGCCCCCTTACCTCCTTTCCTCTGCGGATTGACCTGATAGTGTTTCTGCCTGAGGAGGGATAAGCTGCTCCTCTTCAATACTCGGCGGAAACAACAAGAGCTGCTCTGCCATCTTTCCTTCTTCGATGGCCTCGTGAGGGACGAATTTCCCCTCCATTCCGGGTTGAAACAGTATGGGATGGGGTATCATTGTTTCCTCCTTGTATGATTCGGTTGGATTCATGAAAAAACGAGCTCGATAACTCGTCAATTAAAAGGTACTTACTTATGATAATATTATGCCAGTTCCTTGCGATTTGTCAAGGAGGCGGTGAGGGTCATTTCATCGGCGTATTCGATGTCGCCTCCGGTGGCCATGCCCCGAGCGATGCGGGTGACCTTGATATGGAACGGTTCCAGCTTCTTTTTCAGGTAGAGAGCGGTCATATCGCCTTCCGTGGTCGGATTGGTCGCCAGGATGACTTCCTCTATAGCGTCATCCTCTACCCGCTTGAGGAGTTCGTTGATGCGGAGATTACCGCTATTGTCGCTCCGTCCGCTTTCCAGGAGGCCGCCTAGGACATGATAGAGCCCCTGATAGGTACCGGTACGTTCGATAGCGATGACATCGAGCGGCTCTTCGACGAGACAGAGCGTGTTCGTGATCCGTTTCGGATCGGCGCAGATCGCGCACAGATCGCTTTCGGCGATATGGAAGCAGCGGACGCAGCTTTTCAGGTGATGGAGCGCTTCGAGGCTCTCGGCGAAGCCTTGCAGCCTTTCCTCGTCTTGTTTGAAGAGATAGAGCACGATACGCTCGGCCATCTTCGGTCCGACGGAGGGGAGCGATGAGAAGTGCGCAATCAAGGATTGGAAAACTTTCGGATAGTGCATATGTTTATTTTTACTTTGGTATATGCAGCTAGAGTCTTAATCGTTGTGGATTTTTTCCAGTGATTTGAATGTAGCGGCATTTTCATCGAAGAACAGCTGAATTTTCCCGACAGGGCCGTTGCGGTGTTTGGCGATGATGATATCGGCGATGTTTTTGTTCGGGGTATCCGGTTTGACACGGTCTTCACGGTAGAGGAACATCACTACGTCGGCATCCTGCTCGATGGAACCTGATTCGCGCAAGTCGGACAACTTCGGGATTTGGTCGGGACGGGATTCGACAGCACGGGACAGCTGCGACAGGGCGATGAGCGGGATATTGAGTTCACGTGCGAGCTGCTTCAAACCGCGGGAAATCTCCGAAATTTCCTGGACACGGTTGTCTCCTTTGCTGCTCCGGCCTTCCATCAGCTGGAGATAGTCGACGATGATGAGGCCGAGATTGTGTTCCGCTTGCAGACGCCGAGCCATCGTCCTCATTTCCATGATGTTGAGCGAACCGGAATCATCGATGAAAATAGAGGCTTCAGAAAGCACTCCCATAGCGTCGGAAATCCGTTCGAAATCGTTGCCCGGGCCTTCGCTGGAGAGTTTGCCGGTACGGAGTTTCCAGAGATCCACTCCAGCCTGGGAAGCGATCATACGATCCACTAGCTGATCGGAGCCCATTTCCAGCGAAAAGATCCCGACAGGGACTTTGGAATGCACGCCCACTTGCCTGGCGATGTCGAGCGCCAAGGAGGTCT
Source organism: Candidatus Moraniibacteriota bacterium (assembly GCA_049287005.1). Taxonomy (GTDB): domain Bacteria; phylum Patescibacteriota; class Minisyncoccia; order Moranbacterales; family UBA1568; genus UBA1568. The sequence goes on along the minus strand of JBAQEZ010000003.1, from coordinate 660,716 downwards.
TGCCGACGGAAGGACGAGCGGCCAGGATGATGAGGTCGGATTTCTGCAGTCCGGCAAGAATATTGTCGAGATCATGGAAATGCGTCTGTACTCCGCGGAAAGCGTGATCGCTTTTGTGCAATTCGTCGATACGGTTGAATGCCACTTCAAGGATGGATTTGATCGGAACGAAATCTTGTTTGATATATTTCTGAGAAACCGCGAATATTTTCTGCTCGGCTTCGTCGAGAATCTTCTGTACGTCCTCCGATTCATCATAGCCGATTTCGACGATATCGCTGGCCGCGCTGATGAGCCGGCGAAGCAAGACTTTTTTCTGGACGACTTTGGCGTAGTGGACGACATTGGTAGCAGACGGAACGGAGTTCACGAGCGAGGCGAGATAATTCGATCCGCCGACGCTTTCGAGTTTCCCTTTTTCTTCCAGCTTGTTGGCCAGTGACAAAACGTCAATCGGCTCACGTTCTTCATAGAGCGCGAGCATGGTTTCATAAATCAGATTGTGATCATCTTTGTAGAAATCACCGACTTTCAGCAAATCAGCGATTTTGATGATTGCGTCCTTGTCGAGCATCAAAGAACCGAGGACAGAAGTCTCAGCTTCGAGATTGTGCGGCGGAACGCGGAGATGTTCAGGAGTTTTTGCCATAGATTACCATTATACGCCTTTGGCTGGAGAATTCAACACATCTTGACAAAAGAGCGGGATTGGAGCGTAATAGCGTTTAATTTTTCTTCAGACGATAGCCCTCCGGGACATCTTCCACTTTGTAGCCGTGAGCGAGGATGAGATCACGCAGACGATCGGACTCGGCGAAGTCTTTGTTGGCGCGGGCTGTTTCACGAGCTCGGGCGAAGACATCGACTTCTTCGGGGACAGCATCGGTTTCCTGCTTCAGACCGAAAAGAAAGAATATTTTTCCGAACAGCGATTGCAGGGCAGCGCGATGTACCGTTTCTTTGGTATCAAGCAGCGCATTTGTTTTTTTTGCGAGCTCCAAAGCGATGGCGAGCGCTTCAGGCGCGTTCATATCGTCCTGCATCGCATTGCGGAATGAGGAGAGCGAATCTGCTCCATCGAATGATGCCGGGTCATTCTGAGTATCGGGGATGCCTTGCAGCCTCTCTACGATGCCGAATAGCGCTTCTTTGTTTTTCTTCGCTTGTTCGAGGGCTTCCCAGGTAAAGTTCATCTGACTGCGATAGTGCGTGCTGATGAGGAGCATGCGCAGATCCACCGGGGAAAAACCTTTCTCCACGATATTTTCCAAAACATAAAAATCCCCTTTTGATTTGGCCATCTTCTCGCCATTCACGAGGAGGTGGCGGGTATGGAGCCAGTAACGGACGAAGGGTTTTCCGGTGACGCCTTCGGACTGAACAATTTCCGCTTCGTGATGCGGGAAAATATTGTCTTCGCCGCCCGTGTGGATATCGAGAGTGTTGCCGAGGTACTCCATGCTCATGGCGCTGCATTCGATATGCCAACCGGGATAGCCTTCGCTCCACGGAGAAGTCCAATGCATCAGGTGGCCTTGGGGCGCCTTGAGCCAGAGAGCGAAATCCCAGGGATTTTTTTTGTCAGGATGTTCTTCGAGGCGCGCGCCGACTTTCAGATTTGCCAGCGTATTACCGGAAAGTTTTCCATACGCCGGAAATGTCGTGACATCGAGGAAGACATTGCCATTTTTCTCATAGGCGTGCCCTTTGGCTATGAGCTCTTCAATGAGCTTGATCATCTGTTTGATGTGCGCTGTTGCACGGGGAAAATAATGAGCCGGCAGGATGTTGAGCGCTTTTTCCGTTTGCAGAAAATATCCTTCATAGAAACGAATGATTTCTTCGGGTGTTTTTTTCTCCTGCTGGGCTTTTTTCTCGATTTTATCTTCTCCGCTGTCGCCTTGTCCGGTGTCATCGGCCGTCAGATGGCCGACATCGGTGATGTTCTTGATCATGCGGACTTCATAGCCAGCGTCTTCGAGTACGCGACGCAAAGTATCGGCGAACATGTAGGCGCGAATATTGCCGATATGGATATATCCATAGACCGTCGGACCGCAAGTATACATCCCGACTTTGCCGGGATGGAGAGGTTCAAATATTTCTTTCTTTTTGGAGAGGGTATTGTAGAATTGCATAAACAGTATAAAGTTCTTAAAGTTGTAAAGCTATTTCACTTTATGAACTTGATAACTTCATGGATGACATCAGAGCCATTTCTTGATTCTGAAAATTGTGATCGTCATGATAGAAAGGAGCGCCATAAATCCGGCGTGAATCCAGAAAGCATACGGACTGTGTCCGAAGGGAATCTGGGCGCTCATCGCGAGCATATTGGAGTACACCGTCATCGGAAGCAGGATAGCCGAGAAAATGGTCAGCACCTTCATCGTGAGGTCGAGCTTGTTGGAGAGGAGAGAATTATTGGTCGCTTCCAGAGCTTCGATGGTTTCCTTTTGGCTTTCCAGGATGTTCCAGAGGCGGACATTGGTGCCGATCAGATCCTGGAAATAGATCTTGATATCCGTCGGGATGAAGGGATGATTTTTTTGGATGACGGATTCCAGGATCGAGCGTTGCGGTTTCAGTGTCCGGCGAAAATTGAGGATATCGCGTTTGAGGACGGAAATTTCGAACACCATCTCTTTTTCTTTCGCCGCGAAGACCTGCGTCTCGATGAAATCCAACTTCTGGCTGATATGGTTCAGGCGCGGGAAACAGGAATCGAGGAGTACTTCGATTAGGTCGTGCAAGAGATGGGTAGGGGTTTTTTCGAGCGATAGTCGGCGTTTGCCGGTGCTTTTTTCCAAGTCTTCGAGAAACTTGCTCAGCTGGTAGATACTTTGCTTGTGGCTCGTGATGAGATGATCGGCCGTGAGAATGATATCGAGCTCGCCGGGATAGGTTGTCCGATGTTCCGTATCGAAGAGAGGAATATGGATGGAAAGGAACAGGCAGCTATCATATTGGACGACTTTGGGCTGATAGGTGGGCGTGATCAGCTCTTCTATCGCGAGCGGATGGATGTTGAAATTCTCCTGCAGATACGTGATATCATCACTTTTCGGGTTTTCAAAATCTATCCACGTCAATTTTTTGTGTTGGACAATTTGCATTTCGTTTCCAGGGGATTTATTTGCATTCAGTATATCAAGCAAAGGCAGAATTGACAAAACTATCATGGGGGGATTATGCTCTGAATATGTTGAAACGACTTTTGCTTTCACTCATTCATTTATACCAGAAAACTCTCTCTCTGGAGCACGGGTTTATGGGCAAGGTGTTCGGGGAGCGTTTCTGTCGTTTCCATCCGACCTGTAGTGCCTATACGTATGAAGCGATAGAGCGGTACGGCATCGTGCGAGGAGGTTTTATGGGGCTGAAGCGTATCCTGCGTTGTCATCCGTGGAATGACGGCGGATATGATCCGGTACAGTAGGCTTAACAACAGAGAGGAGATATGCGATGTCGCCATCGAAGATCCAGAGCACAAAGCGTAAACCGCGCCCTGTATCAGGGCGTGTCGTCTGTGAGGTGTTTCTCACATCGCTCGCGAAGAAGGAAAAAACCGTTGTGCCAGAGCGTGCTATTTCCGTAGCGCAGGCGCGGCAGAATCACTTCAGCGAAGGGAGCACCGTCTGCGGAGGTATCTGCCAAAGAAAGTGCCAATAGATATTTAGCTGACCCCCCACGTATCAAGGAGAAAAAATGAACATCATAGAGTGTCTCATGCTGAGTATTCTGGGGGTGCGACTTCCGCTCCCATTTGCGGAGGAGATGCGTCGTATCAGAGCCGGGGCGTGTTTGCCAAGCAGGATTCTTACCAACAGATGTCAGTTTGTCTTCAACCGGCGGGTTGCTCAACAACAAGGAGGGAAAACATGAAAAAGCCTGCGCTGGATTCAAAAAAACAACCACGCCAGGCTGACCCGCCTGACTTCCCAGTAATGGTCAATTGTATGGCTTTGGGAGGTATCAGGATGTCAGCGGAACGGGCGGCTGAGCGGTATGATCCGAGCAAGCGCGTGTGCGTTCTCGAATGTCTCAGCCTCGATCAATGCAAGAATTGCTAGTGATCTTGCGGCATTGCCGCAGAATAAAAGGGGTATCCTCGATAGGGCCCCTTTTCAACTGTCCGGAAACATTAGCACTCTACTTGACAGAGTGCCAGCGTGTATTTATAATGAAATTGCGAGTAAATGTTTGAGTATTTTTTTAAGCCAACGAAGCAAAAAAGCTACAAGCTAATAAGTTGCTTATGAACAAGCGCCAACAGCAAGTCCTCTCAGCGGTCATCGAACTCTATACGGAAACAGCATCACCGATAGGGTCGTTGGCATTGCTGGAGCGATTTGATTTTCCGGTCAGTTCGGCGACGCTCCGTAGCGATATGGCCACCCTCGAAGAAGAGGGCTATCTCTATCAGCCACATGTGAGCGCCGGACGCATCCCGACCGACAAAGGCTACCGCACGTACGTCGAGGAGATGATGGGAGAAGAAACCCTTTCGCGCAAAGACCAGGAACATTTGCAAAAAGAATTGCTCATACTGAAAGCCAAGCACGTCCGCCTCGGTCGCACGACTGCCAAACTCCTCTCCGCTCTTTCCGGGAATCTCGCGGTCTCGGGCATTGTCGGCAAAGACGAAGTATACGATTTCGGGATGAAAGAGATGATCGAAAAGCCGGAGTTCAAGGAAATGGATGAATTGTGCCGTTTGGTAGAAACCTTGGATTCGTTGGACGAGAAACTGGATGGTATCATGCTCAAACTGAAAGACGGAGAGACACAGATTTTCATCGGAGATGAGAATCCCATCTCGGGCATCGACAATTGTTCGATGATCATCGCGCCGTATCAGAACAAAGCTGGCGAACGCGGCATGCTTGCTATCATCGGACCGAAACGGATGGAATATGCCAAGAACAAATCCCTCATCGAGTATATGAAGAAGCTGCTCAGTTCATCGCTCGTTATTGTTTTCACCGGCAACGTAATTTATCTGATGCAATAAGCATATGACACAAAAGAAAAAGAATCAGGAGGAAGAAATTATGGAATCTCCAGAAGAGACCGGGCCGGGCGAATCTCCGGCGTCGGATGATGCTTCGGCCGGAGATTGGGAAACGAAAGCGATGGAATATCTCACGGATCTGAAACGGGCACGAGCGGACTTTGAGAATTACAAGAAGCGTCAGCAAGAATCACAGAAAGATTTGCGGGGAATCCTGATAGAGAGATTGGTACTCGATATCATTCCCGTCCTCGACAACTTCTGTTCCGCCACGATGCATGTACCGGAAGAACAGAAAGACAGTCCGTGGGTGGTCGGCATCCAGTACATCGAAAAGCAGCTGGAAACGGTTTTGACTGATAACGGCATGCAGACGATAGAAGCGAAGGAAGGGGAAACATTCGATCCGAGCATCCATGAGGCATTAGAAATGCAAAATGGAAATATCAAAATGGAAAATGAGGGGGAAGAAGTCGAAGAAAAAGAAGACAAGCCAGAAGAACATGTTATTGCCAGAGTCGTGCAGAAGGGCTACAAATTCGGGGACAGAGTGATCCGTCCGGCGAAAGTGATCGTGAAATGAGTATCCAGTATCACGTGTTTAAAAATTAAATCATTCAAGTTTCAATCAAAATTCAAAATTAGAAATTCATAATTAAAAAGCAACACTCATTTATTAACAAAGTTTTAAATTAAGTAACAACAACAATATGAGTAAAATACTCGGTATCGATTTGGGGACGACCAATTCCGCGATGGCATTCGTGGAAGGCGGAACCCCCAACATAATCGAAAACAAGGAAGGCAATCGGACGACCCCATCCATGGTGGCCGTATCGAAGACCGGCGAGCGTCTGGTGGGGCTTCTGGCCAAGCGCCAGGGCGTGACCAACCCGGAGAACACGCTGTTTTCCGTGAAACGTCTCATCGGACGGCATTTCAACGATGATGAAGTGAAGCGGGATATGAAAACCCTTCCGTACAAGATCATCCAAGCCGGTGAAGGTGTGAAGATCGTGATGGGCGGCAAGGAATACTCTCCGCAGGAACTCTCCGCGATGGTGCTGCAGAAACTGAAGGCCGATGCGGAAGAGAAACTCGGCGAGAAGATCACTGACGCGGTCATCACTGTGCCGGCATACTTCGATGACTCCCAGCGCAAAGCGACCAAAGAGGCTGGTGAAATCGCCGGGTTCAATGTCCGTCGCATCATCAATGAGCCGACGGCCGCAGCTCTGGCCTATGGTTTCAACAAAAAGAAAGACGAGAAAATCGCGGTCTATGATCTCGGCGGCGGTACCTTCGATATCTCTATTTTGGAAGTGGCCGAAGATACCGTCGAAGTGAAGTCGACCAACGGTGACACCCACTTGGGTGGCGATGACTTCGACCAGCGCATCATCCACTGGATCCTCGACGAATTCAAGAAGCAGGAAGGCATGGACCTTTCCAAAGATCCTCTGGCTCTCCAGCGCATCAAGGAATCTGCCGAGAAGGCCAAGATCGAACTCTCAACTGCCAATGAAACAGAAATCAATCAACCGTTCATCACCGCTGATGCCAGCGGACCGAAGCACATGCTGATCAAGATGAGCCGTGCCAAATTGGAAGAATTGGTCGGTGATCTCGTTGAAGCCACTTTCGAACCGGTCAAGAAAGCCTTGGCCGATGCCCATCTCGATGTGAAGGATTTGAGCGAAGTGGTGTTGGTCGGTGGGATGACCCGTATGCCGCTCGTCCTTGCCAAGGTAGAAGCATTCTTCGGCAAGAAACCGAATATCTCGGTCAACCCTGACGAAGTCGTGGCGCTCGGTGCCGCTATCCAGGGAGGCGTACTCGAGGGATCGGTGAAAGATGTGCTCCTCCTCGATGTGACTCCGCTGACATTCGGTATTGAAACTTTGGGAGGCGTACGTACCCCACTCATCGATCGCAACACGACTGTTCCGGTCTCTCGTTCACAAGTCTTCTCGACCGCGGCTGACAACCAGCCATCGGTACAGATCCACGTGCTCCAGGGCGAGCGTGAGATGGCCAGTGACAACAAGTCTCTCGGACAATTCATCCTCGATGGTATCCCGCCGGCACCACGTGGTGTCCCGCAGGTGGAAGTGACCTTCGACATCGATGCCTCGGGTATCCTCTCAGTGACGGCCAAGGACAAGGCCACCAACAAATCCCAGTCTATCCGCATCGAATCATCCACCGGACTTTCCAAGGATGAGATCGAACGGATGACCAAGGATGCCGAGATGCATGCCGATGAAGACAAACGCAAGAAGGAACTCATCGAAGCACGCAATATGGCAGACTCGCTCTCCTACACGACTGAGAAAGCTCTGAAAGACGCGGGTGACAAGTTGACCGCCGATGAGAAGAAGCCGGTCGAGGAAGCCATCACGGAACTGAACAAGGTGAAGAACGGTGATGATCTGGAAGCCATCAAGAAGGCGACCGAGACGCTCTCCACCGCCGCCCAAGCCATCGGCCAGAAGCTCTATACTGCCGCCCAAGAGGCCGAAAAGGCCAAGCAGGGCGAAGCCAAGCCCGAAGGCGAAGGTACTGCCGAGGCTCCTAAGGAAGCCGAAACAGAACCTGCAAAGCCGGAAGGTGACAAGCCAGCAGAAGAAGAGAAAAAATAAGGAGTATACTAAGAGCGGAGGTTTTTCCTCCGCTCTTAGTTTATGTAGTTGACACTGATTAAGATAGGGAATATGAATACGAAATTTCGAAGACAAGAGTTGATACTAGTTGGGTGGGTCATTGGTTTAACTGTTGCTGGTATATGGCTGGGCATTCTTTTTTTGTCACTGGATAATCCGAAGAAGTATGAAAATATTTTTTCAACAATAAACACAGCATTATCTGTGATTGTATCTATAATTGTTATTTTGATCGGGATTAATAGGCATAAAAATAACCAGCTATTCGAATTAGCTATTAATTCTCATTATTCTGTATCCTTGTATAATGAGAGGAAAGCGTTTTATGAGACTTACATTGATACATTGAATAAGCTAGACGATTGGCTTTGGATAAATGGTCTTCCAGGTACGGAGAATGAAAAGGAGTTTCAAAATATAATTATTGAGTTTATCAAACTAAGAAAAAAATATGAGAAATGGTTACCGAATGATGATTTAAAAAGTGTTGAAGAAATTAATAAGAGACGCATTGCTTTTATGGCTGATAATCATTACCTGATTATTTTACAGAACTCAGACAGTTTAACGGCGAAACAAAATAACAAAAGAATGGAACTAATTGAAAAAGCATCACAAACTATCGAGGAATTATATAGTAAAAACGGTTTTGAAAAAGTTAGAAATGAACTAAAGGAAGCAATGGGAATTAATGCTGTGGGTAACATGCAAAAATTTATTATTGATGCTAGTGAAAAATATATGAAAGAATAATTCTAGAAAAGGTCGCATGAACATTCACACGATTATTGGCGTTATTGGAGTCGGTATCTATTTCATAGGGATCATCCCGTATTTTCTGGATACCTTTCGCGGTGAGACGCGGCCGAATCGCGTGACATGGTTCGGCTGGACGCTCCTGACATGGACAGCCGCGCTCATCCAATCAGCCCATGGCACGGATGCATCCGTCATGGTGGTCTATGCTGCGGCTATTGTTTGCACGGCTATTTTCATTCTTTCCCTCTATCGCGGAGTGACGATATTTTCTCTTATAGATGTGTTTTCTCTTACGCTCGGGATCGCTGCATACATGGCGTGGCTTCTCCTGGATGCTCCCGCTACCGCGCTTGCGATGAACATCAGCGCGGACTTCCTTTTTGCGGTACCGACTCTCGTGAAGGTATGGAAGATGCCCAAATCAGAATCGCAGCTCTCCTGGTCTATGGGATGCGTCAGTTTGGGACTGGCCTTGCTCTCAAAAACAAATTTTGATTTCATCAACACGGCATTCCCTCTGTATCTCTTTCTGCTCAACACGCTTGTCTTTGTTCTTACAATAGGATTTTTTCAACGATTATTTCGTTTCAGAAATACAGCTTAAGAATAAAACTTATGAAATTCATCATTATCTATATCACGCATAAGAATCTGAAAGAAGCTAAGAAAGTGGCTGAGGCTTTGTTGAAAGAAAAATTGATTGCTTGTGTAAACTATTTCCCTATCGAGAGTGCATATTGGTGGAAGGGGAAGATAGAGAATTCGAAAGAAATCGTTTCGCTTGTAAAAACGAAAAAAGAAAATTGGACGAAGGTGAAGAAGATCGTTCTAGCGATTCATCCCTACGAAACTCCGTGCATCATGAAGTTTGAAGTGGAATCCAATAAGTCCTACGCCGATTGGATCAGGGAAGAGACGAAATAGGAAAAGAAAAGGAACCTTGTGGGCTCCTTTTGTAGTCTGGGCCTTGCCAGGGCAGGTTTTTGACTTCACATTGTTCTGATGGGCAAACGGAAGAGGTTGGTCGCCCGGTTGTCGGTGTCAGGGACCGCTTGGGCAATCATGCGGAACCCGAGTTTTTCATACAGGCGGTGTGCGGCGGCTCTTTGTGAATTGGCTGTAAGCTCGAGATAGATGACACTCCGTTTCACCGCTTCGTTTTTGACGGCGAGGATCAGCTGTTCAGCATAGCCTTGATAGCGATATTCCTGACAAACAAAGACGTCTTCGATATGGCCGACAAATCGCTTTCCGGTGCCGTGATTGCAGAGGACGAGCGTAGCCATACCATAGGCCGTGAAGTCGCTATCGTAAAGCCATTTGCGACTACTGGCGATGAAGCGAATAACGCGTTCGTTATCGAAAGGAATAATCTTGCTGGGCGGATCGCGGCCGTCTTCTTTGCGGAATGCCGCGTAGAGCGTCTTGAGTGTCTGTAGCCATGGATTGAAGAGCTGGGGATCATTTGACGGGACGAGTTTACCGTCTTCAATGATGATAAACAACGCTTGTTTGGGCATTTGGAATCTCCTTTTGTAATATTGTTTCAGTTGTTAAAAAGACTTCCAAACATAGTATATTGATAAGACCGAAAAGTCAATCGTTTGGGGACTATTTTGAAAAGAGGGTATTGTGTGTCAGAATGTGAATTATGAAAAAAGTACAAAAGGGATTTTCGGAGAAAGGGGACGGTTCGATGTATCTCACCGTCACTGATGCCTTGCCGGAGAATATCGCCAATCGGAAGCGATTTTTCGAGGCGAAGGGTCTGGGCGGGAGGAAGATTATCGTAGCCAACCTGGTACATGGCACAAACGTTGAAAAAGTCGATGCCGCATCGGACTATTTCATCCTTCGTACTGACGCGCTCGTTACCAAATCACCGGAAATTATCCTGACCCTCACGGGAGCGGATTGCTTTCCTGTGTACTTCGAAGAAAAAACGGCGGGCATCATCGGGCTCGCGCATTGCGGATGGAAAGGGATTGTCGGGGGAATCGTAGAAAAAACGATCGCGACGATGGTCGGGATGGGCGGAAAGGCAGCCAAGATCGCTGTGACCATCGGCCCGGGCATCTGTGCCGAGTATTTCGAAATCCAAGACGATGCGCTGCCTGCCTTTGCGGCCTATGACGACTTTATTATCCGAGACAAAAATATTCGGGCAGATCTGAAAGGCATCATCCGGAAGCAGACCGCGGACGCGGGGATTGCTCTTGATCATATCTCTGACTGGAACGAATGTACCTATTGTTTGTCTGAAAAGTATTTCTCCTATCGGCGCGAGAAGCCGGAATATATCGAAGCGCAGGTAGCCTATATCGTTCAATTTCCTCATCGAAAATTTTAACAATCTCTCTATGACAGAACAACAACCAGGACAGAGCCAAATTCAAATCAAGGCGACGGACGAAGTGCTGAAAGGTGTGTATGCTAATGCCATGCAGGTCTTGCATACCAAGCAGGAGTTCGTTTTGGACTTCATGAATATGTTCCCGCCGGCAGGAACTCTGAATGCGCGCGTCATCGTTTCGCCGGCTCATCTGAAACAGATGATTCGTGTCCTCGAGGGCAATCTTGGTAAGTATGAGGCCAGCTTCGGAAAAGTCGAAGCCTCCGAAGCCCCCTCGTCCACCATCGGTTTCCAGTCGAAGGAATAAAAATATGTCAGAACTTCCAGAAAAAGCGAAACTGGTTTTCAAAGGAACTCGCTGTGAAATATATCAGTGGGAGCAGGAGCTTTTTGATGGTTCCAAGACTACATTTGAAAATATACGACGGTATCCGGCAGCTACTATCATCGCTATTCAGGACGGAAAGATCGTTGTTCAGAGTCAGGAACAGCCTCACAAGAAACCCTTCATCAGTCTGCCGGGAGGGTTCATAGAGAAGGGCGAAGATGTCCTCGCGGCCGCCAAGAGAGAGCTCCTCGAAGAGACCGGGTTGAAAAGCGACGACTGGACAGAATGGAAGGTGTTCGGTTCGCGCGGTTTTCTTCATTGGGAAAATTATTTTTTTATTGCTAGAGATTGCAAGGTTATCGGAAAACAGAATCTCGATGCCGGGGAACGTATCGAAAATAGGTTGGTAAGCTTTGAGGATTTCTTATTTCTCGCGGATGACGAGAAATTCCGCCACAAGGATTTCCTTGCCGAGATGTATCGTATGCGCCTGTATTCGGAAGAAAAAGAAGCTTTTCACAAGCTGTTAGGTTTATGAAGCAAAAAAATAACACATGAATCCGGAGAATCCGGAATGAGGTAAGAGAGAAGAGAACTTATGGAAATCCAATCAGTACAATTCGTGAAGGGAGTGATCGGCTCCGAAGGATTGCCCCAGCCACCCTTGCCGGTAATCGCTTTTTTCGGCCGCTCCAATGTCGGAAAATCCAGCGTCATCAATTCTCTGGTCAGACAGAAGCAGCTGGCGCGCTCCAGTTCCTCGGCGGGACGGACGACGGAAATCAACTATTTTATCGTGAATGATGCCTGGTACCTCGTCGATCTGCCCGGGTACGGCTACGCCAATCGTCCGGCGGCGGTACGCGCCAAGCTCGAGAAGCACCTCTCTTGGTACGCGGGAGCTGAGGAAGTGGATTTCCACTGGGCGGTTCTCATCGTCGACGCGTCCATCGGGGCGAAGGATTCGGATCGGGAAACATTCAAACTCCTGCGCGAATACGGGCGGAACGTGCTCATCATCGCCAACAAGGCCGACAAAGGCGGCCGCAACGACATGACGAACCATATCCGCGCCCTGCGGACGGAGTTTCCGGATTGCCCGATCATCCGCTATTCCGCCAAAACAGGTGAGGGGAGAGCGGATCTGCTCCAGGCATTGTGGCCGGCAGACAAGATGAAAATAGTTTTGTGAAATAAGAGAAGGAACCTCTATCTGCCAGAAGACGTGTTCCTCTTGACAAATCGTTGAAATTGTTTCAGAATACATTACCGTTATTTTAACAATTTCCATATCTTACACAGGAGGACAGGGTGAAGAACATCATTACGCTTATTTTGGCTGGCGGTGTCGGATCGCGTCTCGGCCCATTGACGGCTTCCCGATCCAAACCAGCCGTGCACTTCGGCGGCAAATACCGCATCATCGATTTCATGATGAGTAATTGCCTCAATTCCGGTCTGTATAAGATCATGGCGCTTGTGCAGTACCGTGCCCAGGGTCTGATCGATCATTTGCAGGATCATTGGCCATCAGCTCCGAAATTCGGTTTTTCCGTGCACACGGTACCGCCGCAGCAAATGTTCGGTAACGAGTGGTATCGTGGCACAGCGGACGCCGTGTACCAGAATCTTCCTCTTGTGCTCCGGCGGGGCCAATTCCAAACGGCAGCCATTCTGTCCGGAGATCAAATTTTCGCAATGGATTTCAGTCAGATGTATAGCTTCCACAAGGAAAAAAATGCCGTTTTTACGGTCTGCACGCTCTCTCTGCCGACGGCAGAGGCAGCTGGGCGCTTCGGTGTGATCGAAGTGGACGAACACTCCAAGGTCATCGGATTCGAAGAAAAACCCGATCATCCGAAGGAAATACCAGGGAAACCTGGACGGAGCTTCGTCTCACTGGGGGACTACTTTGCGGACCTCTCGTATCTCAAACAGGTTCTCGAGGAGAACACCCAGGATCCAGACACTTCGCATGACTTCGGCAGGGACATCATTCCCAAGCTGGTGCGGGCGGGCGCTCCGGTGTACGCATACGATTTCTGTGATAACCAGATTCCTGGACAAAGCGAGCACTACTGGCGCGATGTCGGTACGGTGCACGCGCTCTGGGAGGCGAATATGGACCTTGTATCCATCACGCCGGAATTGAACGTCTACAACGAAGCATGGCCGATCTTGACGCCCTATGACAACCTCCCGCCGGCGAAATTCACCGAGACGCATGAGCACGGATGTCTCGTGAGGAGTTCGGCGGTCAGTGGCGGATGCATCATTCAGGATTCCAACCTCTATAAAGCTGTTTGTGGGAGAAAAGTGCGGATATATAATTCCAGTATCGAGGAATCAGTGCTTTTTTCCGAGGTTCGGGTCGGGGAGAGATGCCTCCTGAGGCGAGTCATCGTCGATAGAGGAGTCGATATCCCGTCTGGAACGAGTATCGGCGTCAATCTCGATGCCGATCACGCTCGCGGCCTCTATGTCGATGAGAGCGGCATCGTCGTTGTCCCGCGACATTTTGAGTTCTGAAGCCTGTGGCGTAGCCCTGCTGGAAGTTTTGCCAGTGGGGTTTTTTTGTTCAATTGCGTTCGATAATCAAAAAAGCCCTTGTGAAAGGGCTTTTTTGTATACCATATTGACCAGCTAGCCTCAGCGCAACGCTTTCGCAATGTAGATAAGGACGACGGATCCGACGAGAGCCACGATGAAGCTGTAGAGATTGAATCCTGACACGCCGGCCTGACCGAAAAGGGTCATGATCCAGCCGCCTAGGACAGCGCCGACAATACCCACGACGATATTGAGAAGGATGCCTTGCTGATTATCGGTGTGCATCAGGAGCGATGCCACCCAACCGACGAGGCCACCGAAGATGATCCAAATGAGAATACCCATAATACGTAGTGTTAATAATCATACTTTATTGATCCTGCTGATCGAGCTTCACTGCCGCCTCAGGCGTGGAAACTGTTTTTCCCATGACGAGGAGCCTAATGATTCCCCAGGCGATGACCCAATAGACAAACATCGCGAGGAGAGTCGTCCATTCGAAGATGCTGCCTTGCGCTTTCGATACTTTGAATACAGAAACGAATGGTGCGGTAAACGGGCCTGTCACCATGTAGATAAAATTGGTGAAACCGGCACCGGCATTGGCACCGAGAAGCTTGAGTACGAAACGAAACGCGAGAAGCACTTCTATAAAATCCAAGAGATACCACGCTATTTGCGTGCCACGATAGAGTGGTTTGGTACTGCCTGATGTCATTGCGTCCATAATATGGTGTGCGTTAATGATGAGAGAGTACTCGGCATGTTTTTTCTAGGCAACCACATGGTTACGTTAATGATAAGAAGATGCTTTCGTAAAGGAATTATACTCTAAAAAATGAAAAAATCTCAGAAAAGTCAAGTTGTTTTCGGTAGTGGATAGGGGAGGAGAGAGTCTTGATATTTCTCGTATTTACCGGTATAATATACGAACGCTTATGGAAGAAATACCCCACAAATTCAAGGATGCTCGGGCCACAGTGAAGGTGTGTCTGGGTAAAAAATGTTGCCAAAAAGGAGCCGCGGATATCTACAAGAATCTCAAAGAAGGCCTGACCAAAGAAGAGGCTCTCGTTTTGCCTATTCATGAATGCCTGGGATTCTGCAAAGATGGGCCGAATATCGCCATCAATGACAATATCGTGAAGGGGGTGCGCCCTTTCTCGGCCATTGAGCTCGTGCGGGCGGAGCTGGATAATCCATCGTGCAAGGCCGACGGACTGGGATCGAAAAGTCTGGATGCCCTGGATGCCGTTTTGGAAGACATTGAGAAACTCTAGCGGGCTTGTCGTGTCGTAACGGCGACTTGTACAAAAAAAGCCTTTGTGATAACTTAGCGTATTACCTTTTGAAAGCCCTTCTCTCAGGGAAAGAAGATATATGAATCGAAGCAAAGCTTTTTTTAAGGCCGCAATCAAAACTCATCGAGAGAGAATGCTCGTGACCTTCGAGCGAGCGAAGAAACATACCAGAAAATTCATAGCCAGCAATCCGCAGATGAAGGAGGGTAAATTCTCTTTTGTCAATGGGAACGATTTTTTGCGGCAAAGGGTGTTTTTTGTCAAGGAGGCATATGCAAATTTTCTTTTGCGGATCGGACGACTCTCCATTCGAGCTGATCGGCGGACCCTGTTCGTTCAAAAGAATTTTCGACATGTCAGGAATTTCTTTTTTGACATATACGAAAAATGGGTGGTACGGGGCGAATATACAAAACGGAGCTTGACGGTCCTGTTCGTCGTCGCTTTTTTTCTCGGTGCGGCCATCAAGACGATCGCGTCAGAGCGCATCACCATCGGCTTTGAAGATTATACGTTGGCTCCGAAAGCGACTTTGTATGATATCAATCTGTTGCAGCAGAAAATCATCAATCAAGGAGACGCTTCTTTTGAAAACTACGCGGCGCAGGGCGGCGCGTGCTCAGAATTTGATAATTAATTTGATGTATAGACGCAGCCATATGGATATCCTCTACCCGGAAAAAAACGAATCAACAGTCACGGACAGTGAAAAAGTGAAACATTTTTCTGCTTTGGCGATTATTCTAGCGGGATTATTTGTCGGCAGTCTGTTCGTCGATTTTGCGCAATTGATGACAGGGAGCGGCTTTTCCGGCGGTGCCGTGAAGCAATATGATCTTCTGCAGACGGGAGGAAAAACATGGGTGGCTTATGGCGAGCCGAAGGTGAATGTCCAGGTGGTAACCGATACCGGCTGTATCGCGTGCGATCCGAGCGAAGCGTTGGTGTGGTTGCGTCGTGTGATGCCGACTATCGAAGCCTCTCGGATTGAAACTGACTCTGATCTCGGCAAGCTGTTGATCGAGCGATTTCAAATCGCCTCCCTGCCCGCGTTCATATTCTCTGATACTGTGACGGTGACTGATTTCTATGCCCAAGCTTCAAGCTTGTTCGCGACAGAAGGCGGGAAATATTTTTTTGATATGGGAAAAATCGGCCTACCAGTTGGGAAATACCTGAAATTGCCAGCGGTGAGGGAGGATGATATCACAAGCGGAGCAAAAGACGCGAAAGTCACTATTATCGAATTTTCGGATTTTCAGTGTCCTTATTCGAAAGCTTTTCACGCTGATCTGAATAAGGCATCGAAAGAGTACGCCGATCAGGTATCGTTCGTCTATAAGCATTTGCCGCTCTCATTTCACCAGCAGGCAGAAAATGCGGCACTCGCGGCGTCCTGCGCCAATGAGCAGAAGAAATTCCAAACCTACGCTGACACCCTCTTTGCGAAGCAGGATGAATGGGGAAAGACAGTCGGTACGCAGAAATTCAAGGACTATGCCTGGCGGCTGGGGTTGAACGGGAGAAGCTTCACGCAGTGTCTCGATACGAAGAAATATCAGGACAAGATTGATGCCGATAGAGAAGAAGCTGCCAGTTTTTCCATCAGTGGTACGCCGGGAACATTTGTGAATGGCACTTTCTTGCCGGGCGCGGTCGGAATAGACGCTCTGAAACAAGCGATTGATGCCGAACTGGCCAAGTAGGTTGCGGCAGTGCTACGGCAGGTCGATCCCGCATTTATTTTCCCCAGTATTCTGGCGAAGGCTCCTTCTTTTCGTCCGATGACATACTCTCTGCGCCCCTTGCCAGAGAAGGGTTTTTCTTGCCTCTTGGAAAATAAGCGCGGGGTTGATGTTTGTGCTTTTTTGTTGTAGACTGGGAAACGTTTGATATCAGCCACCTTAGCTCAGTCGGTAGAGCGACGCACTCGTAACGCGTAGGTCTCCAGTTCGATTCTGGAAGGTGGCTCCAAAAAAGAAGAGGGATATGGCAGGCTCAACAAGCGCCTGTTTTTTCTTTCCCAGAGAACGAGAATTATGGTATACTCAGAGACATATGAGTACGATGCAAGAAAACATAGCAGTTCTTAGACAAAAACTCCTGCAGTTGCAGGACTATCTTTGACTTTGGAGAGAAGGCCATTCGCACCCAGGAACTCAGGATCCAGAGTGAGCAGCCGGGTTTTTGGAATGATCCGAAAATAGCCGGTCAGATCATGCAAGAATTGGAAGCTTTGCAAAGCGAACAACTTGCTTTCGAAGGGTTGGAGAAGACCGTGACGGATCTTGAGGGGCTGGCAGCCTTGGAGGATTTGCAGCCTGAAGACGCGAGTGAATTGGAAAGAGAGTATGCGGAGATAGAGAAAACGTTCGGAGAATGGGAGTTGAAAACTTTGCTCGGGGGCGAATATGACACGAAAGGCGCGCTCGTGACTCTCAGAAGCGGTGCCGGCGGTATCGATGCCCAGGACTGGGCTGAAATGCTGCTTCGCATGTATATCCGCTATGCGGAACGGCAAGGCTGGAAGACCCATCTGCTTGACGAATCACGCGGCACGGAGGCGGGCATAAAAAGTGCTACAATAGAAATCGTAGGAGCCTATGCGTATGGATATTTGCACGGAGAGGCCGGCATTCATCGTCTCGTGCGCTTGTCACCTTTCAACGCCAACAGTCTCAGACAAACATCGTTCGCTTCCGTGGAAGTGATGCCAGTCATCGATGACGTGGAGATGGTGGTCATCAAGCCAGACGAATTGCGTATCGATACGTATCGCTCATCGGGTGCCGGTGGCCAGAATGTGAACAAGACAGAAAGTGCCGTACGTATCACGCATATTCCGACGGGTCTGGTGGCTGCCTGTCAGAGCGAGCGGTCTCAGCTCCAGAACAAAGAAGAAGCGATGAAGATGCTCCGTTCCAAGATGGCACAGAAGCACATCGAAGAACAGGCGGAGGCGAAACGGAAGCTGCGCGGCGATTTCAAGAGCGCGGCGTGGGGAAATCAGATCCGCTCATATGTCATCCATCCGTATACGCTCGTCAAAGATCATCGCACCGGTATGGAAACCAGTGATACGGGGAAAGTGTTGGACGGGGACTTGCAGATTTTTATCGAAAGCGAGCTCCGGTATCTCCAGTCGCATTAAAAGAAACATTCGTAAATATAAAAAATATGTCATCCGTGCAGCCAATTATCCGTTTTGAAAATGTTGCCAAGGTTTTTCCTGGCAATGTTACCGTGCTGGATAACATCAACATATCCTTTCAGCCGGGAGAATTCATTTCTATTGTCGGTGCCAGCGGCGCTGGCAAGTCGACGCTGCTCAAACTGATCTATGCGGAAGAGATACCGACGCAAGGCGAGGTGTATTTCAACGAACGCCCATTGGGGAAAATCAATCGTAAGCACCTCCCATTCTTTCGTCGCAACATTGGTACCGTTTTTCAGGATTACAAGCTGCTCCCGCAGAGGACCGTTTTTGAAAATGTCGCTTACGCGCTGGAAGTGGATGGACGGAGTACGGCGGAAATCAATGAAGAAGTGCCAGAAATTCTCGAAATCGTCGGTCTCGGTGACAAAATATGCAAATTTCCGAAACAGTTATCCGGAGGCGAACAGCAGCGCGTCTCATTGGCTCGTGCCCTGATCCATCGCCCGAAAGTCATCATTGCCGATGAGCCGACGGGCAACTTGGATCCGGTTTCGGCCAATGAAATCATCCAACTGCTCTTGGAGATCAATTCATTCGGCACGACGGTACTTCTGGCGACACACAACAAAGGTATCGTGGATAAGATCGGTAAACGCGTGGTGTTGATCAGCAAGGGACAAATTATCCATGACCAGGATAAAGGCAAATATATTTTAAGCTAAAAATTCTTATGCAAACCCTCAAGCTGTGGCGCACTTTCAAAGAAGGAAAAGAAAATTTTGTCCGCAATGGATGGTTGACATTCGCGACCGTCAGCATTTTGACCCTATCGCTTTTTATCGTGAGCCTTTCTTTTCTGCTGGGGATGACGTCACAGCTGATCCTGCAGAATATGCGCGAAAAAGTGAGCGTGAGCGTTTCTTTCAATCCTGATGTTTCAGAGGAGCGGATCTTGGATATAAAAAATGAACTGACGAAATACAAAAAAGAGATAGCCTCGGTCGAGTATGTCTCGCGCGAGGATGCCTTGAAGCAATTTTTGTCCGAGAGCGGCAACGATCCCGTCATCGCGCAGGCCATCAAAGAAATCGGAGAAAATCCGCTGTTCGCTTCATTGGTAATCAAAGCCATCAAGCCGGATGATTATCCGCTCATCGTCGATCAGATCCAAAAATCGACGTTTCAGAACGATATCAGCCGTATCAATTACGAAAAAAATAAAAGGATTTTTGAGCGTCTCGACCGCATCAACAAAATGACAGGAAAAACCGGGCTGATATTGGGCGCCATTTTTATCTTCGTGGCCATTCTGATCACGTTCAATACCATCCGGATTACGATCTATTCTCATCGCCAGGAGTTTGAAGTCATGCGTTTGGTCGGCGCTTCCAATATCTACGTGCGGATGCCGTTCGTTTTCGAGGGTGCGCTCTATGGTCTGGTAGCGGCTCTCGTGACCATCGTCGCCCTCTACGGAATAGCCTATTATATCGCTCCGTTTACCGCGGGAGCCATGGCCCAGGGAAATTTCATGGATCTCTTTCTGAATTATTTTTGGTACTTGTTCGGCGGGCTGGCGCTCCTCGGTATCACACTCGGCGTGGTGAGCAGCGCTATCGCTATCCGCCGCTATCTGAAGGGCTGAGACAAGCGTCTTGCGAGCGAGCCGGTTGACGAGAAGGTGTTTTTTTGTTATGATTTTATTTCTAGTTTCTTAACATTTTTCTTAACATTTTGCGAGGGATACCATGGAGTACCATCCAAAACTGGCTCGTCTGCGCCAGGTTGTACAAGAATACGGCAATGAAGCCGCCCTTTTCGATTACCTTGAGCGTTGCGGATTCGGTAAGAGTATTCTGCGATTCCTACATGATGTCAATGCGCTCGTGACCGAGGCATTTGCCGCTGTCCCTCCTCGTGATAGCGGGGATCCGTATGTCCGTCATCTGCATGGCGTGTGCGCTATCGGAGCGGTGTACTGCAAAAATACCGATCCCGAACAACTGGCTGCGGCATTGCTCCATGACATTCATGAGCAATTCCCTAGAGAGTGGCCGGAGGAGCGTATCGCGGCACAGAGCACGCCTAGGACAGCGTATCTCGTTATGGGGTGCAGTATCGACCGCAATCTGTATTATTATCATGACGATAATGATCGTAAACGGACGTACTATGACCGCATCGCGAGCTCCATGGAATTTGTACCTCTCAAATTGTGGGATCGTACGGACAATCAGCTGACCCTTTCGTTCTGCACTCTGGAAAAGCAGACCAGGAAGAACGAGGAAACACGTCACCTGATCCTCCCGATAGCGAAGCAATATAACATCTTGAAGGAAGAGCTCAGGGCAACGGTCGAAGAAAATGCTGAACGTATCGCTCGTCTCCAGCTCGTCGCGACGCCGTAACCAGAACAGTGGTTGCGGCTCGTTTTTTTACTCTTGAAAAAAATCTCATTTCGTGTAGAATAGGGGAGTGTTTTGGATGATAGAGCGAGTTTGATCCTTTTTTCAAGCTAAAAAGCTAACAGTTCATGAGCGAAGAAGTCCGTAAAATTGGGGTGTGGCCAAGCGGTAAGGCAATGGGTTCTGGTCCCATGACCCTAGGTTCGAATCCTAGCACCCCAGCCAAGTCGTGATAGGTTATAACGCTCGAGATGCGTAGTAACCTATCGTTTAAGAATTTTAAGATAAGAAGTAAAATATCCTAATCAAAATTAGGTTGTTTTTAGTTTCTTTGGCGGTGCTTTTCATACTTGCTTATTCGCAGGGAAGTTGTAGACTAATAGTAAGTCAAAAAAACTATGAAGACTCAACCGAAGAAAATCGAGGAATATCCAGAAATCTTGACGCTTCAAGAGGCGTGTGAAGTATTGAATTGCCACCCAAACACGCTCCGGAATTGGGATAATAAGGGAATTTTGAAAGCAATCCGATTCGGTACTAGAGGAGATCGAAGATATCGAAAAGACGATTTATTGAAATTCATTAAACATAAAAATCATGACTAATTCAATGATAGCGAATTTAAATTATTCAATTCCCTTCCTATTTTTATTTATAGCCGCAACCTTAATTGTTATCCTTTATCTACTTGCATATTTAACTAAAAAAAGTGAGATCAACAAAATTAATGACGTTTATTTAAAAATAAAAGAAGAAATCAAGTTTGCTGTAGCGCCTAAATTTATCGAGTTATCCATTGGTGTAAATGATTTAATTGATCTTGCCGTTGAAGTATGGCGCATTGAACAGCGTATAGCTAAATCGGCTTCGAGTTTGCCTGAAAACCAAATGAAGGGCTTAGAAAATTCTGTGCAAAAGTTAATGCGATATCTTGAAAAGTACGACATCAAAATTATTGACTATAAGAACCAAAAATATAATGAGGGACTTAATCTCGATATTCTATCTGTGGAAAAAGACGCCTCTCTTTTGGAGCCAACAATAAAAGAAACCGTGGAGCCAACTATTATGTGTAAAGGTCAGGTTGTTCGAAAGGCTAAAATAATTCTACTTAGCAATAATTAATCTGCTGTTACTATGGCCAGTCAACAAAGTATTCAAATAGGCATAGATCTGGGTACAACAAACTCATCTATTGCTATAAACAATAACGGCAATATTGAAATCGTCAAAAAACCTGGCGGTGTTGAATATACGCCGTCTGTGTTTGGTTTTGATAAATCAAAGAATAAAGTGGTTGGTCAGAAGGCTTATGAGAATTTTTATAAGGACGCATCTGAAGATGAGATAAAAAACTACAAACCCGAAGTTAAAAGGCTGATGGGCACTTCGGAAACTTTTTATTTTGAGAGAGCTGGTATAGAAATGGGGCCGGAAGAAATTTCGGCTGAGATCCTTAAAAGTCTAAAAGAGGACATTTTAAGAAAATATACAGACTTCAATACCGTAGCTGCCGTAATCACGGTTCCAGCTGCTTTTTCGGTTTTACAGTCTGAAGCAACAAAGCGTGCTGGAAATCTTGCCGGATTTAAACACGTAATACTATTACAAGAGCCGATAGCCGCTGCTATTGCTTATGGTTTCACAAACACCAAGAATGAAAATTGGCTCATTTATGATTTTGGTGGAGGCACATTTGACGTAGCTTTGATAGCTTCCAAAGATAGAGCACTTTCAGTGCTTGGTCATAACGGTGACAATTTTCTTGGTGGTAAGAACTTTGATTTGGAGATTGTTGACAAAGTAATAGTGCCAAAGATTTTAGAGAAATTTTCAATTAATAATTTCAATAGAGGCAATGAAAAATACCGCGGTATTTTTTCCCAATTGAAATTCTTTGCTGAGAGGGCTAAAATTGAACTTTCCGAATACGAAAAAACATCAATCGTAGTAGAGAACATCGGGAATGACAATGAATGCAAAGAGGTTTTTCTTACCATTGATTTTACGAGGAAAGAATTTGAAAAACTAATCAAACCAATGGTTGATCGCACCATTGAGCTTTCGAAGGAGACATTGAAAGATGCTGGTATTAAGAATAGTTCTGTTGCAAAGGTAATTCTCGTTGGCGGACCAACTCAAATCCCATACATTCGTGAAAGAATAGAAAGCGAACTTAAAATAATCGCAGATGCGTCTGTTGACCCTCTCACAGTCGTTGCAAGAGGTGCTTGTGTATTTGGAATTGGACAAAAGATTCCGAAGGAACTCATAGAAAATGACCCTCAGAAACTCAAAAAAGGGACAATGTCTATCAATCTGAATTATGAATCTCTGACTTCCGATACCGAAGAAACAATCAGTGGTGTCATAGAGGATATTAAAGATTCCGAAGAAGAATATTATATACAAATTCAATCAGACAGCGGATTTTATAATGGTTCAAAAATCAAGTTAAAGAGTGGCAAATTTTTTGATACGGTTGCTGTCGAACCAGGCAAGCCAAACGTCTATTGGATTTACCTTTTTGACAAAGACGGCAATTCTGTTTTGGTTGATCCTGACTCATTTTCTATTACCCAGGGGCTATCAGTATCCGGTGCACCATTGCCTCATTCGGTTGGTGTAATTGTAGCTAAAAAGGATCATATTCGGAATATTGCAACAAACGTTTGTGAGAAGATTTTCGACAAGGGATCTATACTTCCTATTAAGAAAGTCCTAACTGATTTAAAAACTTCCAGAAAACTAAGGAAAAATGAAGAAGGCAAATTGGATATTACCTTGGTTGAGGGCGAGTCCGAGATCCCTGATCGCAACACCTATCTTTGTGAGCTAGGCGTTAATGGCAAGGATTTACCTCATGATCTACCAGAAGGAACTCCATTGGAATTGACTGTCGAAATGAATGAGTCGCGCGAAGTCTTTGTGACCGCTTATATTCCTTTGGTTGACCTCACCCTCAAGGCTCGTTCTACAGCGCAAGATGAAACTCTAGAAGTTAAGACTATTGAATATGATTTAAATATACAAACTGAAAGAGCACGGTCTGTTTCTGAAAACTGTTCTACTGAGGAAAAGAATAGACTTAATAACACGATCAATTCGGTAGCAAACAGCTTGAGGAACGCGCATATTGACGAAGACGAGAAGCTTAAGGCAAACAAACAACTTAAGGATTTAAAAATAGCTATTGATCGACTTGAAAAGGAAAAAGAGATGCCCCAGTTGCTTAAAGAATTTAAAGAGAGCACAGAAACTACCCAAACAATTATCACTGAACTTGGTGATGATAAAGACAAAGTACAGCACGAGGAGCATCTCAAAAAAATGAAAGAAGAAGGAGAAAAGGCTATAGCAGAAAATGATAAAGCTCTCCTGGTCCGAGTAAACGAGCAAATCAAGGAACTTGGTGGCAAGGCTTTGTTTTCTAATCCGGCAACATGGGCCTATCAATTCAGTCAACTTACCGATGGTAATAAGAAATTTATCAATGAAAAGGAAGCTGGTTATTATACCGAGAAAGGCAGACGCGCAATAGAGCTTGGTGATGTTGACGAGTTAAAGCGCTGCGTTCACAACTTATTGTTGCTACTGCCATCTGATGAACAGGAAACAATGAGAAATAAACTTTCGGGTATTACACGATAAATAATATGTCACTTACACTTAAAAATAATTCTTACCATATCCTTGGACTGGATACGTCGGTCAGTGAAAGAGATATTTTAAAGCGCTCAAAAGAGATTGTTAATCGTCTCAGAGCTGAAGATACTCCTGACTACGATACAGACTTAGGTTTGTTTGAAGATTTCAGAACTGAGAATGCAGTCAAAGATGCCTTACAGCGACTCCAAGCTCCTAAAAAACGAATCAGGGAATACTTTTTTTGGTTTCAGATCGCAGATGGAGTGGATGAACAAGTGTTGGGCTTGTTTAAGCTCAAAGACTATTTGAATGCTGTTGGAACTTGGCAAGATGCATCAGAAGGTCAAAACACAAAAGCCTTCTTTTACAAAAAAAATCTTGCTATTTTGTATTGTCTGATACTTTCAGCAGAAGACAATAAGGAATACCTACAGAATTCCTTGGTTGCATGGAAAGAACTTGTCGATTCGGATAAGTTCTGGAACTCTTTTTCTAAGATTTACAAACTTCATGATGAACAAACGGCCAGTGAGGATATTATTTCTGATTTCAGAAAGCACGTAGTGGAATACCTGTCAGATATATATACAGAGCTGCACCACATTCATAAAAATAGTGACTACATTAATGAGTTTCAAAAAGTTTTCTCAGTAAAAGGCGAGAAGATAGAAAAGAGCGTTTTGGGACCGGCTTATCAAGCAATTAGTCAGGCCGTTGAGGGACTTGAAAAAATGGAGGTAAGCAAGGATGGGAAATTTGATAAAGAGGAATCACAAACAATCAAACAACTTGTCGCTTCAATCTCACTAGAACTAAATAAACTGATTGACCTCGGTCTATACGAAGATAGTCAAACTAAGATTATGCGCGATCGTGCGGCTAACGCCTTGCGATCTATCATTCTTGACTTGCATAATAACTTAAGTGAACTTAACAAATCTCAAGGCCTTCTAGAAGTGGCGATTAAACTTGCTGGTACTGAAAGTTTAAAAAATAAACTGCATGGCGAACTTGAACAGATTAAAAAGAATATTTCTGATGACATCGAGAATTCTCTCGCCATAGAGATCCCTGGAACATTCCGAAGTGGCACTGTTGTGTTTAAAAACAGCTTTCTCGAATACAATGATAAAAGAATTTTTTTTAAAGACGTACTAAACATCTCTTTTGATTCAACCGCAACAACGTCAAGGGTCTATGGTGTACCAGTTTCCACTTCGTACGTCTACAGATGGTCAGCCACTTCTGAAAAAGAAAATATCTCACTGTCTCTCTCTGCGAGCAGGGAAGAGAGTAAAGCAAAAGATAGTTGGGCACAACTAGTTGGACTAGCATCCAGCTTAATTGAACCTCTTATTATTAAAAGAATTGTTGATCAGATTTTTAGTCGCGGAGAAGCTGTAAAAATTGGTGAGGTGGAGTTTACAAAACAAGGGTATTCAAAGATTCAATTTAAATTATTTGGTAAAAATGAGAAACTAATGGTTTATTGGACAGATACTATATACATTCCAAAATTTGATCAAGGCTCAGTAATTCTGTGGGTGGATAAGGATGGGAAGAGTCAGCAATTCTCTACCATCCCAATGTCAGCTCCTAACGCAGTTGTTTTACCAGCGCTTGTGCAGGCTTGTTATGATAATCGGGAAAAATAATAATATATGAAAGACTCGAAAGATCATCTTGATATTGACTTAGGATTTCTTGATAAGAAGGACTCGCTTATAGTCACACCTAAACCGGATTTCAACACTGGACAGACTTCTAGTGCTCCTACTTCGATATTAGCCAGCCATAAGTATAACTGGAAAAATATTCTGATCATTGGTGGAGTTATTCTTTTTTTTGGATGGGCACTATTTTCTGATGACAGCAGTAGTTCGAACACAACAAACAACACCTCTCCTTCTACTGTTTCAACCACAAGTACTACCGGAAATGATGTGATAGTTGGCCAGTATAGCTGTTCACGAGATCATTCCAATCAAGCAGATATACTTAATCCCGATGAAAACGAATCACAAATAGCATTAGCACAAAACACTTTGGAGAACCAAACAAACGAATTAGAACGCTTAAAAAGAGAAATAGATGGTTCTAATGTGAATGAATATTCTTCACAGTATCAAATTAATCAATATAATGCAGCGGTAGATGCCTATAACTCGAAACTCCCAGCCTATAAACGAGCTGTAGCGGACACGAACACAAGAATTGATCGTTATAACGCCCAAGTTCAAAAACGAAATAATTATTTGGCAGCTAACTGCACCAAGAGGTATTAAAAAATTGTATGTCAGAACCATTAAAAAAATTAGATATAGATCTTGATTTTTTAGACAAGAAAGATCCAATTACAAAGCCAGTAGTTGAAGGGCGGGTTGATGAGAAAAAATCAAATCCCGATTCAGTAACTACGGTTCGTCCATGGATACGGTATTGGGCTAGATCTCTAGATGTTATTGTTTTTTCACTTATCTTTGGTGTCTTTTTAGGTATTTTTATACCATCGCTTTTAGAAACCTCAGATACGTTTTTAACTTTACTTATACTCTTTGTCTGGATATTTGCAGAGGCTGCTCTTCTAAATACATGGGGAACAACTCCGGGTAAATGGCTCCTTCGAGTTAATCTCAAGAGTCCTGAAGGCAGTAAACTTGAATTTTCCAAAGCACTGAATCGTAGTTTTGCAGTTTGGTTTAGGGGTCTTGGTCTCGGTATCCCTATTGTTAGTCTCTTCACGCTTTCATCCGCATATAGTTATTTGAATAAAGAAGGTGCTACTACTTGGGACAAGGATGGCCACTTCACCGTAACGCATGAGAAAATAGGTTTCATACGAGCTACTGTAGCAATAATCATTGTAATAATATTTCTTTTACTCATAATTTCTGGTGAATAAAAATATGGCGACACCTACAAAGCCAATTTTGCATAATGGCTTCAAAATAAGAGATGACATCACAGTTACGAGCCGCATTGAACGAGTCTTTTTTACGGAAGTGTATGTACTTTCTAATGGAAAATATCTTTATCTTTTTACTAATATACAACCAGAGGAAGTTGTTGACCGCGCAAAAAAATACGATTTGATTACAATTAATCATGGAGGAAAAAAACACCTTTGTGTTATTACAGATGAACACGCAAATGAAAAGATCGGTGACGTCATAGATGATCTTACTGTCTTGCGTGGCTTTGATTGTGTCGCTGGTATGGAATCTCTGAAAAACCTTTTGATCAATGAGGTGATAGAGCCATTGTTGAATCCGGAGAAGTATATAAAATTCAAGCTCGGCATCCCGAATGGTATATTACTTTTTGGACCTCCGGGATGCGGCAAAACATTTATTGTTAAAAAATTAGCAGAGGAACTCGGGTATAACTTTATCGAGATGGCCCCTTCTTCTGTTGCAACCTCCTATGTTCACGGCGCGGTAGGTAATATTGGTAAAGTTTTTGAAATGGCAAAGCTGCAAGCACCATCAATTGTGTTTATTGACGAAATCGAAGGGCTTGTACCAAAAAGAGAAGAGTTAAGCGCCTCGGCTGATATTAAAAAAGAAGAAATAAATGAGTTCTTGCTTCAACTTAATAATGCTGGTCAGAATAAGATTTTAGTTGTTGGAGCAACAAATAGGCCACATATGATTGATACAGCCATACTCCGATCAGGTAGAATGGACAAGCGAATTTATATTGGACCGCCTGATTTTAAAGCAAGGAGAGATATGTTTAAAATTTGTCTCTCTGGTCGACCATATGATAATGACATTGATTTTGAAAAACTTGCAAAAATGTCAGAGAATTATGTGGGATCAGATATTGAACTGATTGTCACAGAGGCAGCTCGCGCTGCCGTGTCTCAAAATAAAAATATGGTTGATGAGAAAATGCTAGTTGAAGCAATCAATAAATTTAACCCATCAATTTCAGTGGAGGATATTGAATACTTTGATCAATTTGTAAATATGGAAAGAAAATAACTGGCAAATTATATAAATTATGTGGGATGTGTTTAAAAAAATATTTTCCATTGATCAAGTCAAGATAGGATCAGCAGATCTAAAGAAAGCAGCTGTTGCGTTACAATATCCGACAATTAAAGATGAATGGAGAAATATTACAACACAAAATTATAATAAAGCAATAGCAGCTCATCCATCAAAGCATTTGTTAGGTAACGATGAAAAATGGTGGGAGATGGTTGAAAAGCAAAATGGTTATTATAAGCATCTTAACGATATCTGTTGGGTAGGATTTAAAACTGGATATAATTTCTCAGAGGGAGATTGGGAGAAAATAAAAAAACAATTAACTCTAGATATGATGAGAAATACCTGAAACAGGGGGCTGATTTGTTTTCACAATTAAGTATACCTATATGAACGTAAACTACGATTAGAGCATATAAAAACTTTTGGAGCCTGAATACCGACGAGGCGGTTGTCACTGGCATATTAAGAAGTGAAACCGCGAGAGAGGTAGAGATTTTGATGCCTATCAATGCCCAAATGAAAGGAATTGATCTTGTGTTGATGAATGTTAGAAATAAAAAAATTATTTCAATTCAAGTAAAAGGGAGCAAAGCCTATGAACCAAAGAAAAGCGAGTCGAAAAGTTTTGGTGAAGGTTCCGGTGGTTGGTTTTTTCTTCATAAAGATGTCGTTCAGAAAGCCACTGCAGACTACTTTATTTTTTTAATTTATGTCATTGAGCAATCAGAGGAAACAGGAAGGAGATATATTGAACCACATACCATCACGATCCCAACGAAAGAGATTTGCAAATTATCACTAAATCATAAAATACTACACGAAACTAAGGGTGGTGGCAGGTATAGTTACTATTTATGGGTGAATCCACAGAAAAAAGAAGCTTTCGATTTCAGGGAGATAAAGGGCGGGCATCGTTATGATCTTAGTGAATACTTAGATAGAAAAGGATTTGAAAAAATGAGTAAAGAGTTGGAGTGATAAGCTTACGCTAAAGCTTTAGAAATAATTTTTTTTAACAAAAAACAGCGATCACTTGACCGCTGTTTTTGTTTTTTTGCTATTGACCTAGCGTAAAGTAGTTGGTTCGAAATTGTCCGTTCGTATCACAAGACACAGCAAGATTTTCTGGTTTTTTCTCGAAGAAGTTGAATCGAGTTCCATTCCTCGTGAATTTACAGAACGGGATGACGAGGTTATTTTGGAGAAATAATTATTCCAGTAAACGAAGTTGGGTCTACCTTAGCTTTGACAAATTCAACTGAGTATCGCGGATCTTTTTCATTAAGGTTGCCAATAAGAAGAAGTCGTTGTTTGTCTTTGGTAATACCAGACGGATCATTAGCCTCAATGAAGAATTCTTTGACGGAACGATTTTTTATATAGAATTCAACATCTATTCTTAATCCATTGGATTCAAAAGTGTTATCCCAGGTCTGCATAACGTAGCTATTGCCGAGCATTTTTTGCTTGTCGAGAATATCCTTAGGAGCTTCAATGTTTTTTTCGGTTGGTTTTCCAAGAATTTTTCGAATTTCATCTATATTTTTTCCTAACAGAGCTGGAACATCAAACGTGGGTTGGGAAGTTTGCACTACTGGTTGAACGGTGGTATTTTGTGGTTCATTTTTTGCATTATTTTGTCCAATGTATGCTGAAATAGATACCATCACAATAACACTTCCGATTACTATCGTGGCCAACTTTGTATTTTTAGCGGTCTCTTTTTGACTCTCTGTTTTGTACGTTTCAACAGGGTCTGTTCCGAGAGTATTTTTTTGTTCGTTAATCACTTTTTGTCCAACAGGACTATCTGTTGGGATCATAGAAGATCCCTTGCATTTCGGACAAGCATCATACTTCGAAGACAGTCTCCAGATTGAATAAATTAGTCCAGGGACCAGGAAGCATAGCCAGAGAATTAATTCGATTAAAGTATTTCCCTTTGTAATTCTCTGTGGTTTTCCGACATAGCCACAGGCCGTACATATAAGCGGTTTATTGTTGAACATATTTTTGACGTAGGATTTAATTAATTGAGAAATGAGCTATTTGATTTTTAAGGTACAAAAATGGTCCTCCGACCAAGCAGACGATTCCTTTCGAAACCGCCCGATATCTCTTTCGAGATATCGACCTACGTCAATAAGTGCCGGTCGGAAGACCGTTTTTATTGACGTAGGTTTCTACTATTGAGCCATGCTCGTATTGCTACGAGTTTAGGCAATATTGTACTATTATTATGGCTTTTTAAGGAACTTCAGTCAAATATTGTTTTCTATGGTGGTTTCATATTTCCTGAGAATTAATTTCTTCTCTTTTGTAAGGATGAGTCGACTTTTGAGACAAGTTAGTAATTCTCGCTTTTCTTCAATTGATCCGTCTTTCAAAATGAATTTAACGTAGTCTCTGATGTCTACGTCTTTTATTTGTACCTCTTGTTTTATATTTAGAATAGATTGTTGAAATTTCTTCATTCTTTCGACTTCATACTTTATTTTTTCTACTATTCCAATTTCGTCAATGCTTATTTTATCAAGAAGCATTTCAAGTTGTTTAATCAAATCTGATTCATTAATATAAATTCGTTTGCAATTTCTGTCTTTGGATTTGCTACAACCGTAATAGACATGTCTATTCGCTGAACCATCTTTTAGCTTTTTAAACTTTTCGTCAGCAGATATCCCAGATCCGCAAAGTCCACAAGTCATCAGTTTGGTAAAGGCAAATTCTTTTGGTTCTTGCGTTCTCAGTATATGGCTCTTTACCTGTGCTTGGACTTGGTCAAATAGTTCTTTGCTAATAATCGGTTCATGTCTACCCTGATACCAGTTTCCCGACTTTTTCGGGTACTCGAAAGTCCCATAATAGAAGTGATTTTGCAATAATATATAGACGTTACTCAATGTCAGATTCTTATTCCCACCCGCTGTTTTGAAATTGAGATCAAATTTCAGCCAATTATAAACTTTCCGACCACTCCATTTTTCATAAGCCACTTTTTCAAACATTTGCTTTATGATTGGTGCTCGATCTGGATCAATAAGCGTTTCGCATTTGCGATCCATTCTCTTTTCTTTGAAGTAGCCAGTTGGGGCAGGGGCGGGCCATAACCCCATCTCGACCCTTGTCCTGAGTCCACGTTTTACGTTAATACTCTTGTTGTCATTCTCGAGTTTTGCCTGACTGCATAGAATCATAAGGAGAAACTTCTCGCTCGGTGTATTCGTAAATGCCTGTCCGTACGTCCGTATTTGCACTAGCAATTGCTCATCCATAAGATCTACAACCGAACCAAGATCTCCCGCATTTCTGCTCAATCTATCAGGATGCCAAACAAGGATTCCATTGAACCGTTCTCTTCGCACATCGGCGAGTATTTCCTTGAAGACTGGCCGTTGTCCAGAAGCTTTAGCTGAATGCGCCTCTCTTCGTATGTCTATGATGTCGAGATTTTCTCTTTCGGCGATAGCGAGCATTTCTTTCACTTGCGACTCAATGGAAAGGGCTTGTTTTTCGTCCTGTTCGGTAGACTTTCTGGCATAGAGGCAGTACCTAACCTTTACTGTCGGAATTACTGCTGGTTGACCAATGAGGGCTGAAATATAGCTATTATCCATACTTCATTAATGACAGACTGGTGGGGGAAGTAAAGGAGGCAATCGTTGACAACTTGTTGACAACTTTTTTAGCTAAAATCGAGCTCTTTTGCTAGCCCACATCAACATAATCGGAGTAGTAGATAATATCGTTGTTATAGGCTCTATCACTATACTAACTAATGAATTTTGAAAATATTTTCTTGATTCTTAAAAATCAGGCAAACCCTATATACTGTACAGTATAAGATGAATGCTTTTGTGCGCACATAACAAACGCATCAGCAAGATCGTCGTGTTTTTCATTACCTAAATTTACAATTTGATTTATGAGGTTTTCTGCTCCTTGCTTAGGAAATAAAATGTCTCCATTTTTTATTCTATGACTGACTACTGCCAGTCTTGATCTTTTATCCGACGTTGGTTTAACCGCTTCACAGTTGTCGAAACCCTCTCGTCTTAATTGTTGAGGGATTGCCTCTTGATAGCCCACGGATTCTACAACGATTGCTATTGAATAATAGATATCTCTTTTAATCTCCTCCGCTAATGCCTTAATTCTGTCTACCAGTGTAGGAAAGTCCATTTTTTCGTTTATTGGATTAGGCAAGATATATAGTTTATAATAATCTGATTTTTCAAACACCACTAATCCGCACACTATCCCAGTGTAGTCAGATCTTTCTGTTTGAGTGATTGCCGGATCAACGGCAATGATGACTTCATAGTATGACCTGGTATTTTTAGGTAATTCATCATAACGTTGTATCCAGTCCCTATGAATTATCTGATAATCGTCAGGCACTACAAGAAGTAAATACTCTCTTTGCC
This sequence comes from Candidatus Moraniibacteriota bacterium, assembly GCA_049287005.1. Classification (GTDB taxonomy): domain Bacteria; phylum Patescibacteriota; class Minisyncoccia; order Moranbacterales; family UBA1568; genus UBA1568. The sequence goes on along the minus strand of JBAQEZ010000003.1, from coordinate 628,113 downwards.
AGCTAGTTTCGCTTACAATTGATTTTCTAAATAACTCCAGACTTTCGTTGTTAGGAAACTTTCCAGGCCAGAGACAGATACCATCTTGGTTTACAAGTGGGTACTGTCTATAGACCCCTTCTATATCTTTATTTTCAATCTTGTCTCTCAATCTCATAACAAGAGAATCTTCGTGTAGCAAATTTCCGACAACAATGGTTCTCGTATTGAGGTCTCCGAGAGGGATGATTTCTCTTGTAAACCAATCAAACGTTTTATCTCTCGACTCTACCGTTTTTACTGATTGCACATCTTCAACGTCATCGAGAATAATGAGATCGGGACGATACTCACGATGTCGCATACCGCGGATACTCTGATCCAAGGAAGCAATGGTGATTCTTGCTCCGGTATTACTGAACACTAATGAAGAAATAGCCCATTCAAGATCAGGTTCTTCTTTGAATGGTCCCAAGTCACTTTTTAAGAGTCTATTTTCTTCTAATTCGGATCGTAAATTTCTCATATGTTGTTTTGCCTGTGCTTGCGTCTGACAGACGATGAGAACAAATTTTTTACCTTGCCGACCGAGAATAGCCCATAAAGAGTATGATGTAGTCACCAGAGTAGATTTGCCAGAACCTCGAAACGCAACAATACATGCCAGTTTGTTTTTACTGTCTTGCGTGATATTAATGATTTCTTCATGAAAGTTCGCTAACTCATATTTAACGTAGTGTGCGAAGTAAACAAGAAAAAACATCATGTGGCTTTCGTACACTACTTTTTGCCTAACGGAACGATCTTTCACAAGGCTATCAAGTAATTCTTTATTGAGTTTCTTCATAGTCTTCTTTAATTAATCCTGCTAATTTGAGAGCTTCTTTTACTGTCTTTTCTTGATCTGGAGAAAGCTCACTAATGGTCTTTAGGGAACCATCAATTTGTACCTTTGCTTTGTAGTTATCATTCCTATGTCTCAACCAAAAACTAATCGCAGGCCAACTCTTTTCTTTGATCAGATTGAGGAGCTGGCTTTCGCTCATGTCGTTTACGAGAGCGACGCCATCGGCAAGGGCCTCATCCATTTTTTTGGCAAAGACGGAATCTTTTTTGCGCCATCGGTACACGCTATTGCGGGAAAGCCCAGTTTTCTCGCAAGCCACTTGGATAATGGGAATGTGTGCCAGTTCCTCCAAAAATTGATTTTGGTACTTATTCTTTTTCATAGTGTTCGATAATCGGTTTAATTCCCGTGAGAGCCTCGTACCTGTTGGCGCCGAGATCGCAAAACCGGGGCTCAAGCTCACATCCGTACACTCGGCGCCCTAACTGTTCTCCAGCGAGAAGAGTGCTACTAGAGCCGAGGAAGCTATCCAGAATGATATCGTTTGGTCTTGTACAGCGTTTTATGGCCTTCTCGTGTAGTGTGATCGGCTTTGAGGTAGCGTGTTGGTACTCTTTGGCGGAAAGACGCTTAGCGGTCCAGATTTCGAGAAAATCATCTACCTGAGATACCAGGTCGTTGCCCGTAGTAAACTCACGATTCATCACCTCGTTGAGATTAGTGATGGATTCGGCAAGATAAGGCTTCCCTCGGGTGCCGTATACGGCCGGCTCATAGGCTTTGTTACAATACACTTTCGGAACCGGATTTTGAGAGTTTTTGAGCCACAAACAAACACGCTTGTTCGCAACGCCAAGCGATCGATAGATGTCTTGGATCAGGCCGATGTAAACTTGATCACAGTAGTAAAAGACATGAGTATCGGACTGGGAAACGGAAAGAGCAGCTATAAGGCTCTCCTTTATGAATTGCTGGTATTCCTCGTAGGTACGAGTATCGTTCACGTTTCCTCCGTATTCTTTGTTTCCGCCAATGCCACCGTCGTAATCGATAGAAATATTGTAGACAGGATCCGAGTAGATCATGCTAGCTCGTTCGTCTCCAAAGAGACGGGCAAGATTTTTCGGATCAGTCGCATCTCCACAGAGAATCTTGTGTTTGCCGAGATGAATAATGTCACCGAGTTTTGTCTTCGGGTCTTTGATTTTTTTGAGCTCTTCCGTGACATTGAAAGCGTCCTCCTTCGTCTCATTCTTCTCATCCCAGAAGTTTGCGATTTCGATAGCGTCGAAACCCGCAAAGGAAAGAGTTTCAAAGTCAAAGGCTTTCAAGAGATCATAATCCCAATCACCACCCAACTTATTGGAGCCGATCAAGTATTCCTTTACTTCTTGATTGGTCAATTTCCGATTCGGTACCCGGATGTCGATCAATTCTTTTCCACGGCCGAGCAACTGCAGGGCTTTGATGCGCTGGTGTCCGGCGAGAATTGTTCCGTCGCTGTCTGACGCAGGCAATTCTACTAAATTAAATTTTTTCAAACTTCGCTTGAGATCCGACATTTGCTTGTCAGTGATTCTGCGAGGGTTGATCTCCTGGGGGATGAGATCATCAACACGTTTTTGGATCGTCGTCCATGAGAGCTTTTTCATACTAAAAAACATAAAATTAATTATGTTCTTAGTATAAAGCTCAGCACTGTCAATAATCGGAAAACTATTGGTCAATAGTTTTCCGTGTGGTAAATCGTGACTTTCTCAGTCTTTCCAGTCCTCTTTTAGCTTCGTAAACCTCATTCCCTCTAGAAGGATCTCCTAGAACTCTTTCCGCAATGTCTTTATTTGTGAGTCTATAAGGTTTGTAGGTAACAGCATCTACCTCGTATGCTTTCCGATCTAATTCTTCTATAGAGAGTTTTTCGCTTAAGTTGTTTAGGCTCTGTATATAGGGGAGCTTATCTCCATGGTAAGTGTTTACAAATTCTTTAATCTCTCTTAAATCCTCATCGGTTAGACGAGTGTAAATATTTACAGAAACACTCCTTTGATCTTTTGAGTACGATATGGAAAAATTATTAGGAAGAAAGTTAGTGCTGTTGTTTACCAGATAAGTCCGTAACATGAATTCGTAGTTTTCCGGCAGATTGAAATTTTTAATTATCTCTCTTATAGCATGAGCTTCGTAATTTGTTGGCAAAACAAGATGTGCCTCATATCTTAGGTTATCCTTCTCGCGAGAGGTTATTTTCTGATCTTGAAAATCTTTATCTATCTTCAGAAGATTTTCACAAAAATCTTCTGAATCAAAAATTTCGTCAGCTTCATCTGCAGCTTTATAAGTCCAAGCTTCGATTTCAGCGTTTTTAGTAAACCCTTCGGAAGGTATACCAAGCTTTACCCTTATTTTTCTGATTTCTTCTTGAAATTTTTGATCAGAAATAAGCAGATTGACGTGGTCTCTATTTTTCTGACCTTTCTTTGATTTTAGTGACATAACCTAATTATTTCTCAATTACCGCTACCACCTCACCATTGACCATATACTCGTCGCTACTAGATATGTGAATAGGTTTATTATAAATACCTTCTGTAGATTCTGATATGAGACGAATCCCATTTTTATCTCTTTGAAACTTCTTAATATTTGCTAGACCGTCAATAACTGATAACACATAGGTATTGTTTTCGGGATTCGTTTTTGTCGGATCAATAATTGCAAAGTTTCCATTTGCAAGAAGGACATCTGCCTTAGAGGCCTTGTTCATAGATTCGCCATCTATCCTCACTGCGAACAGCTCTTTTTTTGGTTTTAATAACCTACGAGAAACTTTGATGTATCCTTCTACATGTCCCTCGGCAAAGTTTCTTGGAAAACCAGCAGTAGCAGCTCCAAGAATTGGAACCGTGAATGCCTCAAAAGCAGGGGATTTTATTGCATTCTTAGGGATCGGCGTTTCTGCAATTTCAAAATCACGTCTTTTGTTTTTTGTACGAAGAAGATAGCCTTTTTTTTCAAGGGCTGAAACATGCTGGTAAATGGTCGGAATGCTTACTTCAAAAAAATGGGCAATTTCCTTTAGCGAAGGTGAGTGCAAGTGATTCTTTTGAAAATCTTGCACAAACTGGAGCACCTCTGTCTGCTTCTTTGTTAGCCTTTCCATGGTAAATTTGACAAAATCTTAATACCTAAAGTATACTACCTAAAGTTAACGAAAGCAAGCGGAGGTTATCCACAGTAGACTTGAGAAGCGTCTAGTTCTTAATGTATCAAAATTAATTTTTAATAACACCGACATGGCACTCCAAATCATTAAAGCTAAACCCAATCCTGCAGGAAAAGATAAGGTAGGGAACATGATCCCACAACTGCAATTGGCAGGAGAATGGGTTGATTTTAAAAATGTATCTGGCGTCCCCATTGATTTGATCAATGTAGAGCTTTACCACTGGGCTTATAAATCACCTAAAGCAGAGTGGGAGATAGTCTCGGATTTTTCTGGTATTCTTCCTGCTGGAGAAATAGTGCGGGTTCATTCTGGTGGGAAAATTCCTGAAAGTAATCTTAGACCAGAAGATTATCAGGGGGCTGACCACCATGTTTTTTCAGGAAAAAATTACACCTGGAATAACGACAAGAAAGATTATCCGCGTCTTTGGAATAAGTCTACGAAAAAGTGGATAGATTCAACCTATTATGAAGCATGGCCATTAGAGGGGAAGATTCTTATGCGTAGGGGTGATAAGTTGGAATAGATACTATGCCTGAAAAAAGTAAAGGGGTAGCAGAAAAACTGTATGAACATCTTACAGACCAAGGTTGGCCTCGGTTAAGATTGGATAAATCAACTCTGGTTATCGAAGGCAAAGAAGATGAGGCTGAGGAAAAAATTCTCGAGTACAAAAATGGTAAGTTTTTCTTGTCATTTTTTTATTACAATCAGAAGGAAAACGAGTACGGAAGAAAAGGAGGGTTACGATCGTTTATTTTTGATAAAACGGTAGAGACAGGGAAAGTGCTCTGGCTTTCTGGGAGAGGATATGATTTGAGTCTTGGATCAGGAGTCAGGGCAATCCTACAGTTGAATCAGGGAGGAATAAATGAAGAAGTAAAAACTCTTCAGGTAGGAAGCTTTTCTAGGGTCTCTATTTCTGCGAAAGAGCATATAATGAAGGTGCCGTACTCTAAGTACTTAGATGTCTTGAGTGATGCGAGCGACTCACTTGATCAGGGAAATAAGTACAAGAGTTCGGTACAAAGATATCTGAACAATCAACATACCAAGAAACATTTAGGGAAAGAGAAGAAGCTTACTACTACAATTAACAAAGGCGAATTCAATTTTCTTGTACATCGGCTTAATATGCCGACAAAAAGGAACGAAGAAGATTACAAAAAGTATTTAGACATATCTGATATATCTTCTCTGCAGGCACTTACATCCGAGCTTATTGAAAAAGAGGTTTTTGATGCGGATTTTTTACGGAGACTTGATGCCTTCTTCATAAAGGAAAGGCTGCAGAAAATAATTTCGGTGGGAAGAAAAATTCTTGCTCTAGGGTCTACAGACTTGTCTACTGATAAAGCTCAGGAGGTTATTACGGAAATGAAGGCTGTAGATAGCTCTCGTAAGTCGGTGAAACAACTGGAGACGTTGTGGCAGTGGTATTTTGAACGTTATCTTCTATACCTAATATTTTCATACAAGGAAATTTATCCCAAAGTAGAGCTTGAGCTTGAGGGCGACAAAAAATACCCAGATTTTATCGGCATTAATCATTATTACGGTGTAGATGCAATTGAGATCAAGACTCATCTTCTTCCTGTCCTTGTCCGAGATGATTCGCACGATAACTTTGCTTTCTCTGCTGACTTCAGTAAGGCTATTATTCAGACTACAAATTACATAGATGCTATCAAGAAAGAATCTTTCAAGGAAACTGCAGACAGGGAAAAGATTACCAGGACAACTCATGAAGAAAACCTTTCTCGACCAAGAGGAGTTATCATTATCTCCTCCGCAGATAAACTTGTGCACAGACAAGGTCAGTATGATCAAACAAAAGTTACACGGGATTTTACGAAGCTTCGAAATAGCTTGCATAATATTGAAGTTTTGACTTTTGATGAAATTCTTGACATGGCAGATCATTATGCGAATAAGATTGCCAGTGAAGCTTCGGAATAGCGGTTTATGAAATTTGATATCACTAAAGACTGGGAAGGTTACCCCGAAAGGTATGAATATTACTCCGATCTTTACGATTCTTTTACTATTGCGGAGTGTAAACGTACTGAGGTGGGATTTCTTGAAAAAGATATTCCAGAATATAAAGGAAGGAAAATTACACCTGAAGAATGGAGTCGTATAAGAAAACCATTTACAGATTTGGCTCTATATTTCCTCAAGGGTGAGCGTTACAAAAAGAAATCCGAAACCATTAATAAGTGGTTGGAAGAAGACAGGAAGAAGGAGGAAAAATTAGAGGGGGCTATCGAGCCTCAGCGTATTCGTTGCTTGGGATGTAGCTCCCTTGATATGGAGTGTCTTTCTCGAGATTTTATGACAGCTAAAAGTGGCAAGGAAGAAGTATTGTTCATGTTTGAGTGCAGAGCTTGTGGGAAGAGGCGAGCTTACTGGGAAAGTGGCAAAGAGTGGGAATATGATCCTAAGTGTCCAAAATGTCACTCCTCTCTTGTGGTGGAACACATCAAGGCTGATCATTCCGTCACCACTAGATCTTCTTGTCCGCAATGTGAATACAAGGAAGAAGACACGATTGATTTTAATGAAAAAAAAGAGGAGTCGAAAATCGATCCTGACTTTGCTTCTGACCAGAAAAAATATTGCCTTTCGGACGAAGAAGGAAGAAAGTACATAGAAGATACTCAAACGATGAAGGATCTTTCAGAATCAATAAAGGATAAAGAAGAAAATAAGGATGTATTTGAGGCTATAAAGAACATTCAAATGCTTACTATTTTAGAACTCCAGAATCTTCTCACTCCGATTCTTGAAAAGACGGGGTATGTACAGCTCTCTTTTGAGAAACCAGAAATCCAGAAAGATGTCATTTTAGGATTCAGCTTCCAAGATAGTAAATCCGGAAGAGTTGATAGAGAAAGTACTTATGATGCCCATAAGGTTATTAAGAAGGCTCTTGAGGCTACGAACTGGCGTTTGATGAGTGATGGATTGAGTTACAAACTAGGATTCTTACAAGGTCGCTTGAGGGGCGTTGAGGGAGAGGAAGCATTGAGAAAGTTAGCTGAAAGTAAGTTACGGAAGTAAGGATATGGAGACAGGTTCTGAATTCACTACTAAAGTCCTTCAAGCTTTCAATGAGGGGCAGACGATGGCCTATCGTTCGCTTTGGGATATTGGCATGGTATATCTTGCTGAACACTGGATGGCTGTAATCATTTCCCTTTTAGTAATTTTTGCTATAGCTGTGGCGAGGGCTCTTGCTGGTCATTGGGGTATGCTGGGTAGTTTTTTATACAATTTCCTATTCCTCGGAACTTTATTTATTATTGGGCTTATTTGGGAGCCAGAGGTATTTGCGAATGACTATATAAAGGTAGGGCTAGCTTTCTTGTATATCATTTGCTTCTTAATGGTAGGAAGGATATTGGATTGGTCGGGGGTACGAAGTCGGTATTAGTTCAAAGATTGTTTCAAATAGTGACAGCGGATAGATAATGATTTTATTTTAATAAAGTCTGTGGAAGTGCTAAACTAATCTCAACTTATAATTAGGAAATGACATATGGCAAGGATAAAACTAGATAATGTTAATTTTGTTATGGAAGAGGATTTCGTCAAACCTTTCTCGGCTTTTGGATATACATTTTATCCAAAAAATATAAAAAAATTCCCTAAAAATGAAATCCGTATAACTACAAGCAAACAAATAATCAAATCTAATCGTAAGCATAAGCAAAATGCTTATGTTGAATATAGTGGACATCAGATAGATTCAATTTTGTATCGAGGCGGACGAGTTGGTGAGAATAAATTCAAAAGTATTAAGAGAAAATTTTTAGAGGACATTCTCGTTATTGGTTCATTACTAAGTGCTCAAAATTGGCAGCTTTTCTCTCGCAGAAGCTTGTCACACTATCCTTTGGTTTCCAGAAATATGCTGGAGTGCATAAGTGATAATGCTGATCAATGCGGAAAACAAATAGGAATAGCAGCAGAAAAACTCACGAATCCACTATGGCAGAAGCAATTTGATGACGGCTTTCATCTTCGAATGCTTATAAATCACTCCAATATCTTTATTACGGAAAGTCGATTTCTTAATATGGTAGTTATTTGGGAATGGCTGTATCCTCATTTAAAAAATCCAAGTGGTGCCACTCCCTCTGACGAATCAAGTAATCTTAAAGAAATATTCTCTTTTATCCTTAAAAAATATTGGCCAAAGGATTTCAATGAACAGCTTTTTGAAAAATCAAATATTTTTCATGTGTTAAGAAATCAGTTAGCACATTCAGGTAAAACTCCAATTGACAGGAGCTATGCGGAAGAATGGATGACAAAAATCCAATGGGAGAAAGGTCTGGAACAATATTTGCGTTTCTTTGATAACTTAACGCAGGTTTTAGTTTTGAAAACACTTGGTATTGATGCAGAGAGTAGTCTTAAAACATTTAATTTCCCAGAAAGGCTTGAAATGTTTCTCAAAACTGGAAAAATAAAATAAAGATTTTTTAAAAGAAAGGCCACTAAAAATCATGACCGAACTTTTTTCAGAAAATTTTCCTATAGCTAAAACAGATGAAGATCTTGATAATTTACAAGCTCAATATTAAACGTATGATAGATATTGAGCTTGTAAATTATTTCTCAAATGGTGTTTATCAGGCGGAGACAAGAATAAATAGTTACAGAGGGCTGTAACTTTTATAATCCAATCCGTGTCACTTTTGTCACTTTTCAGGGGTGCTCGAGACGCGTCGTTTCTGCTATAATAGAAATACTTAGAAAAATCAAGCTGGGCTTGGCCAAATCAGGGTTCTAACTCGAGGAGGCCAGCAAAAAATATTATGAAAGAAATGCCTTCAGCAGAAATAAAAAGTGTCCCTGATTTTCGATTTGCTCATATAGCACCAAAGACATGGGATGCTCTTGCCAAATTACTTCGAACAGGTTGGGTGAAAAGAGGTGTTAAAAACCCTGAGTCAGTTCAAGAGCATACCATCAGCCTAAGAAACATCGCTGCTAGTATTGAAACTTTTTCTGAAAATGATAAGGAGGATCTTCTAGATATGCTTGAAGTTCATGATTGGCCTGAGGCTATACATGGTGACCAAGTCATAGTGACTGATAATGAAGAAGAAAAGATGTCCTTGAAAGCAATTAAATTTAAACAAGAACATCAAGCGCTTATTGGCATCTGTAGTAACTTAGGAGTAGAAGGCACAGCCATATTGAATCTATGGTTACGTTTTGAAACCGCAGACGACGAAGTAGCTATGTTCGCTCGACAACTTGATAAATATCAAGCAATAGAGAAAGCTATGGAATATGAGGAAGCTCAGGCCATACCTTTATTTAAAGAATTTTTAGATTATGCAAGAAAGAGCATTAGCCATCCTATACTTCTAGAGAAAATTAAGAAATTGGAATCTGATTGGGAGCTCCTTAAAAAATAATATTAGTCTCTTGTTTATCTCCTAAAAAAGTTCCAACTTCGTCCCAGAGCCTCAGCATTAGCAGATTTTGATGCTTTTTGGTATCAAAATCTGGTATAGTTTGGTGGTAAGAATTGAACAAGAAAGGGGTCGGGAAAACATTTGTTTGCCCGTTTGAGGTGACCTCGTTTCGAGGGCTAGAGGACGGAAGTCCTATAGAGTGCAGTGAAACGAGCAGTTCGATTCCCCCTACCTCCCCAGCCAAAAAATATTATGAATAATCTTGGAAAAAAAATTGTTATTGTCGGAGTTAGCGCTTCAGGAAAATCAACATTTTCGAGAAAGCTTGCAGAAAAAATAAAGCTGCCGCTTTTTCTCATGGATGGAGTAATGTGGAATCCAGGGTGGCAATATATAGGTGATAAAGAAACTATTAAGAAATTAGAAGAGATAAGTATTGGAGATGAGTGGATCATTGAAGGCTATATCAACAAAGAAGCTCGCACCTTTATTTTTGATCGCGCTGATACTATTATTTATCTGGACTATCCGCCTATTGTCGCTACAATTCGTTATTTGAAACGATGGTTAAAACACAGAAAAGACCCTCGCCCAGAATTAGAAGGTAGCCCAGAAAAATTTGATTGGAAGTTTATGAAGCTTGTTTGGACAAAAGGGGAGGCTATTTCTCTTAACAGGTTTTTATCTGAAATAAAAGACCCTGATAAAATCATCAAACTCACTTCAGCTAGACAGACAAAGGCCCTCCTGCATTAAATAGGTTCCCACGTCATCCCACAAGTTCAGCAAAAAGTTTATGACTTCGTACAAACACACCCAAATTGGATATATGATGCTGGTTGTTACGCTGGCCGTGCTGGTGCTTTTCACTTGGGTTTATATTACGGCCTCTGCCGAGCCTCCCTCGGTCGACTCCGGCCCAAATTTTGCCGTTTCTGCTATAATGGCATTAATTCTGTTTATTCTTGCATCGTTTGCCATGCTGACAGCGTCGATTGATGAAAATTATCTTCGGATCAAATTTGGTTATGGAATTTTTGCCAGGAAGTTTGCGCTTAATCAGATAGCTTTGGTTCAAGTAGTAAAGAATCATTGGTATTATGGATGGGGAATAAAATTGTGGCTGTGGCCCAAAATGTGGATATACTCTGTTTCAGGTTTTGATGCGGTTGAGATAACTATGAAAAATAGGAAAGTCTATCGCATAGGAACGGATGTTCCCGAAGAACTTGAAACTGTGATTAAGCAATCTATAAATTCCTAATCGAAAATATTAACTAACTACTAAAATATAAAGTATGAAAACTATCCTTATCTCCAGAGGCAGTGAAGGTTTTGGAAAAGCCTTGGCAGAAAAATTTTCCAAAAAATACACTGTCATTATTCTTGCTAGAAATTCAAAAAAGACAGAGCAAGTTGCAAGAAAAATCGGCTGTGATTTTGAAATTGCAGATGTCACTAACTACCAAGAAATAGAGACGGCCATGAAATCTATTATCAAGAAATTTAAAACAATCGATTGTCTCATAAACAATGCGGGACTTTGGATAGAAGGGTCTCTAGAGAAAAATGACCCGAAGAGAATCAAAGAGGTGATAGATGTGAACACTGCTGGAACAATTCTTCTGACTCGTGCTGTACTTCCGTATATGAAAGAAGCAAAAAGAGGTAAAATCATTAATATCATATCCCAATCTGGTTTGTACGGGCAAAAAGAGCGCAGTGTCTACAATGCCTCAAAGTGGGCAATCACTGGTTTCACCAAATCACTGCAGATGGAATTGACTGGTTCAGACATAACCGTAAGCGGTTTTTATCCAGGCCTCATGAAAACTAAGCTATTCACCAATGCGGGGGTAGAGAAAGATTTATCCAAAGCTATGAAACTTCCTGATGTTGTCAGAGCTGTTGAATTTATTCTTGAAACACCTGATGCATTGTCGATTCCTGAACTTGGTATGAGACCAACCTATTATTAAATTTAAACAGTCTCAGTAATTCTTTTTTCTAAATTTAACCCTATGAATTTTGAAAACCCCACACCAGCAACAGAAAAAGAATCACACATTCCATCTTTGGAAGAAATAAAGGTACAGATTGAAAGATTAAGCAAACAGGAAAAATTAGAAGTAATCAGGACGCTGGAAGATGAAAAGGGCGTCTATTTACACGAGGTTGTTACCGTGGACGACAAAGGGGATACCTCACTTTTTTCGTACAGGCGATCGGGTGACTATCAGGAAACAAAAACGAAGAATACTCTCGTTGATGTGGCGTATTTCGTTGGTCCAGTAAAGGACGACATGTGTGTAGGAGGAGACACTTTGTCCAATTATGATGAGAATTCTGGTGAATGGGTTGATGCTAAATAGGTTCCCACTTCATCCCACAGCCTCAGCAAAATATTTTATGAAATTTGTAAACGATAAATACCGAAAAACTCGAGGTGGATATTCTCGACTCTTGCAAATCACTTGCCAAAAGTGTGGTACTTTGGTGTGTCAATACCAAAAAGATGGCCCGGGAAATTTGCGCAGAATGTATATAGATCGAATTTTAGAATCCAAAGTATTGCTTACGAAAAGAGATTATTCCTGTCCAAAAGGGCATCTACTTGGCGTTAAGATTATCTATGAAAAAGAGAAGCGACCAGCCTTCAGATTATTCGTTGATTCCGTAATCAAGAAGATTATTAAAGCTTAAATAAGTTCCAACTTCGTCCCAGAGCCTCAGCTGATGAAGCTAAAAGGATGTTCGATTATTTCAGACATCCTTTTAGCTTATTTGTTTGTAGTGTTAGGATTCGAACGGGAGAGGGTCGGGGAACGGGAGTTCCCAGTTTGAGGTGACCTGTAAACAGGGCTAGAGGGCAGAAGCTCTATAGAGCGGAGCTTTTATATGTTATGATATGAAAGTGAGCAGTGAGCGTTCCTAGCACCCCAGCATATATTTATGACTAGTAAATACGCTTGAATTATGATTATCAAATCAGTTACGCAGGTTGGAAATCCGATCATTAGAAAAAAATCAAAAAAAGTTACCTCAGTAACATCGCCAGAAACCAAAAAAATAATCAAAGACTTGACCGATTCGATGCGTCATGCAAATCTAGTCGGAATGGCTGCTCCTCAAATTGGACAAAGTGTACGGATTTTTGTTACTGAAATAAGGAATACTACCTTCAGGAAAACGAATGGAACTGATGAGCTTAGGGTTTTTATTAATCCTCGGATTATTGATGTCTCTAAAAAACAAGTTTCAGGATATGAGGGGTGTGGAAGTGTCGTATCAGCAAATATTTTTGGAAAGGTGCCGAGGCCTTACCAAATAACAGTGGAGGCGCTTGATAAGGAGAATAAAAAATTTGTATTTACTGCAAAGGGATTATTAGCGCGCGTCATTCAACATGAGCTTGATCACTTAGAGGGAATCGTTTTCTTGGATAAGGTTGTTAATAAAAAAAGTTTGATGAGTAGGGAAGAGTATATTAAAGGCTAAGATGTAATTACTCCTGATTTAGATAAGTTCCAACTTCATCCCAGAGCCTCAGCACACATACTTATGTTTATGAAAAAAGTAATCATAGTCCATGGATGGGAAGGCTACCCGGAGGAAGGGTGGTTTCCTTGGCTCAAGAAGGAACTTGAAAAAGAAGGGTTTCACGTGGAGATTCCTATTATGCCTGAAGCTGCAGCGCCAAGAATAGATCGCTGGGTTTCTTTTCTTGCTCATGTTGCGGGAGAGGTTGACGTAAATACTTTCTTTGTTGGGCACAGTATAGGCTGTCAAGCTATTCTTCGTTATCTGGAAAGTCTTCCAGAAAGCAATAGCGTCGGCGGCGTCCTCTTGGTAGCTCCTTGGTTTACGCTTATGAATCTGGAAACCGAGGAGGAACGAGAAATTGCAGAGCTATGGCTTACCACGCCGATTGACACTGAAAAAGTAAAAAGACACACAAATAACTTTCTTGCTGTTTTTTCTGACGATGATGATGTTGTTCCCACAGAGAACCAGGAAATGTTTGAAAAAAGACTGAAGGCAAAAACAGTAGTTGAACACAGGAAGGGCCATTTTAGTGGAAGCGACCATATTCAAGAGCTTCCGATTGCGTTAGATTTCTTCAAAAAGAATGAGATTCTTGATTAAGCACTTACTTATGAATACTATGAAAACTTATTTGAGCGCCAAAATACACCAGGCATACGTGACAGAAGCGGCGCTGGAGTATATCGGCAGCATCACTATCGATAAGGCCCTTATGGAAAGAGTCGGTTTTGAGCCGTTTGAAAAGGTGATGGTCGTGAGTAATACCTCGGGTGCCAGACTCGAGACGTATATCATCGAAGGGGAAAAGGATTCGGGTGTCATTTGCATGAATGGGGCAGCAGCTCATTTGATCAAAAAAGGGGAGCAGGTTATCATTATGGGCTTCAGTCTTGCGGATACTCCCTCGCCACCGAAACAGATTCTTGTCGATAAAAACAATCGCTTCGTCAGGTATCTCTAGAGACGATGCTTCTCTCGAAAGGCCATATCGCACAGGCCGTGTCCATGTCTGGATACGGCCTCATTCTCTTCCTTGTCTGATAGGCGAGGAACCAAATGGGGGCAGAGCGGTGACACTATGTACCAAGTGTGTGCTATAATAAAAGCGCAATAAAGATATATCGATTCTCAGAACATATAAAGTAAGGGTTCCTCTAATTTTCTGTGTGTGGTGATCGACTGTACTAACGGATAAAAATATAAGCAAATATCTTTCGACGGGACAGGATAAAGATAAAATCCTGTTTTTGTGTCTTTACAAGATTTAAAATCAATTAATTAGCTGCCACATTATGAAAATGCCTAATAAAAATTTAATAGCCGTATTGGCTGTTATGATCACGCTGGGTCTGACTGGACCAACCGCTACTCAGGCGGCAACAGCGCCGAACCTGGGAGTCGCTACCGGCTACTCGGTCTTTGGTGTAGCGGGGGTGACGGAAACTGCCGGCCAGACGTCCCACCTCTGGGGAGATGTCGGTGGCAATGCTTTTGGTGTCGCGAACCTCATCGCTTCACAGGTGAGTGGTACGTTATACAACGTCACCCAAACCACCGTTGTGAATGCTATCTCTTCAGCGTACGGTGATCTGGCTGGAGAGACGCAAACTGGAGCTATCAGTTTGGCTGCGTCTCCTTCCGTCGGGCCAGGTGTCTACAATGTAGCAGCGACCGCATTCAACTCTACCCTCACGCTCAGCGGCGCGGGCGTGTATATTTTCCGAAGTACGTCGAGTATCGCGCAAACCACCGGTGGCACGATGTCTTTGACCAACGGCGCAACGGCCTGCAACGTTTATTGGCAGATTCCCACCTCGATGACGTTCGGTGCTATTGGGAATATCGAAGGAACGATTATCACGAATACAGGTAACATTACATTTGTGTCAGGAGTACCTTTGAAAGGGCGAGCCTGGGCGCACACGCAGGTAACCATGGATAATAACCAAATCACCGAACCGACGTGTGCATCTGCCACTGTAGCCGCTTCTGGCGATAATGATAACCGCGGTGGTGGCGATAACGGCAACGGGAGCCGTAAACACAAATCTGTTCCCAAGTTGCCGAATGCTGGCATTGCTCCTGAAGAGAAAAATGTTTCATGGAATATCATCGCGCTGGCCGGTATCCTCATGTTGACTTCGATTACTACACTCGCTGCAGTTCTCAAAAAACGCGCGATGTAAATGAGGCATTCTCCGAGGACGAGCACATGTGTTTGATCGAGAGGCAGGAAAGAAGGCTCCGTCTTGGGCGGGGCCTTTACGTTATGAGCCTTGTGGAAAATCTATGCAATGGAAAAGTTTATCAAGCCGCGCTTTACTGCCAGTCTTTTTTTCAGGACTCCTGCTTTTTCTCGTGTTGATCATTTTTCATGTCAACGTACAAAGCAGCGCAGAGAACCGTCCAGTGCCGCTCATTGAAAATGCCGTTGCTCTTGATGAACAGGAAAATGTACATTCTCCATTGCCGGCGCGGCTCAAGATTCCAAGGGTCAATGTTGATGCGGCGATAGACTCTATGAGCCTTACTGCCGATGGAGCGATGGAGGCGCCGAAGGGTAGCCGCAATGTAGGTTGGTACAGCCTCGGACCACATCCGGGAGATATCGGCAGCGCGGTGATCGATGGACATTCCGGTCGCTGGAAAAATGGGGAAGGGTCGGTATTTGATGATTTGAATAAATTGAAAAAAGGAGACAGTATATCTGTCGAAGATGAAAAAGGGGCGATAACTCTTTTTGTGGTGCGCGAAAGTCGTGAGTATGACCCGAATGCGGATGCTGCAGACGTGTTCAGCTCAGATGATGAGCAGTCGCACCTGAACCTCATTACCTGTGAAGGAGTCTGGAATAAAGATGCCAAAAGCTATTCCCAGCGGCTCGTGGTATTCGCTGATAAAGAAGAGATATGAAAAATATCAAAAAATTAAGTTTTATTGTAATCGTCACGCTCGTTTTAGCTGGTGGTTTTGCTTCTTCGGTGCCGAAAGTTTTGGCAGCAACCGGTGGAGGTACGGCGACGATTGCAAAAGATGGTGGTGCTCAAGGTGCAGGAGTGACCGTCGTACAATCAACCTCACATATATTTACAACCGTCTTGACGATTAATTCAAGCGGAATGACTCTCGGTGCGGCTAGTCCAACCTTTACTATTCCGACTGGTTTTACTGCGCCAACTCTCCATGCTGTCGCTACTACAAACGATGTGGACGCTGATGGTAAGTGGTCTGTTGTAGCAGCTGCGGGCAGCGGAACCGGTGGCTGCACGGTTAGTTCGGATCCGGCCTCATCGATAACGGTCGCCAGCGGACAAGTAATTACCGTTGATATAACGGCAGATTGCGCGTTCAATAATATAATCACTCTTACTTATAAAGGAACATCTGCAGTAGCCATGGGAGCAACAGCTCTGACGGTCAGTACCGCTGATGCCGGGGATCCTGGTCCTGTTCATGCTCTTCTCGCTGGTTCACCGACAATCACCGTTACGGCTGCGGCAGCCACACTCACATTGGTGAAAACAATCACCAATGACAATGGTGGTACGAGGCCTTTGGCAGACTTTCAGTTAACTGCCACAGGTACAACGACCATCACAGGTGTTAGCGGTACAGGACCGGTTACCGGTGCCACTGTCACTGCTGGTACATATACTCTTTCAGAAATAACACACTCTGATTACACTGCAGGATTATGGACCTGTACGAACGGCATTGTTGTAACGAGTAGCCAGATTACTCTTGGTTCTGGCCAGACGACAGTGTGTACTATAAATAATAATGACATCGCACCATCCCTGACACTTGATAAAGTTGTCGTGAATGATAATGCTGGCACCGCTCTCGAAACGGCGTGGACGCTCACGGCAACCGGTCCGACAACATTGTCCGGTGCTGGGGCAGCTGGCTCTATTGACGTGGTAAGCGGCGCCTCATTTGATCAGGGAACGTATACTCTTTCCGAATCAACCGGTCTGACTGGCTACACAGCTTCCTCTTGGAGTTGTACGAACGGTATTACTGTCAATGGCAGCAGCCAAATTACTCTTGGTCTCGGGCAATCAACGGTATGTACCATCACGGACAATGATATCGCACAGGCGGTGAGCGATGAAGCGAGCGTCGATATCAGGGTAACAAAAGAAGCGAGTAAGACGGTCTTGCGCTCAGGCCCTGAAAAAGTCACTTTCACCTACAAAGTAACCAATCGAGGTGATGTTACGCTCAGTGACGTGTCGGTCAAAGATGATACATGTGATTCTGTAAAATATGTTTCTGGCGATGACAATAGCAATGATTTGCTTGATACGGATGAAGAATGGAAATATACCTGTAAAAAAACAGTGAGAAAAACTGAAACCAACACTGTTACCGCGAAAGGAACCGCCAATGGTGAAGAAGTGAAAGATACCGATACGGCGAAAGTCACTGTTTCTGTTCCTGGTCTTCCCAATGTGGGAGCCGGTCCTGGCGACAATCGGGACACCCTGCAGGGCTTCTTCATTCCCGCGCTGGGACTTTTGGGATCTTTTTTGGTTCTTTCTAGCTCGTTCGTCAGAAACTGGTAATGCAGTGAAAGCTTGAAAAAAATCTTCATTGCTGATAGAGAGGCGGAACCAGAGCTCTTGCAGTCATCGCCGCTTTTCGCCGAGATGTGGAGCAAATATACTCAAACGCACGAGGAGTGGAAAACACTAGAGGCTTAGTTCATCGTCCACTTCGATCTTATTTTTTTTGACGGACAGGCTGATGCTTTCTTTATTGAGCGTCTTGGCCGCTTCCGCTTCTTGGCGCACCGGGGAGGGGAGGACAGCGAGGATATTGCGAAGCGCGACGCCGTCGACCTTGAGAACTGATTCCCATTTATCGAGCGGTTCGAGGATGGCTTTCAGTTTCGCTTCATCATACTTGTAGGTCTGGCGGAGCGACTTGCCGATGATGCCGTTATCGTCGAACACGCGATCCACGCCTTCCTGTTCCATATACTGGAGGATGAGCGCCTGCAGTTTTGCCAGGCGCAATTTTTCCTCGCTCAGTTTGCCTTTGAGATCGAGATACTCGCCGATGACTTCTTTCACTTCTGTAGTTTCCAACTGGTGCGTTTCAGTGAATTTGTGTTTCCAGAGCGGGCAGATTTTCTGATAGCCGCACCAATCGCAGAGAGGAGAGAGAATGGGATCGAATTTTCCCTCTTCGATCGAATGGATGACATCGAGAAATGTTTTTTCCAGCGTTTCGAGCTGTGCTGCTGTGCGTTTGGAGGAGAGTTTCACTCCGTGCTTCAGGTAGTAGAGACTGACGGTGATCTTGTCCAGATGATCTACTTCTTTCGGATAGCGAGCGAGGAAGGCTTTGAGATAGATAGAGAGCTGAATGTCGTTGTCAACTTTGTCCTGGGAGGGCATCTTGCGCGTCGTCTTGTAATCGATGATCTCATAGCCTTCCTCGGTCTTGTCGATGCGATCGATGATGCCGGAGACAGTGTGCAGGCCCGTTTCATCATTGCCGATCTCGATAGCGAAACGGCTTTCCAGATCAACGATAGCGTAGTCGGCCGGCTTCGTATGGGCGAGATAATTCTGGATGATGGTAACGCCCTGGGTGAAGGCCGCGCGTTCCTCCATCTCATTTTCGTAGACTTCGCTGTTCCAGCCTTTGGCATAATAATCCAGCGCCTGCTCGAGAGTAGGGGAAAGCAGGCTCGGCGTGTGGATATACTTCATCACCGCATGGATGAGCGTACCGAAAACCGCCTCTTTAGACTTGGGCTCTTTGATCTTGTCTATCTCCCGAAACTTATATTTCAGGGGACAATTTTGGTACGTATCGAGGGTGGAATAGGAGATGCGCATATAGATAGCGTGTCACTTTAATCAGCGAGGAATGACGAATCAAACAAAACAATTAAAAGTATGTGCTTCTAGATATCGATATTGTATCAGAGAAGTTCGCTTCTGTATTCTTGCAAAAATACGGTTTTTATGCCATTGTAGTATGATTGTACTTAAACAACAGAATACCCCATTTTTCCCCCCTATCTTCCCATCGAAAGGAGTGATCATGATGATTCTATTCGAAAAGATAAGCCGGCTGTTTATCAGATCTTTAGCAATACGCCTCTTTCGATCTCAGCGGAAGATTGTCCAGTTGAAAGCACGGCTGGAAAAAGCACGGCAACAGGAGAGAGTACTTCTGCTCATGATCAACGAAACTTACAAGCAGGGTGAAGCTGTTGCTACGACCCTCTTGACTCTTCTGGATGGCTCCACTCAACGGGAAGGGGAGTTTCGCAGGAAATATGCCATTCAGAGCGAACAGATGGCCAATCTTCACGTTCTGGCTTTTCAAGATCCGCTGACAGGATTGTTGAATCGGCGTGGTTTCGGCATGGCACTGCATCGGCAAACCAGCATCCTTCAGCGTTACACGCACGCGCATAAGTCGGAATTTTATCCACCCCATATTGTGTTCCTGGATCTCGACAATTTTAAGATCATCAACGATATCTATGGACATCTGAGAGGAGATCAGGCTCTGCTAAAAGTGACGGCAATCCTTCGTGAGGTCTTCCATCGCGACGAGACGGAAGCTATTTGTCGGTGGGGCGGAGACGAATTCATCGTTCTCCTTTCTAGCTCGACACAAGAGGAGGCAGTCGGACGTGCTGAACTCCTGCGCAAGAGGATCGAGAGTGAAGAGGAACTCCGTTTTTCCCAGGAGAACTTCATCACGGCCAGCATCGGAGTCACGATGGTCAATATTCGACAGGATACGAAGCCGGATGAAATGGATCTTTTGTTCCACATAGCGAAGGAATCAGCCGACCGGGCGCTGTATCATTCCAAGCAGCTCGGCAGAAACACGGTTACTCTGGCAGTTGGAGACAACTTCCGTATCGTGTAGGTTTTGTGGACAGCTTTTTCGGTCGGTTGATGGAGGACTTGAGCCCCGGAGTATTTTGCAGCAGCAAGATATCTCCGGTTTTTTTATGTTCAAAATTATAACACATTGTCTTTACAGTAAAATATAATTATTTTGCTTTATTATAAGCAAAATAATTAATAAAGTTGAGTCAAAAGTTGATTGGCTTGACAGGATTCAACTTATCAGTTATTATTTCTGCACAGACTAGATTTTAATTTTTAGAGATAAAACTATGACAGCAAAATTTCAAGATCTCTACGCTTTTATTGATAGAGCGGAAAAGAGTCGTAAATATCAGCCAGGAACAGCAAGAGCTTATACAGTTGCTCTCCGACTGTTTGAAAAAGAGCTACGGGAAGAAGAGCGTGAGTCAGTTAGCCTTTTCAAAGCTAATCTCCCACATATCTATGCGACCGTATGTTCAAAAAACAGCACTTTTACTTCTGGTTCTTTGGCTACTTATAAATCGCGTGTAGCAAAGGTCTTAGCCGATTTTGAAAAGTATGGAGTGGATCTTACAAAAATGGCGAGTTGGACACCCTCAAAGCCTATAATTCGCAAAAAGAGATCCGTTATGGAACAACGAGAGGCGGCGGTTTCCAAGGGCCCCGACAGCAGTGGATCATTACCAAAAATATCAGCACCTGATATTCATCGTATTGAACTTGCCTTAAGAGCTGATGCGAAATTTCTCATTGAAGTCCCGCGTGATATCACTGAAAGTGAAATTGCAATAGTAACTGGAATTCTTAATTCTTTGAAAGTTGCACCTGACAAGAAATGAAAAAAGCCCTTTAAATCTTGAAAATATGCTCCCGTTGCCTAGTGGTTAAGGCACTGGTCTGACAAACCATGGTTCTCTACTGCCGGATCTCTTTTGGGGGGACTGGCGTGACGAGTCGCAGGTTCGATTCCTAGCCGGGAGCTTATTTTCAGGATTTAAGGAGCTTCTTAAATATAGTGTAAATATACCAGAAATTAAATACATTTACAACATATATTTATAGCATATAGAAACAGAATTGTCAATATAACAAATATGAGCAAAAGATCTGGTCCAGAATGGAGCGCCGAAGAAATAGCTGTTGGTTTTCAACGTTTTCTGAAAGAAAATAAAAGACTACCTAGGGTTGATGAAATCGATAAACTTAACTATTTACCTTCAGCTCGACAAATTCAAAGAAAATTTGGAGGAATTGAAAAATTACGCAGTCAATTGGGATATACTGAAACTCATTTTGGAAAAGGATTGTATAGAACAGAAATCTCGAAGAGAGTAAATACTAGAGGTAGACTAAGTGAAACAGAATTAGAAGTAGTATTAAAACAAAAATTTCATGAGGTTTTTGTCCATACTGAAAAAATTTTTTGTGACTTAAAAAACAGAGTAGATTTCTATATCTATTCACCTAGTGGGAATTTTGGAATTGATGTCTTCTCTACGGATTCTGCTCGCTCTTTACAGGGGAATGTGAACGTCAAAATTGATAAATATAGAAATTTCAAAGAAGAATTATATTTTGTGGTTTCAAACTTGTCTTTTTCTCAAAGTGACATTGACCGTCTTATGTCTAACAAGAAGAAGGGTCTACCAATTAATGTAAGGGTTGTATCGTTAGACGAACTACAGTATATTATTAATAAAAAGGAAAGTTACTCAAATCCAATAATCCAATAACTAAATCTGTAGGGGGTAAGCGATTGTTCTTGAGAGAACAAACAACTAAGATTTAATACTACGCGTCTCCTAATGTAACTTATGCGACATTTCAATATATCCCATAAGGCTGGATATACGCTATTCAATATTTATACATCAAAACACTTCTTCTTTCCTTCAAAACGAATGCGTATAATCGCGTATGCGGCTTTCTGAATAATTTCTAGTACATCTATGTATCACCCCTCGCTTCATTTCCTCGACTGTTCTTTTTTTAAAATTTTTATAAAAAAGAAAGGATCTTTTTATTTTTTCTGTATATTTAGTAAAGAAAGAAAGGAAACTCCCCCGCTTTTTGAGGAATGCCGGGGGAGTCGCGGTTCAAAAAAGTGATTGAAATAAAAAGTTATTTTGCTTCCAAAAACGTTTCGATTTTTTTCCAGATGAATTGATGGTGAATGCGGAGTGTATGACCGCCGACTCGTTTCCAGTAATACGACCCCCCTACTTTTTCTGCAAATTTTTTTGAAGGACCGATGGGTACGATCTCATCATCTTCGGCATGCAAAATAAAAATCTTTTTTCCGTTGCATGAATCGATATGTTCCATCGGATTATAAAAGTCAGTTTGCATAAGTTTATCCCAGTCTGATTTTTTTTCTGTACGATAGGCCATGCCGAATTGTTCTTGTGTAGAACGTACGAAAGAGATAAAGGGATCGGTCTTGCTATCAATTTTCCAGTCAACCACAGGCGAGATAGCCACGACTTTGGAGACAATAGGAAGCGACGAGGCAAGCAGCGCGGATGGCCCGCCAAAGGAAACGCCGAGTACGAAGATTTTTTTCACCTGCAATGAAATGCCTTTTTTGGATTCCAGATCAATAACCTTTTTCTTTTTTGAAATTTCGTTCGCAATATCCCGGATATCGTTATAAGGAGAATACTTCAGAAAGAGCCCATCGCTTTCCCATGTTCCTCTGTAGCGCGGGTAGATCGCGACATAGCCCTGGTTCGCGAGAAAACGGAGTGTTCCATTTTTCACAGGAGAAGATGGCAGACCAGAACAAAGAATGATTATTTTTCCCGTCTGTTTTTCTGGGAACATCATTTCCGCTACTATTTCTTTTGCGAAACGAGTGCGAATGGGATACGTCTGAAGACTCCTTTTCATATGAAATGGATGGCTATGGCAAATAGACTGATGGGTTGACCGTAGCGCCGATCGGGATGTCCTTGACGCTCGGGACTTTTATCGAAGCCACGATGTCGAAAGTTTTGGCCGAGAAAACAGTGAAATGCACATGTGGGCCCGTCGAATTGCCGGTGCTGCCGGACTTGGCGATGACATCGCCTTTCTTGACGGTTGCGCCGCGAGAGACTTTGGACGCGGACAGGTGCCCGTACATCGTGATAATACCGTTGCCATGATCAATGGCAATGTACCGCCCGTAAGCGTATCTTCCGTTATTTCCGACGGCCACGACCTTGCCGTCAGCCGCGGCGAGGACAGGTGTGCCGGTCGGCGTCGAGAAATCCAGCCCGTTATGGAAGCCGTTCTTGTAGAATTTGGAGGATTTCGCGAAGCTTGTTTTCCCATAGCCCTGAGAGAGCGTATGCGTCTTGAGCGGATACGCGAGCAGGCCGTGCTTGAAGCTTGGCATGTCCTTGAGATTCAACTCATCGAGCTTGCCGGATTCGAGCTGGTTGATTTCATCTTCGATTTCCGCCCGCTGTTTTTCGAGATCGTCCACCAGGTTGTTGTATTTTGTCGCTTCCGCCTGTGTCTTGGTCAGTAAGCTGGACTTATTTTCCTTCGTGCTTTCCAGATAATCGTTCCGCGCGTTCAGTTGTGCGTGCAGAGTATCCGCCTCTTGCTTTTTCGTTTCGAGCAGCAGTCGTTCGCTGATGAGATTGGCGCGCAGGGTCTTGACCAAGTCGAGGAGTTCGCCGACTTTGCCGCCGAGTTCTGTCGTCCAGCTCTCCTGATTGAACAGCGCTAACGTTTCATTGGAAGAAAGAATGAGCGTGGCGGTAGGATTGGAATAATCGCTGTAGTAGAGGCGCATCAATTCGGAGAGCATCTGTTTTTGGCTGTTGGCCACCGCTTCTTTTTCCGCGATCCGCGAGGACAGGAGCGTGATGTTTCCCTCCAGATCATCCAGTTTCTGTTTGTTGAGATCTATTTCGAGCTGCAGCTTGTTGGCCTGGGCTTCCAGGGATTGGATCTGGTCGGCGAGCGTCGATCCCTGGCGTTGTTTCAGATCGATGATCTGTTTGTAAGCTTTGATTTTTGCGTTGATGGCATCAAGCTGATCCGAAAGGGCGCCCGTGTCCGCGGCCTGTGCCCAGGCAGAAAAAAGAACACTCCCGCACAAGAGTGCTACGCAGAGAAAATATTTTTTATTTTTGTTCGGCTGAAGTACGATCATCCGTATAGTATACCACAGACAACGAAAGATGCTTTAGGAAAGCTTTTTTATGGCATCTGCGATGCGTTTGAGACTTTCTTTTTTCCCCAGCACCCAGGCCACTTCGAAGGGTGAGGGCGAGCGCTCTGCTCCGGTGAGAGCGGCGCGGAGCGGCCAGAGGAAATCCCCCTTCTTCTCCCCTGCTCTCTCTAGCAGCACTTTCTCCAGAGTTTCCTTGCTTTTCCAATCCGTATCTGTCAATTGAGACAATGTCTGATAAGCGAGCTCAAGCGCTTCTGTTGTCGCTGCCGCCGTATTCTGCTTCCAGTGGAGAAGCGCCGTGTCATAAGCAATAGCGGAGGCGAAGAAAAAAGGATTGTTCTCGCCGACATCCGAAAGTTTCGTGAGACGATCCTGCTCGATCGTCAAAACTTTTTTCACAAATGCCATTTTGTCTTCAGCGTTCAGCGTCGTTTGCTGGGATGCCCATTCTTGGAAAAATACTTTCGCTTCTAGAAATGGGAGCGCGTGTGTGTACAGTTCGTCCAAAGCGAGGCGTTTGATGTATTCCGCGTTCATCCAATCGAGCTTTTTCAGATCGAAAACGGCGCCCGCTTTGTGCACTTGAGACAAATCGAATTTTTCTATCAGTTCATCGAGAGTGAAAATCTCTTGGGTATTGCCTTGTCCCGGATTCCACCCGAGCAGAGCCACGAAATTGATCAGAGATTCCTTGAGATACCCTTTGGCCAGATAATCTTCCACCGCTACGTCGCCCTGGCGCTTGGAGAGCTTGCTCTTGTCCGGATTGAGGAGGAGTGGCAGATGGGCAAATTCCGGTATCTCCCAGCCCAGCGCCTCATAGAGCAGAATATGTTTTGGCGTACTCGGTAACCATTCCTCCGCACGAATCACGTGCGTGATTTCCATGAGATGATCATCGACGACATTGGCCAGGTGGTACGTCGGAAAACCATCAGATTTCATCAATACGGAGTCATCGATATCGCGCACATTGATGGTCACTTGCTCGCGTACCAGATCACGGAAAACGATATCTCCTCTTTCTGGCAGCACGTTGAA
The DNA here is from genome assembly GCA_049287005.1 of Candidatus Moraniibacteriota bacterium. GTDB lineage: Bacteria > Patescibacteriota > Minisyncoccia > Moranbacterales > UBA1568 > UBA1568. Next base: position 603,002 of record JBAQEZ010000003.1, on the reverse strand, counting down.
GCGGATGACATGCGATTCGTTCGCTTCCATTTTCTGCCGTAGCTCATCTGGTGCAAGCGAGAGGCAATGTTTGTCATACTTCGGCGCTTGCTTATTTTTCGTCTGTTCTGCTCGTACCTCGTCCAAGCGTTCCGCGCTGCAAAAACAGTAGTAGGCTTTTTTGCTTGCAATCAACTCATCCGCATATTGTTTATACACATCCAAACGTTTGGATTGGGTATAGGGACCCTTGTCGCCAGTTTCAAGAATGGTTGATTGCTGCAAAAAAACACCTTCATCGTATGTGAGCCCCATCGTTTCCAATACGCGTATCAGCTTTTCCGTGGCACCGGAAACAAACCGTTTCTGATCGGTATCTTCGATACGCAGAATGAATGTGCCGTAGTTTTGTTTGGCAAAGAGATAATTATAGAGTGCCGTGCGCAAACCGCCAACATGGAGAAAGCCTGTCGGAGATGGGGCGAAACGCACTCTGATTTTTGATGAGGGAGACATAGAGGAGGTGAGACAGTTATTTATTCATTGTAGCGAAAAATACGCGAAAAGGGAAAACAATCACCGCGTTCCAGATCCTTGTGAATCTTTTCGGCTGTAACATCAGCCGCCACAACCATTCAAGACCGCTCGCGCGCATCCACTCTGGAGCGCGTTTTATCTTGCCGGTGAGATAGTCGAAAGATCCGCCGACGCCCATGGCGAGCCTGATACTCTTTTGATTTTTGAGACTATCCAAGAAGATTTCTTGTTGTGGGGCGCCGAAATTGCAGAGAATGAATTGGCAGTTTGTTGTTGGTAATTTGTAGCTTTTCGAATCAAATTCTGAACCTTCAATCTTTATATTCGGATATTTTTTAAGAAGCGCTAGCTTTACTTCTTGAAAAGAACTCAATCCGTCTTTGCGCGTTGCAAGGTATACCAATAAACCACGGTCGTTGGCAATACGTATGATAGCTTCCATCAAATCAGCGCCAGGGAAACGCGTGATATGTCGACCGCGCAACCATCCGGCGAGTACGATACCAAAACCGTCAGCAACGCGCAGATCGGCATCAAGAATGGTCTTGCGGAACACCGTATCTTTTTCCGCGCGTAAAAGAAATTCCGGATTGACCGTCGCGATGCGGTGAAAGCGCGGCTTTGCTAAGAACTCTTTGGCACGCGCCAGCATCGCCGTGCGAGTGAGATTATCGATGGGGATACCGAAAATATCCATACATTTTTTTATCCAAAAGGCATATTCAAATGAGCGGGAAGGTATCGATCGGCTCATAGCGGCGCTTGCCTTCCAAAGAGAGGCTTTCAAAAACGGCGATGCTCTCTACCGATTCATTGAGAGACATTTTTTCTTTCAGCTCCGGTTTGGTTTCCAGTTTCAGCCATTTGGATTTCTTGATTTTGGCCAAGGTGACATGGGGACGATAGATTTTTTTCTCGCTGACAAACGAGGAAAACGCCTTTTCAATTTTTTCTAATACAATACGCAATTCATCGCTGGCTTCTCCGGTGAGCCAAATCATCTTGGGTGCCTCGTCACTGTCCATGAGTGTCATACCGGTGAATTGTAGCTCAAAAGACTCGATGTCCTTGCAGACCTCCCCGACGCGGGCACAGATCTCCCCCACTTCCTCTTCTTGGATAAAGCCCAAGAAAAAAAGCGTCACATGGAGATTTTCTTCCGTTGTGCGGAGTACCGCTTCTTTCGGCCAGGTCTGCATTTCTTGCGTCAGCCGTTTGCGGAGCTGGCTCGAAAGCGGGATGCCGACAAATAATCTGCGTGTTTTATTCATACCCGGTCAGTGAAGCTTCGACAACCCTTAGCTTTAGTGGTTGTTGAAAATTTAGATTAATACGCTGTGTTTTTCGCTTACATTATATATCTAAAAATTTTTCTAAAACCCAGCCACAGTTCTTCTGCTGGGCATATTTGCTATCTTAGCTTCATTAAGCCAAAAAATCAAGTCTGTGTTAGAATAGAGACATGAAATCACCAGAACTTTATCGTCTCGAAGTTGCGCCGCTGATTATCTTGCCGCTCGGAAAATCCCCGCTTTTCAGCTATATTTCAGCTGAAGTGGTGGCTCCCGGTTCTCTGGTGGCTATTTCTTTCGGCAAACGCTCTCTGCAAGGGGTCGTTTTTGGTTGCGCTCCCCTGCCGGGCAAAGCACCGCTGTGGATGAAATCCATTTCTCAGGTTATCGTGAGGCAATTTCTCACGGCGGAGCAGTTAGCGCTGGCACGATATATCAGCGAAGAGTATTTCACTTCACTCGGTAAGACATTGATACATTTTATCCCCAAACGTATCTCTCTCAAGAAAGAGAAAAAGGAAACCCAACGAAAACCGGAACCGCTGCGTTTGCACGAACATGATGGGAGCATATTGAAAACATTTCTCACGCTCAAGCCGGAAGCGGTGAGTTATCTCGATATGGCTGCCGTTGAAAATCCAGAGCAGTTTTTCTCGCAGTTCATCAAGAAAGCAATACTCAAAAAGAAACAAACCCTTATCCTGGTTCCTGAAATCGTTCTCTTGCCAGCATGGGAAGCGGCGTTCTCGCGCTATTTTCCATCAAAAAAGATAGCAGTCCTGCAGAGTAAGGTAGCCGCCGGTGCCTATTTCGCGGCCTGGGAAAGAATCCGCTCCGGAGAAGCTTCCGTCATCCTCGCTACCAGGCAGGGCTTGTTCGCTCCCTTCCATAATTTGGGCACCATCATCGTGCTCGAAGAACAAGACGAAAGTTACAAGCAATGGAACATGAGCCCACGCTATGACGGCAAGCGTGTCGCTCGACAGCTCGCGTTATTCTCGGGAGCCAAACTCATGTTGGCTTCGGGTACGCCGAGTATCGAGAGTTTGTACTACATGCAAAAGAAAGAATATATTCCGCTCTGCCCGCTGACCGCTCTTGCGCCTCTGGGCAAGGCGCTCCGTATCATCAATCTGAAATTGGAACGTTTCAGAAAAAACTACTCTCCTCTTTCGCAGGAGTTGGTCGTGGCTTTGCAAGAAGCGCGCAATCATGGGGAGCAGGCCCTCCTCTATATTCATCGTCAGGGTATGAATGCCTTTTCCGTTTGTGAAAATTGCAAGAATATCTTCCGTTGCCCGCGATCCGGACACGTGCTCTCGGGCACCCCCGATGGCTCGTTCCGCTGTCTCGGCTGTTCCTACAAAACCAGCTCCTTTCCGAGTTGTCCTAGCTGTGGACATCTCTCTTTCCGCTCTGTCGGGTTCGGTACGCAGCGAGTGGAACGCGAGGTAAAGAAACTTTTTCCGGGCGCACGTGTCTTCCGAGCCGATGGGACGACGATGCGCACGGAAAAAGATATCCAGCAGTTCTATGCGGATGCGTCCCAAGGCAAAATTGATATCTTGATCGGCACCCAGATGATACTGAAAAGCCATACCTTGTCCAAATTGGCTTTGGTTGGTATGATTGATGCAGATAGCTTGCTTTCCTTCCCGGATTTTCGGGCTGATGAGAAGCTTTTCCAGATTCTGACCCGCTTTGTGAGGCAGACAGCAGGCCAAAAAAACAAGCGGTCCGTTCCGAAGATTATCGTCCAAACCTTTCATCCGGAAAGTACTTTTTTTCAAAGGATCGAAGCATTGGATTCTGAAGCCTTTGCCCAAAAAATACTGACCGAACGCGAAGACCTTTTCTACCCGCCTTTTTCCCGCCTCATCTCGATTGCCTGTCATGGCAAAACCGAAAAGGAAACGCTCGCATCGGCTCAGGCACTGAGAGCAGCTCTTCAGGGACTTTTGCCCAAAACAGGCGCCCGTTATCGGATCAGTATTCCGGAGTCGGCAAAGCGATTCGCTTCCAAGAAATTATTCGAGAGCACACTCGTGTTGCGGATGCCGGCCGCAGAGCCTCTGCCGAAGGACGTTCGTGCTTTCCTGGAACAGACGAGTATGTCCGATACCATCGATGTTGACCCTCTTTCATTTTCTTAAAACATATGCTGACACTCGTGACCGGAGCCACAACTGGAATTCTCCTCAAGCAGACTGCGCGCGTCAAGGATCCGCTGGCCAAAGAAATCCAAGGATTGCTGCCCCAGATGATTGAAACCATGCGCAAAGAGAAGGGTATCGGTTTGGCTGCGCCGCAGATCGATCAATCCTTGCGTCTGGCCGTGGCCGAAGTTGAGAATCAGGAGTATTATTTCATCAATCCGGAAATAACTTCTTATTCTCAGGAAAAGATTCTTTTTGAAGAAGGTTGCCTCAGTTTGCCCGGTGAATTCTTTCCTATCATCCGATCGGAAGAAATCACCGTCAGATATCAAAATGAGAAAGGTTTGCCGAAAAAATTGCGGGCTACGGGACTGTTGGCGATCGTCATTCAGCACGAAGTGGATCATCTCGATGGGATCCTGATCATCAATCGTTACAAAAAACAGCAGAAAAAAGCCTCGGTAATTCTTTGATGCATATTATATGGCTGCTTTCTTTGATGTGATACGACGCGCGTTCCAAGACGTATCGCAACAACCCCTTTCCCCCGCACAACAGGTGCCAGGGCGACAGACGGTTTCGGACAGTGCTCCAAAAATTCGCACCATTTTTATGGGGACGCCGGAATTTTCCGCGGCGATCCTCTCGGGATTGATTGATCAGCATTACAATATTGTCAGCGTTGTCACCAAGGTGGACAAGCCGTCGGGACGCAAACAGGCTATCGAGGAAAGCGCCGTCAAAAAGAAAGCGCTCGAATATCATATTCCTGTCCTGCAACCGCAGAAATTCGATGAGTCTTTTGTCGAAATTATCCGGGCGTTGCAGCCGGATCTCATCATCGTGGCAGCCTATGGAAAAATTTTACCGGCGGCCATTCTGCAGATTCCCGGATTTGGATGTATCAATGTCCATGCTTCACTCCTCCCCAAGTGGCGCGGCGCCTCCCCGATCCAGAATGCGCTCTTGGCCGGAGCGACTGAAACCGGCGTCACGATCATGCTGATGGATGAAGGCATGGATACCGGTGACATCTTGGTGCAAAAAAAAGTGGATATTGCTTCGGACGACACCCATGAATCGCTCAGGGTGCGCCTGACAGAAATCGGTCGTGACACGTTACTGAAAATGTTGCCGCTGTGGATAGCGCGCGCCCTCACTCCTACGCCACAGGATGACAGTACCGCCACGCTCTGCCAGCTCATTGAACGTGAGGATGGTCATATCCTGTGGACCGAGAGCGCGGAGAGTATTTATAACCGTTTTCGGGCGCTGTCCCCTTGGCCAGGTATTTTCGTCTTTTGGAAAAAAGAGCATGAACTGTTGCGCTTAAAACTGCATCGTATTTCGTACCAGAAACAATCTCCGCAGATACCCTACCCTCTGGGTCAAGTATTCGAAGTCGGAGAGAAAGTCGGTGTCCAGACGAGCGAAGGGGTGATCTTTCTGGAAGAGGTACAGCTGGAAGGCAAGACGCGTATTGACATCGCTGAGTTCCTTCTCGGAAACAAGGATATTATCAATGGTTTTCTTCAATAACCTATGCTCACGACCCGTCGTAGCAATAAACGCGATCAGCGAGCGCTGATGGTAGGAGCCGCACTCATTTTTCTGGTCGGCGTCTTTTTTATCGGTAAAATATTTTTTGGGAATCGTGCGGATCTGACGCCGCCCTTATCTGGAAAATCAGCCATGGAGAGCAAGCCAGGAGCCGTTCCTCTTATGGCGCCGGATGTCCTTTTGCAAAAAATTCAAAACGGGGACAAGATCACCGTCGTGGACATCCGTACCGAAGGAATTTTCCAGAACGAGCATATCGCGCAGGCGCTCTCACTGCCGATAGGTTTACTGCAAAACTTCTCTCCCGGCCCGGACGAGGCAGTCGTGATTGTTTTTTCCGCAGCGGATCTGCAAACATTTGAAACGGCGAAGAATATTTTGGTGCAAAAATCTTTCCCCTATTTTTTCCTCAAGGGCGGCTTTGAAGGATGGAAAGGGATAAACGCGCCGACACTTTCCCGCGGGGATCCTAATTCTTTTATCGACCAGTCCAAAATAACATACATCGGGACGGAGGATTTGAAAAAGATGCTCAGCGAACAAAAGGCATCCTTGTTGATTCTGGATGTTCAGACGGAAGAACACTATAGGCAGAAGCACATTGTAGGCGCCGTCAATATCCCCTCGGATCAATTAGAAAAGCGCAGGAACGAAATCCCCGCTGGAAGACAGATTATCGTGTATGGTGAAAATGATCTCGTTTCTTTCCAGGGCGGCGTCCATCTTTCTGATTTGGGCATTTTTACCGCGCGGACCTTGAACGGCAACAACGCTCTCACCGCTCTTTCTGGCTTGCCGCTTCAGCCCTAAGGGCGAGGGGGCATCCTGTCCAGCGAAAAAAAACAGCACCCCGCGATACCGGCGAGAGTGCTGTTTCGTATGGCCGAAGGTTAGCTGACTATAGCAAGGACATCTTTGTAGCTGGCGATGAGATATTCTTCGCCGTCTATCTTGACCTCTTCGCCTCCATAACGTCGGAAAACGACCGTTTGACCGGCTTTGACCTTGATCTTGTCACTTTCTCCTATCGCTATCACTTTACCGAGCTGGGAGCGTTCCTGGCTGGCTGTTTCGGGCAGATAGATGCCGGCAGCAGTTTTTTGCTCCGGTTTTTCCGGATGAATGAGGATGTTCTCGCCCAGCGGTTTGACGTTTGTCTTTTTCATAGGTTTTACTGCGTTATTGCTTACCTGTATGCCTCAGTATAAAAAACATTGGCACCTCCGTCAAGCGAGTGCTAATTATTTCTCCTTCAATATTTCTAGCGCTTTATCCAACTGCGGATCGCGTTTGTTGTCCGCGTCATCGCCCGTCAGGCCGACTTCGATGTCCGGAGCGATACCCACGTTGTTGATCTGGTGGCCGGCCGGCGTCAACCAACGCGCTACCGTGATTTTGGCCGCCGTATCCTTGCCCACGGAAATCAGTTCTTGCACCGATCCTTTGCCGAATGATTTCTTGCCGATCAACGTCACGTTGTCACGGTTGTCTTTCAGCGCACCAGCCAGGATTTCAGATGCGCTCGCGCTCCCTTCGTTGATGAGAACCGCTGTCGGGACAGCACTGAGCACGTCGCCACCACGGGCCTTCATCTCTTTGCGCTCTCCCGATCCATTTTCTTCCATCACGACGATTTTGCCAGCAGGCAGCATCAGGCTGGCCATATCGATAGAGGTGTCCAGGAATCCGCCCGGATTATTACGCAAATCGATGATGAGCCTCGACGCTTTTTTGCTGAGCGCTTGATTGACGGCTGCTTGGAATTCTTTTTTCGTGTCATCGCCGAAACGGCTGACTCGGATATAGGCCGTGTTATTTTCTTTCATTTCGAAACGCACGCTCTTCACGAGGATCACATCGCGTTTGACGGTGATGTTGCGAGACTCTTCGTCTCCATTGCGAAAAATAGTCAATTTTACTTCCGTGCCTCGCGTGCCACGAATTTTACTGACCGCTTCTTCCAATGACATGGCCGTGGTGGTCCGGTCGTCAATCTTGATGATCTTGTCGCCAGCCATCAGTCCAGCTTTCTCCGCCGGCATTCCTTCGAGCGGAGCGATAATGGTAAGAATCTCGTTCTTGATACCCATTTCAGCGCCGATACCTTCAAACGTGCCGGAAATATCCTCCTGAAAAGCTCGGCTTTCTTTCGGATCAAAAAAGGTCGTATACGGATCGCCGGTAGCGGCCATCATTCCTTTGATGGCACCATAGAACAGGGTGCGTGCATCGAGCTTGCCGCCGTCGACATATTTGTCTTTCAATAAGCTCCACACTTTCCAGAATAAGGAAAAGTCGATGGTTTTATCCGGACTGGTTTTATTGGTGATGATGGCATCGCTCGGCGAAAGGATGTCGGTCGCTGTCGCACCGGATGAAAAAATGCGATGACTGCCACGATCATAACCGAGCCAAAATGCTCCACAGACAAGAGCAACCACGAAAAAAAAGACGAAAGCTTTTTTGAAAATCCTCTGCCCGCGTTCATACTGCAGGGCTTTTTCTTCTTGATTATTGCCTCCAGAGGATACCGGGAGGCCGGTTGGTTCGGACGGGAGCGGCGATGGGAATTGTTCCATATTCTATTGTGTTGCTATCGTTTATTTATTCCTGGTGCGGCAGCGCTTTCCCGCGATATTTCCAAAAATATCGGACAGCGCTTTCGATATGATACCAGGTTAATTTGTTGAAGAAAAGAGATCCGAGGAATCCGCCGCGAGCGCTGCCTTTGGCATGATAGTGGTAGACAGAGGCTTCTGGATAATAGACGACGTGGTAGCCGTTTTCCCAAAAACGCCGGCACCAGTCGACATCTTCCATGTACATGAAAAATTGATCATCCATGGCGCCGACTTTCTCGGCTGCCTTGTGGGCGACCAGCATCGCTGAGCCGATGACCCAGTCGACGCTTTTCGGCGTTGTACGGTCGTACTCATGCATCATGAACCACCACAGGTGCTTCTTGGCAAAGGAGAATCGGGAAAGCCACGTCCGCCGATACAGGATGGTTTGTGGACGGTAGAAGCGGTAGCAACTCTGTTGGAATGTTCCATTGAAATTCAGTTGCTGCGGCGCGAGCAGTCCGATTTCCGGGTGTTCTCGGATATAGCCGAGCATCTTCGGAATGGTCTCTGCGGTGAGAATAATGTCGCTATTGATGAGAAATACGTATGTGCCTCGCGCTTCCCGCAAAGAGGTATTGACCAGTGTTTTGAACCCGACATTTTGTTCGAACGGGAAAAAACGCACCTGCGGAAATTCTTCGCGCATCAGCATTTCGGTGTCTTCTTCTGTGGCACTATCGGTAACGAGCACTTCGAAACGGACAGGTGATCCTGCGAGGTGTTCGAAAATCGACCTCAGACAAAGCCTGAGCAATTCCGGGCTCCTGTATCCGTTGATAGCGATGGTCAGCTCGATGTTGTCCATGTGGCTCGCTTTTACTGATTGAGCGAGTTTTTGAAAAGTTCGTGAATGCGGTCGTAATTGTCACCGCGTGGCAGAAGAATATAGCCGGTTTCGGGTGTCTGTTGCGGTGCGTAGAGCAACCCTTCCTCGGAATCTTCCAGGACGCGCTGATTGATTTTCGCAGCGCTACCTTTCTGGTACAGATCGAACAATCGTTTCATCTCCCATGCCTGCATATTGGTACTGACGTTGTTGCCCAAGCTATCCAAAAGGGTGTTGACCTTGGCGAAATCTGTCAGCGTGCCGAGTGAGAGGGCTTTGGCGCGGATGAGATTGATGACTTCTTGCTGGCGGCGCGCGCGTTCAAAATCGCTCGTCGCATCGCGAGAACGCACATAACACAGAGCTTTATCGCCATTCAGCAGGCTGTCTCCGGCCGGCAGCCTGAAATCACCGCCGCACTCCAGTTCACTGATCGCTGTCGCGGTCATTTTTTCAAAACACAGATCGTAGTGCCGGTAATAGACCGACCCGTTCCTGCGGGTGCCTTTTTTCACTTCAACGTTGCCGGAGGGGATCGTATAGCGCACGAGATCACAGCGCGCTGTCAGACCGCGGAACTGGACGCCTTCTTCGAAGGGCTGATTGAGGTGTACGGTGACGCCGCCTACGGCGTTGACGAGATCTTTGAAACCTTGAAAGTTCAATGTAATGGCGTAAGGAATATCGAGACCGGTCACGTCCCCGACGATCGTCCGCATATCTTCAATGCCACCTTTATGGAGCGCCCGTTCTTCCCCCAGGGCGTACACGGCGTTGATTTTCCGTTGTTCATTGCGACCAGGCACTTTCACGTACGTATCACGTGGAATAGAAATGAGAGACACACGGCTCGTGTCCTCAGGAACATCCGTTTTCGGATGAATCGAGAGCACCATGATGGTATCGGCCAGCAAGCCTCCGCCTGTCACGCCTTCTCCGCGCATGCCCAGAAGCAGAATATTGATGCGACCGGTATCTTCTCCGGCGAGCTTTTTATCCACGCCCGGGATGGAGTTTATGAGGCTGCCGAAAAGATTCGCATTCCCTTGAGATATTTTATTCAGGGTCAGCCCCGTTTTCCAGGCAAATACCCCTCCGACAATCAAAAACAGCACCAAGAAGAAACCGACTATGCGCCACACGCGATGTTTGCGAGAGGTTCCGGCACTTTGCGGCAGAGCCCCGTTGTCTTTTTTGAAAAACGCCATAAATAAAATCAATAATACATATTAAACGGATTCAATTATTGTGTTTCTTCTGTTTGCGTACGAGTTATTTTCCTATACGCATCCAATAACAACAAAGCGCTCCTCCGCCAAGAAAAGAGTTTGATCCTTTCTTTCCCGGCTCTTTGGAGCGTTTCTCTCTGTAGAGGATGAGTACAAAGAGTATACAGTTTTTCTTCGCAATTGGCAATACTCGTGGGGTCGAAATAGAGAGCCGCGTCCCCTCCGATTTCCTGTAAACTTGGCAGAGCGGAGGCGGCCACGGGCACGGACTGGCTCATGGCTTCCAGCAGCGGGATACCGAACCCTTCATACAGTGAGGGAAAGGCGAAAATCCGCGCCAGACGTATGACGGCCGGCAGGTCATCCTGATCGACGAATCCGGGAAAGATCACCGCCTGTCGAAGCCCCCGTGTGGCTACGGCTGTTTCGATTTCCGGATCCGTATGATAGGCCTGTCTGTTCCCTACGATGACCAGTTTCATTTCCGGCAAGCGTTTCTGGAGGAGAGCGAAGGCGTGGATGAGGAAAGGGATGTTCTTCCTCGGCTGCAGCGTTCCGACCGAGAGGACGAACTGTTCCGGTAGTCCGTATTTTTCCCGGAGTGCGTCGGTTTTCTCCTGGTTGCCCGCAACATTTTCCAGAAACAGCTCCCCGGTGCTGTTGGGGATCACGGCTATCTTTTCTTCCGGTATGCCGTAGTATCTGATGATTTCATTTTTGGTGAACTGCGAGGGCGCGATGATGAGCGCGGCTTTCCGGAGCGAGGACGGTATCAGGAGCGATAAGAACAAACGATCAGACCAACGGATAAATGTCGGATGAGCGCGAAATGAAACGTCATGAATGTGCGTGATGATTTTCGTACGCCGAGGCGAGAAAAACGGCAGAATATATTGGGTATGAAAAATGTCGATCCGGTTCTGAAAAAGATAGCGAGGGAGAACGAAGAGATTCCAGACGAAACGATTGCCGGCTGAGAGAGAAACGATCTCCGCATTCGTTTGGCCGATACATTCCAGCTTTGCATACAGGGCTGCGACTTTCGCTATTCTTGTTTCATCTGTCAGTAACAGATAGCGGTTGATCTTATCGAGCTTCAGCAGCTCTTTGGTCAAATGAAAAAAAACCGTTTCATCTCCGGTGCGGTTTTTTCCCACAAGACGGATGTCGATAGCGATGGTCATTTTAGATTCGTTCATGGGAGGGAAGTATCAATAAGCATGCCATACAGGCAAAAAAGAATCCGAGAAAGAGGCCAGAATTGAAAAGGTTGAAAACGGTGAGCGTGATCCAGAGCGGTGCCAGGACGATAGTTAGAGCGGATCGCTGTTGGAAGCCTCTGTACAGCCATGTCGCTCCGAGACCAAACCAGAAAAAGAGGAAGGCCAGGAAACCTATGATCCCCGCGCCCAGCCACACCTCCAAGAAGATATTGCTGGCGTTGAGTCCCGCTCCCCGTTCATCCGTGCCCAGCAAGGAAGCGATGTTTCCGAATCCGATGCCGAAGAACGCGTGCTCCCGCAAGATGTCCGTCACCTGCCCGTAGATCTCTCTCCGCATGTACACGTTCGGATCATCGCGAAACACCTCGGCCACATATTCCCCCGCTTCTTGTCGTGCGGCAACTTCTTCGAGGCGTATATGCTCGCAGCCATACGGCCTCAAAGCTTCCGCGCGCGCGATTTTTTCCGGAAGAACAATTTCTTTTTCGCATGCCACGGTTATCCTCTGCTCTCCCGTAGCCGTGCTTCTACTACGATCAAACAAATCGAAAGGACTCAGCCCGGAAAAATACACGAGAAAGAACGCCAAAAAAAGAGGCGCCAGAAGGGAGAGTTTGATACGCAGGATTTCCTGCAGTACCGCGCGATTTTTCTCAAACAAGGCGCGCCACACCCCGTTTTTCCAGGCGTACAGGAAAAGCACGGCCAGCATACCGCAGAGCGTCGCTAGCCACGCGCTCCGGCTGACCGTGATGAGCAGCGCCACGAATCCGAGGAAGAGGAGCGTGGAAAAAATATAATGCAGCAGTCTGGTGGAATTGTTTTTGGCGATAAGCGCCGGAGAGGCGATGAGAGCGCTCAATACGACGAGTACGGCAGCCAGATATCCGCCGAGCCAATCCGCTTCCGCAAAAGTAGCGTTGGGTCGGCCGGCCATCACCTCGAAACTTTCCTGACCGCTCTGAAAGAGGACGTTCTGTACGATGGCATATGCGGCAATGATCAGAAAAGTAGAAAAGATAAACGGGAGCAGCATCCGGGCATCGTCGATCGAGCGGACGAAAAGCCGCGTGATGAAATACAGCAGGACGAAAGAGAGAAGGATGACAGAAAGCTTCAGCGCGACGGTTGTCTGGTCGCTTGCCAACGCCGAAAGCCAGGCGCCGATGCTCAGGAGCACCAGGGCGGCATCCCAGATATTCGGCACGAATTTCTCCAAAGGAAACCGCCGGAAAGCGGTCCTTACCAGCAGCGCCAGCGTTATCAATACCAAAAGCCACTGGTATGGGCGCAGGGTCAGAGGGTAATTTGCTGGTGCCAGATTGATGATTTCATAGGGCAACATGCCGATAAGCAGCAGAAACGCCCACCCGGGACGATAGAGCGCGAACAGGAACCCGACAAACGAAAAGAAAATGAGATTGATATCATCCAGAGGCAAGGCGGTCGTATGAGAAAGAACGATGAGGAGGGTGCCGGCCAACATGTTGCACAAAACGAGCAACCATTTGTCGACGCTCCACCCGAAAGGCAAAACAAAAGGAGGTGTCATATGTTATTCCATTAAAATAGCTAAGGTCTTCTGTACGCACTGTGCCCAGCTGAATCGTGTTGCTTGCGGGGAGCTTTGAGAAACCAGCGTTTGGCGCAGTGACGCGTCTGAGAAGAGGTGCTCCATTTGCCGAGTCATTTCTGATACATTCTTCGGATCAGTATAGAGGGCTGCCGTGCCGCCAACCTCAGGTAGTGATGATGAATTGGAAGAGAGCACCGGAACGCGCATCCGCAGCGCTTCGAGCACCGGCAAGCCGAAACCCTCATAGAGTGACGGGTACACGAAAAAGAGCGCTCCGGCATAGAGCGCCGGTAAATCCGCATCCGGGACAAAGCCCAAAAGTCTGACGGAGTCTTGTAAGCGTAATTCTCGTATCAGTCCCTCGACATCCGTTGCGAGTTTATTGGTTTCATCAAAAATCTTCCCAGAGATCACGAGTGGCGGAATTGCCGCATTCGCTTGATTCATGATTCCTGCTTTCTGATTCTTGGCGCGTAGCGCGGCATACGCCCGTAACAGCGTTTCGGTATTCTTGCGGATCTCCAGTCCCCCGCCATGATAGATATATCCCGCTGCAAGATCATATTTTTTCAAAACGTCAGCCATTCTTTCTCGAGAGACGGTCTCGTGAAATTGCGGATTCGCATCCAGGTAGACGACTAAAATTTTTTCACGCGCGATGTTCAGTTCGCGAACGAGATCGTTTTGCGTATTGTTTGATATAGCGATGATATGATCGGCCGCGCGAATCCCCTTTTCTATCCTTTTCCAGTGGATTGTCTGGCGCATATTGCTCCGGTATTGGGGGAAAAGCCGCGGAACGAGGTCATGAACAAACATTGTATGCCGTATATTTTTCGGCATGACGGTGGATGATTGGTAGAGACTCAAAAAAACAGCGCAACCATCCTGCAGCGCCTCTTTGACCACTTGTTTTTCCCACAGCATTTTCCGAATCAAATCATCGCGCTTCCACCATGGGAGGAAGACACGAATATGAAAATTTTTCGGCAAAACAAAATCTAATTTCGGTTGCTCCTCGCAATAGAGAAAAAATTCGTGTATAGCAGCACCCTGAGAAGGAGAAACCAGCGTTCGCAGAACGTTGTATGTTACTTGCCCGATTCCCGTACCAGGCTTGCGCAAGAAAGAAGCGTTGATGCCGATTTTCATAATGGTTTCATTATACCAGCAAACGAGAGAAAGAAAATGCCCCACAGAGTCTACGCAGATGGGCTTGCGGCCTGTCATGCGGCACTGTGAGGCGTAGAAACATTACCGGAACAGAATGATGAGAATGGAACCGACGACAAGAAGCGCTGTTCCGAGCATATGCCGGCGGGTTATTTTCTCGTGGAACATCAGCGTCCCGAGAATCAGGGCGAAGAATGGCATGGTCCGCTTCAGAGCGAAGACTTCACTGGCCGTGGCGTTTTCAAGCGCGACGTTTATGGGACCGTTTTCGAATACAGCGATGGTAATACCGGCGAGTATCATCCAAAGGAACAGCCGTGACCAGCGCCCCTGTCTCTTCAATTCGCGCATAGTTTCGCTTTCCCGAGAAAAAAACACAAGCGGGATGAAGCCGAACGCGATACCGAGATGCGCAACGGCGGCAGCATAGAGTCCGGATCCGGATTCATTGACCGCCACTCCCATAAGGGGCGATGCGACGGAGTAGCAGATAAGCGTGACCGAAAAATAACCTGCCATGGCGAGCGCGTCCTTGGTCGGTTTTTCTTTCGCCATAACGATAATCGCGCCCAGCACGACGATGGCCATGCCCCATAATTGATGCGTTGTGGGAACGGTATGTCGGAGCAGGTATTCGATCGGTACGATCGCCAGCGCCGTGAGCGACATGAACGGCATCAGGACTGAGAGGGCTCCTTTGTCCAATGCTCGATAGCCTGTCCAGGCTGCGAGAACATTGAGTGCGACGATGAAAAAAGTCGCAATCCAGAATGTCGTCGTCAGATGAACCGTCTCGCCCTTCTCCAGGATAAGATACAAGAGTACGAGCGTTCCTCCCGCCACGGCATAACCGACCAGTCCGGTTATGTTGTTGACCCCGCTTTTATCGAGAGCCTTTTTCTTGAGTCCCCAGCTGAGGGCCTGACCGAATGCCCCTAAAATAGATAGCAGTGCCCATTCCATAAAGTTTCCTTTGTAATGTTGTCAGGATAGCATCTTTTGTTAAAGAAAAACAAATAATACTGCATTTATTCTCTTTTGTCAACCCACGAAACAGAAATCATCATCCGGAATCCAACTTCTTTTTAGACAAAAAAAGCAGGGTTCCCGTGAGAGAAAACCCTGCGATTGCCTTTCGATGAAGGACTTGGTTGCCGATTTTATTTCTTCGGCAGAAATTTGGATAGCATCACCGTATGGATGTTGGCTGCGTTGGCTTGGAGGAGGAGCTTGTCCGGTGTGCGGTTCGGTGAATGACCGAAGCACTCCAGATATGCCGCCTTGATGTGAGCGCCTGTGCCGACGGCGATGAGGTGAATCATCACGCCGTGCAAACCCCACCGCGGAAATGGCTCGGTCGTATTTTTGGCAAAAAACTTCTGGTACTCCGTAAAGAGTTCCAGCGCCTTTTCCACGCGATGCCGTTGGTGGAGATTGTAGCCGGGTGACTGGATATAAAACAATCCGTCGACTCCAGCCATCGCTGCCTCCATACCACCCCAGAAGCGCATCATGTTGCGGTCGTGGTGATTGGCATCGTGATCGGGAAAGATGATACTCCCCGCAATACCGTCGCATTCACCATTTCCGATCATCCGCAAATGGCGAATCATGGCGTAGGGCGAATGTTCGCCGTCGGCATCCAGACAACCGACGATGTCCGCATCCGAATCAGCGCCCCAACGATAACCGGCGACAATATTGCCAGCATTACCGAGATTCTTTTCATTATGTTGAACTCGGAGCCATCGGTATTCAGAGAGAGCCGCATCAAGGATATCCTTTGTTCCGTCAACTGAATTATCGTCGATGACAAGTACTTCGACGATATTCCCGTTGCGAATCAGGGTTCCAATGACCTCATCGAGTTCGCGCAGGAGAGTAGGGATACTCGCGACCACATTGAATGCCGGAGTAAAAATACGAATTTTCATCAAAAGCTCCTTCCGGCCACGATGGCCAAAAATAAATTGTTTAGGTACGGGAACGCCCATTTTTTATGGACCTCATATGATAGCATAAAAATAGAAATAAGTCAAGCGTCATAAATCGCCAATTGTTTGCCAAAAATGGCGCTTTTCAGTACAATAAGAGCCAGTTGTTAATTCCTTATTCTTAAAGCTTGAATTCGCTATGGCTCAATATGATTTGAAGACGGTATCGATAATCGGGTTAGGATATGTGGGATTGCCACTGGCGGTGCGCGCCAAAGAAAAAGGGTACCATGTGATCGGATTTGACATCGATGAAAAGAAGATCAATATGCTCAAAAAAGGCGAGCGGCTTTTTAAGGACACTTTCCTGGAAGAAAATCTCCTGAAGTATCCATTCAAAGCGACGAGTACTCCCAAAGACATCGCTTCGGCTGATATTCACATCATCTGTGTACCGACACCGGTCGATGCCGCCCATCATCCGGATCTCGGTCCGGTGATCGGAGCTTGCGAGCTGGTTGCCACGTACTGCAAGAAAGGGGCGCTCATCGTACTCGAATCGACGGTCAATCCGTACGTGTCCGAGGAGATCGTCAAGCCGATTTTTGAAAAACACGGGTTTACCATCGGCAAGGATATCTATATTTCGCATTGTCCGGAACGCATCAATCCTGGAGATCCGCAGTGGAACGTGACCAATATTCCCCGCGTGGTCGGTTCATTCGACAAAAAGGGGCTGGACATGTCGCTTCAGTTCTACCGCAGCATCGTGGACGCGGATATCCGCCCCATGAAAACAATCCGTGAGGCAGAAGCGGTCAAGATCCTTGAGAACTCCTTCCGCAATATCAACATCGCTTTCGTCAATGAAATCGCCCGTTCTTTTGACAAGCTTGATATCGATGTCAAAGATGTCATTCTGGGCGCGGCGACCAAGCCTTTCGCCTTCATGGCGCATTATCCGTCCTGCGGCGTCGGCGGCCATTGCATTCCCGTCGATCCGCACTACCTCGTCGAACGAGCCAAGGAATCCGGCTTCGATCATGAATTCCTCAAGCTCGCCATCAAGACCAACAACGATATGCCGGCCTACACGGTAGAACGCCTCCAGGATGCTCTCAATGAAAACCGTATGCCGATGAAAGATACGGTGGTGGGTGTTTTGGGCCTCTCCTACAAAGCTAACGTCGATGATCTCCGTGAATCGCCCTCTTTCCCGATCATCAAGTATCTGAAACAACATTCTTGCAAGGTGGAAACGTTTGACCCGCACGCCAAGGCGGAGTCCAGCATGAAGTCTCTCGAGGCTCTGCTCAAAAAAGCGGACGCTCTGTTGGTAGCGACCAATCATAAGGAATTCATAGAGGCACTCACGCCAGAGCTCCTCAAAAAGTATGGCATCAAAGTCATCGTCGACGGAAAAAATTGTCTTGATAGGGATGCGTTCAAGAAGGCGGGTATCATTTACAAAGGAATCGGCCGTTAATATATGTTTTCAATCATCAAACTTATTATTTGGTTGGCCGGTGTCGCAGTACTGGCGTATTTTGTATTGCCGTATTTCGGTTACGAAGTGAATATGAACTACTTCGGTGAGCGCAAGGATGCTTGCCAAGAAAAGCTTGTTGAATGCCAGAAGAATCTCATCCAAGGCGGTATCCAGGGTGCCAAAGAAAATTGCAGTTTTCAATGTGTTGATCCGAGTATTTTAATCAGGAAAAAGTAATATGGAAATTTCATTCCCAAAGATTTTTCAAAAACCTGATTCTTTAAAATCTGAACATTTGGAAAAAGGGACTCCTCCTGTCATAGCCACCATGATTAACAGCTATGAAGTCTTGGATCAAGATACAAAAAACGCCATACAAAGTATCAAGGATGACGGGGAAAATGCTGATTGGGAAGAGTTCAGAAAAAAATTTAAAGATGAAGAAGAAAGAATTCAAGCACGAGACTCTGCCTATGCGCCCAAGAAAATCAAAAAAGTAAGTAAAACTTGGGATAAATAACTTTTGAATTTCTCACATATGCGACTCATAGTCAATCTGCCGGCTTTTAATGAAGAAGCGAAAATTGAAAACACTATCAAAAATATTCCGCGTACCTTTATCGGTATCGATGAAGTACTCGTGCAAGTTATCGATGATGGATCCACTGATCGCACCGTACAAGAGGCTCATGCCGGTGGCGCCGATATTGTCATTTCTCATGATGGCAATCGCGGTTTGGGCGTCATGTTTCGGACGGCTCGTGAAAGTGCTCTCGAAAATGGAGCTGACATCCTCGTCAATATCGATGCCGATGGACAATTCGATCCAAATGACATTCAAAAAATCATTGATCCGATTCTCGCTCATACGGCGGATATGGTTATCGCAGATCGTTTTTCGAAAAGTACCGCAGAAAATATTCCTTTCCTGAAAGACAAATTAAACAGATTGGGAGCGTGGATTGTCGGATCAGCGCTCGGCAGACCTGTTGTTGATCTCACCTGCGGATTTCGTGGTCATAATCGCGAAACGCTTCTTCGATTGAACGACCCTGCCGGTTTTACCTATACCCAAGAGACTATCATTGACGCTATCGGAAAAAATCTGAAGCTGACATGGATCCCGGTACAAGTGACATATTTCGAAGGACGGAAATCGCGCGTGGTCAAAACGATCTGGAAATATGTCAACAACAGCGCCCGTATCATCGTCAAAGCGTTCCGGGATATCCGTCCCATGAAATTCTTCGCTACCCCGGGAACGATTCTTATTCTGATTGCGGTGCTCTTGCTTACGATTTTCCTTGGCTTCTATTTTCCAGATATGAAAGTCGCTCCCTATCGGAATTACCTGTTCGCTTCCGCGATCTTGTTTCTCATCGGGCTCCAATTGGTTATTTTCGGTCTGATCGCGGATATGGTGAAGGGGGCGCGGATGCTGAACGAAGAAATCCTCTATCGCATGCGAGTTGAAAAATACAAGAAGTAATATGAGAATAGTATTCATCTCGCGCGCCTATCCACCGGTGACAGGCGGCATCGAGAACCAGAATTACGCCCTTTCTGTTTGGCTCAAGAAATTTGCCACCGTCACGACCGTTGCGAATCGTCACGGCAAGAAGGCGCTGGTCTTGTTTTTCCCCTATATCACGCTCCGCATGCTTTGTACGGCCTCCCGCTACGATGTGATTCTTTTGGGCGATGGCGTGCTGGCCATCGTGGGATTTCTCATCAAGCTTGTCTATCCCCGGAAAACGATCGTCTCCATCGTGCATGGACTCGACCTCACTTATGCGAATGATGCGTATCAACGATTCTGGGTACGGTGTTTTCTGCCTTCCCTGGACGGATTGATCGCCGTGAGCCAGGAAACGCGCGCTGTCGCCGTTGCGAAGAAGATTCCGGAAGAAAAAATAACCGTAATCCCCAATGGTATCGATCCGGAAACCTTACGGAAAAACTACACGAGGACAGACCTGGGCAAGCTGCTCCGTGTTGATCTGACTCAGAAACAAGTGCTCCTCACTGCCGGACGCCTGGCCAAGCGCAAGGGAGCGGCATGGTTCATCCGTGCCGTGCTGCCACAGTTGCCGCCCACCGTCCTCTATGTGCTGGCCGGTGCTGGACCGGAAGAAGAAAATATCAGAGCCGCCATACGAGAAACCGGCAGGGAACGTCAGGTCAAGATGTTGGGACGGGTTTCTGATGCGGATCGCAATCTTCTCCTCAACACGGCTGACATTTTTATACAACCGAACATTCGCGTTCCGGGCGATATGGAGGGTTTCGGCATCGCCGTCATCGAAGCGACTGCCTGCGGACGACCGGTCGTCGCCGCCAGTCTGGAGGGATTGAAAGACGCTATTCGCCACAACGAGAACGGCCTGCTCGTCGAACCGGGAAACCATGCGGCTTTTGAAAAAGCCATCATATCGCTTCTGTCTGATGAAAATGAACGCCGCGCGCTGGGAGAGAGAGCTCTTCGCTACACCGAAGCGCATTACCATTGGAATATCATCGCGCGTCTCTATGTCGAGGCGCTGAAAACCTTTATCAAAAGAACCATATAATAGCCATGCATCCGATTCTCAATACATTCCTTTTTTCTCTCGCGACGGGAATACTCTTGTTTTTACCGGGCTGGATTCTCCTGCGCTTGTTTTTTCGCAAAACCGCCTCTTTTTTTCCTTTAGAAGCGCTTATTTTTTCTTTCGGCATCAGTGTTGGCCTGATTGATTTTCTGATGATTCTCATAGGGAAACTGCATATTCGTATAGATATATTTTCAATCATGCTGGGTATTTTTCTCGTGTTGGGCATGCTCTTTTTGGTAGCATGGCTCGTAGAACGGAAGCAAAAAAACACAGGAAACCAGCCTATTGAACACGCAGCCTCCCTCCCGTTCACCAGGCGACAAGGATGGCTGTTCATGCTTCTGCTCGGATTGACGCTTCTGATCAAGGTTATCTATCTGATGCATGCCGTGCTCCCGACTGCGACCGACCTCGGCCATCATATGTACTGGTCCAAACTCATTGCCACTACGGGAACGTTGCCCGCATACGCGAAACAGGAAATCATCACCGACACCAATAATATATATCAACTGACGGATCCGCAACCTATCGCCGACTTCATCATCGGGGAACATTTGCCTTTTGCAGCTATCAACATGTTCGTGAAACTAGACTTCCTTTCCGCTTTCCCCGTCATCCTCCTGCTGCTTGTCAATATGCTCAGCGTGCTTACGTTGTTCATGCTCGCCCTGCGTTTCGCCGCCAATATGGCAAGCCCCTTCCTTTCCCACAAGGTATTCACACCGCACAATATCGCTCTGATGGCACTTTTTTTCTTCGGTCCTCTCTATACGCTCGCTTCGCCGGAAGCGAAATTCGTCTCGGGCGGTGTCGTCGGAAACACCTTTGGCAATTTTTTTATTCCACTTATTTTTCTCATCCTGTTCCGTGCGCTCAAAGAAAAACGCCCGGGTTTTCTCGCGCTCGCATTTTTTCTCGTTTTCACGCTGGCCTACACACATCATCTGAGTACGCTGATGTTGCTCTTTGTCCTCGTCGTATCTCTGCTGATGTATAGCTTCGCCCATTTCAGTACATGGAGAACGCTTTTCTTTTCCTGGTGGAAACTCATCTTGTCGCCTGGTCCGCTCCTCGTCGCTTCTTTCTGTGTCGCCTTCTTTTTCCTCGTCGCTATGCCGACTTATATCGAAACCAATGCTGTCGGTACGGTCCTCGGCGCACCGACCAAAAATACTCGTACCGGACTTTCTTTCCTGCAAATAACCTCCTCTTCCGGATCGGCCAGAGTAGCCACCGGTCTCGTCGGAGGTTGTCTCATCTTCGCGCTCGGTAAACAGAGGCGCTATGCAGGAGCGTTTCTCATCGGATGGTCGGTTATTCTTTTCGTGATGACGCTCCATCCGGAATGGCTTTTTATAGACATCCCCTCCAATCGCATCGTGACCTATTTTTCTTTTCCGATCGGTCTCTTGGCAGCTTTTGCCACGATCGCCTTTTTTGCCACCCTGCGAAATCAAGCGGTTCAATTTCGGATTCCCAGCGTCCTCATTCTCTTGAGTAGCCTCACTTTTTTCGTTTTCGCTGCCGGAGACGGATCGCTCGATAACAACCAGACACTCCTGCCCAATAGCAAGGCTCTCGGGGCGCTGCAAACCTTTGCCGCTTCACGCTATCTCGCTGCCAATACCACGCCAGAAGATATCATCTTGAAAGACCACAACTATATCGCCGCCGATGCCTGGATGAAGCTTTTCTTCCTGCGCGATTATGCGTATCCGCTTTCACGCGGTTTCTTCAAGCGTTATGAGGACAATCCCAACCGTGAACAATGTACGCTCTCTATGATTTCCATACCCAATACGGAAAGCGGTAAGAAATGTTATGATGATCTGAACACCCGTTTCGTGGTGATCAACCCGCATCTCGATACGACCCAATTTGAGAAGTCACAGCAATTTTCTCGCATTTACGTCTCAAATGATATCCATATCTACGAACGAAAAAACTGACCCTATGACACAGAAATCTTTCATCCTTTTTTTCATCACACTGTTCGCTATCAGCGCGCTCTTGCTCTTCTGGCAGAATGATCGCGAACTGGATCCAGATCAAGGAAAAAATTGGTGGACGCTTTCTTTCGTCTTGCCGAAACAAGAAGAAAATCTCGGATTTGTCGTGGAAAATCACAGTGACCAGACCGATTTCCGTTATGAAATAACCGTAGGCAGGGAAACGATTCTGAAGGAAGCGTTCATTGCCAAACGTGGAGAAAGAACGACCGTTACGCCCCCGTCCATCACGAAACAGAGCGAACGCGTGAAAATTACCGTTACGGCCGGAAATGATAGAAAAGAGATATATAGATAATTTGCAAATTTCCGCCATTGCTTTATGTCCAAAAAAATACTCCTCGCCACGCGACCGCTCGTTCCTCCTTGGGATGAGGCTTCCAAAAATTTCGCCTATTTTCTCGGCAAAGAAGTGAGAAACTATTCTTTGACGCTTCTGACAACCAGAGAGAAATTGAGCGGCATGCCCGATAACGTCCATGAAGAGCCGATTTTTTCAAGCGGTCGTTTCGACTTGAAGGCGAAGTTTGAATTTTTGGCCTATCTCCGGCGTATCCGCAATCAATTCGATATCACGCATTATCTCTTCACGCCGACCAAGCAGAATATGAATCTCATCAAGTGGTTCGCCAAACCGACGAAGGGTAAAACCCTGCAGACAATCGCCACGCTCCGCGATGACCTCTATGCCGCTGACGAGCTCAGAAATCTCTTCTTCGCTGATCGGCTCGTTGTCTATACCGACCGTTCCAAAGAAAAACTGGAGCAGCTCGGATTTGGAAACGTCATGCGTATCTACCCGGGCATTGACCTGGATCGCTATCGTCCAGAACCGAAAGATGCACGTATCCTGGAACGGCTGGGTCTCAGTAAAAACCATTTTATGGTTGTCTATCCAGGCGAATACATCCGTCTCGGCGCTACCGATATGCTGACTGATTGTTTCATAGAGTTCTTTACGAGAAATCCTGATACTGATATCCGTTTCGTCTTCGCTTGCCGCGTAAAAAATGCAGAAGATGCCAAGAAAAAAGAAGCCGTCAAAAAACGTTTCTCGGAAGCGAACGTGCTGCAGTACGTCTCTTTCTCAGATACGATCCCTGATATGGCGGCTCTCTACAACACCGCTGACATCATCCTTTTCCCTGTCGCAAATCTCACAGGAAAATTCGATGTGCCGCTGGTGATCATCGAAGCCTACGCTTGCGGCACGCCGGTCATTCTCTCTGATTTGGAGCAATTTCGAGAGTTTTCAAATCATGACATTTGTGTTACCATTCCGAAAGATTCCGGAGTCAAACTCATCGAATCAGTGGCTTATTTGAGGGATAATCGAGAGGAATATGAGCGTCTTGGCAACAACGCGCGCCGTTTCGTGCAGGATCATTTCGATCTCAAAAATACCGCCCAACAATACGAAAAAATATACGACAGTCTATGAACGGAAACAATTTTACCGAACACTCAGGATATAAAAGCGAATGGAAGACCGACAAGATGCAGGTGCCGGTCGTTTTTCATATACAGGATACGCTCATGCCGGGCCAGGAGACGCTCGACCAGCTCGAAAGCGTGGCGAGTCAAGAATTCGTCTTCGATCACATCGCCGCTATGGCGGATGTCCATTCCAAGCCCGGACGGAAGAACGCCACCGGGACGACCGTCACTTCGGAACGCTTTATCCTCCCGCAAATAAACGATAGCGATCCAGGCTGCGGCATGCGTCTCGTTCGCACCGATCTGGATGAGACCAATATCACGCTGGAAGAAATCGACAAGCTGTTCCGCGCGCTCGTTGCCACTGTACCGACCAAGACCTATGTCGGCACGTATCTCCCCTTTCGGGTTATCGTCGATATCTGTCGCCAAGGCATCCGTCCGCTCATCGCGTATCTCGGTATCAAGACCAAGAACGAAGCCGAGAATTGCATCGAGCGTGGCAACTTCTTCGAGAAGGAAAAGTCGAAACAAGATATCTTTCATGTTATACCCAAGCTCTTCTTGTTTTTCGCTCAGTTTCGCGCGGGTGTTCTCGGAGCGGCCGGCAATCATTTCGTCGATCTGATGAAAGTTTCCGACATTCTGGACGAAGAAACCGCTCGGAAATTCAACGTGCGTAAAGGTCAATATCTCTTCATGGTGCACTGCGGCTCCGGCATCCTCGGGCAGTATACGATGTATATGTACACCGCCAAGAAACGCGAGCACAAATCTACTGCGATTCTCATGAACCTCGGGCGTTTTTTCTGGTCGACACCGTACAGAAAAACGGTCAACATGATTGCCAAGAAGATCCGCGCATCCGATTTCGGAAAAAAGGAGCCACTCATCACTTTCGATGGCGATGGCGAGGATGGACAGCTGTATATGGCCGCTCGCAATGCCTGTTCCAATTTCGCGCATGCCAATCGCGCCACTATCACGCATAACATCGCCGCAACAGCCAAGAAGGTGCTCGGACGGGAAATCGAGATGGACCTCCTCTACGATATGCCACACATCCTGGTTTCCAAAGAAAAGCATTTTGAAAAAGACATCTGGGTCCACCGGAACGGAACGAGCCGCGCCTACGGCAAGGAGCGCATGCAAGATCATCCGCTTTTCCGCGAAACCGGCGAACCGGCTTTCATTCCGACATCCATGAGTTCCGAAGCCTATCTGTGTGTCGGTCAGGATGGCAATGTATCGAGCTTCTTCTCCTGCAATCACGGCGCCGGAAAATCCGTCGAGAAGACAGACGCCAGCGTGCCGAAAAACAAAGGCGAGCTCGACAGGAAGCTCGAACAGAAAGGCGTGAAGCTTTATAACGGCCGATCTTCAAAAGTGATCGAGCAGGATTCTTCGCATTACAAACGCGCCGCTGACGTCATCGAAAGCGTCATCCGAAACGACATCGTCAAGCCGGTAATCAAGATGCAGCCGATATCCATTATCATGTACTAACATCATGAAATTCATCACATTCTCCGGTGTTGACGGATCAGGCAAATCGACGCAATTAGGGTTGGTGCGGGAAAAGCTGGAACGCGAGAACTGGAACGTCGCGTATTTTCACGCGGTCGAATTTTCCATTGCCAATAGGATCGCGCGCTGCTTCAAAGGACAGTATTCCTTCGAGCCGGGCAAAGAAAAGGCAGTTACCCAGGCTTCTTGGTTTACTCTTGTTCTCCGGAAAAAACTTCTTCTCATCGATATGCTTCGTTTCCGCTGTCTTTTGAGGAAGTTGAAAAAAGAAAACTGCGATTACCTCCTCTCCGACCGCTACTTTTATGACTCGATCATCAATATAGAATATCTTTCCAAAAGAAAAAAAACGTCATCGTTTTTGTCATCAATTATCAATCATCTCTTATCTCGTCGTCCCGACGTTGCTTTTTATTTCGATATCGCTCCAGAAATGATCATGACGCGAGAAAATGCCCCGGAACAAGGCATCGAGTATCTCCGCGCCAAACAAAAGCTCTTCAGGCAAAAAATTTCTGATTGGAAGATGATCATCATCGATAGCAACAAAAGTAAAGAAAGTATTTTTCAGGATATCATAACGAAAATATGAAAAAATTCTCTTCGGCTCTCATCTGGCTCACGCTGTCAGAAATCATCTTCAATATCGCCGGCTATGTCATTCATTCTTCCGTCGGACGGATCCTTGGGCCAGCTGATTATGGTCGCTTCAGCCTCATTGTTACGATGACCACGATGATCATCATCCTCATCGGCAATGGCATTCCGACAGCCATGTCCAAATATCTGGCGGAAATCTTCGAAAGCGCTCCGGAAAAGATTCTCGGCATCAAATACAAAGCAATGAAACTGCAAGCCATCCTGATGTTTGCCGTGACTGTCGTCTTTTTCTTTTCCTCTCCGATTATCGCGTGGCTCCTCCGTGATCCGAGTCTCACTCCGCTGTTTCAGCTTTCATCGCTTATTATCCCAGCCTTTGCGGCCGCCTCCTTTTATTTTTACTACTACACCGGACTGCATTTTTTCCGTCTCCAAGCCTTCCTCAAAACTGCTCGGGCGCTCGGGCGCATCCTGTTCATCGTAAGCTTCGCCTATTTCTTCGGTGTAGAAGGAGCAGTGTCCGGATACATCGCCGCCCCCATTTTCGTTTTCTTGATCGCACTCGTCTGTGATATCATCATCACCCATCGCTATTTCCCGTCTACCAAACAGGCCAAAGATGAAGTCGTGTCCTTCTCAGGAAAAACCATCCTCACATACGCCGGACCACTCACGCTTTTCCTTCTTTTCTACGAATTTATCCTCACCCTGGATCTCTATTTTGTGAAGAGTCTCCTCCAGAGCGACTATCTCACTGGTATCTACAACGCCGCTATCACGGTCGGAAGGATCCCGTACTATCTCTTTTACGCCCTGACGATCATCCTCCTGCCAGCTATTTCGCAATCGACAGCCGCAGAGGATACGGAGGAGACAAAAGGTCTCGTAAACAAGTCTCTGCGTCTGCTCGTCCTCCTCCTCTTCCCTATGATTACCCTACTCGCAGCCTATGCCGCGCAAGTACTGAATATTTTTTATGGCGCGAAGTATGCCGCAGCCGCTCTGCCGATGAGTATCTTCGCGGTTGGCGTCGGATTCCTGACTGTCTTTTATGTCCTTTCCTTCGCTTTGAATGGTGCCGGACTGGTGAAAATTCCCATGAAGCTCTCGCTCATCGGCTTCCTCGGTATGATCGTTCTCAATTTTCTGCTGATCCCTCGCTATCAGCTCATCGGGGCGGCTCTTTCCACCACCATCGTTTCCTGTTTCCTTATGGTCTCTATCCTCGCGTATACCCATACGCATTTTCGTGCGACTGTCTCCCTCCGTACGCTTTTTGCCTCGCTGGCGAGCGCGGCTATCATCTTTATGGCCGCCAGATTTTTTCCGCATGGCGTGTATAGCTTCATACTTTCCGGCGTGTTTCTTTTTTTCGCGTATTTTGGTCTGCTGAAAATTCTCGGCGAATTGAAGTCCTCGGACATCGCTCCTTTTACGAAACTTTTCAACGCCAACAAATAAGGCGAAACTCTCAAGGCTTTCTGACAAGCTTGACGATCGTTATATTGCCGAACGTCGCTTGCTCTTCGGTGATGAATCCCTTGATCACCTCGGAAGAGCGGCTTCTTTCAGAAGCTCTTTTGGTCACGTAGAAGAATGGGTCACCGACCATGATTTTGTCTTTGCTGTAAGCCTTGCTTAATATGACGCCTTTCTGCTTGGCAAAGTATTCCAATGGCTTGCCATACCGGGAGACGTAGGCCTTCTTGCCGGTCAGATAGATGATTTCTGATCCTCGGGAACGATCAAGCATGAACCGGCTGATCGCTTCCACCTCGCCGAAATAAGCCACATTATCCGTGCTGGCAATCCCGTTGCTCCAGGCGATGACCGCATTCCTGATCGTCAGCATATTGAACGCGGTCAGTGCGGTCACGAACGCTCCTGTGCAAAGTAGGGCAAGTTTCCTGGGGATGGTATCCAAACAAAAACGGATCCAGAGGCCGGCCAGCAGAAAGGGTACGAATTCGATCACGATGTAGTACCGCATAGAAACCGTCGATGAAACAGGCAACAAGATGAAAAAAATGATCACGCAATACGCCGCTGCCAATACGAAAGCGCGTTTGCGTCGCTGATCCTTTTCTTTCTTCGCGTAGAAGAAAAACAGCGCGATGCCTCCGATAACGAAGACCGAACCGGCCGTCGCGAGGACGATT
This sequence comes from Candidatus Moraniibacteriota bacterium, assembly GCA_049287005.1. GTDB lineage: Bacteria > Patescibacteriota > Minisyncoccia > Moranbacterales > UBA1568 > UBA1568. Next base: position 575,075 of record JBAQEZ010000003.1, on the reverse strand, counting down.
TGTTCCATATTGAAGGCGATGCCTCTCTTTTCGATCCGTCTCACCAGTTTGGTCAGGTCGCATTTGTCTCCGCTGCCCAGAGACGCAATGATGTACGTGCTCCCCTGGATGTGGCACAGCGTATCATTGGACAGGTCATTCCAATAATTTCTCCCGGTACTGTCTGTGCTGGATTTCGCATCCGTAAAAAATGCGCGCATATTAGCACCATTGTTCTGCCATTCATACATCAGTTGCCCGGCATTGCACAGGAAGAAAAAGGCGAGTGTTACAAGTACGCTCTTCCAGACGAACTGCTTTTTTGCGAAAAGATAGCCGAGTACCAGCAGTGCCAGTAGCGGCATGCTGATGAACAGTATCGTATGGAGCTGGAAACCGATTCCCATCGCGATGCCCAAGAGCGCTGCGAAACGGAGTTTCTCCTTCGGCGCATTATCGAGTATCCCAAGCAGCGCGAAAAGGAACAGGAGGGTGAAAAAAGGAATCGAGTTCGGATTGAAGGCGAACCGCGAATAGGTTACCACGAAAAAAGAAATGCTGAAGAGGAAGGTGATCGTCAGCGCGATGGAGCGTTGGAAAAACTTCCGAAAGAAAAAATACGCCAGGACGATGGCGGTTATGGAAAAAAACAAATCAGCATAAGCCATCTTTTCCGCCGATGGTCCGAAGAGCCACGCGGCGACAAATTCGAGATAATAGAAAATCGGTCCGATCTTGAAAATCTTATTTCCGGCTTGCGGCCCCATGAGCGGCCATTCTTGGCCACCGAGCATATCCTGAACCAGGAGCGCATCACGCGCCTGATCGGGGTTGAACTCCATCCAATCGCGAAATTCGTATGTTCTAAGAAAGATTCCCACAACCAAGATCGCTCCGAATATCCAAAAATGCAGCGGTATTTTTTTCACTCTGGCTGATATGTTTTCAATTGATATGTTTATCATGAGGGTTGTTATTTGAGAGAAAATATCGTGAACCTGCCAAATGACAGATGGGAGACGATGTCACTCCGGTTCTCCAGGATCCCGTTTATGCTCTTGGTATTCTCTATGAGAAATACCGGCATTCCAGGGTCAGTTTTCTTGTTTTTTTGCACCAGCTTGATACCTGCCTTGTGAGTGTAGTATTGCATAGACTTCAAGGCTTTGAAAAGGTATTTCGCGTCGCCCTCCACCGCAACCATCTGTGCCTCGCCCGCGTGCGCGATGATGAACGCTGAGGAAAGTTCTACTTCTTTGAGGAGAACATTGTCCATGCCTGCATTCGAATTTGTGAGATAGGCCGCAGAGGTAGCGAAAGAATCCTGCACGGCCAAGAGATTGGCGGCAACCAGGATGATTCCGATGCTCCACGCGCCGATGGATCCGATCTTGGAAAACTTCTCCGTTAAGAACTCAGACCACAGCCCCAAGAAAACGAACGGCATGAACATGATAGCCAGAAAAAATCGCATGGAGATCTCATTGGCCAGCGGGAGCAAAAGCAGGAACGTGAGACTCGCATACAGGATAAAAATGCCCAAAAATAACTTCCGGCCCTGCTCCGCCTCTCTCTTGTAAGCGCGTATCGCCAGGCCGAAGCCGCCCAGGAAGAGGAGGAGTCCGAGCATGAAAGCGGGGATGTTCCATCCTCGTTTGATACTGGTCAGCTCGCACGTATCGGAACTGTCATAAGAAGACACTATGTAGGTATTGCCCTGCGAGAAACAGACAATGTCTTTTGCGGCATTCATCACGAGTCCGCTTCCTCTCTCTTCTTTCGTCCCTATGCCGCCGAGAAAAGCGCTGGTGTTTTCTCCGCCCGTCTTCCATTCGCTCGCTATCTGCGGCGCGTTGAGGAAAAGAGCGGTGGCACAGATCACGAGAACCATCTTCCAGAGATTCTTTTTCCGCAGATACCAGAGATATCCGAACGCAGAAAACGTCATCATGGGGAATAATAAGAGCGAGAGCGTATGCAGCTGGACACCGATGCCGAGCGCCACGCCGGTCAGCACTGCCCATCCTTTCCACGCCTCTTCTTTAGCAGTCATAACCGCATGCAATCCAGAGAGGAACAAGAGTGACCAGAATGGGAGCGAGTTCGGGTTCCAGGCGAAACGCGAATATTTTATCGCATAGAATGAAACGGAAAAAATCGCCGTGAGCAAGAGCGCTGTCCTGATATCGAAGTATTTCCGTAGGAAGAAGAACAAAAGCGGAATGGCGAGAAGAGAGAAAAGAAGATCGGGATAGGCCATCTTGTCCGGATCGTTACCGAAGATCTTCGCTCCCGCTATCTGGAAATAATAGAAAGCCGGTCCCACCCTGAAGCCGGTGCCCCCGGCCTTGGGGCCGAGAAGAGGCAGTGTTTCTGTGCCATCCAGATAATCACTCACCACCACGGCGTCGCGCGATTGATCGGCATTGAACCTGAGCCAGTCGTGGAAGTTATAAGTACGGAGAAAGATACCGATGCACAGGCAGGCGATCAATACCCACACGTGCCAAGAGAGCTTCTGATTCAAGCTGCTGAAAAAGTTTTTCATAGCGGATCACTGTTTTCTTAATTGATAAATGCCGATGCGGCCAAAGTCCTTGTTCCCTATGGTCTCGAACTGAGACATTTCGAATGATTCTCTTACACCCGAGCTCTTCTGGATAAAAAAATACGGCTTATCCGAGAGAGGAGCTTTTTTCCTTTTGACGCGTTCCAATCGGAAACCCTTTTTTTCGGCTATATATTGGAGCGGTTTGAAATACGTAGCGACGTACTCCGTCCCACCGAAAAGATATGCGTCTTTTGCCGCGGCCGCTTGAACTATCATATGATCGACCATCTGTTTCGCTTCACCCAAAACGACGAACCCGCGATCCCCGCGGCTGCCGTGCGCCAGATCCGACGCTTCGGCCGCGATGGCAGAGGCATTGGCGCTGAAACAAAACAAGAAAATGACAACAGCCACAGCGGCGGACTGCCGAGGCATCGTGAGTCGGATCCAATCGATGATGAGTCCCAGTAGAATGAACGGGACAAACGTCGTATGGATGAAATAACGCAGCGGCATGCCTCGCGCGACAGAAAACAGGACAAGAAAGGAAAGCACGGCATACGTCAGCATGAGCCCGAGAAAAATCTTCTTTCCGCTGTCTTTTTCTTGTAACGCATTCCGGATAAGCAAGCCATAACCGAGGAGAGAGAATGCGATGCTGATCATGACACCGCAGACATACACCGCGTAGAGGATCCGACTATCCGTTCTGCTTGGATGAGAAAGAATGGATAAGAAAGTGAACACGCCCCTATCGCCCAGCGAAGAAAGTATATGCGTGTTCGCCTGGGCGTGAGACAACAGATCGGCTTCGAAGCTTGCTGCAAATCTGCCGGTTCCGCTCTGGGATCTGTCAGTGAACGCCTTCAGGAAAAGCTGCGAATTTGCGCCATGCGTTTCGATCTCGCCTTTGATCTGGCCGAAATTCAGGATGAGCGCTATCACGACGATCAGGATGATCTTTACCCATATTCCCCGATTTTTCCCGAGCAAAAAAACAGACGCGGAGAAAAAGATCACCGGCAGAATGAGGAGGAGGAGCGTATGGAGCTGGATGCTGACGCCGAGCGCTACGCCGAGCGCGGCTATCCACAGCAGACTGGTTTTCTCGCGTGCCGCGAAGAGTTCCATCAGGGCGAAGAGGAAGAGCATCACGAAGAACGGGATAGGATTGGGGTTCCAGGCGAAACGCGAATATTCGATGATATAGAAAGAGGAGGCATACAGCCCGGTCATAATCAGAGACAGGTGCTTCTCGAAATACTTGCGAAGCAGAAAATAAAAAAGAGGAATCGCCAAGATGGAAAACAATACATCCGGATAGGCCAACACCGAGACATCGCTGCCGAATATCTTGGCGGATACGATCTGAAAGTAATAGTAGATGGGACCAAGCTTGAAATGGGTATTACTGGCGTCGGCACCGAGAAGCGGCCAAGGCGTCGTACCGTTCAAAACCCTGTCTACGAGTATGGCATCCCGTGCCTGATCGGATCCGAAATGCAACCACTCGTGGAAGTTATAGGTACGGAGAAACATCCCTATCGCGATGATCGTGAACAATAGGATGAATTCCCATTTTCTTTCTTGAAACTTTCTGAACACATTCATCATAATTACCAGTAACGCAGCTTATACCACACGTCTCCCCAAAACACGCGGCTATTTCTCGTTATTTTTTCAGGAACGAAAAAAGTTTCTTTCTTTTGTTTTCCCGTAGGAACCACATTCTCTCCAGGTGTTTCTTCCGCACCTGCCGGATAGAAACGGATAATATGAAGATTGCCGACGTCAAGAGGCGCAGTCCTCCGCTCTTGCACGATCAGCTCCGGCAGTGAAGCATGGGGCAAGGCAATGAAGTAGTAGCACCCTGCCCTCTTGCTGGAAGCATATTTCCTTTCAATCACAATCTCCCTCTCGGGCCCCTTCTGAAGCAATGCGTATTCAAGAGAGTGGCTATATTCCATGATATTTTTGGCCATCGAGAAATAAATGGTGCTGTATTTTCCGCATGATGCATCAATGGCCGTCGCCGCCCTATCGAAGTGTCCCCAGGTCAGCCAAAAATTCTTCCCTTTGCTGTTTTTCTCGACGGTACTCGTGAGGGTCTGCTGCGCATCGCTGAGATCGGAAAACCATCTTACGGTAGCGCTCACGTTGCCGTATACGACCACACCCAGACCCAGCAGTCCGCAAGCCGCGATCAAACGGGGATAGGCCGTATGCTTGCGGAGAAACACCAGTATATATCCGAGATAGAGATAGGGAAGCATCATGAACGGCAGAAAGAATCGCGGGCGATCGATTTTGAATGCCAACGGTATATACAGAAGAAAATACACGCTTATCAGGATGAGCGTCCATTGCAAGAAGTTTCGCTTCGTTTCATTTTTTTCATCGCGCAACAGAAGCACATTCGCCAGGAATCCAGCTCCGCCGAAAAGACCCGCCAGCACGAGCAGCGTTTTCCCTGAGGCTACGATGCCCAGACCGATCCGGAGAAAATATTTCGCAAACATGACTGCGACCAGAAAAATATTCTGCAACATGCCGTGCGAATCCGCTTTGCTCGAAATAGCTGAGAAAAATAAGCGCGTGTTCTCCCCCTGTTTGAAGAGTTCGCTGATAAAGACGGGCGCATACACGATGAGCAAAGAGAGCAAGAAAACGAGAACCACTTTGTACGATAAGACCTTTTTGGTATCTTTCAAGCGCAACAGGAGAAACAGTATCAGGGCTATGGGCAGACCGAGAAAAGCGCTGAAATGCAGCTGTGAAGCTATCGCCAGCGCCGTTCCGGCGACAAAGGACCAGCGGAGCGGATTTTTAGCTACCGATTCCGTATCGTAAAGCCTGAGCAATGCGTACGAGAAGACCAGCGTAAAAAATAAGGTAGAATTCGGATTCCATGCGAATCTGCCGTACTCTATCGCGAGAAAAGAAACCGCCAGCATCGCAGCCATGGCGAGTGACCAGAGAGAAGAGAAATAACGCTTCGAGAAGCAATAGAATACCGGGATGGTGAGAATGGAGAAGAAAAGGTCGGGATAAGCCAGTACCGGAGCGCTCATGCTCCGGAAGAGAGAGACTGCCGCGTACTGAAAGTAATAGAATATCGGACCCAAATGGAGCATCGTCCCACCGGCGCGCGGACCGAGGAGGGGCAAGGATTCGACGCCGACCCGATACGCGTTGGAAACCATGGTGGCATCTCGGAAAGCATCCCCCTTGAACAAGAGCCAGTCATGAAAGTGATAGGTACGAAAAAAAATCCCGACCGAGATGATAATCAAAAGGATCCATACATGCCGGGGAATCCTTGGAACAGGGCTACAAGAGAGCTTGTGCATACCGTCTATTCTTTCTTTTTTTCGGATTGGAATACGAGAACATCTTTCCAGAAAAGACGGTCTTCGCCGCCACCCTCGTTTTTCATACGGAAAGAATCGGAAACAATCCTGTCAGAAAACACTATTTCTGAAACGAGTAGCTGTCCGAATTGCTGCGAATCTATCACGAGAATTCCTTGCTTGAATTTTTTGATGACCGGATCGAGTCCGTTTTTTGCCGGCGTGATGGCAAAAAATTGCGCGTGAGGATCTTGATTTATTTTCACGGTCGTAAAACGCAAATCCTTGTTTCCTTTCTCTTTCAGCAAGAAATTGATCGGCCGCTCATGTTCCGGTTTCACATAATAATACAGTGTATCACCCTCATGATAGCGCGCGTACATCCAATCAGTGACACCATCCAATTGTCCCAATGTCACGCCATCTTTATTTTTCAAAATCAGTGTCCGTTTGGTATCGGTGGTCTGTACCTGTGCGCTTGCCTGCTCCATGAACCACAACGCCGTTCCGCGCATATTGGCTGCCAGCACCGCGGCCGTGATGAGCGCCGTCGCCACTAGCGCCTTCGGTCCGAAGCGTTTTTCCAAAAATTCATACACGAATCCCAGCAAAATGAACGGGAGCGCGAAAACGACTATATAGAAACGCGGTCGGAGCTGAAAGGCGACCGGAATCGTCAGAACGGAAAACACGCCGAACCACAGCAGCGTCAGCATGATGAAATCCCGAGAAAGCTGATTCTTCTCGCTCCGTAATCGCCATATTGAGAGAAACAAACCGGCAACCAGTACGAACCCAGTGGCCCCGATGGGCAAGGCATTTTTTTTCCAATCGCTCGTATAGCAACTGGATGTCGTCAAAAGGCAATAATAGTTCAAGTTTTCCTCCACGGCTTTTTGCAGTTTCTGCGGCATCGGCTTTTTGTCAGCTTTCGCGGTCAGCGCCTCGATAAAATTCTTCGTGTTCTGTCCGCCTTCCATCACATCACTGATAATCACCGGCGTATAGAGTACGAGCACCGTTGCTCCGGCAATCACGACGAACCGCGCGAATTTTTTGAGCATGTTCTTCTGAAAAAGAGAGTTCAAACGCTCGCGATTCCACACACGCAGATGGGAAAGAATGAGCAAACCGGAAATACCGAGCAGGCTGAAGAATCCGAAAAAGTGCAACTGCGAACCGATTGTGATGCCGGATGCCCACAGTACCAGCCACCATTTTTTCTGGTGCGGCCGTCCATCATTCAAGAATCGGAGCAGTCCATAGAAACTGAGGATGATAAAGAATGGCAAGGAATTGGGATTCCAAGCAAAGCGGGAGTATTGGATGATGAGAAACGAAAAAGCGTACATCGTCACGATAAACAACGCGTGTCTGCGAGAGAAATAAAGCCGCAAGAAGAGAAACAGAAGCGGGATGACTGCGATCGAAAAAAATAAATCCGGATAAGCGAAAACTGCCGGATCAGCAGAATGGAAGATCGCGCCGGAAAGGTACTGGAAATAATAATACGCCGGACCAAGCCGCAAGAAGCCATGCTCCAGCTGCACGGCTCCCACTCGCGCTCCCAAGAGGGGCAGGTATCCCGGCCCATTCTCTAGGGCATTGCCAATGAGGAGAGCGTCCCGCGACTGATCCATCTTGAAATAGAGCCACTCATCAAAATGATAAAAACGCACCCAAAAAGCGCCTGCAATAACCAGCAGCAGCGCGACTACCACCCAATGCTTCTTCAGAGTATCGATATATTCTTGCATGGTCATTTTCCCAAAGCGATCCATTGCCTGTGTCGCATCAATGGTACCATGAGCAGCCTCCTGCGTAAAGCCAAAAAACCTTATTGCGTTGCTCTCTTTTCTTTGCAAAATGTCGTGTTTCCTGTACCATGAGGGAGGAAATCATCGGTACAAGAGAATCTGAGGATTCTTTCATTTTTTTTGATATATTGATCCTTATGGAAGCATCTTTCAAAAAATACGTCGCCCCTCTGGTTATTGCTATCGTCCTGTTGTCCAACTTGGCCTTCGGTCTGACGCGTCTCGGCAATTATTCTTCTGTGGACGAGCCCTACTGGACCTATGGCCGCATTACCAAGTTTTGGAACGGCATCAAGGCTCATAACTGGAAAACTACCAGCGTCAACGACAAACCTGGCATCACCGTGGCTATCATCTCCGGCGCAGGACTCATCAAGATAGATCCGATGCCCTACAAAAGCCTTCGCGGAGACGTCAAAACGGAAGCTGAGCTGAAAGACATCAACGATATCAATTTCTATTTCCGCCTGCCGATTTACCTTTTTTGCGTCTTGTTGCTTCCATTTTTTTATCTTCTGCTCAAAAAACTTTTCGATGAAACAACGGCGCTCATCGCCTTCGTGTTCATCGGCCTCTCGCCTATCCTGCTCGGCATGTCTCTTATTATCAATCCCGATTCTCTGCTCTGGCTTTTCCTGCCCCTTTCCCTGCTCTCCTATTTCGTTTTTCAGAAACAAGGAGAACACAGGTATCTGTACGTCAGTGGCATGCTGCTCGGGGCCGCTCTCTTGACCAAATACGTCGCCAATATCCTCTATGTTTTTTTCTTTTTTCTTCCCTTTCTCGATTACATGTTTTCCCAGGAAAAACCCCCGATCGTAACGTATCTGAAACAATCCCTTCGGAACTACCTGATCCTCGTGGCGATTTCTATGCTCATTTTTTTCGTTTTCTACCCGGCCACCTGGGTGAATCCGAACCTCTTGCTGCAAGGCACTTTTTTGAGTCAGGCTTTCGAAACAACATGGCCTCTTTTTGTAGGGGTCTTCGCCCTGGTACTCGCCGATATTTTCTTCCTCAAAAGCCAGGTAACCGTATCCACGCTGAACTTCCTCTCGCGCTACAAAAGATTGATCGTGCAAATCACGGCGGCACTCTTTCTCGCGGGCGCAGCCTTCGTCTTGGTGAATACGTACACGAGTATGTCGATGCTCGACAGCAACGGGACGCTCGCCTCGCCGAAAGGTATCGGTGAAGGTTCTCGCCTGCTTCTTTATGCCGATAGAATCACGGCAGATATCTACAGCCTTATCTTCGCCTTTTCACCGCTGGTGCTTTTTTCCTTTCTTGCCGCTCTCATATTCACCTTCAGAAAGAAATGGTGCGATTCCTCTGAAGCGAAAATCGTTTTTTATTTGACACTGTTCATTCTGTTCTATTACCTCGCCTCAACCGTTAACAACGTCGTCGCCACGGTGCGTTACCAAATCACGCTCTACCCGCTTGCCTTCATTGTTGCGGCAATCGGACTGGCGCATATTCTTTCGCTTGAGAAAGTGAAAAAATACCTCCCCTCCTCTGCGGCATATTTTCTTATCATCGCTCTTTCCATCACCAGTCTGTTTGGCGTCAAGCCGTTCTATTTTGCCTACACCTCTTCACTTCTCCCGGAGAAATACTTCGTCAATCTCAAAGATATGGGCGACGGCAGCTACGAAGCAGCAGCCTATCTCAATAGCCTTCCACAACCAGAGAAGCTCACCGTTTGGTCCGACAAAGGGGCTGTCTGCGCGGTTTTCAAAGGTAAATGCATCATCGGATTTTCCAACAAGAGAATAAAGGACGTGTCGTTCGACTATGTGGTAGTTTCGTCCGGCCGCAAGTCAAGAACATTGAAGCTTGCCGGCAGCGCGAACAATATCATCGACTTCAAGAAAGCCTATGCCACGGATGATACCGTGTACACGGTCACTATCGGCGGTCGCTCGAATAATTATGTCAAGGTGATAGAAATGGGAAAACTACGGGCTAACGAACAATAAAATGAGCATCCGCTCCCTCAGAGAAACATTGAAAAGGCATATCGGCTCGAAGAAAGAAGCTGTACTCTTTTTTGTCCTTGCTTTCTTTATCTTTTTTGGGCTTTTTTCTTTCGCCAGGATATCTCTCGAAAAGATATGGTCCTGGGACATCCTTTCCAAAGGACAAATATCCCGCATCGCTGAGGCACCGACTATCGACTATCTCTTCCGCGCCAGAGAAATCGCCACGCCTGATGCCAATACGCTGTCGATCAAAGAGCCGCTGTTCCCCGATCATGTCTGTTCCATCGCTGATTATGGAGCGATAGCGGATGGGAAAACATCGAATACCGAAGCATTCCAACAAGCGATCGCTGCCTGCGCTGCTGCCGGCGGAGGTCAAGTGATCGTTCCGCCAGGCATATGGCTTACGGGACCGATTCGCCTGCAAAGCAATATAGAGCTCCACGTAGAAAGGGATGCCAAAATTCTTTTCAGCACCAACGCCGCGGACTACTTGCCGGTTGTGTTTTCACGCTTTGAGGGCATCGAATACTACAACTATTCCCCGCCGATTTACGCCGCGGGCTGTACCAATGTCGCCGTGACCGGCGCCGGTACGCTCGACGGACAAGGTCCCATTTTGTGGTGGAAGATGAAAGATCGCGCCACAGCCTCCATCAATGCGCTCTACGCGATGGGCGATGACAATATTCCGCTCGCCGAACGAGTCTTCGGAACGGAAGCCGCGGGACTCCGGCCGGCATTCATCGAGTTCGTTCACTGCAGCAATGTGCTGGTGGAAAATGTGAGGATTGTCAACGGCCCCATGTGGACCATTCACCCGCTTTACAGCGACCATATCATCATTCGCGATGTAGACATCAGGACCAGTCCTGGACCGAGCACCGACGGTATAGTCATCGATTCTGCTTCGAATGTCCTGATCGAGAACTCGACACTCGATACCGGCGATGATGCCATCGTCCTCAAATCAGGAAGAGACAAGGAAGGCATGCGTTTGCATCGTCCGACGGAAAACGTCATCATCCGCAATTCTATCGTCAACGAAGCTCACGGAGCGATCGCCATAGGTAGCGAAGTATCAGGCGATGTACGCAATGTTTTCGTCAGCAATATCGACGTCGAGGAAGCCCAGTTCGGCTTTCGCATCAAGGCACCAAGGGGGCGTGGAGGCATTGTCGAAAATGTTTGGGTAGAAAACATGGCGATCAAGCACGCGTCTATTGAAGCTATCCAGATTGCCACATCGTACGGCATGCCATTTCGGATCGATAGTACGACGCCGCCACTCTTCAGAAACATCCATCTGAAAAACATATCTGCCGAAAAGACTTCCCAGGCTATCAGTATCAATGGATTGCCAGATCTCCCCGTGAGCGATGTTTCTGTCGAGGACATCATTTTCGCGACACGACTTGGCATCAAACTTACCCATACCGATGGTATTGACTTCAAAAATATCCACTTGACACCCAAGGACAACGATCCCCTCTTCGTCATAGTGAACAGCTCCCATATCAATCTCAACAACACAGCGTGCACCATCAACATCCCGATTTGCCTCTTGCTCAAAGATGGAATATCCACCGATATCAATATCCGTGACAGCGGCTTTGAACAAGCAAGAACGAAGGGCCTGACAGACGCGACCCAGGAACGCTGATCTGCCGATAAAAAATATTCGGGGCTATGCTCGCACGTATCGTCACAACCTGCAAGGAACGCAAATGGGAACTCTTGCTCCTCCTGATGATCATCGCTGTCGGTATTTTTCTCCGTGCCTATAATTTCCACGATTGGCTCCTGTTCGAGATAGACCAGTCATACGATACACGCATCGTCTCCGGAGCGATCGAACACGGTGTCGGACATCTCCCGCTCCTCGGTCCCACAGCAGGCGGCGGCAGGGCACTGCGCCTCGGTCCGGCTTTTTATTACATGGAATACGCGAGCGCGCTCATTTTCGGGAATACCCCCGCTGGACATGCCGCGCTCGTCCTGATCTTTTCCATTCTCGCCATTCCCCTCTTTTATGTTTTTATCCGCAGATATTTCACTCTGGCGCTCGCGCTCGCGCTCACGACCCTTTTCTCGACATCAGTATTTTTGATACTATATGGACGTTTTTCCTGGAGTCCGAATGTCCTGCCTTTCTTGACCATCCTTTCCTTCTACGCGCTCCTACGCAGCGTTTCCCAAGCGGAACCAAGACGAAATACCTGGTTCCTCACCGCTGCCGCGGCAATTGCCATCACATCACAGATCCATTTCAACGCTTTCTTCACCATTCCGACGATTGCCATCCTTTTCTTGCTCTACAAACGGCCGACATTCAAGCTGAAAATATGGATAGCCGCGCTGGGCATAGTCGCCGCCGTATACACTCCGGTGATCCTGAGCGATATCAGCACGCAGGGCGCAAACGTCAATCTCTTCTTGAAAAAAATATCCAAAACCAGCGCTGCTCCTCTTGGGTCATTCCAGGATACGCTCCGAAAAGCGATGGTTGATCTGAATTATAATGCCTCGGGATATTTTTTCATCAATTCCGGAATCGACCGCATCAACGGCAAACGAATCCAAGGATATGGCCTGCAAGATGATGCTAATCTGCCCTGGCGCGCAGTCGCCCTGGTGCTCTTCTGTGCCGAGCTCGCCCTGCTGGCATACGCGCTGAGAAAAGAGCAGGATACCAGGCGTACGGATTTCTTGGTCTTGCTGTCCCTGTGGATCGTGGTTCCCTTCGCTTATTTTTACTCCCTCATTTCCAGTAATTTTCATTTCTACCCGAGATTCTATCTCTTGATCGCGCCAGCAGCCATCATCTTGTTCGGAATGCTGTTGGAAAAAATACACCCTGAGACAAGTGCTGCGCGTCGCCTGTCTCTTGCCCTCATCGTGCTTCTTTTTCTCATTCCCAACCTGACGAGAATACAAAGCCATTTCCTCCAGCTCGCAACGCCGGCACGGAACAAGGTGAATGCCGAAACCGAGGATATCTTCCCGAATGATAAACGCCTGACACTCAAAGAGGCGCTGGCCGTTACGGAGTATATGCTCGCCAGACAGCAAGAAAATCATTACCCGATTTACCTCAATACCTACCATGAGTATGAGCCGCTTTTCTGGTACCATCTCACTAAACGAGGCATGTCCTATTCCGATAAGATCGATTTCGATTCTCTTTATGCGGAAGGAAATTACTTCCTCATCCAATACCCGACGGACGGCACCCGCGGAATAGAAAAAGCCTTCGACATCATCGACGAGAAGCGATTCGGCATTCTCACGGTCTATACGCTGGTTCCCGATGATGGAAAAATCCGGACTCTCAGGCAGAATCCCGAGAACCGGAAACAACTAGAACAAACCCTGCAAATACAGGAGCTCAAGACCTGGAATGATCTGTTCTGAGACTTTTCCAAAGGAAAATTACGCTATAAATAAGTGTTCCAGACCTCTCCTATTTGACGGGAAGGCTGTTTTGTCGTATACTTCATTTTTGTAGTACCTTGTCCAACCAACCCAGGAGTCATAAAGATGATGGCATTAGGCACAAAGGATTCTCCGCTCGAAATATTTCCGAGCGATACGTTACTCGCCCTGCTGACGGAAAGCGATATCCTACACGGCAGGATCAGTATGCGGCAAGCCCGCGAACGGAATCCTCAGGATCACCGAAGCAGCATCCGGGCAACTATCCTCGATGCAGTCAGAGCGGAAATGCACCTCATCGAATGCGATGAGGCTGGCGCTTATCATAGGCCGCTCTTATCAGAAGAAGGCGGAGCGCTCTCATTCCGCTTTGCGTTCAAAGTCCTGATAAGGCTCGGGGCGCACCCGCGGTTCGAGGACAATATTTGCGTGCAGCTCTACGAGGAGCTGAAGCCGATCGCTTTGAACCAAAGCATCTTCAGCTGTCAGTCCAGGCTGATTCTCGACGAGCGCAATCAGCTCTCGGTTCAGTCGCGCCACAGGGTGCAGGCGCTGACAGCCTGAAATACGTCTCAAGAAAAAAGAGCCCGCGGATTCATCTGAATCCCGGGCTCTTGAAATTTTTATACGATATTTTCTACTTCTCGCGGCTGGCGAGATAATGCGGCAAGGCGAAAAAGGAAAGCGACATCTGAATAAAGCGCGAGAGGAGCGCCACAGTCACCGCGGTCTCGATATTCACCCCGATCAAGGCGAAAAAGGTAATGTAGGCCCATTCCTTGATACCGATATTATTGATGGAGATAGGAATGGACGAGACGATAGCGACGAGAAACATCACGCTCGCGAAAGGCAGGATACTCACAGTGCTCCCGAGGGCGTGAAACAGGGTGAAATTGGAAAGCACGAGTCCGACCAAGATAAACAGTGCCGACCACAGGCTGGTAGAAAACCAGATGTGTTTTTTGGTATAAAAAATGATCTCCTCCAGAAAACGGCGCAGCTTGAAAAATGGCAAACGCGCTACCAGTTGATGGAACCATGACTTGCAATAGACATAGGTGATAACGAGATCCAGGACGAAGAAAACGATCAGAATACCGTAGGTAATGGAAAGGGCAACGCTTTCTCGTATAAAAGGGAACATGACCGGGCTGAAGAGGAGCGCCAGAAGCGCTATGGTCCACAGCCCGATGAAACGATCGAAAACGACCGTGGAAAAAGCTGCTGCTTTCGCGCCGGATCGTTTGGCGAGCCACATCGCGCGGTACGCATCGCCGCCGATAGTCGATGGCAGGAAGTTATTGATAAAGGTTCCTGTCAGATACGCGAAGAACGCCTCCTTCAAAGAAAAATGAAGTGTTTTGAAACGGGCGATGGTCTGCCACTTTTTCGCCGATACCACATTGCCCAGAAGCTGGAAAACGACATAGAGAAAAAGCAATGGCCAGGAAATCGCCGTGAGCTTGACAAGGACACTCCCCCAATCGACCCGCTCGATCAGCCAGAACACCAGTCCAAAGGTTATCAGGATTTTCCCCGCAGTCAGAAGCTTTTTACGCATATTTTGTAGCGAGTGATTTCTCCTTTACTTTACCATACATCGCAATTTTTTTCCATTCCCAAGCCATTTTTAGCCTTGCTCCACCATTGACAAAACAGTGGAAATTTGCTATAATAGCTAGTTGAGTTAAAAAAGCTCGACAGAGTTCCCCTGCCACCCGGCAGGCTTTAAAAACCCAAGATGCTCAAAGGGATCAGAACCCTGAGAGCCTACCAATTGGAGATTCGCATGAAAAACCTACTGCATAGCAAAAAAATCGGTGCCCTCTTGCGAGTGTTCGCCAAGAAACCGGAATTCGTTTCCGGCGCTGTCGCTCAAACGCTTGAGCTTGCCGAAAAGTTCTTGACCATCGCGGTCGACGGACAGCCTATCGTCAGGCACATCGAAATCCTCATCCCCCGAGACGAGGGATATAGCGATGTCGACTGCGGCGAAACGGCGAAAGCACTCCGTATCGCTATCGATTTATTGTCGTGGGCCAAGGGACGCATATTTGTATCCGAGGTCAAACACGGTGACCTCTTCTGCGGGATCCTCAACTACGGCATGGCTCGCCTCTCGCGCGCCGGCTGTGATTATGGCATTATCGCTTCCAAGGAAGCGGGGTCCTACTTCAACCAGACAACGGCTGAAGCAATAGTCCAGGCCGCCGAAGATGGCGCCCTTGCCATCGGCGTTGCTCTGAATGAACTCACGGAAAGCATCATGGAGGGTCGCATCGCCAATACCATGGCCATGTGGCATATCACCTCCCTCCTGCAAGTAGGCGGGTTTGATCTCCGGGCGGCCAAGCCCAAGAAGAACGCCATCATCAGCCACAAGGTTCGCGCCTGGGACAAATCCCGTGACGAACCGGACTGGACCTATGATCTGGCCGGGGTGGAAGAAATCATCCCGCTGGTTCGCCTGATTGACACGTTCGGCCAGTGCATCGCTCCCATCCTCCCGCAAGG
Source organism: Candidatus Moraniibacteriota bacterium (assembly GCA_049287005.1). GTDB lineage: Bacteria > Patescibacteriota > Minisyncoccia > Moranbacterales > UBA1568 > UBA1568. The sequence goes on along the minus strand of JBAQEZ010000003.1, from coordinate 559,441 downwards.
TGATGATGTGCAACGCTACATTGTACCTGATCCGGCTATCGACCGGGTAGGCTACGAACGTCACATCAACAAGATGGGCACCAAGAAGGAGCGCCATACATACTTCGCGAACAGCGAAGGGGCAGATCTCTCCTTCCTCAAGGGTGGCGTCATGGAGTCCTACAGGCATCCAGACTACTGACCAGCGTGTCAGTGCAATAAAAAAGCCGGCTGAACGATAACTACGTTCCCCGGCTTTTAAATTTTCCAAAATTTTCTGATACTGACAAACCCTTTTATACGGTTTCCTTTTGCGCAGCTTCTTGATACAGATCGCAATAGGCGGCCGCGACATTTTTCCAGCTCATCGTTTCGGCTCGTACCCGGCTGGCCTGGCCGAAACGGGCGCGTAGGGCATCGTCGCTGATCAGCGCTTCCAGTTTTGCCGCTATATCTTCGGCGGAATGCTGCTTGATGAAGAATCCGTTCTCGCCGTCCCCAACCAGTTCTTCCGTCCCGCCCGTCACGGTAGCGACGATCGGCATGCCGGAAGCCAGAGCTTCGAGCATGGTGTTGCTCATCCCTTCATTGAGCGAAGGCAGGCAGAAAATATCCGCGGTCTGATAATGGGCGGCCACATTTTCGTGCGCTACGCGGCCGAAAAATTTCACCTTGGTATCGATACCAAGCTCGCGTGACAATGCTTTCAGACTCTCCGTCTCGTCGCCCTCCCCCGCGATCCACAGTTCGATTTTCCGCTCCGCATCTTTGATGAGAAGCATCTGCATGGCTTGCAGCAGATAGCGGATACCTTTGCGCGGCGTCAAACGGGAAACGCAGAGGATACGGACGTAACCATCTTTCTCTTTCTCTGGCAGCGGCTTGAACTCTTCAATATCGATGCCGTTCGGGATGATAGAGATCACTTGCGACGTCTTGGTCTGGAGAGCCAGCGCTCGAAGGCCAGAGCTGTTGGAGACCACACGCGAAGCTCTGGCCCATATCTTGCGGGTCAGAGGTTTGAGGAGAGAATAGAGCAAGGTAAAGCGTTCGCTGTACCCCGGCACGTCGGCACCGCGGAGCGAAACGATATACGGTACGCCGTATTTTTGCCCAAGCCGCATCGCCATGTACCCGCACGGTACCGTAAAAAACGCGTGGATAGCATCGAAACGGCTCTCCCGAAGCATCTTGTTGGCGAAATGATAGCCTCGCCAGGCATAGGTCAATAATTCCTTTTCGGATTGGTGGTGCAGATTCTTTCCGTCTTTCCCGATCGGAATGGAATGGACGGTGACATTGTTCCCGACGGAAATATGATGTTCCTCCGCGTCGGCTGACGAAGTCACGAGATGGACTTCCAGATCAGGAAAGCGGGAGTATTCCTTGAGCAAATAGGCAGTCGCGTTTCCCGCGCCACCACCGAGCGGCGGATATTCATAGTTCAAGAATAAAATCTTCATTGGAATTCCCTTGATGATTGAAACTTGGTGATTGGTGATTGTCACTAGACCCCGATACCGAAATAGGTGAAGCCGGCGGTTTCACATTCGCTCCGTTCGAGCACATTGCGGCCGTCGAAGATGACATTGCCTTTCATCAGCTTTTTCAGATCCTTGAAATCGACAACGCGGAACTCATCCCACTCAGTGCAGATGACGAGCACATCCGCACCCTTGAGCGCGTCCAAGGCTTTCTTGGCGTAGATCAGATTTTTATGCTGCATCAATTGCTTGGCATTGGGCATGGCTACCGGGTCGAAAGCTTGGACCTGGGCTCCAGCATCGAGGAACATGCGAATATTCTGCAATCCCGGAGCTTCACGCACGTCGTCGGTACGTGGCTTGAAAGCCAGTCCCCATACCGCGATGGTCTTGTTTTTCAGCTTGTCACCGAAAAGTTCCTTCAATTTTACGAACGGCTTGATGCGCTGATCGACATTGATCTCATCCACCATCTCGATCAAGCGGAAATGGGAATCATACTCATGCCCGGTCTTGATGAAGGCCTTCACGTCTTTGGGGAAACAGGAACCGCCGTACCCGATGCCGGCATAGAGGAAACGGGCTCCGATACGGCTGTCATACCCGAGACCTTTGGCGATTTCTTTCACGTTGCCCCCGGCCACGTCGCAAAAATTCGCGACCTCGTTCATGAAAGTGATCTTCATGGCGAGAAAGGCATTGGCGGCGTATTTGATGATTTCCGCGCTCCGCGTATCGGTGAACATGATCGGGCGGCCGGAACGAGCTATAGGACGATAGATCTGCTCCATGAGTTTGCGCGCCTTGACTGATCTGGTCCCCACGACGACCCGATCGGGGTTCAAGAAGTCCTTGACCGCGGCTCCTTCGCGCAGGAATTCAGGATTGGAAACCACTTCGAAAGGATGCTTGCCCTTGGAGGCTTTCTTGATGATCTCTTCCACTTTCTCGGCCGTCCCGACGGGCACGGTCGATTTGTCGACGAAGAGCTTGTAACCGTTCAGATGCTTGCCGAATGTTTCGGCCACTTGGAAAACATACTGGAGATCGGCCTGGCCTGTCACCTTGTCTTCCGGAGTACCGACGGCCATGAAGACCACCTCGGAATCTTGGATCGCTTTTTTGAGATCCGTGGTGAACGTCAGACGGCCTTCCTTGACGTTGCGCTCGACGATCTCTTCCAGTCCGATTTCATAGATGGGAATACCGCCTTTTTTCAAAATGGCGATTTTTTTCTTGTCGATATCCGCGCAAACGACCTCATGACCGATTTCCGCCATACACGAGCCCGAGACGAGACCGACATATCCGGTCCCCAGAAAAGTAACCTTCATAACAGATCTTCTTAAAAAATTATTACTGTTCGCGCACTTCTCGAATCGCGTAATTCATCCGATTGCGGGTCTGGTAATAGTTGCGCACCACCATATCAGCGAGCAAGCCGGAAACGAAAAGTTGCACGCCGATCAGCACGAAGAAGACGCCGATGAGCGGCCAGAGGCGCTCAGCGAGAGAGGCATGAAAAACGAGCTTCAGAGCGAGCATCCACAGGAGAATGCCGGTACCGACGGTAAACAGAAACACGCCGCCGCCACCAAACAGATGAAGCGGGCGATAGGAGTATTTGCGCCAGAACCAGATGGAAAGCATGTCGACGAATCCCTTGATGCCGCGCTTCCAGTTGTATTTGGTCACGCCGTGTATCCGAGGATGATGGGATACGGCCACCTCCCCGACTCTGAAGCCGTCCAGCTCGAGGATAGCAGGGATGAAACGGTGCATCTCACCGAAGAGGTCGACGTCCTTGAAGCACTCGCGGCGGTAGGCCTTCAGGCTGCACCCCGAATCATGGATGTTGTCGTGGATCAATATTTTGCGGAGCAGGTTAGCGATGCGTGACGGGATTTTCTTGCTCCAGGGATCCTGGCGTTTCACGCGCCAACCGGATACGACGTCATAGCCCTCGTCTATCTTGGCCAAGAGGAGCGGGATATCCGCCGGATCATTCTGCAGATCGCCGTCGAGCGTGATGATGATTTCTCCGCGTGCGGCTTTGATGCCCGCGTCGAAAGCCGCCGTCTGTCCGAAGTTCTTGCGAAAAACGATCAGCTTGAGCGGCAAGAGTCCTTGCGCGGCAGCCAATGTGCCATCTTTGGACCCATCATCGATGAAGATGATCTCAAACGGCCGTCCGATCTTTTGGACCGCCTCATATATCTTGCGATACAATTCCTTCACATTCCCCTCTTCATTGTAGAGCGGAACCACGACCGATAGATAAAATTTATTTTCTTCCATTCCTGGTCAGTGAAACTTCGACAACTTTTCTTTCGTAAGCTGCAGGAGGTTCAAGTTAATGCTACTTTTAATTATAGAGGCTACTTTGTCAAACTTTTTTGGATCCAACCAAAGTCCCGCTGCCGGGCATTCCAGTAGCGAAGCTTGTAAATGATTATTCTAGAATCTGTTACATTCTCTCAATCCACGCCTTATTCTCTGTTTCAATAATAACGAAGAAAGAGACTTTTGACAAACAGGGCCTGGTAAAATCTTCCAATATGCCTCATTTCCTGGTATACTGAACCTACGCTGAATCCCAAGAAAATCATATTCCCCTCTATGCCATTCAATCATATTTCCGTCGTCGTCCCGTGCTACAAAGAATCCGAGGTGATAGCAACCAATATCCAAACGCTCTACGAGTATCTCAAAGAGCGTTTCGAGCAGTATGAAATTATTATCGTTACCGACGGCAGTCCCGATAACACCAGAGAGAATGTCGAGCGGTACGGCAACGAGCATCCGGAAGTACCGCTCATCCTCATTCCCTTCGCGAAGAATCAAGGCAAAGGCGCCGCAGTCAAGGCCGGCGTGCTGGCCTCGAAATATGATCTCGTCCTCTTCATCGATGCCGACCTGACCATCCCGATCCACGAACTGGAAAAGTTCATCTCTGCCATCAAATCCGCGGATATCGCCATCGCTTCCCGTCTCGTCTCTGGTTCCAGTTTCGAGGAAAAATCCCCGTGGCATCGCGCTATCCTGGCTCGCGGCTTTCATCTCTTTCAGATACTCGTGCTCGGTAATTTCGAATTTTCCGACACGCAGTGCGGCTTCAAGCTGTTCCGCCGGCAGATCGCCTTCAAACTTTTCAATAAAATTACGATCAAACGCTTCGCTTTCGACGCGGAGCTGTTGTTTCTAGCGCGCAAATACAATGCCAAGGTCGCCATCCTTCCCGTTCACATCAAAAAAGACCCTCGCAACACCAATGTCGATGTTTTCCGAGATCCGGTCAATATGATCTTCGCTCTTCTCAAGATCCGTCTCAATGACTGGATGGGAAGATATAAAGAGAAGGAGTTTGTAAAGTGAAAAGTGGGAAAGTTCGTAAAGTAAAGAACACAAAAAAACATCTTTATAGACTTTCTTAACTTTATAGACTTGATGAACTTTTTACTTGATAGATTTTCTGACTTTCTAAACTCTCTCCTATGAACATTCTCGTTACCGGCGGAGCCGGCTACATCGGCTCCCATACCGTACAAAGGCTCCGTGAAGCCCAGCATGAGGTCGTCATTTTCGATAACCTTTCTTCCGGACACAGAGACGCCGTCCGGGACTTCACGCTCGTCGTAGGCGATCTCGCGAACAAAGATGACGTGGAAAAAGTTTTTTCCGAGAACGCCTTCGACGCAGTCGTCCATTTCGCCGGCAGCACCGAAGCGGGAGAGTCGATGACTGACCCCAGGCGTTTTTTTGACGATAATCTCGTCTGCGGGCTGAATCTCCTGGAAATCATGCTCAAACACGACGTGAAACAAATCGTCTTTTCCTCTTCGGCAGCCGTCTACGGAGCACCAGAGCAGATGCCGATAGAAGAAACAGTCCCGAAAAACCCCACCAATGTCTACGGCCTGACAAAATGGATGTTCGAACAGATATTGAGTGCTTACGACCATGCCTATGGACTCCGGTCAGTTTCCCTGCGTTATTTCAACGCCGCCGGAGCTGATCCGAGTGGTGCAATCGGCGAACACCACAGCAAAGAAACCCATCTTATCCCGCTTGCTCTCTTCGCCGCACTCAGCAAACGCGATACGATACAGATTTTCGGAACAGACTACCCGACTCCCGATGGAACATGCGTACGAGACTATGTCCACGTCTCCGATTTGGCAGACGCGCATGTCTTGGCACTCGACTATTTACAAAAAAACAATATATCAGACGCGTTCAATCTCGGAAACGAAAAGGGGGTTTCTGTTCGCGCAGTGATTGAAGCGGCCAAAAAGATCACCGGGGTTGATTTCGCCGTCAGGGAAGAACCACGCAGAACCGGCGATCCAGCGGAACTGACGGCCAGCTCAAGCAAGGCCAAAGCAGTGCTCGGCTGGCATCCCCGCTTCGACACTGTCGAACAGATTATCGAGACCGCTTGGCAATGGCACAAGAATCACCCGGATGGATTTGAATCATAAGGCTTATGAACTTCCAGACTTTACAGACTTTTATAGTCATTCCGGCCTTCAATGAAGCAGCGGTGATCCAAGATGTCATCCGAGAGATCAAAGCGGCCGGTTATGACCATATCATCGTCGTCGACGATGGCAGCGCCGATGCCACGTACGCAAAAGCCAAGGAGCTGTCTGGCATCACCGTCCTCCGACACCGCCTCAACCGCGGCAAAGGCGCCGCCACCAAAACCGGCGTCGAAGCAGCCAAGCTCCTCGGAGCCGATATCATCGTCACGCTGGATGGCGATGGTCAGCACAACCCCACAGATATTCATCGTCTCATAGAACCCATCCAGAAATTTCACGCGGACGTCGTTTTGGGCACCCGCCTCCAGAACCCACAAGGCATGCCCTGGTACAAGATTGTCGCCAATCACATCGGCAATGCCGTCACCTGGTACTTCTACGGTCTGTGGGTCTCGGATAGCCAATCCGGCTTTCGCGCCTATTCGCGCCACGCCGCCGAGCTCATCAATACGAAAACCGACCGCTACGAATACGATAGCGAGGTCATCAAGGAAATATACCTGTACAAGCTCAAGTATGTGGAAATTCCCATCGAAGTCCGCTATACTAAGTACTCAATGGGAAAAGTCCAAAAACAGGGCTTTTGGAACGGCTTGAAAACCCTCTACAAAATAGTATGGAATATCATCAGCTAACTTTATAGACTTCTGACTCTCTTACTTTCTTAACTTTCTAACTTTATAAACTTTTGTTCTATGAATCTCGCTCTCTATCAAATCGTCATCCTCGTTATTGCCGGCGTCATGATCTATCAGGGATCTGCAAAATTCCTGAAACAGCAGAGCGGACAATCGATTCTGAAACTCTCCGCGCGAGTGTTCATCTGGGGAGGGATGGCGACGATCGTCCTTTTCCCAACTGTCACGAACACGCTGGCTTCTCTCATCGGTATCGCTGACAATATCAATGCCGTCATCTTGACCGGATTCATCTTCATTTTCCTGATGATTTTCAAACTCCTCTCCGCCATCGAACGTTTGGAACAACAGATCACGACCGTCACGAGAGAAAAATCTCTTGAAGAAATTAGTGAGATAAAAAATTAGCTCAAATAAAGTCCCCCAATGAAAACATTAATAAAATTGAATGTTGTTTTTTTTGTCTTATATTTCTTGTTCCAATGGTTTGACGGCTTGGAATCTTTTCTTGTTTTCCGCATCCTTCGCTCTTTCATTGAGTTGATTGCTATTCTTGTACTCGGTGGACTCAATATCGCTGCTATAGTTCAATTATTTTTCAAATATAATTTTGATCTCTGGGAGATGCTGAGCCTTTCTTCAGTAACGAGCCTATTGTTCGTGCCGCTATTGCTTACAATAGAATTTTCGCAATTCCACATCTTATTTAAATCATTACCAGCAGCAAACTCTTTCTTTATTTTTTTGATACTGGCAATGAGCTGCTATCTTAAAAGAGGAGATTTCGCAAATAGATTTCAATTCGCCGTTGATAAGCCACGCGGGAGTATCACCAACGCAATCGTCTCCTCGCCGCTTTTCTGGGTTTTTATTTTGAATATCTCAATCACTTTTATAATCTTTTCCGCCTACTATGCCCTGCCAGATCTTGATCCATTTTACTGGATCCAAAGATATGCTAAAGATTTTGATAATGGGGTGATTGTACAGTTGATGGCTGATCGACCGATTTTTTCATCACTTCTCTACTTCCTCAATCAAGGAGCCAATATCGATTTATATGCATCTTTTAAATATGTCCTTCCTCTCCTTTCGATATTGACACTGATCCCCGCCTGGCTCATAGCAAGAAAATTTCCTTCGAAACTCCTGCAAACGATAATCTTATTACTACCACTGACCAGTTCTTCGACGATTCTATACTCACAAACTCCGATTCCCCAGGCGATTTCGATAATATCAATCTACTATTTCTTCTTCTTTTTGATTTATTCATGGCTGTTCAATAAGAATATTTTTTACTATCTAGCCGGAATAACGGCCTTTCTCGGCTTCTTCTATCATGAAATGGCGGCGATAATATTCGCTGTTTGGCTATTGGTCACCTTGATTTTCAACCGAAAATTTATACTTGAAGCAATACTGAAAAACAAATTAATTACATTATTGATAGCACTCCTCATCACTTCAAACGCTTACTTCCTAAAAAATCAACTTGATTTCATTCTCCATTGGACTGAAATGGTCATGCAAAGTATATTCGTAATGAAATTAAATTTTCTTTTTCCTGCCTATTACATAAATATGAACGGACAGAGTATGGGTTGGGGCGATACTGTCGGGGTACTCAAATATTATATTTATTACGCCGGACCCGCTATCCTCATCCTATTATTTGCTTTTGTTTATTTCGTTATAAGAAATGATGAGTTCAGAAAGCTTACCATTAATTTGAGGAGGCGTAGAGAAATCATCGTCCTTAGTGTGTGTTTTTTGATATTTTTTTCAATCTCTGAAGTTTTACCGCGACTTTCCAATGTAGCCCTTCTCCCGGATAGATCATGGGTATTTACTGGTATTTTTTCATTGGCGCTCTTTTTTATTATTACGAAAATTGGTACCCGAAAAATCAAGATTATTTCAATGATGATATTACTGGGAATAGTAACAAGTATTGGAGGGGCGTTGTATATCAATGGCATGAAGCAATATATGATAACGAATGAAAAGCTTTCTTCAGCCGAATGGATAAGGAGCAATTTGCCAAACAACCGAATCCTATTCACCGATATGGATGGAAATTTATTGCAATATTATGGGAATTCAAAAATCCAAATAGTGCCAACGGACTTCTATTATGATATCAATATAGCTCTCACTGAAATTAACAATTTTAAGATCAACAGAGAGAGTTTAGAAAATAATTATTCACTTTTTATAAAAACGAGCAAACAAAATCTTGAGGAGCTAAGCAACAAAAACCTACAAGAACAGAGGGATTCCATCTTGGTACTCCTTGATGACAATATACAAGAATCAACAGCACTCGCATCCCTACTTCGTATAGGAAAAATAGACCCCGAAAATCAGAAAAAACTATACATATACTATTCCAAAGCAAACGAGAAAAATCCCTACCTCAATAGGCCTTATTATATAGAGAATATGCAGGGCACAAGAAAGTTGATTTTTGACCAATACCCTGATAAATTTCAACGAGTATACGAAGATACAGCAGATAACATTGTCATTTGGAAGATACTATGAGAATACTTGTTTTTTGCCCCTATTATCCTCCTCACATAGGAGGGCTTGAAACCCATAGTGATGAATTCAACAAGCATCTGGCTCAAAATGGAACAGATGTTGTCGTTTTTACACCGAATATTCCTTACACCCGGAATGTTGAGGAAATAAAATACGACCGAGTAAAGATTGTCCGTTATCCGGCATTTGAGATCATTCCCAATTATCCTGTTCCGAAATTTTGGAGTCTTGGGTTTTGGAATCCTTTCATCATTCTTTTCCATTCTGACTTCGATATTGTCATTTCACGAACTCGTTTCTTCCTCTCTTCTCTCCTTGCTCTCATATACGCAAAACTTGCCAGAACATACTGGATTCATATAGAACACGGCTCCGACTTTGTAAAACTCTCCAATCCCCTAAAATCCGCTGTTGCGAAAGTCTATGATCTTACTTTCGGTAGAATTATTTTCTGTTTTTCGAATATCAATATTTCTATTTCCCGTGCCGTGCAAGGCTTTGTAGTCAGATTCGATAAACGACCATCACCCATCATTTACCGAGGTATCGATTTCGCCAGTATCGATACTATCAGCGCAGATGACACCATCAAACAAAAATACCCAGGGAAAATCATCATCAGTACTGCTGCGCGATTGTATAAATGGAAAGGTATCGAATTTACTATCGAAGCTATACGCGCGTTACCGGAAGTGACGCGGGCGAAAATAGTTTTTCTTATTATGGGTGACGGGGAAGATTTCACACGCCTCAAGTCACTCACAGCAAATCTGCCGATAGAAATGCTTGGTAATCTCCCAAGAGAGGAGGTCCTTGCTATACTGAAAAGTAGCGACATCTACATTCATTCTTCTTTGCCTGGAGGAGGTCTATCAACCTCGTTATTGGAAGCGATGTATTGCCAATGCGCCATCGTCGCTACCAAAAATGAAGGTGCGGACGAAATCATCATTGATGAAAAAACCGGGTTTCTTATTGACGCCCCGAACGAAGCTAGAATCGTAGAAAAAATCGGACTTCTTATCACTGATATTCACAAAAGGACCCTTTTGGCAGAAGCTGGTCATGCGGCAGTATTTCAAAGATTCGATTGGGAAAAAACAATAAAGCAATACCTCAAAATTTTCAAAAATATATGAGATGGAAAGCCCTCATCACAGTGCCTCTCGTCTTTCTCGAGAATATTCTCTTCTCGATATTCCCAGGAATGCGACAATTTATCGAGCAACACTTATTCAATCCGTATGCTTTCCATGAAAAGCATCTAGCATATTCGATAGCCCAATTCAAAGGTTTTTTAGAAAAAATCGGCGGGACTTCTCAAATTGTAGACAAAAATATATTGGAGTTAGGACCGGGTGGATCAATCGGTTTTGGCCTCTTGGCATTAAAATATGGGGCAAAAAAATATTACGTGATTGAAAATATTTCTCACACATTCATAACGAACAAACAGCTTCTTTCATATAGAAAACTTTTAGAAGACAATGGTGTTCTGATAAGTAAATATTTCATAAAGAATACGGCTAACCAGTACGCATACAATCCAGCATTCATTGAATTCATCAAAATAGGACAAGATTCCTCCTACAAACTGCCTGATGAGTCCATAGATATCATCTATTCCTGCGCCGTATTGGAACACGTGCACGATCTCGACCTCTGTTTTACTGAAATGGCGCGTGTTCTTCGAAGAGACGGGATCATGAATCATCAAGTGGACCTCCGAGACCACATTTTTTCACAAAAAAGCATCTGGTTCTTGAATTTCAGCGATTATTGGTTTGACAAGCTTTTCAAAAATACCGGAGAATATGTCAACAGGAAAAGATTGAGTGATTATGAAAAATTGATACATGATAAAAACCTGGAAATTCTTGATTTGGAACAAAACATCCTTTTTGATAAAAAATTGCCTAAAAATCTGACAAAAAAATATTCAGAATACGATTTGCGAAATTTATCCTTTAATATCCTATTAAAGAAAAAATAATGTGCGGGATAGCGGGTAAAATCTCCTTCTCGTCAAAGGACGTTTCAATGGAAGGAGTTGAGACGATGAACGAAGCCATCAAACACCGCGGGCCGGATGATGGCGGGGTGTATATTTCACCTGATAAAAAAGTCGGCCTCGGCCATCGCCGCCTCTCCATCATCGATCTCTCCCCGCTCGGCCATCAGCCGATGCGCTCCCTTGACCGCTATGAGATCGTCTTCAACGGGGAAATCTACAACTTTCAGGAAAAACGCGCGGGACTCGAGAAAAACGGCTACACATTTACCTCGCATTCCGATACGGAAGTCATCCTGGCTCTCTACGATAAGTATGGAAAAGAATGCCTGAAACATCTGCGCGGGATGTTTGCCTTTGCTATCTATGATGAACAAGAAAAAACGCTTTTCTGTGCCAGAGACAGAGTCGGGAAAAAGCCATTCAAATACTATATGGATGACAACGTCTTTCTTTTCGCTTCAGAGCTCAAAGCGATCCTGACCCAGCCCGAATACCATAAAGAGCCTGATTACCTCGCTATACACCATTATTTGACGCTCCAGTACGTTCCAGCGCCACTAACAGGCTTTGTCGGTATTAAGAAGCTGGAACCGGCCCATTATTTGTACATTGATCTCAAAACAAAGAAAGTGGAAAATGAGAGGTATTGGAAGCTCGATTATTCGAAAAAGCTTGATCTTTCCGAAGAGGAGTGGAAAAAGCGTATCATCGATAAACTGGAAGAATCAGTCAAGCTCCGTATGATTTCCGATGTTCCTATCGGTGCGTTTCTCTCCGGCGGCATCGATTCCAGTGCCATCGTCGCTCTGATGGCCAGAAATTCCACAACTCCGATAAAAACGTTTTCGATAGGGTTCGAGGAAGAAAAATTCAATGAACTGAAATACGCGAAAATCATCGCGGACAAATTCAAAACGGATCATACGGAATTCATCGTGAAACCGAATGCTATCCATCTCCTCCCGATGCTCGTACGGCAGTATGAGGAACCCTATGCCGATTCCAGTGCCCTACCCACCTACTATGTCGCCAAGCTCACCCGCGATCACGTCACCGTCGCACTCAACGGTGACGGCGGAGATGAGAACTTCGCAGGATATGGTCGTTACAGCGTGCACAAATTCGCCCTCCTCTATGACAGAATTCTCCCTCTTCACAAAATCATCATTCTTCCTCTCGCTAAACTTGCAGCACATGTATTCCAGACAACCTTCTTTGATCGATCCTATCGCTTCGCGCGAAGTCTCTCTAAACCATATAACCACCGTTATGTGGACTATATCTGCTACTTTACCAATGAAATGAAGGAGAAAATCTATACCAATGAAATGAAGGAGAGGTTTAAAGACTCAGATTCTTACGATATCGTCGCGAGCAAATTCCAAGAATCAGGATCCCAGAACAAGGTGGAACAAGCAGCCTACGCTGACTTTGCAACATATCTCCCTGATGATTTGATGACAAAAGTTGATATCGATACGATGGCAGTATCCCTCGAAGGTAGATCTCCTTTCCTCGATCATGAATTTCTCGAACTCACCGCACAAATACCGTTTCGTTTCAAATTGAAAGGACGAAATAATAAAAAATATATTCTCAAAGAAGCTCTCCATGGCATCATCCCCGACGAAGTGATGTTCCGTCCCAAGATGGGTTTCGGTATTCCTATCCACTCTTGGTTCCGAAATGAATTGAAAGAGTATGCCTACGAAATACTCCTATCGGATACAGCTATCAATCGCGGTCTTTTCAAAAAAGAGGCTATCAAAAAACTCCTCGACACACATTGTGAGACCAAGGTTGATTTTGGCTACCATATCTGGGCGCTCGTCACTCTCGAACTTTGGTTTGAGGAATACTTTCCATCATGATATAATGACTAAATTAAGCAATAAATACTGAAACCATGCGACGAAATCATCTCTCATATCTCTCCGATCCGATATCTCATAATCCATTCGAAATCACCGTGTTCGAAGAAACTGGTCCACAAATCACTGCCGGACTCATCACAACAATAAATTCCTGGTATCCGATCATAAACGGCATCCCGAGAATCCTCATAGACGAACTCAAGACGAATATCCTTCAGACCCGTCAGGACTTTTTCAAAACTTGGAAAGAAAAACTTCCTGAAAATATACGCACCGAATGGCAGAAAGCTATCGATAATATCCCTGATCTCGATGCCTTCTGGAAACATCAGAAGAAAACCGCCGAAAGCTTCGCTTACGAGTGGAAATACATCTACAAGGAGAATACTTACGAAAAAAATAATTTCTATCATTTCGCCGGCCCCTATATTACCGAGGCCAACATCAAAGGAAAGACTACGCTCGATATCGGTTGCGGATCAGGGAGATTCACCAAATGGGCAGCCCTCTCCGGTACGGAAGTCTCATTCGGAACCGACCTCGGAGAAAGCGTCGAGGTTGCTTACGAACTAACCAAAAACATCGAGAATGCCTGTATCGTCCAAGCGGATATCTATCAGATGCCATTTCAGGATACTTTTGACCTCGCCTATTCCATCGGAGTACTTCATCATCTTCCTCAGCCGAAACAAGGCTTTTTGAAACTTCCCACGGTACTTAAAAACGGAGGAGAAATGGTCATCTGGGTCTATAATCGTCGCAACAACGCACGCGCCCTCTATTTCTACGAGCCTCTCCGTGATATTTTGAAAAAGCTCCCAAAGCCGCTGCTTTTCAAGCTTTCTTACCTCCCCGGAGGGATCGTTCATCTCATCAATCTCTTTGGCAAACTTCTCGAAAGGATAAACTTCCAATCTCTTGCCAAAAAACTCCCCTTCTCATACTATGCCAATTTTTCTTTCAATATGAAGCTCAATGATGCTTTCGACGTGCTGGCAACACCGAAGAGCAATTATTACTATGTTGAGGAAATAAAACAATGGTTTGCCGATGCTGCTTTGAAAAATATTCAGGCATACGAACACCCAGAAGCCGGAATCACCTGCACTGGCTCCCGTTGACCTCATTATTTCCGAAATATCATGGCCAAGAAGAAAATTCTTCATGTTATCCAATCGCTCAGTAATGGCGGGTGCGAGAATATGCTCCTTCGAACACTACCTTTGCTCGATAATTTCGAACACAAAGTCATCACTTTAAAAGAGCTCGGGGACCTGATTCCGAAATTCGTCTCAGCCGGCATCACGGTCGAAACGATTCATTGCAATAGCCCTTTCGATATTCCTGGCATTCTGCGCCTTCGCAAACTCATCCGAGAAGAAAAGCCTGATATCATCATCACGTACCTCTTCCATGCCGATATACTCGGACGCCTCGCACTCCGTACTGTTACAAAGGCGCCTATCGTCCCTTCCCTCCGTACTACCTACAATCATCCGAAATATCTCATCGCACGCATCCTCGAATGGATCACCAAACCACTCGTCAATCAGTACCTCGCCAACTCTGAAGCCGTCAAAGATTTCTATGTCCAGCATATCGGTGTGCACCCAGAAAAGATAACTATCATCCCAAACGGTATCGATATCGAACACCTCGATTCCATCACTCCTGATCCGGAACTCAAAAAATCCCTCAGCATCGCTTCTGACGATTTCGTCATCATCTGTGTCGCCAACCTGCATATCAATAAGGGTCACCGTTATCTCCTTGAAGCTTTTGAACGGTTGTATTCAAGAAACAATGAAACGATAACAACCATTCCGCCATTCAAATACAAGCTCCTCCTCGTTGGCGAAGGCTCAGAACAAAATAGCCTCGAAAATAAAATTAAAGACTACCAGTCCAAAGAAAACATTCTCTTCCTCGGCCGACGAACCGATGTTCCGAAACTTCTGAAAATATCCAACCTTTTCGTGCTACCCACACTCTTCGAAGGGCAGTCCAACGCCATCCTCGAAGCTATGGCCTCAGGAATCCCTGTCATCACCACCGATATTCCAGAGAATAAAGTTTTGATAGAAAACAAAAAAACAGGACTACTTGTTCCTATAGAAAATAGTTTGGCCATTGTTCAGGCGATTAAACAGATGCAAGAAAATGAAGTAATGAGAAAACAATTATCCGAAGAAGCAAAAATAATCGTTCAGGACTCTTTTTCACTTGAAAAAATAGCAAAGATATGGGAGAATTTCCTGATAGAAACGATCAAATAGAACACCATATGAAAAATGAACTCTACGAAGAAAGCTATAAAAATCCTCAGCATTTCAGCTTCGGAAAAAATTGGAAAAATTTTCTCAAAAGTCTCAATGAAAAGAGAATAGGAGAAGCCGAAAAGTCGCTCGTTGATTTCCTTGGCGGTAAGGAAAATATCGTAGGAAAAACATTTGTCGATATCGGCTGTGGGAGCGGCCTCTTTTCATTAGCAGCCTACCGACTCGGAGCAAAAAAAATAGTCAGTGTCGATATTGATGACTCTTCTGTGGCGTGCGTCAAATACCTTCACGAAAAGAATGGGGGGCCGAAACAATGGGGAATCAGAACGGGATCAGCTCTCGATCAAGAGTTTATGAAATCACTCGGCGTATTTGACATCGTTTATTCTTGGGGCGTGCTCCATCATACCGGCAAGATGTATCAGGCGCTGAAAAACATTACTTCTTTAGTTGCCCCCGATGGGAAACTCTACACTGCTCTCTACAATGACAATCAGAGGTTTATGGAAGGAACGTCAAATTTCTGGGTCAAAGTCAAAAGAATCTACAACAGAAGCAATTGGATCGAAAAGAAGGCCATCGAGGCCATCTATATCGCCTATTATGCTGTCGGACTTACCGTGCATTTCGGAAATCCCATTTCCTATATAAGAAATTATTCTTCCTTGCGCGGGATGGACTTCATGACTGATATCAAGGACTGGCTCGGCGGATATCCATACGAATATGCCTCATCCGAAAAAATCATTTCCTATTTTAAAAAACTTGGATTTAAATGCATAAAAATGAATCCTGCAAGAAGCATCGGATGCAACGAATTTCTCTTCATTGCAGAGGAATATTCATCCGAAGAATAATTCCGAGCATCCATAAAAATACTATGATAAAAGTGATTGTTGAAAAGAGATCAGATGCCATAAACATATATAATAAGTCTCTTCTTTTGGCTCTAAAAAAGAAATGGCCTAACATTGGTCATGTCTTTCTCGATAACAAGCGATTCCGTAGTTCATTTTTTAACTTTATTCTCGAAATCTTCAATACAATTAAAATAATCTTCCTCGTTCGTAATGATGATATTCTCTTATTTACAGATCCGTTGTCATTCAACACCATTGCATCCTTATTTGTTCGCAATAAAAAATACATCGTTTTCTATCACTATGAAAATGATCCATTTTATTATAAATTTCTTCCATTCATATCCTACCAAAAAATCCTGAACAAATTTGATGGAATCATTTGTATCTCTAATTTTTCATTGTCGCAATTAGAGTTATTAGGCGTAAATACCAAAAAATGCAAAGTTATCTATTGTGGAATAGATCATGATTTATTCAAACCTACGACATCAAAAATATATCCTTATGATTATATTCTTAGTGTGGGATCTGAGGAACCAAGGAAAAATATGGAAAATACCCTGAAATCTTTCCAGATACTGAAAAAAGATTTCCCAAATCTAAAATTACTTAAAGTTGGTAAGGTAAGTAACAAAAACAGAGACGAAACGATGCGCTACATCAAGAAACTCCGGTTAATAGAAAGTGTTATTTTTACGGATTATATAGAAGAAAAAGAGCTGCCAAAAATTTATTCTGGAGCAAAACTTCTATTGTTCCCATCCTTACTGGAGGGTTTTGGATTACCAATCGTAGAGGCCATGGCATGCGGATGTCCAGTGGTTACATCCGATAGAAATCCTATGAAGGAGCTTGTCGGTGCGGAACGATACACCGTAAATCCATTAGATCCCAATTCTATAGCCGCAGAATGCAAAAAAATCCTTTTGGATGATGTGTACCGAAGAACGCTCATCGATAATGGTCTCTTGAGAGCCAAAGAATTTCATTGGGGAAAAACAGCGAACGAAATATACCACTATATCACAAAATAGGCCGCGTCTTTATTTCCTAATGAGGGCCTGAATGCTTGGGGTATATGTATTCTGTTTTTCGTATCCCAAAACTTGGATAAAAGTCTCAAAAGCAAAAAGTGCCATTTTCCTGCAAACGCGTAGCCAGATGCTACTTGCGCCAAAATAATTACGGATGTCTATATTTTTAAATTCAGCTACCATAAGCAGTTGTCTCAAACTGATTTCATTGAACCCTAATTCATGAGTAATGTCTCCATATCTATTTGCCGCGGAATTAAAATATGCCGAACTGTTCGGAACAATGATAATAAAAATCCCATCATCAGTCAAAGTGTTTTTTACGCTTGCGAGAAAATCAAACAGCTGATCTTTCTTTATATGCTCCAATACATGGGAAAGATAGATAACATCGAATTTCTCATTGGCACTCTTAAGAAAGTTAAAAATATCCAATTGAGAGAATTTAAATGATGGGAATATCTTTTTGCAAATATTGATTTCTTCAGTAGAGATATCAACTCCCGAAACATTCTTATACCCGTGCGATTGGAGAAAATACAAGAAACTCCCATACCCGCATCCCAGATCTAAAATATGTTTTTCTTTTCCGACATGAACCTTAAAAAAATCAGCTAAATTATAATCGAGCACCCTACTGTTTTTTTTCAACAGCTGCAAAACATCATCGATCTTATTGAAGTTTGTTTTCTCGCAGGCAGCATAGTGACCTGTCAGATAGTTATCGAATATTTTTTTATTATTCACGTGTTTGTTTGTTAGTTTACAGCTGAGCCTGATCTCTGGGCCCTCCGTTTTATATTATGAACGACTTTGTTTCTTACATAAAGCCGATCAAGTTTTAGAAAAAGATACACCAAGTAAAACAACTGCTCCAGTACATGTAAATACCCCTTGCGCGTAAATCGTATATGATTCCGAAATATCGCGATCATATCTACTTTGAGCATCAGATAAATCTGATCCATAATCTTCGATATGCTCACTGATCCTTCGTGCGTCCTTTTCTTATAAAGCACCTCATGAAGGTTAGCAAAACGTACGCCTTGTGAAAACCATCGGAACCATAACTCAACATCTTCAGCATTATCATATTTCGAGTCATAATACCCATACTGCATGAAAACATTCTTCTTCATCAAGCAAGTCGGGTTATGCACCGGCGGTTTCGCATCATAAATATCATCTGCGTTTGCCGATACGACCGAATCACATTCTTTAACCGTGTCATTAAAAAATATGCAGTAGTCAGTACCTAAAACATCCGTATCAGGATTCTCATTAAAAAAATTTACTTGCCTCTCAAACCTATCTACAACACAGATATCATCAGAATCGACAATTGCAATCATCTCCCCTTTGGCAAGCCTAATTGCCTTATTTCTCGTTTCAGATTGTCTCAGATTCGCATCATTTTTCAAATAAACGACCCTTTTATCTTTTGCAGCATATTCACGAATAATGCCTTCGCTTCCATCAGAAGAGTCATCGTTAACAATGATAAACTCAAAATGCGTGTATGTCTGCGACAACACGCTTTCAATTGATTCACGAAGATATTCTCCGCTATTGTAAACAGCCATCACAATAGAAAGCAACGGCTTGTTTTCTCTCATTGTTTCAGTCTCAAGTTCCATGAGATTATTTTTCTGATAATCTTTTCATATCTGCATCAACCATCATTTTGACTAACTCTTCAAATTTCACCTTTGGTTCCCATCCCAATACTTTTTTCGCTTTATCACTTGTTCCATGTAATGAGAACAATTCGGCCGGTCTTTTGAATCGCGGATCAAGCTTTACATATTTCTTCCAATCCTTGATGCCAACATACTTAAAGGCGATATCAAGAAAATCCCTGATCGAGTGAGTTTCTCCGGTTGAAACAATATAATTATCAGGATTTTCTTGTTGCAGCATAAGCCACATTGCCGCTACGTAATCACCAGCGAATCCCCAGTCGCGCTTACTGTCAAGATTCCCTAAGCGTATTTCTTTTGCTAGTCCTAATTTTATTCTAGCCACGCCATCGGTTATTTTTCTTGTGACAAACTCCATTCCTCGAATAGGAGATTCATGATTGAAAAGTATTCCATTTGCACAATACATACCGTAGCTCTCCTTGAAATTGATAGTCATCCAATACGCATAGAGTTTAGCGATAGCGTACGGGCTTCTCGGATGAAAGGGAGTTTCTTCTGTCTGTAATCCTTCGGTGTGACTGTTCCCAAACATTTCACTTGTTGATGCTTGATAAAATTTCGTCGTTGGCGAAAAATATTTTATCGCATTGAGTAAGTAAAGAACGCCCAATGCGTTTATCTCCGTTGTAACCTTCGATTGATCCCATGATGCTCCGACAAAAGACTGCGCTGCCAAATTATACACTTCATCTGGACGGATGGTCTTAATAAGATTAATCAATGAGGACTCATCTGTCATGTCTCCTGATATGAAATTGATCTTATCTGTAATTCCAAGATAATCAGTATTGCTAAAATTCGGGTTAGCATAACGCCTTATGAGCCCATAAACTTCATAGTCCTTTTCCAATAATAGCTTGGCAAGATATGGACCGTCCTGACCTAAAATTCCTGTTATGAGTGCTGTTTTTTTCATATTCTTAATATCAAAAATAACCAATGCTTTTTTACAAATTATTTCAATAGCATATCTATTCTACTACAAACCGCTGTCTAAATACACTTGAAACATACAATCCTCATCAGCGCATAAAACGTGAGGAATATTCGCAAAAATCCATACAGATTGCCCTTCATTCAATACGAATGATTCTCTGATTGATGATACTTTAAGCGACCCTTTCTTAATATGGATATATTTCATTGGCAATTCTTGAACCCGACTGACATCAGGACAATACTGATGACTACTGCTCTGACCTTTGGCAAGGGCAAAATCCTTACCATCGATCAGCTTGGTTGTAATCGGATTCTTGCTACGAAGATATTCAGGATATAAGCCACGCTTGATCAAAGATGAATTGCTCAGCTTGTTGTCATCATCCCAATTAGCGAAAAGCTCTTCCCTCAAACCGCCTACTTTAAGTGGCAATAGCTCCAAATCGCAATCAAAGAGCGATTTTTCCAAATTAAAAGGAGTCTCCGAAGGATAGATAGCAAATCGAATACCTAATTTCGAAGTAAACTTATTTATATTGAACCAAAAAGTGCGATTTCTTGGATAAAAAAAGAAGATGTTTTCCATCGCTGCCTGCACAAAGATGGGTACTTTTATTACAAGTTTATTCTCAATTATTAATAACTTTTGAAAATATTTTTTCGTACAAATCCCTGCCAATGAATAGGGGTAGAAATGACGGTTACTCTTCTTTAGAGACTCAATATTTTTCTTCTCCAATTGAAAAGAGAAAAAATGTTTTGAGTAATCGGGATAAAGTCCTTCGGCACTCTGAACACTCAAACCGATATTAAAAAAGGAATATCCGAAATATTCAATCTTCGAATCCATCATATCCTGAATGACATCCCTGAAATGGTCAAGTGGTTTTAAAAGGAAGTGATCTTCAAGGAAAACATAAACATAGTCATATTTTGAACACGCAAGTATTTTCCGAGTGCTTTTCGCCCAATCTCTATCGTCGAGTCCAGAGAAAAAAATACAATTCTTTTCGGCATCCTCAAAAGTTTCCTGAACATATCTTGCGACATCCTCGCGGTACTTTCCTCGAATATTTATCAACCAATTATCAGAAACACCGTATACACGCGGAAATGTCTGTTTGAACAATCTAAGCTTAAGATCCGAATTTATAAAAACATTGCAGATTGCGGTAACCATTTCATTCAAAGATTACGACCTCTGGATTAATTTCTTTCAGCTGCTTCAATATCTCATCCCGATATATACCGACCTTTAACACTACGCCGACTTTCCCCTTACCTCGCAGAATTTCCGGTCCATGAACGATCAAGTTTGTACCATAAAGACGCTTTTCTTTTTTCAGACCTGAATTATCAAGCAGTGAAACAATTTTTGCTTGGTCTAATCCGAACGCGAAAAGATACTGCGCAAAAATATGAGCCCCGAAGACATACACCTCGCCATCAAAATCGGATATTTTCTCATTCAAGTTCTTCACGATATCCTGGTGATATTGGATGAAATCATTGAATATTTTTTTGTATTCCATGTATTGGTTTTCGAAGGTTGCGACTGCCGGCTGTTCCAGCTTTTCCGCAACATAGAATATACTATGATCCTTATAGAAGTACTTGTCCTTTATGACAAAGCCGTGCTTCACAAAAAGATAATCGACAAAATAATCAGTTAAAAACATCGTATGTTCGAAATTTATTGCGTTCGTGTATTTATTTTCGAGCCACAATTTCAGATTCGGATAGGCACAAATGAGTTTTTGACCTGGCTTCAGGAATTTCGCTATGGATTTCACGAATTGATTCGGATCGTAGGCATGTTCCATTACCTGTGAAAAAACCACCGTATCCACATCTCCCTCATACTTGAAATTTTCATCAAAAAAAGCACGTGTAATCTTGACCCGATCGTTCCCCGGGTGCAAAGGATTGGGTTCAACGAGAGTCCAAGACGTTTCCTCGGTAATGCCCGTGAAAATATCGGCGAGCTTCCCGGCACCGCCACCGATCTCAAGAATATCCTTCGAGGGTTGCTCCTTTATATAATCGGCAAAATCATGGTAATACTGCTCCCATGTCGGACCGGTTCCGTCAACGTGCTGTTCCTGATAGAGGATATCAAGCGGGATGAGCTTATCAAGCTGAATTACACCCGATTCCGGACATATTGCCCAACTCATATCAGCTTTGATATCTTTCTCGGAGCCGTGTTCTACGCAGCCAAAAAATACCGGAAAATCTTTAAATGTATAGAGTGGTTCAAGATTATCTTTTCCGGTAACAACGCTTTTTTTTCGAGTAATGTATTGCATAAAATAGCGATAGTAAATAACTTCTTAGTGTCTCATAAAAAACCGCTGAAAAGCACCTAAGGCCTCCCTCATAATTGAGATCAAGCGTATCTTAACAATGTCACTGAATGTTGTACTATCTTTTCTCGCGCCAGTATGACCAAAAACAATTAAACTGCTTTTCGCTTGCTGATCAAAGTAGCTGAGATATTCAGCGGTAGGCAAAATCGCTACATCTGTTTTTCCACATGTTCGTAAGCGCTTGATAAATTCTGCCGTAGTCCACCCTCCATGTGGCGCAGAATGAATCTCAAAGTTTGTTATAAAATATCCGAATTTAGCAGTGGCAATTACAGAGTCAAAATATGCATCAAGTAAAGAGCCTGTCATTTCCGAAAACGCCCCATTTGAGATTACAAGGGTATCGTTGCTATTCTTCGAGGAAGAATTTAATTCATCAAAGCTAGCCGAATAATGAAAATGAGATAAAAATCGCTCGATTATTCCCCGGGAAGACGGAAGATCATATATGTGCCACTTCTCCCCTAGCCTTGATCCGGATAGAGTCACTGCAAAATCATTGAAAGCCTTACACTCGCCTCCGTATCCCGAGCCAATTTCACATACCTCAACTTCGCCATTAAAAATGGTGTCCCCGAAGAGAGCGGAACAATTCAAAGCATTGTTTGCATAGCGGATCGTCGTCGGGGAAAGACTGTACGTTGTCGGAACGTTTTTTTCACCAGAGGAAGGCGCTATAAAATCAATCATATTTAGAGGCAATCCCACTGTATCTGAAAGCTGAATAAGAGGCAGAGCCCTAAGAAACTTATCCCTCCTCAATAAACGCTTCAAATTCCATATTCCCCCTACTATTGGAGTTCCCTCAATAACACGTTGAAAAGCCACGGAAGAACGAAAGGTACGATAATAATCATTATTTTTTGCTGCGTCAATACATGCTTGAACCCAATCTGATTCTTTCGCGCTTACCGCATCATTCATATTGATCTGATAAGCAGCTTTTTGAGAGATACTTGACTCCATACTATTTAATTTCTTTACATTTATTACTGTTTTTTCCATACACCTGATCCATTTTCCAAATCAAGCGAATGCACATCGAAATATTCCATAATGTTTCAAGTTTCTATGAGCGAGTTAAAATTTCATAAGTTGACCCCTTTGAAATATTTGATACTTCCAATACAAGCGGATCCACAGAAATTGCATGGCGTAATTTTATCATTTCTCTTTTATATTTTTCTAACATTACTGCAGTATTTCCATCTTTAGGTAATTTTACAATTCTCGCAAGGCTTATGTGCAAAATATTTTCAAGCGGTCGTGGTGCCAACCCATAATCAGCGTACAGTGCGGACAGACTTGCTCTCGCTTTTATTATTTCATCCGGGATATCCATAGCCGTCAAGAGTATATTACCCTTATCAATAAGCAAATACTTGTATTCTAAATCTATCCCTTCTAATGGTGTCATGGCCTGTTTAAAGCCCTCTGTCTCACCTATACTTACAAAAGTATCATTTCTCTCCTGCTCATCTAAATCTTCTCCAGCTCTTCCTTCTAGAATCGTAGAGTGGAGAGGATAATCTCTGCCGGCAAGTAAAAAATCTATTCCACATTCGGCGCCGATTGTTTCAAGCCGGGACAGAATACGCTCTTGCACCACTTGCTGGGATTCAAGCACAAACTCCATCACACCAGTAAAATTTCTTTTAAGATCTTCGCTGAAACCCAGAAATTCTTGAATATTTTGCTCATTTATAGCCTCGCGTCCGGCGAGGTCGATTGAAGCATATTTTTTCGCAATAGGATTTGGTTTTTCAAACATGGTTGTATCTTTATTTTTTCCAAACGCCTGAGCCTTTTTCAAAACTCAATGAATGGACATCGAATGATTCGTCGAAAAACTTCTCCAGTATATGGAGACAAGCTTCAGCTACCGCACCTTCTCCTCCGCGGGCATTGGTCACGAAATCAGCCAGGTCCTTTGTCTTATAAAAAGCATTGGCTGGCGCGATGCTGTAGGCAACGTGCTTGAAGACAAGCGGATCGAATATCCCATCTCCCATGTAAATCGTTTCTTCCGGATCAAAACGTTCTCGAATCCACTCCATTCTTTCGAAGGTACTCACCATATCGAGTGGGAGCTTCATATCGTCAGCAATACGTCTCTTGGTAATAGCGAAACCATTCTTGTCCCCTGAAATAGCATGAAGATGCAATTTGTCTCTGAGAAGGGAAAGTGCGTCGTTATCTTCCGGACCGAATTTTTTCATCACCTTGCCATCGATGGTGTAGTAGAACTTCCCATCCGTAAAGACTCCGTCCACATCCAATATGAAATTTTTGATCGTTTTCTTTTCCATATTACTTTTCATTGAGCGCTCGCCAGAGGTTTAATTTTCCAAAATAGAACAAAAAGAGATCAAACGGATGATGATGGAGCGGTGACATATTGAGCCAAATGAGAGCCGTCAGAATCTTTACTTTCCTAGTATTATAGCCTTTTTTCTCCAAGAACTCAAACAAGGCTTTCTGGCACTGCACCAGGTTTTCTTTCCGAAAAATATCACAGATTACCTCATCTTTCCCTATTTCAATGGTAAACAGATCACTGTTCACGATCTCATGGTTCACGGTAAGATTATGATTCAGTTTCGCGAGATCATAATACAGATCACCGGATTTCAACAGTCCTCCAAAATTCTGACGCCAATCGAGCAGCACATAACCATTCTTGCTCTTGAGGAGATTATCCAAAATAAAATCCCCATGAAACCCACTTTGCTCTGCATCACACAACCCAGCGAAATCGATCATCTTGAGCATTTTTTCGATGGTAGGGACCTTTTCACCATTGATGACGATTTCCGTATCCTTCACTTTGCGCGAGGCCAAAAACTTTTCCACGCGATCCACTGTCTTCGTATAGTAGAAATCGTAACAGATCTTGTTGAAAGCCTCTGCGCTCACTTCCTTGCTCGGTTTCCAGAGATTCTTCTTGCTCCACTCGAGAAAACAGGAAAAGTCTATTGGCGTGGCGACCTTCGAATACAGATGCCCCTTCGCATATTTGTAACGATAGAAGTTCTTCGTTGCGCCTTCTATGTCAGGAACCAACCCATGCAAAATCTCCCCTCTCGCTACTCGCTGCGCTACTACGTTCTCATCGAAGAAGAACTTCACGACAAACTTATCAAAAATAAATATCGACTCGTCTGACTTATCGAGAATACGAAAAGAATCTTCGATTTCTGTTCGAGCCCGATTCAGGCTCTCGACATTGCCGATGTCATACCATTTCTCAAACTCAATCACTCCGAATTCGCTCCCCGTACCAATCATCATGCTAATCACTTCAACATCATTGAGCGCACTATTCCCTGGGTTTTTTTTGTACAGTTCCTTCAAGTTTTCCCAAAAAGATTTATATTCTTGTACGCCCACCAACCCGATATGCAAAAAATCAGGGTCTATCATCCCCTTGTCATACATTTGCTGCACTTTTCCATCAACAGCATCGAAGGAGGCATAGTGAGACGATCCCTCTCCTCGAAATCCCCCTATCCAATTCGTCTTCGGCGCAGGAATCCTTTTTCCTGCGACAATCGTATCGCACGCATGATAGATGAATGGGCATTGCAATTGAGACGCGGCCTGCAGCAGAGAATACCCCAAACTACTCCCCTTCCCTTCATATTTGTCCACTTCTACAAATTTGAATTTTCGATCAGGATAAACAAGGCCAAGAAAATCCTTCACCTGGTTGCCAAAGTATCCAACTGTGATGACAAACTCCGTATTTTTCGGATATTGCTCGATAATATACGAAATAGCCGGCTTCTTACCGACTTTTACCAGAGACTTATTTGTGTACTGAGTAATTTCCCCTAAGCGCGCCCCTCTCCCAGAAGTTGTAATAAGGACTTTGAGGTTATTTATTTTCATGATGCTGTGCAAGAAATTTTACCGTTTCTTCAAACGCTACAGGATTTCCCGTATCGAGCCAGACAGGGAATGTTATCAAATCGAACAAAACACCCGCCCGAAGCATGTCGTTCAACGGCATCGTATCGTTAAGATTCTGGTTTAATGGATCCGCTGTATAGAGTTTTTTCAGACTCTCCCAATAAATCGCATAATCATAGATACCGAAATAACCGATAAATACCTGATCCGACGTACCCTCTTTCTTTTCATTGATGTTGATTGCCTTTCCATCGGCACTTATTTCTATCGTGCGATATTGGCTTATATCCCCTCCTGCACGATATCCACCCATCCAATTCTTGTTTGGTTCCTGTATAGGATGACCGAAGACAAGCGTGTCACACGCATGAAAAATGAACGGACACTGGATATGCGGCTCCGCCTTGAGCATGGAATAACCGAGGCTACTGCCCGGACCCTCGTAAATATCCACTTCCACAAAAGTAAAATGGCGCGTCGGATATAAACGCGGCAACGCCTCTTTTACCTGCTCTCCTAAATATCCAACGGTCACGACAAATTCTGTCGTCTCTGGATAGGCATCGATGATATATGTGATAGCCGGTTTATCATCGAGCGTTACCAGAGCTTTATTCGTCTTCTTCGTAAGCTCCCCCAGCCGAGAACCGGTTCCCGAAGTAGTAAGCAAAACTTTGTACGCGATATTTTGATGCATATACAAAAAATTAATGAGATAAAGTAGCTCGAAACTCTCGAATCTTGTCATCCAACTGAGCTGGAGGCTGAAAAATAGTCCCTGTTCCGCACACCAGCATATTCGCTCCAGCTTTGACCATCTCAATACCGCTCTGCGGGGTCACGCCGCCATCAATCTCTATAACGATATCCTTTCCCGTTGCATCTATCCTCTTTCGTAAATCAGCAATTTTCTCCATCGTCCTCGGAATAAGCTTGTGTCCGACAATACCAGGATTGATAGCCATGAGCATCACCAGGTCCAGGTCTTCGAGAACAGAATCGAGCGAAGAGAGTGAGGTCCCCGGATTGAGTGCCAGACCCGCTTGGACACCGGCACTTTTGATTTTCATCACCGTGCGATGAGCATGCAAGAGAGGCTCGATATGCGGCGTCAGTATCGTCGCTCCAGCGTTCACAAAATCCTGAATATACGGTTCCGGATCCTGCACCATCATATGGATTTCTATGGGTAAATCTGTCTTGGATCGGATAGCTTTCAGGTACTCTGGGAAAAGTCCAAACCGAGGCACAAATACTCCGTCCATCACATCAAAGTGAATATAATCAATCCCACCTTTTTCTAACGCTGCCAAATCCGCCTCAAGATTCAAAGGATTCCCGCAAATTATCGATGCTGCCAACTGACAGTGCTTGTGGTCATGCATAATATATGTTTATTCCAAATTAGAATGTCGCACCCACATAGTGTCGTGAGTTTCTCCCATTTTCTCCATGAGATCCAGTACAAAAGCATCAAAAAATATTCCAAGACTTTGTTCATTCAGAGTCGTCATCGGCTGAATAGAGGTAAGGCCTTCGACCGCTTTTGTTTTCGAGGGTGCCGTGATCTGGACTACCACATCCGCAAGCTTTCCCATTCTTGACTCAGGATTGCCCGTTACGAGCCCGATGCGAACACTGTTCTTCTTTCCGATTTCAACAAGATCGTAAATGGTTTGGGTCTCGCCCGATCCTGACGCGACAAGCAATAAGTCGCCCTTACCTATGCCCGGTACCGTCGAATCACCGAGAGTAAAAGCCTGCAACCCGAGATGTCCCAATCGCATCCCAAATCCCCGTATCGCCATCCCTACCCGACCAGCACCACAAACTACTATCTTATTCGCCTTTAAGATTTCATCTCGTAACACCGAAACCTGATTTTCATCTAATGGCTCGAAAACTGTCTTTATTTCACCAAGAATCATTTCGATGTTTTTCTTAATCATATTCATTTGATCAATAATACCGACATCCTCATACTAGCACACCAAAAACAAATTGAAAATCAACCATTTTTTGCTTTAATGAAGGAATATATAAGGTTTTTTTGAATAAGAATCATGATTGAAAAATTCACAAAAAACAAAAGAAGTAAAATTGGTATTGTAATAGATTTGAAATAAATGAATATTCCATAAACAGCCATATGAAAAAAACTTACACCGTACAACCAAAAATAATATTTCTTTAACAATTCCTTTGAAAGAGCAGTGATCATTGAGGCGTTGATAGTAAGGAGGATTTGAAGAATAGATAAAAAACCAAACCCCACCGCCAAAAGCATATCAGGCTTATATGCCTTGCCAAAAACAAGCAATACTCCGTATAACACCAAAGAAAGAATAATTCCCCCAGGAACAAAAAACCATTTTATCAATGTATTTATTTTTGCTACATACGCCGTATCAGCTACCTGAGAAATAGTTGGAAAAAAAACATTATTGAATACTTGCGTCATTTGCGCAATAAGATTGGTCGAAGTCATAAAATACGCTGAATAAATTCCTAATTGTGCTACCCCGAGATACTTTGCAACAATTATCTTATCCAGTGAATTAAATGTGGTACCAAAAATTGTTCCAATAAGAATTACATTGCCGTAAGACAACATTAATTTCAGAGACGACCACTGAAACACCCCAAAATTCTCTCTCAATCGAAATAACGTTACGAGTGAAAATAAAACAGCTCCTCCTGCAACAGCGTACACATAATACTGATATTCCTTTATACCAATCATCTTTAAAATCAGAAAGAGAAACGCGATGATCGTAATTGCTTCAATGACGCGTAAAATGGCTTGAAAACGAAAAAGTGAATATGCTCTCAAATATCCATCGACTATTCCCTTTACACCGAGAACCGATCCAAAAATGAGGGCCAGAAATACATACTGGCTATCTACATTGAAATAATGTTCAATTTTCGAATAAGCAAAACCGTACGCAATCCAGAGCAGTAAGATCATGAAAAGAACGAAGTAAAATGAACTCGAAAAAAATGCTTTTTTCTCAGATGATTCCTTTTCGCCAGAAAGAAATTTTATGCTTGAAACATCCGTTCCCAGATACACAAAAATCAGTAGAAACTGACTTAAAATCAATACGAAATTATACTTTCCATACTCTTCCGGTCCAAAATACCGTCCCATACCGATATTTACCCCGAGCATCAATATCGAAGCGATTATGCCACCGAAAAACGACCAGGAAAGATGGCTAAGAAATTTCCGCATTTCCTCCCCCATTTCATGCCCAAAAATACGGAGGTGAAGCATCTCCGTGAAATTGGTCAGTCTTGTTTTTATAATGGCGATCATCAAAAGTATTTTTTCACGAAACAATCATTTCCTGTATCTTTTTCTTGATATCAGTTGTGTGTTCCCAGCCGAGTAATTCTTTTGCTTTGCTCACATCAGCTAGGCTAAACATTTGATCGGTATTTGGCATCGGAACTATTTCTCGTTCTGCCTGCGGATAAGCTCCCTTGAAAATATTCCACAATTCTTCGAGTGTAATGATTTGATCACCGCCAAGATTGAAGTCCTGACGATTGGCTTTCGGATTAGTCAGACATTCGATCGTCCCGCGAAGCATATCTTGGATATAGGTATAGCCTCTATAGGTAGTACCATCTCCATAGAACGTCGCCTTCCGACCTGCCTTGATCTGGTTCAGCCATTTGTAGATAACCATTTCCTTCCTGCCGTTCTCTCCGACAATAGTAAATGGTCGGATAATCGTGTAATCCAACTTTGATTTCTGCAGGAGCAATTCGCCAGCAAGCTTGGTAATACCGTAAATAGATTTCGGTTTTTTTGTAAAATTTTCGTCTGTAGCCACCTGTTCATCATTGCCGAATACCGAACTTGAAGAATAGTGTACTAGTTTCTTCACACCCCACTTTTCCGCCATTTCAATCAAATTGACCAGGCCGATAACGTTGGTACTGAAGTATTCCTCTGGGAAACCCTCTCCTCTCCGAACGCCTGCACGCGCAGCCAGATTGATAATCGCATCGAAACCTTCACTCTCAAACATTCTATCCAACTTGAATCTATCCCTCGTATCGTCACCATTCACGAGATCATATATATGAAAAGTAAACCCCTCCTTGTTGGCCAAAACTTTCTGCAAATGCGTCCCGACGAAACCCGCACCACCTACAATCAAAAT
The DNA here is from genome assembly GCA_049287005.1 of Candidatus Moraniibacteriota bacterium. Lineage (GTDB taxonomy): Bacteria > Patescibacteriota > Minisyncoccia > Moranbacterales > UBA1568 > UBA1568. Next base: position 529,084 of record JBAQEZ010000003.1, on the reverse strand, counting down.
TTTCATATTGTGTTTTTGCTACTCATTATGATTTAAGATGCGCTGCTTCTTCGATTCTTAAAAAAAGGCTTTTTATAGCCATTTCATTATACTTCAATTCTACCATTTTTCCAAGCAAGCCTTGGACGTGCCATTTCTCAATATGGTATACTCAAAGCATGGAAAACAATCGTTTTTTGACCATTTTAAAAGATCCGAAATTCATTTTAGCCTTGATTCTTATCGTCTTTTTCCTCAAAGGCGTTTTTTTGGCGGCCATCCAACCACTTTTTGTCGGGCAAGACGAGACCCGGCACTATAACACGATTCAATTCTTCGCCGAACCAAACAATGTCGTACCAGATGTTGAGAAAAACCAAAGACGTAATGATGACGCCTTGCGAGACAAAGATGATTTCGACACGTATAATTATTCCGAAGAAATCCAAAAAACGGCTGCAGTCGTCAATACCGATATTTTACGAAGCGATATTTTTAACACCATCATATTTTCACACTCTTTCGAGGGAGAAAACGAATCGGCGATAAATTCGAAAATCTGGAAACCTTATAATTACTATACCGAACCGGATACCGCAGGAATTTCTCTCTATCATATAGTTGCCTCGCAGCTGGAAAAGTTTTTCGTAGATCAGAGCATTCTCGTACGGTTCTATCTCATCAGGAGTTTCTCAGTCCTGCTCGGCACAATGGCCGTCTTTTTCTGTTATCTCACCGCGAGAACCATCGGATTTTCCGCTAAAACAAGCCTCATTCTCACTTCTCTCCTTTCTTTTCAGCCGAAATTCTCGCTCTATTTCACCAATATCAATTACGATGTCCTCCTCATCCCCATTTTTTTTCTCTTCACGTATGCCGGAGTACTCGCGCTCAAAAAAGGGCTGGACTGGAAAAACCTGACGCTCCTGCTCGGATCGATACTGGTGGCAGCCCAGACCAAAGGGACAGGATATATCCTGATAGTGGCATTCATCGCGCTCATCACCTATTTGCTCTACGGAAAAGTGCGATTGCAGGATAAGCACTTCCGCTATAGCGTCTATAGCATATGCCTTTTTGTATTTCTCTTCGTCGCTTATTATCTGTTCAGTCACTTCCTCGGAAGCAGCCTCTCTCTCAGCAAAACAATGCATACTCTCGGTGACTATATCTCCAGAACGATTACTTTTAAAAAATTTGTCTTGCCCTCCTCCACCTACTGGGGTACGCTCAGCTGGATCAATAGCTGGACCCTGAGCAATAGCATGAATTTCATCTTCGTCATTGAAACCATAGCGCTCATCGGTCTCGGCATGCTCATTTTTTCCAAAAAATCAGCTCCCGCTTTCCTTCCCGCCAAGAAATACATCCTCTTCCTCATCGGTATGATCGTTGCCCTGCAATTGGGAGTCCGCGCCGCTGACTGGTCTGCCTTTAGCCGACTCGGGAGCATGACCATGAGCCTCGGCACTCCGGGGCGGTATTTCCTCCCCAACCTCTCCGCGCATATCCTGCTCGTCGGTACCGGTCTCGGAGCGGTTCTTGCCTATTGCAAAAAGGAGAAGTATTTCAACACCGTACTCCTCGCGGCTCTCATACTCATATTTTCGCTGACGACGTATCTTATTTTTGATGCTATTATCCTCCGGTTCTATATGTAAGAAAAGAGTTTGTAAAGTTAGAAAGACAGAAAGTTAGAAAGTTTGTAAAGTCACAAGTCTATCAAATGAAGAAAGTTAAAAGCATGAAATTCAATTCCAAAAAAATACTGCTGACGGCCTTGGGAATACTCGTTTTCCTGATCTTCTTCAAGTTTTTCAGCATCATATCTTTTCCCGACTCCCAGACTGTTTTGGAGAAAGGAGATCCTTTGAAAATATACCACGATCAAGCCTTTCACCAGACATTCGTCGCCAATCGAGACGGACTCAGCAGAATTGAATTCTTGCTCCGTACCCCTGGACCGAATAAAGACGATACCGTACGAGTAACCCTCTCCGATGAAACGTGTACCACTGCCGAAAGACAAGGCACTTTGGCAGTCCCCTTCCTCAACGCAGACAATCTCTACGTCGTCACCTTCCCGCCCGTACAGGATTCCGACGGCAAGAAATATTGTGCCATCGTTTCATACGAGAAGGCCAATACCAGTACGAGGTACTTGCGTTTTTTCACCACGGAAAACAAAAATGAAGATATGTCTCTCGCTCTCGCCACCACTGGAGAAGTGACGAAAAACCAATCCCTGGCTATGAGATTGGTCTACAATAACAAGCACTGGTGGCAAGACCTCCGGGAGCTCGATCAGAGGATCTCACAGTACAAACCCTGGTTCCTGAAGCACTTCTATATCGCCTCTATCGCCGTCCTCTTCGTGGGCCTGTCTCTTACCCTCATAATCGCTCTCATCACCCTCCCAAGCGAAGAAAAGCGTGATTGAAAGATTCTTCGAGAAAGTAAAATCCCGGCCTGATGATGGTCGGGATTTTTTAGTTCAATCGAAACAATATACCTATTACATCTCAGCTCTGTGGAACACGAAATGCGTGAGGGTACCGATAGCCGAGAGGACGAGCGCGCCGAGCACCGCCACCCAGAAGCCATGCACCTCGAAGCCCTTGATCATCCCCCCGAGAATCCAGAGCAGAAAGCCGTTGATGATGAACGTGAAGATACCGAACGTCAGAAGATTGATAGGCAGAGTCAGAACCAGCAAAATCGGCTTGATAGTGACGTTTACCACGCCCCACAGAAGCGCCAACACCAACGCCGTTCCAAAGCTTTGCACACTAATCCCCGCTATGATGTACGGCAGTGCCAGAAACGCCAGGGCGCTGACCAGCCATTTGATAAGAAGCATAGAATTATAAGTTAAAAGTTAGAAGGCTATGCTTCTATTATACCACTGTTCTAATAACTCATTCCTACGCTGCCTTTTTCTGTTTGGAGATACGAGATAACCATGCCTGGTAGTCTCTTTCGAATAGGCCGCCGCTCGCTATCGTCGTCATGAGTATCATCGGCGAGGTCTCTCGGTCTTTCCATGATCCAGGTTTCGTTCCTTTTCGGGATATAGTGGGACTCGATATCCGTTGAGGCAGTTCTCAGATACGATGCGAACAATCGATACTGTTTCTTCCAATCCATCTGCCATTTGTACTGTGCAACCGCGTTGGAGAGGAGTATTTCGCTGCCATCATACGCGATAGACTTCACTCGGATAAAGAGGTACCCATTCCGATCTTTTGTTTTCTCAAAAGCGATGCTGGTCGTATGGCCGGCTTCATCGGTCAGCGTTACCAGCATATCCGGAAGAGTTCTCCTGTTTTTCCAGAACCACTCTACAAACCAAGGCCTGATTTTTTTCACTTTTTTGTTCGATACGTTCATTTCAGCCTTCTCCACTATCACGACAGAGACATTCTGCGAGAGATTGTCCGTACCCACGATATCGAGCTTTTTAGTCGTCGGACTGAAAGCTATCTTGGCCTCGGGAGCAGTTTTGTCTATCTTGATGGTTTCCGTCTTTATTTCCTCCTTATTCCCCTGCTTATCTGTGGAGAAGTATTGCAAAGTAGTTGTTCCCTCTTGAGAAATGACCACCGGATCAGTATACACATTCCACGTCGTACCATTATCGAGAGAATACTCCGTCTTTTCAACACCGCTGCCATTCTCATTATCCTGAGCGGCAAGCGTCAACGTCACGTCACCTATGTACCAGCCATTAGTCCCAGCGGTGCCAGCGGTTGAGACAGTGGTAGTAGTCGGAGGAATAGCGTCCTGGCCCTCAGACACGACCGTATCATCGCTCAGAAGCTCGATTTTCTTCTCCTCTCTCATATCCAAAACAGCCGTGCCGACAAAAGAAACGACTGATTCTTTCGCCTCCCCGCCAGAAGCTCCTGTCTCAGTTATTTTTGCCGCTTCTATGCGATATGGGCCATCACCGGTTCCTTGCGTAAGAATCCTATATTCTCCCTCTTCCGGATTCGGTATCGTCACGAATTCATTCTTTGTATCATAACCGGTATAGTAAGCCAGAGGAATCTCGTCATAGACTCCACCAGTCTCGAAATTCTTCCCCACCTTCTTCCCGGAAGGAGCAACGATCTGTATATCGATGGGAGAGAAGACATTAAAAAGCAAAAGAGAAGTGGGAGATTTCAACGAAACGCCAGATAGTGCATCTGACCCGGTCAGTGTTTTGAACACCGTTTTTGCCGCATCAGAAGGAAGATTGGAATGGCTACTCGCCAATTCTATCGTTTCATCAGAAACAATTCCCTTTGCAGAATCAATCGGTACCGTGCCATCGCCAGAATCGAGCTCCAACCCTCTATCACCAATCACACTATCGTACCCATCAGGTTTTCCATGCCCCCACAACACTATCTTTTCCGGATCGCTCAGTAATTCTATCGATGCACCATCGACACGAATTTTTCCTACTGTCTCATCATTGCTTGTTTTTCCGACGATATTGGTAAAGATGACCGGCGCAAGTCGGTTCATATTTGTCGTAGTTTTGAGATTCTGAAGAAACGTATTGATAGGATACAGATTCGGGTATGTCCGCAACGCATTTGATTCTTTGTCGCGAAGATAGGAATATGTCGGCAAGAGCTCGCGTACAGAAACTATCGGGGCTTTCCTGATATAATCGAATACTGTTTCATATCCATTCTCCTCGGCTTCTTGCTGGAAAATTCCATTAGCAAAAAAATCAAATATAGAAAATCTTGATGGGGACGAAAATTTACCACCCTCCCACATCAAATAACTATTCGGTGAACCCTCATGCGGCGTTCCCAGCGTAATGAGCTGATCAACATTGCCCCCGCCATCCAAAGTTCCAATATACTCGCGCGCTACCAGTCCGCCCATCGAATGAGCGACGATATCCACTCTCGGCCATTTCGTAGCCGCTTTTATCTCATTGATCTTCGTTTTCAGAAGCTTGGCCGATTCAACGTTGCTGTAATGCCACTCGTATGGAAACGGAAAAAGGTCTTTTCCTGCCGTATAGCCATTCTCATCGAGTGTTTCCAAAAGTCCATCATAGGTACCAAAAACAGGGTCCAGTTTCAACTCGCTTTTCTGCGTCATCTTCCATGAACCCATAATTCCCGGTATGACCACGACCGGGTCTTTGAAATTTTCTTCTTTCGCCCAATCGGCAACATTCACATTACCGAGAACTTTCTTATACGTATGCCAAGGTTCGCATTCGTCCGGATTGGTACAGTGCTCCGGGCCATCCGCGCTGCCCCACCAATTATACCGGATATCAGAGCTGTTTGACACAGAATTATCTGTATTGACAAAATCGAAAGTATTGCCTGAAAATTTCGATCGCCACACTTTCACCTGAAAATAGGAAGACGAATCGGTATATACCGCAAGCGGATTACCGTGGAAGTTTGCCCCTTCAATATCGAGCGTTCCTCCGCCTTGCGCGCCAAACGCACCCTGATACATCCAAAAAGCATTCGCGTATTGAAAGAGGGAATCGCGCTGATTTCCTTCCACCATAAAAATCTCGGAAGCGCTGCCTCCACCGGATACATCGACATTTCTCGCTGATATGACTCCGGATGAGACAGCTGCGATCGTAAAGAAATCCCCATCATCAGCATCTTTTTTCTTCAATACGACCGGCTGCTCAGGAGCCCCTTCTATCGAAAGTCTGCCGTTGACATCCATCCATGCCTGTCCATCGAACTCTATCGTGACACCTTTGGCAATCGTCAGTGTCGCTCCGACTTGAACGGTTATGGTTCCTGTCACTACCCTATTTTCAGACCAAACCACAGAATCGGATATCGTTTCGTCGGGAACGGTCTGTGCCGAAGAAGTGTTGCGGAGGACTGAAAGATTGACCGGGGAAAATATTATGAAAAAAGAAAGTATGGATACAAGAACGTACCTACCGATTTTTTTTCCTGACATAAAGAATGATGAGGATAATATTTATAACTGGCCAAATGAAGATGGAGAAATATTGGAGCCATTCAACCCCATAAATTCGAAAAATCAAACTGCCAGAAATAGCTGTCAAAAAAAATATTCCGTTGACAAGAATAGAAAAAACCAGAGAAGAAAGATGTCTGTTTTTATACTTTGCTAAAATTATAAACGAAAAAATTGCCGATATAATTAAAAACCAAACAATTATGCTGATATCACTTGGACACTTAAGAAATGAACACATACTTTTTTGCTTAAAAAATTATTTTACAAAACCACTCACAACGTTTTGTTGCGTTATTTTGAATATCTTTCTATTACATCCAGTATATCAAAATGGAAGAGAAAAAACAGATTTCATGTCAAGATAAAAAACTCCCTGCGAAAATCACAGAGAGCCTTCCGTAAAATACAATCATAATTTCACGACCGTGAAATTATGATTGTATTTATTTTCTGTTGTGTTTGCGGCGATGGAGGAGGACGCCGGCAGTCTTGAGGCAGATGACCATATCCAGCCACAGCGACCAATTCTCGATGTAGAAAACATCCAGATGATATTCGTCTTCGAAAGCGAGATCGGAACGTCCGGAAATCTGCGCCATACCGGTCACGCCCGGTCTGATCGTCAGCAGGCGGCGGTGGTATTCCGCATAGCGATCCACTTCACGTTCCTGATGCGGACGCGGACCGACAAGGCTCATGCTGCCCTCGAGGACGTTGAAGAATTGCGGTAGCTCGTCGAGCGAATACCGTTCGATGAACGACCCTATTTTCATCTTGCGCGGGTCATTTTTGATCTTGTACAGGACTCCTCCTTTACGGGCATTGCGCTCTTCGATGAGCGTTTCCTCGAATGCCACGGCCTCTTTCAATTCCGGGTTTTCCTTGGTAATGCAATATTTCCACAGCATATAGCGGAACTTGTAGACGAAGAACTTCTTGCCGTTCTCACCGATGCGTTCGTTCTTGTAGATGATCGGCCCATCCGGATCCTCGAGCTTGATGAGCAGGGCGATCACGATCATCAGCGGCGAAAAGAGCACGGTCAGAACAACGCCGGCGACGATATCATACGCTCTCTTGAGCACTCTCCCCCAGCCATCAAGCGGTGTGTGCTGGAATTCGATGATCGGTTCGCCGTTCCAAATCTGCATCGAAAAATGCGTCGTCTGCAGCGAAGTAGGGAAAAAACGATAGAGGATATTGTTGATCTGGCAATAGTCGAACAGCTTGGCCTGCTCGTCATCGGTCAGCGACGGATCGCCGATAATGATCTCATCGATGCCTTTACTCTCTCGGATGTCCTTGATGTGCGAGACGCTGGCATCAGCGATCTGATCCACGACACGGTAACCGAGCTCCTTGTTCTTGATCAGAAGAGAGCGCATTTTTCTCATCTTGTCATTGAATCCGATGAGGAGCACGCGGTGGATGCCCGTCCCTCGGTTCACCAAGAGCCACTTCTGGATACGCTGGATGACATAGCGGGCCACCACCACATAGAAGACCGCCAAGAGCCAGCCGATAATGATAACAAAGCGCGAAGAAAACCATTCCCGATTCAGAAAAACAGCAATGATCAAAACAATCAATCCGAAAGTGATAGCCTTCATTACGCCGTAGGCTTCTTGCCAAAAACGCCGCGTAGAACGCATGCTGTATAGTCCCTCGATGGCCAGGATGATGAGAAAAAACGGGGCGACTGTCAAAGCGAATTCCAGATAGCCCCGGAAAGTCAGATTGAAGACGCGGGACACATAACCTTCGAACAGCGGCAACCCACGCAGAAAATAGGCCGTTGCGGCGGCCAAAAGAATCATCATGAAATCAACCGGGACTTGAATGGCGCTGAAAAATATTTCGGAACGTTTCATGGGAACAGCTGCGTTAGCTTTTAGCTTTTCAAATGCTTCTCATTCTTTTCCTGAACAGATCTATAAGCCGGATCCTGTCTCTCTCTCGCGAGAGAGGATTATCATTTCTCTTGCCTTGCCGTTGCCGGCAAGATCTTTGCGGCACTCCCCGATTGCTCGAGGCACGGCCTTGCACCCAAGTAAGGATTTAGCTGTTGCACCCCCTACGTTGCCGTAAGGACTGAACCCTTGCGGGTCCTCTCATTCCTTTCGGAACAAGACATCTCTGTTCGCACCTCGTAGATCGCTCTAGACGGGGGTTACCCGCTACCTGCTGCCAACTTTGTCTATTCTGCTCACTATGCCTCCTCAAGCGGCATACGATGCCCAGAGCAGACAAAGTTGGCGGGTGTCCGGACTTTCCTCGCTCCGCTTCCGAAGAAGCAGCCGCGCGATAATCCGATCTGTTCTGGAAAAGAACGGGAAACGACTTATTCTAGCACAAAACCGGCATCCTGTCCACCATCTAACGCCATTAATCCTTCAATCGAGCCTCAAATCGCTCTTTCGCCAGAGCCACAATCCGATCGAATACCCTATCCATCTCCTCGCCGGAAAGGGTCCGGTCATCCGCTCCGAACGAGAGATGGAATGCCAGGCTTTTCTCTTCGCCCTGTGCATAGACATCGAACAGTTCGTGCCGTTTGAGGAGCGGCGCGCCTGCTTCATCGAGCAGCGCTTCTGCTTCCGCCACATTGATACTGCGTCCATTGACCGATGGGAAAGTCAATGAAATATCACGGACGGCAAAAGGAAATTTCGGCAGCGGTTGCATCGTCGTCGTCGATGCATATGACGCGGCCAAGGTTTCCGCGGAAAAGAGAGCGGCTACGATGCGTCGTTTCATTCCGAATTTCGAAAGAATCCGCGGGGAAATCTCCCCGATCGTACCGATGATGTTTCCGTCCGCAAGAATATGTGCCGAACGGCTGGGATGCCAGATACTCTCCTGCTCGGCTATCGCCGCAAAAGTGATATTTTTCTGATGGGAAAAATCCAGCAACGCTTCTACTTTTCCTTTCAGGAGCGCGAAGAGATCGTCACTCACGGCATCAACTAGTACTAGTGCCAGCTGTTTTCCTTCGTTCACGAACGTTTCCTCGTCACGCACATACGCGCTGCCGAATTCGAAATAGCGGAAAGAATCGAAATAACGGAGGTTGTCCTTGGCCTTGAGCAGGGCTGTCAGCAATACCGATGGTCGCATAAGCGCCAGTTCCGGACTGAGCGGGTTGGAGAGTGTCAGATGCTCTTGCGGATCCAGAGAGTATTTCTCCGCATCGTGTACGCCGTAGAATGAATACGTCATCATTTCATCGAAACCGGCGGCCGAAAGATATTCTTTCACGTCCCGTTCGAAGCGTTTCGCCGGATTACCTTCTGAGAGAGCCAGCGCGAATGTTGGTGCCGTCACAGGAATATTTTCGTATCCGAATGTCCGTCCGATCTCCTCTACCAGGTTCCACTCATCTTCGAGATCTTTGCGTCTCGTCGGAACGGTCACGATAAACGTTTCATTTTTTTCTCTCACGTCGCAACCGAACGCTTCGAGACACTTCCCGATAAATTCCTTGGCCACCGGAACGCCGAGCATCTTCTCCGGCAGACTTATCGGCAACGTAATCGTTTTCGGTTCGATCGGTGCCGGATAGACGTCCATAAAACCCGCTACGTCTGCCCCAGAGTAGCTGGCGAACAATTCCGCCGCGCGGGCAAAAGTGTCTCCCGCCGCATGAGCATCCAGCCCGCGTTCATACCGATAGGCCGCATCCGTAGCGAGATTGTGCCGCACGCGTGTCCGTCTGATGGAGATCGCATCGAAAATAGCGATCTCAAGAAAGACCCGCGTCGTTTTGTTAGTCACCGCCGAGCGCATACCCCCCATCACGCCGGCGAGAGCGAGTACCTTCTGCTCATCGGCGATGACGAGATCTTCCGTATCCAGCGTGATCGTTTCGCCACCCAAGAGTTGCAGCGTTTCGCCTGCCGCTGCCTGGCGAATGATGATGTGTCCCTCGAGCGTATCCGCATCGAAAGCGTGCATCGGCTGGCCGTATTCCAAGAGAAAATAATTGGTAATGTCTACCGGAACACTGATGGAACGGAGTCCGTTCAAAAGAAGAAACGCTCTCAGCGGAAGCGGCGCTGTTCCCGGCCGCACATGCTCGAACCAAAACCCAGCATAGCGAGAACATTTTTCGGATACGATCGTTATACCAATGGGATTGGCTGGATATTTCCTGAGTTTTTCCTGTACGAAAGAGAGCTGGCGTCTTTCGAGAGCCGCGATTTCGCGGGCCAGTCCCCGATATGACAATGCATCCGCACCACGATCCGGAAGAATCTTCAGATCCAGGAGAAAGTCCGCGAGGCCGGCATACTCTGCGAATGGCATTCCAATGGGCGCATCATCCGGCAGGACCAGAATACCGTCCTGCCCTTCGCCGAACCCGAGCTCCTTTTCTGAACAGATCATCCCCTCTGATGCCTCCCCGCGAATTTCCGCTTCTTTGATAGTGATATTTCCCGGCAGTTTCGCGCCCAGCAGAGCGACGGCCACCTTCTGTCCTGCGGCGACATTGGGGGCGCCACACACGATCTGGCGAACCCTATCGCCCGTATCTACCCTGGTGACTTTGAGCTTATCGGCATTCGGATGTTTTTCTGCTTCCAGCACCGATCCGATCACGACGTTTTCCAAATGCTGCGCAAACGGCTCAACGGATTCCACCTCGAAAGCACGCATCAAAAACAGTTGCGCCAGTTCCTCCGGGGTTTTTTTCGTGCCTGATAATTCGACCAGTTTGTTGTAACTGTATTTCATAGGGATCAGAACTGTCGTATAAAACGGAGGTCGCCGCTCATGATGAGACGGATATCGGTAATTTTGTACTTCATCATAGCCAGTCGCGTCGTCCCGAAGCCCCACGCGAACCCCTGGTACTTGCCTCGCGGATAGCCGGCCGCTTCAAATACTTTCTGATTCACCATCCCAGCACCGCCCAGTTCGAGCCAACCTGACTGTTTGCAGACGGGACACCCCTGGCCATCACAGAGCGTGCAGGAAATATCGAATTCAAATGACGGTTCCGTAAACGGGAAAAAGCTCGGCCGCAGCCGGATATCTATTTTCTTACCGAAAAAGCGGCTGAAAAAAGTTTCTGCCACGAAGTTGAAATTGGCTACCGTCACATCGTCGCCGACCATCAGACATTCGAACTGATGAAACGTATGCTCGTGCGAGGCATCGGTCGCTTCATTGCGAAACACCCGTCCCGGCGCCACGATACGGAGCGGTGGCGTATGCTGTTCCATATAACGCATCTGCACCGGAGAAGTCTGCGTACGCGGGAGATATTTCTCCCGAACGTCGGATGACTCGCTCCCGCCTTCCTGAGACGGAGTCGAAGCAAGCCAAAATGTATCCTGCATATCGCGCGCCGGATGATCGGCCGGCACGTTGAGAGCGTCGAAATTGTAATGTTCGGTCTCTACCTCGGGGCCGTCCGCTACAGCAAATCCCATTTCGGAAAAAATATCCTCGATCTCGTGTTCTATGCGGGTGATCGGATGAAGGTGCCCGCGTGGCGACGACTTGCCTGGCGCCGTCACATCCACGCGTTCCGCTTCCCAATCGATACTCTTTTCCAGAAGCGTTTCCTTGGTCTTCTCAAAAGCTTGCAATAAGGATTGTTTCACGGCGTTGGCGAGCGGACCGACGACCCGTTTTTCTTCCGGTGTCAGATCTTTCAGGCTCTTCAAAATATCATTCAGCTCGCTCTTGCGGCCGAGATACTTCACTTCCCAGGCTTCCAATTCGGCAATGATGCGCACCGCTGCGAGCGATGCTGTGCCTACTGTTTCGATTTGCGTGATGCGTTCTGATAGCATAAAAACTCTTAACAAAGAATATCCCTATTGTACCGAAAATGCCCTCTTTGGTCAAAAAAAAAATGGCTGGTCAAGGTTCGACCAGCCTTCGGGCTGCAAGCGTCGTTCACTTCTTCGGAAAAGAGAGGACCACAGCGTCTCGAGGAGAATGACTGTACGCTTCGAGCATGTGGACGCTCTGCGGAGACAGACCGACTGCCGCATGCAGATGTTCTGCTAGTCCGCCTCCTCCCCAGAGCTTCTCCATAAGCATCTCTTTCAAAGCCATGTAGCTGCCCAGAGGCGAAGCTTTGTGGCGTTTACGTTCTCTATCGATACGCCACTGCAAGCGCCACAATACTTCTTGACCCTGCGGATTCGCGCTCGCGATCACCACAGCGATTTCTCCTTTGCGGAAGTTCTCGGCCTCCTCCGAATCGGTTTCAAACCGCCGCTTCCATACATCAAAGTCGAAGTCCATGACATCTCTCCTGGAAAAAACTGCCTGAAAAGTACCATACTACGAAAAAAACAACAAGGGCTCGCCCTATAAGACGAGCCCTCTTTCTCATGCCGTGTGTATCAAAGCTCCACCGCGCCTTCTCGGAGCGTCTCCCAGACACCATCATGCAGACGCGCCACGGTCGACGGGAGACCGCCACGATATCCGCCATCCACATACACGGTGACGCGATCCCCGAAAGAATTTTTTGCTTCTTGGATGATATGGGCCGGTGCCTTGCCCTGCAGATTGACGCTGGGAGCCAGAAGCGGGCCAGTACTCCGTAACAGACTGCGCAACTCGGCATCGAGAGGAACGCGGAATGCGATCGTCTTCGTGCCCCGATGCAGGTATGCCCACTTTTCTTCCGGACAATCGAAAATCACGCTCACTTTCCCCGGCCAGACTTTCTCCAGCGCTCGTTTATCCGCCTCACACAAAGTGATGCCGAACTCCTGGAGTCCGCTCATATCCGCCAAAAGCAGAATACAGGGCTTACCCTCATCGCGCCCGCGGACATGATAGAGCCGCTCCACCGCCTCCGCTCTGCGCGCCTGACACACGATGCCGTACAACGTGTCCGTCGGAATGACAGCCAGATTGCCTGACTGCAAAGATGAGATGACATCATCGGAAAAAAGCATATTTTGAACAGATTTAAAAGACCATCCGTACGAAATCCTTTTTGCCCACCCGCATCACCTGATTCCGGAAACGTTCCTCCACGACCGTGTTCGCGTCCGTGATTTTTTCATCGGCGATCGCCACTCCGCCCTGCTCGATTTTCCTCCGGGCGTCTGATTTGCTTTCTGCCAGCCCGGCTGCCACCAGCATCTCGGTCAGCTTGGTTCCCTTTTCGGTCTTCGCTTCGCGGACGTCTTCTGGGATCTGTTTCTTGGAAAATGTTTCGACGAAATAGGTTTCTGCCTTGGCTGCCTCCGCTGCACCGTGATAGAGCAGCACGATCTCCTTGGCCAGCCGCATCTTGGCATCGCGCGGATTGGCACCGGTCACGATTTCTTCGGCGATGTTTCCGATTTCCTGCATCGGAACGCGCGTGCAATGAACGAAGTAGCTCATGATGATCTCATCTGGAATACGCATCACTTTGCCGAACATATCGTTCGGCGTATCGAAGAGATTGATCGTATTCCCCCAGCTCGAACTCATCTTGCGTCCATCGATGCCCAAAATGAGATCCGTCATCAGGATGTCCTGGGCCGGCTGGCCATGGGCTTCCTGGAGGCGCCGTCCCGCGAGCAGATTGAAGCGCTGGTCCGTGCCGCCGAGCTCCACGTCGGCATTGATGGCGATGCTATCGAAGCCCTGCATCAAGGGATAGAGCACCTCGCGGAGCGACACGCGCTTGCCAGCATCGAGGCGTTTCTTGATATTGTCGCGAGCGATGAATTCGGCCAGCGAAAACGCGTTCGCCTGTTCGCCGATTTCCTCATAGCTCAATTTTTCCAGCCACGTGGAATTGTAGTGTACTTCCGCTTTCTCGAGATCGATGATCTTCCCGATCTGCTGTGTGTACGTTTTCATGTTCTCCTCGATGGTCTCGGCGGACAGCATCGGCCGCTCACTTTCCTTGTCGGACGTATCGCCAATCACACCGGTAAAATCACCGACGATAAAAACGATCTGGTGTCCCAGTTCCTGAAAATCACGAAGTTTGAGAAGTACTACTGATCGCCCGAGATGGACATGGGGACTGGTCGGATCGATGCCGAGCTTGATGCGCAGGATGTCACCGGAAAGCAGCCGCGCCTTCAGATGTTCCCGGTCGATCGCTTCCGTCACGCCGCGCGTGAGCAGCTCTTCGATTTTTTGTTCTTTCGTTGGCATAGAATTATTTTGTCTATTTCAAACCAAGTTTAGCTTTCGTCAAGCGGTATTGGTCATCGGAAATCTGGCCTGACTTGCGCATGGTTTCCAGGGAAGCGAGAATTTCACCTTTGTTCTTCTCGATATTTTTCGGCGTCATGGCTTTCTTCATCATCTTCTCCCGTTCGGCCGGATTCATCTTCATCAGACGTTTCATGGCGAAACGCTGGAACATATTCAGATCTTCCATAGCTGGCATGCCAGGCATGGTAGGGAGCACCTCTTTGCTTCCAGCTTCTTTTTTGTTGAATGGATTCCATTTCATATGTTATGTGTGATAAGGAATAAGTGATGATTGATAAAAGGGAAAGGGACGGAAGAGTAGGCAAGTGGCACATCGCTCACATCATGCATCATTTTCCCATTTTCATCTTGTAGCGCGTAACCAACAAAGCGGACGCGATGTAGATGGATGAGTACGTACCGAAAATCACTCCGATCAAAAGCGCCAAACCGAAATAGCGGATACTCTCCCCGCCGAAAAAGGTAATCGCAAACAGCGTAATGATCACCGTAAGCGACGTATTGATCGAGCGGCCCAACGTTTCATTGATCGAGCGGTTGACGATGATCTCGAAATCTTCTTTTTTCCCGGCTCGCAAGAGATTCTCACGCACTCGATCGAACACGACGATGGTATCGTTCACGGAGTAGCCCAGAATCGTCAGGAGAGCGGCGATGAACGGTATGCCTATCTCGATAGTATTATACCTCCAGCCCAGCATCACGAAAACACCGATCACGACGATAATATCATGCAGCAGCGCAATGACCGCACCCATGCCATATTCCCATGAGCCGACCATGCCGGACACTCTTCGGAAAGCCCAGGCGATATAGGCAGCTATACCGAGCACAGAAAGGATGATACCGACTATCGCCCTCTTTTTGATCTGATCCGACACTGAACCGCCGATGAAATCTGTCCGGAGTTGAAGGATGTTCGGATCGAGAGACTGCAACTTGGCCAGCACCTGGTCATTAGAATCGGCATCAGAGGCCAGATAGCGGAGCAAGACTCTTCTATTGTCACTCGCCTGTATAGTCAGACTTTTCAGCGCCAGATCAGCAAGGCTTTGTTTCACCTCAGAAACTTGCGGCACGGGATCCTGGGAAAATTGCACTTCCATCCGTGTCCCCCCTTTGAAATCGATGCCAAATTTCAATCCCACAGTAAAAAGCAGAATGAGACTGACTGTCGTCAGTATCCCGGAAAACCAATAGGCGTATTTTCTTTTTTGGATGATGTGGAGCATATTTTTATTCAAGAGGTTTTTTGGGTGAGACCAAGAGCTTCGGGTGACGTTCCATCCAATCTCCGATCAAGAAATCCATCGTCACTCGGACGAGCACGACAGCCGTGAACAAGGAAAGCAAAACACCCAGAGCGAGAATAATGGCGAAACCCTTCACGAATCCGGTACCAGAAGCGATCAGAATGAATGTCGTAATCAAGGTCGATACATGGCCATCGCGGATACTCGGCCACGCACGCCGGAATCCTTCTTTGATGGATTTCACGACACCCTTACCATACGATAGCTCTTCACGCGTCCGTTCGAAAATCAGCACGTTGGCATCCACAGCGATACCGATGGACAGGATGAAACCAGCGATACCGGAAAGCGTCACTGTGATCGCGAAGGGCGTAAAGTTCGAGAGCTTGAAAATGGCCAGCAACATCGCCGTGTAGAGAAGCAAGGCGAAAACAGCGATCAGACCCAGGAAGCGATAGTACAGAATCATGAAAAGAGCGACCGCACCCAAGCCCACCAGTCCGGCAAAAAGGCTCTGCTCCAACGCGCTTTGTCCCAGTGACGCATCCACGCTCTGCTGACCAACCAGCGTAATCGGCACCGGCAACGCGCCCTCATTGAGGCGTTTTACCAAATCATTCGCTTGCTGCATCGTATAATTCCCCGTAATAACAGCCTGACCTCCCGGTATCTCTCCCTGAATCGTCGGGGCATACGGCGGATCCGATTTATCGATGATTCCGTCACCATTCGTATCGGTGATCGGAAGACCATCAAGCACGATTGCCAATCCCTTCCCAATGTTACGTTTGGTAATGTCCGCGAAAAGCTGAGTCCCTTCGCTATCGAATTGGAGCGCTACCTGCGGCGATCCGACGCCTTGACTCTGATAATCAACGGAGGCGCTCTTGAGGTTTTTTCCCGACAGACCTGTCGCCACCCATTGCAAATCCGGATACTGCTCGATAGAACGTTTACTGAAAAGAATGTGCGCGGCATGCACTTCGAGAGTGTCTCCTTCACCTCGCTCTTCTATCTTCTTGATGATGTGCCACCCGAATTGGCTCTCGATCAAGGTCGGATAGATCTCGCCTGATTTGAAGTTCGGATCAAAGAGTACGGCATCAAATTCCGGTACGAAGGTGCCCTTTTTCACAAAATCCAAATCGCCACCCTGATCTTTGGAGCCAGGATCCTGAGAAAATTCTTTGGCTAAAACGCTGAAATCCTCACCCTGTTTCGCTCGCACTAAAACGGTCTGTGCCTTTTCTTTCGTACTGTTATTCAAAGCATCGAATTGTTTGAATATATCCGCGTCCGGCGCGACCTGTTCACGAAATTCGAGAAAAGGCGTTTCCTTGATCATCTTTTTGGCCTGCTCAATGTCTTTGACGCCAGGCAATTCCACGATAATATGATGCTCCGTCCCTGATTGTAACGATTGTACCAATGGTTCGCCGACACCGAACGCATTCACGCGCCGTTCGATCACGGCTTCCGCCGCAGAGAGTGCCTCACCTACTTTGGCGCTGGGAAGCTGTGACACATCAGCATTGTATTCCAAAGCGATACCACCTTGAAGATCCAGACCTTCATTGACTTTGAGTTTTTGGACAGCCTGAAAAAGCGGCGGAATAAATTTTACCGCCTGGGGATAGGAAATAATGCCAACTACTAGGCCAAGGAAGAGCACTCCCGAAAAACGAAAGCGCCTTTTTGCGATTTGATTCATACCCGGTAGAACAACTTCGAATAAAGATAGTGAAAGTATATCGGAAAGTCAGAGAATAGGCAACCAGAAGCCTTTTTTGAATATAGGCGCGCTCTCCTCCTGCCTTCTGCTTCAAAACTGAGAGCGGATAGTAGCAGCGTACGCATCATAATCTTTGACAACCGTCAGCTTGCCGTCTGCCAGGACACAACATTGTGTCAAACGGATGCGTTCCAAGAAACGACGATCGTGAGTGACCAAAAGAATGGTACCGCTATAGGCATCCAGCGCTTCTTCCAAGGCCTCGATTGCTTCCAAATCAAGATGATTCGTCGGCTCATCCAAGATCAGCACGTTCGCGCCCAGGGCAGAGAGGAGCGCCAAAATCAAACGCACGCGCTCCCCGGGGCTCAGTGATGCTATCTTGTCATTGAGCACATCCGGCGCGAACTGGAACTGCGAAAGATGCGCCGCGATGATATCGCGATCGAAGACTCCTAAACGATTTTTGAATAGCTCGTACGGAGTGGCGGCACGGGAAACATTCTCATGTTCCTGCATCAGGTATCCAAACACCAGTTTTTTCCCGCACACTCTTTTGCCGGCAAGCGGCGCAAGCGACCCCTCGATCGTTTTGAGTAGGGTGGATTTCCCCACGCCATTATTACCAAGGATAGCCACACGGGTACCAAAAGGTATTTTCATATCGATCGGCCCGCCTTGAAAACCGCCCGGGTAACCGAAACAGATTTTCTTCAGATGGATGCTGCTATCCTTGTCACCTGACTGGGGGGCCAGAGGAATATAGAGCGGATCACGGATAAGCGGACGTTCCACATCATGCAACCGTTTCTGGCGCTCTTCCAACGCCTTGGCTGACGCGGTAAATTTTCTCGTCGCGCGTTCTTTCTTGAAATTCGCTGAGAGCTTGTCTTTATCCGGTGCCTTGCGATTCTTGACACGCTCGACCCAATCCATTTTCTGCCCGACGGAAATGATCAGCCGCTGTCGCTCATCTTCCTGCACGCGGTATTGCTCTTTGTGCTTGCGGATGGCATGCGCTTTCATTTCCGCAAAGGAGCTCCAGCCTCCGGTATACATTGTCGCGTCCCGCTTGTACCAATCAATCTCGATCACTTTCTTCACGACATTGTCGAGAAAACGCCGATCATGAGAAGCGATGATGCAAGTCGCGGACGAACGATTCAGGTACCGCTCCAGCCACAGCAGTGCCGGCAGATCGAGGTTATTGGTCGGCTCATCAAGAAGGAGCATATCCACGCCGCGGAGCAATACTCCGGCCAACGCCGCTTTGCGTTTCTCTCCACCGGAAAGTTCGAACACGAGACGGTCGGACTGGATAGAGGCGAGCATCAGCCCCTCGAGCACGCTTTTGGCTTTGCGCGTAAAATCATAGCCTCCCAAACGTTCATATTCCGTTCGCAAGACTTCGTATTTTTCCAAAGCTTCTTGCTCATCCAATCTCGGCTCCAGAGCCCCCATCTCTTTTTCGAGGTCTTCGAGGCCCGCCATGCGGCGCAAATAACCGAGCAGCGTCTCGGAGGACTCTGCGATCGCTTCCTGCGGCAGATAACCCATCAAGACACGGTTCGGTTTTTTCACCTCGCCTCTGTCAGGCATTTCGATGCCGGCGATGATTTTGAGCAGCGTCGACTTGCCCACACCGTTTTGTCCGACCAGGGCCACTTTCTGACCCTCGCCGATAGAGAAAGCTACTTTCTCAAGCACGCGGACGGTGCCATAAATTTTTCGAATATTTTTGAGTGTCAACATACAAAACAACTTTTAGCGTCTAGCGTATAATATTCAGGATTGAAAAGATTTCAAAAGTTTTTTAGGGAACCATTAGCAAAACTGCTTTGGTACGGTTCATCTAAAAACTTTTGAGATCTTTTCTAATAATAATTTTATCAGAGTTTCTCAAACGAAGAATAATAATACAACAAAAGACGGGCTTTGTAAAGCCCGGTTATGCCTGGAGCCGCGCCAGGTATGCTTCCGTTTTGGAGAGTATCCGCTTGGCGTTTTCAAACGTCACTTTGGCGACAGCCTCTTTATACGGCAGCCAAAGAAAGCCGGTGTGTTCATGAGAAATTTTGATGGCTTGAGCGTCTGTCTGAGCCGGATAAAAATGCACGCGTTTGAAAATCCAGATCCCCCGCTTGCTTCTCAGACGTTTTGCCCGCTCGTTCCCCTTGGCGACATAAAAAAACCGCGTGCTCAGACGATAAGGAAACGTCACCACGTTCGCTATGCCTGTTTCTTCCTCTGTTTCGCGTCGGAGCGTCATTTCTTCCGTTTCGTCCGCTTCAACGTGGCCTTTCACGAAATCAAAATGCCCGCTCGGATAATGCAGCAGGAGATACTCTCGTTTGCCCTCTTTCTCACAAAAAATAATCGCACCGATAGAAGTTTCCCAAATGACAGAAAATCCGCACCATTTAAGCAAAAAATACAACGGCTTGAAAACAGGTACGCGCATACATTTTTGAATAGAAGACAAAGACTACTCTTCTAGAGTACAATAATAAATGACAGTTGACAAAAGAGTCTCATTCCTCTTGAATACGATGCCGTCATAACTCGCCATTGCGCAACACCGAAGAACGGATGAAACTCTCTCTCAGATGGGAAATTATGTGGGTTTTTAGCCTGGTCATACTGGGTATCGGTTTTGGCATTTTGGCTATTTACTTTTTCGGCACACCGAGTATTGCGGACATTGCCCATTTCCCCTTGAAGCAGACCACCCTTTTTTATGACCGGACAGGAGAGCATGAACTCTACCGCCTCTATGATGAAGAAAATCGGATCGTCATACCGCATGACAAGATACCCGACAGCATTCGTCTCGCTACCATCGCATCAGAGGACGCGAATTTCTATACTCATCAAGGCATCGATTTTTTTGCCATTCTCCGTGCACTGATTGTCGACATCAGGACCGGGGAAATAAAACAAGGCGGATCAACTATCACTCAACAATTGGCACGAAGCCTATACCTCACCCGAGAACGTACTGTGCGGCGAAAAATCCGCGAAATGTTTCTGGCCGTCAAAATTGACCGCCATTTCAGCAAGAACGATATTCTTGATTTGTATCTCAACACCGTCCCCTATGGCTCGAATGCCTATGGCATCGAAACAGCCGCGCAGACCTTTTTCGATAAGCATGCACGCAACCTCACGCTTGAAGAAAGCGCTTTCCTGGCGGCACTCCCGAATGCACCGACGTATTTCTCCCCATACGGAGATCGCTCCAAAGAATTGCTCGCACGCCAGAGGAACGTCCTCTTTCGGATGCAGGATCTCAATCTCATTACCAAGCAGCAATTGGAAAGCGCGCTCTCCATCGATATTATCGCCAAGATCGTTCCGCTCAAACGGTCTATCGTGGCGCCACATTTCGTTTTCTATGTCATTGATCAACTCAAAAAAACATACCCGGTGGAAAAACTGCAGACAGAAGGGTTCCAGATATACACCACGCTCGACCTCGATCTTGAAAAAGCTGCCGAGATCGCTATCCAAAACGGAGCGAAAAAGAATCTCGCTCGCGGCGCCAGCAATGCCGGACTCGTAGCGATAGATCCGAAGACCGGCGAAGTGTTCGCTATGGTAGGATCCAAAGATTACTTTGACACGAGTATCGACGGCAACGTCAACACGACCACCAGCGAGCGTCAGCCTGGTTCCGCCTTCAAGCCCTTCGCGTATGCCACGGCGTTCGAAAAAGGTTTCCAACCAGAGTCACCCATCTTCGATCGTCCGATCAATTTCGGTCCCGATGGTTCCGGTCGGCCTTATATCCCAAGAAATTATGATGGTCGTTTCCACGGGCTGCTGACGATGCGCCAAGCGCTTGCCATGTCACTCAATGTTCCAGCCGTACAAACACTCGCTCTGGCTGGCATCGCCGATACTATCAATCTCGCCACCCGTCTCGGCATCACGACCCTCACAGACCCCAAACGCTACGGGCTGTCGCTGGTCTTGGGTGGCGCCGAAGTCAAGCCGATCGATATGGTGAGCGCTTTCTCCGTCTTCGGCCAAGACGGCATCCGTCACGAAATCAAATCAGTGATGAAGATCGTCGACCGCCATGGCGAAACGTATACGCGCGTGGAAGATAATCCGGAGGGTGTCCGTGTTTTGGAGGCCGACATCGCGGAAAAAATAAACTCCATTCTGTCCGACAATATCGCTCGCACGCCGATCTTCGGGGCGCAAAGCCCGCTCGCCTTTCCCATCGGCACCACTGTGGCCGCCAAGACAGGCACGACGCAAAATTTCCGCGATGCTTGGACGGTCGGTTACACGCCTTCCATTGCTGCGGCGGTATGGGCTGGCAATAACGACAACCGGCCTATGCGAGATGGCGCGGACGGTATTTTCGTTGCCGCTCCTATCTGGCGCGAGTTCATGAATACTGCTCTCACGCGTTTTCCGAAGACGGGGTTTGCCGCTTATACGAAAGTGAGCTCACCACCTCAAACCGACACCTTGCTTTCCGATACAAATATCATTTATTTCGACAAAAAAACCGGCCGCCAAATTTCCCCAGAAAAAGCAAAAAAAATGAAGGCGAGTCGCGTGGAAAAACGAGTGGTCAATCTTTCCTTTCCAGAAGGTATTTCTCTCGAAAGCGCTCCTCACGACGAGGCGATTCCCTTTGACGCACTCCGCTCGACCTATACACTCAACAGCCAACCACAGTAATATCGTATTTGGACGCGAAACGTCCAAATATAGGGAGAAACATCATTCCTTCCGCAAAGCCTCCATCGGGGAAAGTTTCGATGCGCGATAGGCAGGAGCAATCCCAAAGATCAATCCTACTGCCATCGAGAATCCGGCTCCCAGCAGAAAGGACGCGAAAGAAAAATGGAGGATGAGGTTGAAGCCCAAATACGTGAAAAGGAAGCTCAGCCCCACGGAGAGCAGCACTCCCAAGCCGATACCGATCAAACCGCCGATGAGAGTGATGATCAGCGCTTCGAAGAGAAATTGCCGCAAGATGCTGGCCGATGTCGCGCCTACTGCTTTGCGCAGGCCGATCTCGCTCGTCCGTTCCGATACCGAGACATACATCACGTTCATGATGCCTACTCCGCCGACCACGAGCGAGATGGAAGTCAGCGCCAAAAGCAGAATCGTCATCGACCCCAAGACGGTATCGAGCGTCTTCTGCGCTTCCTTGGTCGACATCACGGAAAAATCATCTTTGTCCGGACTCGTGATATCGTGGCGCTTGCGCATCAAAGCGACGATATCCGCCACGGTTTCCGCTTCCAAAGCAGGATTCACCATCTGGGCCGATACGAATTGGACATAATCGACGCCCAAAACCTTTTTTTGCAGCGTCTGAATCGGTACATAGGTAAAGGTATCGAAATTGAGAAAGGCGGCGGCTCCGCGCGGCGCCAGTACTCCGATCACCCGATACTTTTCTCCCTTCAGCGTGATAAATTCTCCCACCGCGTCGCTCTCGCCGAAAAAAGTCTTCTTGGTTTCCGCTCCGAGGACGACGACCCGCGCCAGATTAGTATCTTCTTCCGCGGTAAAAAAACGCCCGCTCGCAAGCTTCGCGTTGCGATCAACCAGCACCACGTCTGCTCCCGTACCGAAGAGAAAGATTCTTTTCGCGATAGACCCATAGGTCGCCTTCTCTTGGCCGATCGATCCGGCATAGACCGCTTTCACATTGGGCACTTTGCGCATGGCCTCTCCGTCTTTGACCGTGAGGGTGGTGATCTGCGTGCCTTGGGTTCGTCCGGCAGCGTTTTCGGTCGACATCGTGCCGGTACTCGGGATCTTCACCTCTATCTGGATCAGATCCGTACCGAAACTCTCTACCTGTGCCAAGACGAATCCCTTGACTCCATCGCCGAGCGTGGTCACCACTACCACCGCGAACACGCCGATCACAACTCCCAACAGCGCCAAAAATGTCCGGGCCTTATGGGTGCGGATCGTTTTGACAGCGAAGAAAAAGGCTGTGGCTATTTTTTTGAATTCCAGCTTATTCATATCTGAGCGCTTCCATAGGGCTTATGCGAGCGGCCTTGATAGCCGGGTAGAGACCGAAGATGATGCCGATAATGAAAGAAACCGAAAAGCCGATCGCGACGGATGACAGAGGGATGAGGAATTGCCATTCGTAACCGAGCCTGACGATGATGAGTGAAGCGAGAAAGGTAACGGCCACCCCGAAGACGATACCGAGAATACCGCCGACGATCGTGATGAACGAAGCTTCCAAAAGAAACTGAGAAAGGATATGGATCTTCCGCGCGCCGACCGCTTTACGCAGACCGATTTCCCGGATGCGCTGCGACACCGAGATGAGCATCGAGTTCATGATACCGATGCCGCCCACCAAGAGCGAAATGGAAGCGATCGCCATGAGAAAATATTTCAGCACATCAGTGATAGTGGTCAGTATTTCAAGCGCAGCGGCAGTACTGCGCACAGAAAAGTCCGCTTCTTCGCCTTCCTTGATGTCGTGACGTTTGCGCAAGAGGATGTTCACATCGGCAATGCTCCGCTCGATGTTGGCAGGATCATCTACCTTGGCACGGGCGAAATTGAGATAGTTGATTCCCAGCAGCAGTTTCTGCACCGTGGCCAACGGGACATACATCATCGTATCCGGATTGGAAAAAGCGCTCGAGCCGCGTTCTTCCAAAACCCCGATGACTCTGAAAGGAATCTTCTTGAGCGTCACGATCTGTCCGACCGGGTCACGATCGGGGAAAAGCTCTTGGGCGCGCGCCGCTCCGAGCACGATCACTCGCGAAAGATCATTTTCTTCTTCCGGAAAAAAGAAACGCCCGGTAGCCACCCCGATGTTTTCGATGACGACCAATTCCGACGAGACGCCTTGGAAACCCGCCTCCAGGGAGGTCGACTGGAATTCCACGGTTCCCGAACCAGTCACATAGCCGGAGATGGCCGTCAGATGCGGTACATTACGCCGTTCGCGGAGCGCTTTCAGATCATCATTGGTAAAGGTCGTGGTGACGATGCCCAACGCAGCGGCCGGTGGTCCCTTCTCCTCGGATGCTCCCGGCAGAACGCCGATCAGATTCGAACCGACGCTTTCTACCTGTGCCAGCACGAGTTGCTGCGCGCTAGCACCAATCGCCATGACCATAATGACCGCTGCTACGCCGATCACGACGCCGAG
Organism: Candidatus Moraniibacteriota bacterium; assembly: GCA_049287005.1. Lineage (GTDB taxonomy): Bacteria > Patescibacteriota > Minisyncoccia > Moranbacterales > UBA1568 > UBA1568. The sequence goes on along the minus strand of JBAQEZ010000003.1, from coordinate 504,783 downwards.
GACTGTCAAAAAAAAGCGGAGTTTCGAGGCCGTCAGCGTCCGATAAGAAATTTTGAGAGGATCTGACAATTTCATGGCAGGCGAAAGAATGACCAATTACCCTCCGCCAACCGGCGGATCAAGACCGAAACATCCAATGAGTGTTGGCGATGGATTATTTCAAGAACGTATTTTCACCGTCGGCGAAGCGCCGCTGAGTGACGGGCTGATCACCGACAATCTGTCCGTCCTTCATCAGCAGGATGCGCTTGGCATGTTCCGCCGTGTACGTTTCATGCGTCACCAGCACGATCGTATGTCCGGCGTGATTGAGTTTTTGCAGAATCGCCATCACTTGCAAGCCAGACTTGGAATCCAAGTTTCCCGTCGGCTCATCGGCAAAAATGATTTCCGGGCCATTGACCAAGGCGCGGGCGATCGCCACGCGCTGCTTCTCGCCGCCGGAAAGCTGGCTCGACAGATAATTCTTGCGATGGAGCATATCGACTGCCTCAAGCGCGCTCAATACTTTTTTTTCATTGCTTTCGATCGGATAGCTGTCGTACAAGAGCGGCAGCTCCACGTTTTCGAAAACGCTGGTCTTCGGCAGCAGGTTGAATGCCTGGAATACGAAACCGATTTTCTTGTTCCGCAGGCCAGCCAATTCATCATCGGAAAATTGCGCCACGTCCCGACCGTCAAGCAGCAGAGTTCCCCCCGTGGGACGATCGAGCAACCCCAGAATCTGCATGAGAGTCGATTTTCCCGATCCCGATGGTCCCATAATGGAGATGAATTCCCCTTTTTCTATGTCAAAGGTAGCATCGCTGAGAGCCTTGGTTTTGACACCCTCGTTTTCATATATTTTTTCCAAACCCTGGACAGCGATCAGGCTCATAAGCGTATGTTTACTTCGTTTGGGTCGCGCCGATAGTCACTTCGTTGCCTGCTTGCAAGCCGGACCTGATTTCTATCGTTCCGTCATCGCCTTCCAAGCCGGTCGTCACTTCCGTCTTCACGAAGGTACCATCAGATTGTTTCACTGCGGCAAACGTTTTGCCACTCTCTTTCGTCAACGCCCGGAACGGTATCGTCAAAACATTTTCCCGCTTGGCCGTCTCGATATCGATATTGGCTGTCATCCCTTCTTTCAGCCGAGGATCCGTATTGTCCAAACGGAATTTGACCACATACGAAACGACATCTTGTATGACGGTCGAAGCCTTGTCGATTTCCACCACTGCCGCATCAAAAATTTCATCAGCCGAAAAAGCATCGAAAGTGATCTTGGATCGCATCTCCGGCGTGACTTTTACGATGTCTGATTCCGGCACCCGCGCCTCGATGACAAAATCTCCGGATGTCGCTACACGTCCGATGATTTTCCCCAGCGTTACCGTCTCACCGACACGCAGATCCAATTTCGTCACCTGCCCATCAAGCGGGGCATAAATGACACTTTCTCGCATCTCGGCTTCCAGGGTCCGCACGCTTTCTCTGGCTTGTTCCGTCTTCAATTTTATCGCGGCGCGTTCTTCAGGCTTGAGATCATCCCAGCTTTTTCCCGAGCTATTGCGGCGCAGATGGGCCTGCTTGTCGCTCTGCTCGACGATCGCCAGCGCGATACGGGCCTCTTTCAGCTGCGACCAGAGAACCGCCCGATCGAGAGAGGCGATTTTTGCACCCGCTGTCACTCTCTCCCCTTCCTTGACCAGTACCTGATCCACTACTCCCACGCCCTGAAAAGCGAGATCCGCGTACGCCTGTGGCACGAGTTCGCCCGTGACGCTCACCGTTTCCGAAACATCGCCCTGCCGCACCGTTTCCGTCTGCACCGCCACGGTGCCGTTCTGGCTCCGGTAATAGAAGAAGCCCGCGACGAGCGCCGCTATCACGATACCGATAATCACCCTTTTTTTCGTAAACATTTGTTTGTACCCAATAATTTATTCCGATCGAGAGACTGCCTCTTCAAAACAAACTTTTTTTCTTTGCATGCGCATCCATGGCCTCGTTGGCACAGGCATCAGCCACGGTATTATATTCCCGCCGTACATGGACGAATTTCACACCAGCGAAGTCCAGCGTCATATTCCATATCTCTAGAAACAACGGCTGTAGCTTCTCGTTTTCAATCTTGTATTCGTGATTCAATTGCTTGCAGGCCAGTTCGCTGTCCATGCGACATTCGACTGCGGTCTGCTTGGCTTTCGCCTTGCCGATCAGTGACTTGATTTTCTTCAGACCGAAAATAATAGCCGCATATTCGGCCTCGTTATTCGTTTTCGTTCCGAGAAATTCCCCGTATCTTTTCTCCAGCGTCTCTATAAAAATACCCAGCGCCGCTGGACCAGGATTACCCCGCGATCCGCCATCGCTGTACATCACTATCTTTTCCATATCTCAGAATGTCAGAATATCATCAAGTTTCTCCTGCAGAATACCACATCGGCCGGTTTTTATCTAGAAAAAAACGGGCGATCGGAAGAATATCCGACAGCCCGTTACCGCCATGATGCAAACCTCGTCGTCAAACACTCGCGAAAAGGCTCGAAGCGCGCCGGACACACGTCCTTGAGGCTGACGACTGCCGGACGACTGAACCGGTCGCATTCTTGAGGCACTATCTTCGCCGCCAGCCGAGCCAGCATAATGACTTCATGCGTCAGCGGAACTGACGGATACAAGGATTGCCACAACGGCGCCTTGTCGCTCGCCGGATACGTATCCGGGACGCCATATTGATATACTTCCAGCGTTTCCTCGGTTATCCCGGACTTCTTGGGATGAATCTTGGCGATCCTTCCGAAATACCACCGATCGGGAATGTCACCTTTTGCGCTAGGCAAAAGCACGCAGACAAACTGTCCTTCCTTATAGGCAGGGAGAGGATTTTGCTTCATCGTTCGGCTCCTTTCAAAGAACGTTTTTCCGCTTCATATCGACAAGCTTCAGTTGAATGGTTGTCGAACCGTTCCAAGTATTCTCACTCAATTGAAACGCGATGTCAAGCAGTTCTCCACGCTCCAAATCAGGAAACGTCCTCCCGAGGGAAAAACCGATCGCATCGAAGATTTTCGTGCCGCCATCCGCGGGCACGAGTTTCAGTTTCAGGTGTTTGCTGCCGTTGCCCACCAGGCGAACCTCCTCGATACGCATATTTTCCAATGAAAAAACCGGCTCGAGATTTCCCTCACCGAAGGGCGCGAACAGCATGATATCCCGATACAATTGTGGCGTGATATGTTCCGGACGAAGCTTCACGTCGATCCAGAATTCCGGCTCCGTGACAATATTCACCAAACTTGCGGATGCGAGCTTATCGAATTTCTCATAAAACTTCTCAAGGTTTTCATTCGGTATCGTCATGCCGGCCGCCTGAGCGTGCCCCCCGAACTTCGTCAAAAAATCGCCGCATTGTTCGAGGGTTTCTATGATATTCAATTCCGGAATGCTTCGGAACGATCCGCGACTCTCTGTCTCGCCGCGAGTCAGAACGCACGTCGGCTTATGAAATTCATTGGCGATACGACCCGCCACCAAACCGATGACACCGAACGGGAAATTCGCATCTGCCGCAAAAATAAACTTCCTGTCCTGATATTTTTCCAAAGCGATCACTCGCACTTCGTCCGTAGTGGCAGCGCTCACTTTCTGGCGCGCCACATTGAAGGCATCCAGCTCCAACGCCAGTATCCGCGCATAAGTACGATCCTTCTCCATCAGCAGATTGTGCGCCAACATCGCGTGCGCCATCCGTGAGGCAGCGTTGATACGCGGCGCGATCTGAAATCCGATTGTCCGCGCGTCTGGCTTGTTATTCTCATCGATCTTGATGCCGCCAACGGAGAACATCTCCTCCAGTCCGACACGCCGTGTTTTCGACAAGACAATCAGTCCGTATTTCACGATTACCCGATTCTCACCCGTCAACGGCATCACGTCCGCCACCGTGCCGATAGCCACGACATCCAAAATCCATTTCAGTTGATCTCCTTGTCCTGGCGCATACCGATGGAAAAGAGCTTGCGCCACCTTGAAGCTCGTTCCCGCGCCGCACAATTCGCGAAAAGGATAGGTTTCGCTCTCCAATTTCGGATTGATGATGGCGAATGCTTCCGGCAGCACCCGAGGCACATGATGATGATCGATCACTATGACGTCTATCCCACGCCGCTTGGCCTCGGCGATCTCCGCATGATTCGCCATACCGCAGTCAAGAGTCATGATCAGCCGCGCACCCTCATGCTCAAAAAAATCCAAGGCTTGCATATTGAAACCATGTCCCTCGCTTGATTTTTCCGGAAGATAGACAGAAAGAGGAATCTCCAATGCGGTCAGCGCCTCGCGAATGATGACGGAAGACGTCACTCCATCGGCATCGAAATCTCCGAATATGCCGATCCTCTCATGCTTCTTTTTGGCTTCACCGATACGCATCACGACCCGCTCCATCTGCGAAAACAAAAAAGGATCGTGAATATCGCGATCAAAGTTCGGAAAAAGAAAACGCTCGCGTGCCTGTTCGTCAGCGTACCCCCGCGCAGCCAAAAGCACCTCTGCGACCGGGTGATATTTTCCGGCCGTAGCGTTCTCCGGTAACGCATCGATTCTGTATTTCCATACGACCATAACGGGAGCATTCTCAAAAAAATAGAGAGCCGGTTTTACAAACAACCTTTCCGGAAGTCGCTCGTTTGCCCCTGCCGGCAAACTCCTTGATGAACTTTTTTCGATCCGTTTTACCGAAGTGAAGCAGAACCCTGCCCGCCGGCAGACTCGAAAAAATTTCAACCCTCCAGTAAGATTTTTGCAAAACAGACCCTCAACAGCAGCGGTTACTGACACGTAATCTCAGCATCAAAACGCTTGGCTCCGTCTTTGCTCTTGCGCAGCGTCAGCACGATGCGACCTCCGGCTTTCGCCTCAGGACAGACGAAATCAGGATTCAAATCGAAATCCTTAGCGAATCTCGCCGCATCAAAACTGAACGCGTCGATACCGAGAACATAATCCTTGGATACGAGGCGCGCGTTGATCTGCTCGATCATATCATTCGGCGTAGTCATGTCCCGAATCATGAAGTCTTTCACCCCGAGTTCTGCAGCGTGTTTCTGATCTTCTTCGCGACCGAGGTGCGACAGAATCATGACTGGCACAGCGGCGGTCACGACATTTTTTTTCAAGGCTTCCAAGAATTGAAAACCGTCCATGCGCGGCATGATGATGCCGGTGATAATAAGATCAGGGACATCCTTGTTGGCCAGTTCCAATCCTTCGAGCCCATCCGTGCCCTCAGAGACCTTAAAATTCACCGCCCGAAGCGCGTCAGCATACAGGCTCCGCGTCTCTTGGTCATCATCCACCATCAGCACTTTGATCGCTTTTTCCATAACCTGACATTTGAAATATTATTTAGCTTCCAAACGTTGTCATTGTACAAGAAAACGGCTCTCTGAGCAAAAAGATCCGGCTATTTTTCCAGCTTCCCAAGCTTTTCAATCAAGTCTTTTTCCTCACGCGAAAGCTTTTTCGGCACGAACAAAGAAATGGTCACCAGATGATCGCCGCGGCCGTAATGGCCGAGATGCGGTACGCCCTTACCGCGGACGCGAAAGACCTCTCCCGGCTGAGTGCCGGCAGGAATCTTCATCGTGACATCGCCCTCGATGGTCCCGACATTCACTTTGCCTCCCAGCGCCGCCTGCGCAAAAGTGATCTGCAGATCGGATACGATATCATCCCCGCGCCGCTTGAGCGACGCATGAGGACGGACATGCACATTGACGAAGAGGTCACCGGACGGAGCGCCATCCTCCCCGGCCGCTCCGCGTCCGCTGACAGAAAGCGTCTGCTCATCACGGATACCGCCTGGGATCTCTATGGAAATGTGTTCTTCTTTCTGCGTCCGTCCGTCGCCATGACATGTCGTACATTTTTCTTTGTACGTTTTTCCACGTCCATGGCAACGCTCACACACCGCTTCCTGCGCGAACGCACCAAAAATAGTCTGTACCGTGCGCCGAATTTGCCCGCTGCCTTGGCATTCGGAACAGGTGTCTTCTTTGGAATGAGGCTTCCCGCCCGTGCCGCCGCAGACATCGCAACGCGAGAGCTTGCGCAAGCGGATATCCTTCTTGACTCCGTGCACCATCTCTGCGAAAGTGATTTCTATATCTACGGCGATATCCGCGCCGACGCGAGACTGCCCGCGAGAGCGCCCGCCTCCGCCGAACATGTCAGAAAAAATGTCCTCGAAACCGGTGCCCGAAAAATCAAAGCCCGCAGCCGATCCACCTCGACCGGAGGACCCTCCGAATCCGCCCTGCCCCTGACTTGACCTGCCGCCTCCATTGCCATGAAAATTCTGACCAAACTGATCATACTGGCTGCGCTTGTCTTTTTTCGACAGCACCTGATAGGCTTCGTTGATCTCTTTGAATTTCTTTTCGTCGCCGCCGCCCTTGTCTGGGTGATGCTGGTGCGCTAGCTTGCGAAAAGCCTTCTTGATTTCGTCCTCAGAGGCGTTCTTGGCGACGCCCAGAATTTCATAGTAATCTTTCGCCATATTTGTCGTAAACGTTATATTTTCCAATAAATCATCACAAAGATTGTTTCCGCGGTGGTTCTGGCACCCATCCTCACTACGTCCGCCCTATTTTAGCGCAAAAGATAAAAATTGGCAATCCTATCGACTGAGTGCCAAACGGGTATTCCGCTACGATTATTCTACCAGTCTTTCCTGTTCTACCATTACCTTACCGAAACCAAGCCATCCGACCCAGAGCAACAAGGAAAACAACGACTGGGCGACAAGGACACAGAGTGGTCCGACAATGGATGCGAACGATAACAACGTCAAGAATAAGAGCAACGCAAGAAAAAATGGAATCGCCTGCGATGGCATATGCTGCGTCGCTTTTTCTCCCCTCAAGTACGTGAGCAGCTTGTTCTGCAAGGCAAGAGAAAGGACATCGGATATTTTTTCATCACCCGCTATCGACCGCCCAACCAGCGATGCGATCTGTTTCCGTCCGCCATCCAAAAATATTTCCTCCGCGACTTTTGGCGACTGCGCAACAAAAGTGAGCGGGATATTTTTTCCATTCAGAAACTGGATCATCTCCGGGTATGCATTCAGAACGTCTTGTTCGTTGACATTCGTTTGTAGCTCAGGCGCATCACTTTGCTTCTTCTGACTCAGACTCAAAAGAAACTCGTCCACGGTCATATCTCCTTCCGATAATTGAGCGAAGCTGGGATTGACTACGCCGGCCATTTTGAAAACGATCCTCGTCATCTCCTCGCCAACACGAAAACGCGGCACCAGCTCTTCCCAAGAGGTGTCCCTCAAAGAAACATAGTATCCGCTCGCAAGAAGCAAAGAAAGACCCAGAATAAAGAAGAATGATCCTGCTCGCACGCTTTTGTAAAAATGAAAGCGCATACTTTCACTCTCTTCCCGCGCAATCGCGGCACTGCCCCAATACATACAGGCTACCGATAGCATACCCACCGCACCGTATTCCCACGAACGGATAAAAAACAATCCTGGCAAGAAAACCAGCGCTGCTCCGGCTATTCTCATAAACACAGTAGTCCAGATGACTGCTCCAAGAAAGAAAAACACCGCCAAAACAGCGAACCACAATACGGGCCACCAGACATCAGCAACACCGGGACTGGCCATGTCGAGAGCAAAAAATTGCCACGCGCCGAACGAACAGACTCCGATAATGAGCAGAAGACAAATACCTACTTTTTCCCGTCCTGTCGCTTGTCTAAACATTTTGTATTCCTTTGATTTTTTTAATGGCGTTGCGCTTTTTTACACCTTGTAATATCCCTTGTACCATGCCACGAAATTCTTGATGCCTTGCTCTATGCGCGTGGTCGGTTTCCAACCGAGCTTGCGGAGTTTCCGGATATCCGCGACCGTACTCGGTACGTCGCCGGGCTGCATCGGAAGCAGATTTTTCTTCGCCTTCTTGCCGAGGCATTCCTCAATCACGCCGATGTAGCGCAGGAGCTGTTCTTCCTTGTCTCCGCCGATATTCATTATACCGTACGGGAGATCGGAATCCAACACGGTAATGACGCCGGAAACGATGTCATCGATGTAGGTGAAGTTCCGACTCATTTTCCCCCGATTATAGACATCGATCGGTTCATCGGCGAGGATATGCTTCACGAATTTGAAGAGCGCCATATCCGGACGCCCCCATGGCCCATACACCGTGAAGAAGCGCAGACCGGTCGTCTTGAGCCCATGAATATGACTGAAACAATGCGCCAGCAGCTCCGTGGCCTTCTTGCTCGCCGCGTACGGAGAAATCGGCGTGTCGACGGAATCACTTTCGGAAAACGGCAGCTTCTTGTTCTTTCCATACACGGAAGAGGAAGAGGCATAGATGAAATTCTTGATTTTATATTTCACCGCGATATCGAGCATGTAGGTCGTCCCCAAAACGTTGACGTCCACGTACAACAGCGGGTGCTCGATAGCATAACGCACCCCGGCCATCGCCGCCAGATGAATGACCTTGTCCGGTCTTTCTTTTTTGAAAACTTTTTCGAGGAAATCCACATCACGGATATCGCCTCGGTACAGCTTGAATTTGCCCCTGCACTCTTTGAGAAAAATCTTGATCCGAGCTTCCTTCAGCTTGGGATCGTAATAATCATTGAAGTTGTCGATCAGTACTACCTGATCGCCGCGCTCCATCAGCTTCTTGGCTGTGGCCGACCCGATAAACCCCGCTCCTCCGGTAATCAATATTTTCATGGCTCTCTGGTTATATGGTTACATTCTCACGCTCACTGATCCTCCTGCGCAAATAATCATAATACTCTTGATTATCCGCCTTGCCGGCAGCATAGTGTCGCAAAATCTTTTCCCTCGCTTTGGCTCCGATTTTTCCTCGAAGCGTGCCGTCTTCGATAAGCCCCGAAAGCTTCGCGATCCACTCTTCCGTGGTCGCGGCCACATACCCATCGATACCGTCTCTGATAGCCTCTTGGAATGTCCCAGTCGCAGAAGCCACAGTCGGCACGGCGACCAGCCCCGCCTCGAACCACTTCAGTTCCGACTTGGCTTCGCAAAACGGATTGCCGATCTCAAGCGGCGCCACGTTGATATCCATGCTCGCCACGGTCGCGAAATATTCCTTCCGCGGAAGAAACGGCACCCGTTCGATGCGATTTTGGAATGGTTTCAGCTTGTCTTCGGTATCAAGCGGCCCGGCCAATACCAAGCGCATCTGCGGATACTTCCCGAACAGCGTAAACAGTGCGTCCGTAATGGTCGCGAAATCCTTATTGTGACTCGGCGTGCCGCTCAGATAGGCAATCCTGACGAGGGGGGATTCTTTTTCTGCCGTCCGCAGAATCTCCTCTGCGGACGCGATATCATGCTGAGAAAGCTTGTTGCGTACGACAAACACGTGCTTGCCTTTTTCTCGCAATTTATCGGCAAGAAATGTCGTGGTCGTCGTACAGGTTTTCACGTAGGGATCATTGACGATCTCTTTGCCCAGACCAGTTGCGTACAATTTTTTCTCGAAAGCGTTCATACGATCATAGCCATCCATAGAGGACAACCACTGCGGATCATATACCAAATCATCGGTCTCAAAAATGATCTCTTTGCCCGATGATTTGATCCGCTCGATAAGCCGAGCGACTTTTTCCGTATGCAGTACGCGATGAAAAACAAAGACAGAGAACCTGTCGGCGTAAGACACGAGGAAGGGATTGTCCTGGACGGTGACGGCACAAGCCAGGCCGTGCGACGTCAGCTCCTCCGCCACATGCGCGGTCCGATAGCGCGCGCTATCCCCGACGCCGCCAGTGATGAAAAGGATATCCCCGGGCTTCACACGGCGAAAGAGCGCCAGAAATGCCAGCGCCACGCGTTTGCCGCCACGCACGAAACCCTCGCGCTTGAGCACATGAACGGCTTTCCCTATTTTGATGAGAAAAAGATTCATAATTCGTCGCCGGAAATGAGAAGCGATCCGCCGGAAGCGATCTCTCCCGCGATAATTTTTTTGACGATCATGTCTTCAATGGCGTCTTCGATATAACGATTGAGTGAGCGAGCGCCGAATACCGGCTCATATCCCCGTTCGACTATTTTCTGCGCGACATCCGGAGCGAAGCTGATAACGATATTCTTCTCTTGTTTGAGACGCAACGCGAATTTTTTCAGCTTGAGCAAAGCCACCTGAAGCAGCTCATCCGCCTGCAGCGGCTCGAAAAAAACCATGCTATCGAAACGATTCAAAAACTCCAGACGGAAAATGTCATGTGCCACGATGAAATCCATTATTTGCTTTCTTATGTCTGCCGTGCTGACCCCCTCTTCCACGGCCTGCTTGATGAGCGCGGCGCCGGCGTTGGATGTCGCAATAATGATCATATTGCGAAAATTTATCTTCTCGCCATCGCTGTCCGTCACATACCCTTCGTCCAAAATCTGCAAGAAGAGGTCAAGAGCCTTCGGATTCGCCTTCTCGATTTCATCCAACAGCAGAATAGAGAACGGGTGTTCCTTGGCCAAACTCGTCAACCTGCCTTGGACGCGCATTTCGCGGGAACCGATCAAACGATCGACGGCTTCCTCTGTCTGATATTCGCTCATATCGAGACGGATCATGTCGTCCTCGCTGCCAAAATAACTTTCAGCAAGAGCCTTGGCCGTCTCCGTTTTCCCCACGCCCGTTGATCCGAAAAAGATGAAGCTGCCCAGCGGACGCTTCTCATCACCGAACCCGGCGCGCGCCTTACGCATCGCCTCAGCCACTTGTTCCACCGCCTCATTCTGACCCACGACGCGCTCATGCAGCAACGTTTCCAGCTTCAGCAGCTTCTCCTTCTCTGCCGCTCCGAGCACGCCGATCGGCATGCCCGTTCTGAGAGCCATGAAACCATTCACTGTTGCCGGCGTGATAAAATCTTCGTTTGTCCCCTGCCAGAAGAGAAGCACTTCCTGTGCCAGATCGATGGCTCGCTCGGGGAAAGGTGTCTCCCAATTATACCTCTCTGCTGAAGCCACGATCGCATCCAGACCCTTGATGGTAAATACTACCTCCTTGCGCTCGAGACGTTCGAATTTCTGCAGGAGCACCTGGAAGGTCTCCTCGATATTCGTTTCTCGCAGATAGATCACTTCGAAAAATTTCAATACTTGTTCATTTTGCTTGGTCAGTTCGTGATATTGATTCGTCGGTGCCGTAGCGATGACACGGAAATTCGGCCACTCCAGGAATTCGCTCAGCAGAGGAGCCAAATTGGGCCGCTCCTGATCGCCATTGAGGTATTGGTCGATGTTTTCTATGACTAGGATGACATTGCCGGCATAGGCGGCTTCATTGAACAGCAAACGCAAAGCCCGCTCCACGTCTTCGCCACGGCCTATACAATCGCTCATCGCTCGGCTCAGGTCGAAAAGCAGGACACGCGCCTCATCCAAATATTGCGATCCGAATGCGTTTTCACGAATCAGGCTGGCGAAATGATGGACGAATGTCTTCCTGCCGATGCCCGGTTCGCCCACCAGAATAACGCTATTCTGTGTCGGACGTTGCAGAACCACCGTAACCACCGCCATTTCATCGTGCCGTCCGATCAGCACCGCCCGACCATATTCAGTCGGATCATGTGCCGCAAGATCGACGCAATAATGATCCAGGTGCGGCGTATAGGCATAGTGCCAGTCTTTTCCGATAGGCTTAACCTTATGTAGATTTTCCCATAGCCAGAAACGGCTTTTATGATCGCGCGCTTCGTCCGCGTGACACTCTATCGTCACTGCTCGCCGGTACGTTTCCTCATCGAGAGCAAGCGTTGCCAGGAATTGCAGGAACGTTCCCGTGTCTGCAAATATCTCTTTGCGCAAAGCCTTACGCCGGAGACCCAAACGCCAAAGGATACGATGGAAAAATTTCTTCCGTTCCAATACTTGCACGTCGAATGTTTCCAGCTGTTCTCTTTTCCGGATGGCATAGCCGAGCCATACCCCGCTGCAACCCAGTATCCCAAAAAGCAAGATCATGGCTCCGATGAGCTGAGAAAAAGGCAGCATGACGGCACCCACCACAATAAACAGCGGAGATCCGACATACGCCAGCGCCATGAGAGTTACGACGACGACCATAAGCGATGCCACCACACACCCTATGACAAGCATCGCCAGCCGCAGCACCATTCCCAGAAAACGAGAGATCAGATTATTCAGCAACGTTTTGGCGAAAAGAAGTGGATGCAGACCCTTCCATGTACGAAAAGAGACATCGCGCCTCCACGGGGAAAAAAGCGTGCGCAGTAATCCGCCGATATAAAAGCGATAGAGAACAAATCGCACAAGATTCCCGAACAAAAGAAACGCATCACGAAGCCCTTGTCCGTAATACCAAGAAAAAAAATGCTTGCTCATTTTTTATACTTCAGAAATTAAGCTTCGTTTCCCCATTCCTCGCTTCATTGTAAACACATTCAAGACGCTTGGCAAACCACATGGCAGCGAGGAGCCCGCCTGCTCCGGGAGGTGTCATGATTTTTATTCATCCAACGACTCATTGAAGAAATATACGCCTTTGAGGTATAATGAAACCGATATGAAATTCTTCTCTCCAATTGAAAAAACTGACACTTTGTTCGTCCTGTTCGGACTCTCTTTCATTCTCTTCGGCTGGTTTGTTTTTCTGCTGGCTCTGAGCGACCTCTTTCTGTTCCCGCTGATTGTTTCCGGCGCGGCCCTGGTTTTGGCCATTGTTCTCATTATCAGCACAAAAGTGATCCTCCGTGCCACGCCTGATTTCAAAATAGCGGTTCTTATTTCGCTCTTTATGTCTGTGCTGATCGGCTCATTGTCTGTTCCCACCCTTTTTTCCGGACGCGACCAAGGATCCATAGCGGAGGCCGCGACGCGCTTGGCGCACAATGGACACCTCGCTTTTTCTACCGCAGCCAGTGAAATTTTTTTCCAGATCTACGGCGAAGGCACGGCTCTGAATTTTCCCGGTTTTGCCTATACCAAGACAGGCGATCTGATTACTCAATTTCCTCTCGGTTACACGGCATGGCTTGCTTCCTTCGTTTCTCTTTTCGGCGTGCACGGCCTGGTGATCGGTAACAGCATCCTCCTCTTTCTTTTTCTAACGACACTCTACGCCCTCCTCCGCGTCTTCGTCCATCCTTTTTACGCCTCTGCCGGACTAGCGCTCGCCATCTTCTCTTTTCTCCCCACCTGGTTCGCGAAAGTCACTTTGAGCGAAAATCTCGCCCTCTTTCTTTTCGTCTTTCTGGTGTGGAATCTCATTCTTTTCCTCCAAGAAGGAAAGTTCATCTCTTACGCCGGCATACTCCTCTCGGGAGGATTGTTCGCCTTCACGCGCATAGAGGGATTTGCCTTTCTTGCTCTCGCTGTCATGGTGCTGTTCGTGAGCAAGCCGACCCGACATATCTGGACAACCTATCCATGGAAAAGCATCGTCCTCCCGGGGATACTCTTCACTTTCATTTTTTTGCGTGATTTTTTTATCAACCTCCCCTATTACAAAATGATCGGCAAGGCACTCGAGAAATTTCTCCGTCAATCGGGTTCCGGCAGCGTCACCGGCGACCTCGCCAGTACCGGCGGTCCCTTTACGCTGGGCTCGGTTTTTTTCCTCTACGGCCTGCTCGCGCTGTTCGCTTTCGGTGTGTTTGGAATACTTATTTTTATCAAAGAAAAGCGCCTGAAAGCGTTTTTGCCAGCCTTGGTGGCTCTGCCTACGTTTGTCTACCTCTTCGATCCCAATATCTCACTCGATCATCCGTGGATGCTCCGGCGCTATCTCTTCTCTCTGTTCCCTGCACTGTTGTTTTCGGCTGTGGTAGGCATAGCACTCCTCTTTGCCAAAGAGAAGATGTTTCCGATCGAGATGCCACAAGGCAAGCGGCTCTTTTTTGTCAGTATGATCTTTCTCGGCCTGATCGCTCTCGAGTACCCCGCCTTCAGCTACGGATTGCCGTTTGCGGAAAATCAGGGACTGGATAAGCAGATTGCCGCTTTCAGTCAAGAATTTTCTGATACCGATCTCGTTTTGGTCGACCGGAACGCTACCGGCGATGGCTTCGCTATGCTCACCGGCCCAGCCCAATATTTGTCCGGAAAAAATATGGCGTATTTCTTCAACCCAGATGATCTGGCACGGATAAATCTCACTCCTTTCACGCATACCTATCTCCTCGTGCCAGACGGTGATCAGGCGCGCTATGTCTCCGTGTTTGGCGATCGCCTCGTGTTCAAAAAAACGGTCACGTTTTCCAGTATCCAACTTGAAAGTACTTCTCTCGAAAATAACCTGAGTAAGACTCCCCATCTGCCGGAAAAAGTCCTCAAGGAGACACGTAATGATTTATTCCAAATCTACTAAGATGTTTCAATCTCCTATTCTCATCCCTCATCATTTTCAGCGCTACTACCAGATAGCACGCGCGTTTTTGTATGCAATCGTGATTGCCAGCACTATTGTTTTTGCCTTACGCATACTGTTTCCCACGCTTTTCTTCTCTTTCAACTTCCGCACGCCTGATTCCAGCAGCAACACGCTGCTGGATCCGCATGCCACGGACAACACCCCTCGTACGAACGGCAAAATCGGGAAAGACGGAATGCTCATCGCTACCGCCAGTGTCACGGGAGAATTTTCTCAAGCGCTGATTTCTCTCACGCTGGAAAAGAAATCCACACGCCCCAACACTCTCAATGTTTCCCTGCGACGTTCCTACCGGAGCTTCTTACTGCCCACCGGTCGGCCTATCACAGGCTTCCCCGCAGAATCGCTCTACAAAGTCGATACTGTCTATTATGCGCTCCGAGACGGCAGCCTCTACCCCTTTGTCAGCGACAACGCCTACTTGTCGCGGTATCCGGATTCCTTCGCCATCCCAGAGAGCAAGGATTTCCTAGCTGACTACCCTATATCCGAAAACTGGATCGGCTATCGTGTGGGATCGATGGTGTCTTTCGCCGACGGTGTGTTCCTCATCATGAGCAATACCGAAATGCGTCCCATCGGAAGCGCTGACATCCTCCTCGCCCTCGGCTACAGATTCGAAGACGTCCGGCCGGCCAGTGAAGAGGAAATCGGTATCTATAAAAGAGGCCGTATATTTCTCCTGGGGGCTCAGCATCCCGATGGAACACTGCTCTTCGATCGCGACACCAATACCTACTACCTGGTGGAAAATAATTCCAAACGTCCGCTCATCGACGACAACTACCGCGAATTCATCAGCAAGCGGCAAGCTCCTATCATCGTCTCATCCGTTGCCAGCGAAGAACGGGTCAGCTGCATTCTCAAGCCGGGATTTTTCGGACAGACATTTTCCTGTCAAACACCGATCGTTTCACTCCCTTCCGGTGTCGGTAATGATTTCGAAATAACACTCGGAAATAACGATACGGATATCGATATCAACGCACTCCAAGTTTCGTTCGAAACAGAAAAAAGCAAACACAACATGCTTTTGATACTCTCGCAGATTAAACAGCGCCTCCTCTCGCGCTTCGGTATCAGTCAATAACCATTCCTATGAAAAACCCAACCGAGTATCTGACAGAACAACTAATCCGTCTGAAAGCAAGCGGGGGGCTGACTGTTTGCTATGCGCTCCTGACTGAAATGCTCTTCATCGGCTACCTTGCTTTCGCCTCGCTGTTCACAATAGAGATACTCCTCCCGACATTCGTAACCGCGCACCTGAGTCTCACCAAATTTTTCTTTGTCCTTTTGTCTTTCTCCTTCGTCCTGGTTTTCTTGGGACACGTCCTGGATCTCAATTTCGATTGGAAAATACAGAAAAAAAATCCGCTCGTTTGGCTCGGATTACTCTGGACCATCGGCATCCTTGCGATCTCGCTCTTCAACTTCCCTCCGCTTCTTATCCCTCTCATCATCGCTACCTTTCTCCTCGTAGGCTTTCTCTTTTGGAAAATTCTCTTCGACGAGGAAGTCTGATATTTCCAATATTTGAGCAAGAGATTGAATAAATCTGCATTCATGGTATAATGCGGATACTTCTGATTCTGACGTTACTTAATACTTGATAGCGTATACCGTGCAAAGGTGCACCTACAAAACTTGCAGGCGAGGTCGACACCAAACAGTGCACAAGAGAGTATCGATCTCATTCATGTAATAAAAAGAGTATGTGGACCATCATTATAATCTTGATCATCCTCTGGTTCTTAGGATTCATCACTTCCTACACGCTGGGCGGGCTACTTCATATCCTGCTCGTCATCGCGCTCATCTTGATAGTAGTGCGTCTACTCCAAGGTCGCAGCGTTGTATGATGTACATCTTTCGCAGCCAGCAAAAAACACTCCTAACAGAGTGTTTTTTTATATTCAGCATTGATTCCAGAGACTCCCATGAGAGAACACAGAGGAGAATCAAACCAAAGATTCCAGATCCAGCACTTCGTCGATGCGGATCTGCGCGACGAAATCCGGCACGTGGGAAACGAGAATCATCGCGCCCTTGTATTTGTCCAAAGCTTCGGCAATGACCGGCAGATGACGGAAGTTGATATGATTGGTCGGCTCATCGAGGATCAGGAGATCTGGCTTCTCGGCATAGAGCTGGGCGAACATGAGGAGGCCTTTCTGCCCTTCCGACAAACTCTCGACTTTGTTCTGTATCAGTTCCGCTGGGATGAGGAATTTGGTGGCAATCTTGTAGGCCAGTTCATTGCTCTTTTCTTCCATCACCAAAAGAAGCGTCTCCATCACCGTACTCTCGAAATCCAGAGTCGAAAAATCCTGACGGTAATAGCCGACCTTCATCCCTTCCGTGATATGCGCCCGCTCTTCGTCGCCTGAGGCGAGGGCTTCGAGAAACGTGCTCTTGCCGATACCGTTCGGTCCCGATACCAAGAGATGCATATTTTTCTTCAAAACCAGCTCGACGCGCTTGATCGCCGGTCCCAATTCCGTCAGCACTTTGACCGTCTTGATATTCACGATCGGTCCGACAGGTTCCCGGCACGGTATCTCGAAGCCCGGCAGGGTTTTGTCTTCCTGTCTCACGTCCACTTTGTTTTCTTCCAGATCGGTCGCCAGATCGCGCATCCGCTTGGCCACTGCACGCAGTTTTCCTCCCTTGTTGGCAAATACGTTCGCTTGATCTTTCTTTTCCTGAATAGTCCGTTCCAGCCGGACGTTCTCGCTCTGCGCCTTGGTGATCCTTTTGGCGATCTCTTCCATCACGTCGTAGTAATCTCCCGTGTACTGCTCGATCTTGTGCGTAAACACGTCGAGATACAGCACGCCGTGCGTGAACGAATTCAAGAATTCCGCATCATGGGAAATGACGATGCAAGTTTTCTCATAATCGATCAGGAACTGCGTCAGATGGGTGATGCCGGCGTAATCCAGGTTGTTCGTCGGCTCATCGAGAAGAAGGATATCCGGATCCTGAATCAGCGCCGAAGCCAAGAGGAGGCGCGCCTGCTGCCCGCCGGAAAACTCCCGTATTTTCTTCTCAAGCGGCGGCAGAGGCAGATTCACCACTCCCAATACTTCTTTGATATGCATCGCCAGTTCCCATTCCTTACCATTGAAAAATTGATCAAAAAAATCTTTTACCGTGAGATCCAGCTGATCCCGCGGAATGGTCTGGCGCCCGATCGCGACCGTGGCTCCGGGATCCAGAGAGACACGCCCGGATTGCGGCTTTTCTTCGCCGGTGATGAGCTTGAACAGAGAACTTTTCCCAGCACCGTTCTGCCCCATGAGCGTTACCTTGGAACCGCCCCGCATACTGAAACTCACCTCATCCAAAATGGGTTTCTTGTGCCCGTATTCGAAGGACACTTTATCGAATCTCATGACGACGTTATCCTTGGCCATAAAGTAAACAAAAAAGCCGCTAAACGGCAGAAGTATTGTGACACAGAATTCTATTCTCTACAAGCATCCAGTCTTATAACGAATTTTCCACCGCAAGCGGCTTCCCCGGAGGGCGTTCGTCCGCGTAGACGACGACACTGTGCCCCCGCCCGAACGTGCCGTTCGGTGGTACGGGACAGACAAAAGAACTTCATCTCCTTCGGAAAGACTCTTGCGGTGGGAAATAAAATATCAACTTTTGATATATTCCAGAGTTTCTTGCGCGCACTTGTCCCAAGAGAATTTTTTCAGCTGCTCTTCTCCTCTCCGCACGAGCTCCTTTCGCAATTCTTCATCGCTCCACAACCGTTCCAATTTTGCCGCTATATCGTCCGTGCTCAGAGCATTCGCATAGAGAGCTGCCCTGCCGCCAACCTCCGTCAAGCTGGAATTGCCCGCTGTCAGTACGGGCACACGGGAGGCGAAGGCCTCGAGAATCGGCAACCCGAAACCTTCATAGAGCGACGGGAATACGAACAACCGCGCCCCCTGATACAAGGCGCGCAACGCCGCGAAATCCACCGGACCGGTCATGATGATGTCTTCTTTGTATGGGCTCTTGTCACGCGCTGCGAAAATCTCATCCGCCAGCCAGGCTCTCTCCCCCACAAGCACCAATTTCATTTCGAACATGCTCTGCTTGGCGATATCGAATGCCTCGATCAAACGGGCGAGATTTTTTCGTGGTTGTAACGCCCCGACATACAAGGCATAGGTTGCCGGTTGCAAGTGGAAAGTTTTTAAAGTATCAGAAAGTTCCTCAGCGGAAAGTCGCGTGCCGAAAAATTCGCTGTCGAAACCATGATGAATCACGCGGATGCGCCCTGTCGGAAGCTTGGGGAAAAACTCCAACAGGTCATCCTTGGTGGACTGCGAAACGGCAATCAGCTTGTCCGCCCGATGCACCGCGACACCAAGCAAGAAATTGAGCTTCAGCAAATGCTGTCTGGGAAACGTGGCCGGATACCGCTTGAAGGCGAGATCGTGTATCGTCACGGTCACCTCGGTCGCTCGAGAAACAAAAACAGGAGCTGCTTGGATCGGTAAGAACAATTTTTCTGGCTTGTGACGCAGGATCTCCCAAAGAAATCTGGTCTGCATCCAGGCGAAGGGAAAAGGACGCGTCTTGATCTGATATTGAACACATACTTTCGGTACGAGTTCCGGGTTGAACGCGGTCTGATGATACAGCACAAACTCAACCTCTGGCGAAGCCTGACCGAAACGACTGAGGAGCTCCTTCAGATACACGCGTGTCCCGTCGATCCTCTTCGCATCCAGGTCGCTTGCTTGTACGGCTATTTGCATATGCTCTTTTATCACTACTTACTCTTTTTATTTTCAACGCTGACCCTTCATCTCATATGGTACGTGGTCGGAGGCTGGAGCACAAGAGGGCTCTCGGTATGTTACACTGCCTATGCGTTCCTCTCTTAAACAATATTGGCTTCTATGGCACGAAAAACACCCCTCTATGGCACCGGCATGGTTTTCGGTGTTTTTGATGGACTCCATGCGGGTCACAAAAACTTCCTCACCCAGGCGCAAGGGCGCTGCAAAAAACTCATCGTAGCGGCGGCGCACGAGCAAGTAGTCAAAACAATCAAGGGCCATCTGCCACGATTTTCGTTCGAGAAACGTGCTCAGGCACTCCGCTCTTTCAATCCGGATGCGAACATCATCCTGGGCGATCCGATGATCGAGACATGGAGCGCGCTCAAAACCTACCGACCTGACATAGTTTTTCTGGGATACGACCAACAGCTTTTGGCGCAAAAACTCAAGGAGATGCATATTCCTTTTCTATTTCTTGATGCCCACCTCCCCAAAAAATATAAATCCAGCATCCTGCACGAATCAGCCGTCACAAAATAACCCTATCTTACTTGCTCAACAAAGCGGCTCCGAGGGCAGCGATAGCCGCTTCGCTGCCCTTATTGTGCTTGCCTGTCGAACGAACTTTGGCCTGAGCGAAATTGTTGACGGTCAGGACGCCGAAAGCTATCGGCACCCGATATGCCACAGTCAGATCCATGATACCCTGCGCCACTGCCGAAGCGATATAGCGATCATGATCCGTCTCTCCTTTGACGATACAGCCCAAAGTGATGAGGGCGTCGAATTTCTTGCGTTTCAAAAGAGTGATACAGCCATAAGGAATCTCGAAACACCCCGGTACGCGCACGATAGTGACATTTTTTTGCAACACGTTCCACTCTCGCAAAATAGCCAGTGCTCCGGTCAGAAGCTTTTCAGTGATCATATCGGCATAATACTCCGACACCACTACCCCGATTTTCAACGCGGAAGCATCCTGCGTCTTCGTTGCGGCTCTCTCTTTTTTTTGCATACCATTTTCATTACCAATATCTTCACGTCACGTATCAATTATCTTTTTTCGTATCCCGCAGGATCTTTTCCGCATAACGAGCGATAATGTCTATTTCCACATTGACACTGTCTCCTTTTTTGAGTAACCCCAGATTCGTATGCGTCAAAGTATACGGGATCAACGCCACGCGGAAAGTATCCTTTGCTGCTTTCGCTACCGTCAAGCTGACACCGTTTACCGTAATCGAACCCTTGGTAGCGATATATTTCCCCAGCTCTTTCGGCACAGCGATGGTTATTTCCCTGGTGTTTTCTGTGCCCTCTCTCTTCCGTACTGTCCCTCGCGCATCAACATGGCCTTGCACGAGGTGACCATCAACAAAATCTCGCAACGTGAGCGATCGCTCGAGGTTCACTGGCGTATTTTTCCGGAACGACCCTGCTGTCGTCTTGTCAAGCGTCTCCGGCATATATTCCACCTCTAAAAAAGATGATCGCAACAGCGTCACTGTCGAGCAAATGCCATCAATAGCCATACTTTGTCCAAGCACCAGTTTCCAACCCGCTGGCTTTTGTATGCGCACGCATAGACAGTCTCCTTTCGGAGCGACTGAAATGATCAGCACGACCGTCTGAATAATTCCCGTAAACATACTCATTCTTCCCGATTAAAATATTTCCTCACCTCAGAGACTGCCCACTCGATAAAAGTTTTTTGATCCTTGCTGTCTCGGAACCGTTCCGCATCCGCCAACTTCTCAAACAACATAATCGTAATCTGCTTCCCATACAAATTTCCGGAAAAATCAAAGAGATACGCCTCGAGTACCTGCCGCTCTTGATTGGCATAGACTGCGGCGCGGTATTCGGCATCTCCTACGATCACCTTACCGGCATACGTACCGGAAAGATCCGGCTCTTCAAAAGGAATATTGGCCGTCGGAAAACCGATCGTCCGGGCAGCTGTCGTCCCCCGCTCCACTCTCCCATTTTGTATGAAAAGAGGCTGTTTCATAGCCCACGCTATCTATCCGATTATTCCCCCTTACCAGTAGAGTATACTCCTCTACCGATCTTTTTTCATCCGCATCAATTCCAACGGCTCGGCGAACCGCATCGTTTCTGTTTTCACGATGAAGTCTTCGACTATCGCGCCGCGAGAGGCGAAGTACTCCACGACGCCCCGCACCAGCCTTTCCGGGGCACTGGCTCCGGCGCTGATGCCGACCGTCGCCTTGTTCGTGAACCACTGCGCCTCCAGCTGCGCCGCATCATCGATCAGATAGGCTTCCATACCTTCCGCACGAGCCGTTTCCATAAGCCGCGTAGAGTTCGAGGAGGTCTTCGACCCAAGAATTAAAATCAAGTCTGAAATTTTCGCCAGCGCTTTGATGGCTTCTTGCCTGTTGGTCGTTGCAAAACAAATATCAGTAAGTGGTGGTGCGACAATCTGCGGATATTTTTCTTGAAGCGCCCTGATAACGAGCGCCGTATCATCTATCGAAAGCGTTGTTTGCGTGAGGTAGACGAGTTTTTCCGGACTCCCGATATCGAGCGCCGCGACATCGACGACAGTTTCCACCAGCGGGATAGATCCGGCTTCTGCCTCACCCAAAACTCCCAAACCTTCGATATGTCCCTGATGCCCGATATAGATGATAGCGTACCCCTCTTTCAAGAAGCGTCCTACTTCGAGATGCACCTTGGTCACCAACGGACAAGTAGCATCGATAAGCTGCATCTTCCGCTGTTTGGCCTCCTGATAGTGGCCTGGGAGCGATCCATGGGCTGAAAACACCACCACGGCTCCTTCCGGAGCCTCTGCGAGGCTTTCGATGGTTATTACTCCCTTGGCCTCCAGCTCCGCCACCACATGCTTATTGTGCACGATTTCATGCTTCACATAGACGGGCGCACCGAAAATCTCCAAAGTGTCTTCCACAGCTTTCACCGCCCGCGCCACCCCCGCGCAAAACCCCCGTGGGGTGGTCAGCAATACTTTTTTTACAGAGAGGCTCCCCATACTGCGTATCATTTAATAAGGGTGCCGACGAACTTCTTGCCGAGAATATACTCCGATACGTTTTGCAGGTCATCGCCATTCATGATGGCCACTTCCATTTTTTCTTCTTCCGCCATCCGAGACGCCACGGGATCAAACGGCGCGCTCATCCCCGGTTTCCAAACGTTGCCCACTATCTTGCGGAATTCTTTCCATGACGTCTCTTCTATCTTTTGCGCATCAGGAAATGCACGCGGATCCTTATCATAGGCGTAATCGATATTCGAAAGATTCACCACACGCTTCACATCGAGATACTTCCCCAGCACCACGGCCGCATAATCCGTCGAACGCCCCGGCCGCCAACCGCCTGCCACGATGATCGGCTCTTTGGCGTCATAGAAATCTTCCAAATCATGCGGATTGGTATTGATCCGCGGATGAGCGAATTCGCGGAAAACGGTACGCACCAAATGCGCGTTCATACGTGTCGCGTGAATACCGAGCCAGTCCTTGTCGTCGTCAGCGATATCGGTCACATCCGCTGCCGCATCGATATATTTTCGCGCCGTTTTTCCGCCTCCCACCACTAAAATAAAGGAATATCCTTTTCCTATATGCGTGACGATAAAATCCTTGAACCGACGAATAAATCCGCTATCTATATTGTCTGGCACCAAAAGCGATCCGCCGAGAGAAATAATGATGCGCTCTTTCGTTGTGTGTGTCATTTATTTTTGAGTGAAATAATCGATTATTTTTTCCAGAGCGATCTCTGCTGTTTTTTCTTCGGTACGTTTCTTGATTTCTGCTTGTCCTGATTCGAGCGAACGTTTGCCGATAACGACGCGGTACGGAATACCCATGAGATCACTGTCGGCAAATTTCTCTCCAGCCCGCTCATCGCGATCATCATACAGCGTCTCGACACCGGCAGCCGTCAGCGCGGCATAAATTTCCTCCGCCTTCTCATCCGCACCCAGCGAGAGCAGATGCACTCTGAATGGCGCCACGCTCTCCGGCCACGCCAATCCCGCTTCATCGGAAAGGATTTCCGCGATGGTTCCCATCACGCGACCCGGACCGATACCATAACAACCCATAATCACCGGTTGCGACTTCCCCGATTCATCTTTGAATGTCAATCCGAGCGGCTCTGAAAATTTCGTTCCCAAGGTGAAAATGTTCCCCACCTCGATAGATTTTTTCTCCACGAGATTCTCCGCCTGCAATCCGAGATCGCGGAGCACCTCATCGTTCAGCACTTCTTTATTGAGCGCCTGACCGCTCGCTTCATCGATATAGATGAGATCTTCACCGGCATCGCTCACCGTCTGGAATTCCTCGGAATATTTGCTGAAGGCTCCTCCCGATGCGAACGCGGCATATGTCTGTTCGCCCAAACCGACGCGTTCAAAAATCCTGATATAGGCTGCGCGCGCTGCGGCATATATTTCCGCATGCTCTTCTGCCGTACGCGCAAAAGAATAGAGGTCTTTCATGATAAACTCCCTCGTCCGCATAATACCGGACTTGGCACGCGTCTCGTTGCGGAATTTCGTCTGAAATTGATACGCGAGCACCGGCAGATCGCGATAGGAAGAAATCTGTCTCTGCATCAGCCGTGTCAGCGGTTCTTCATGGGTCCAACCCAAACCGATTTCAGCCCCATTTTTCAAAGCAGTCTTGAACCAGACATCCACTTTCTCATCATCCCAACGATCAGTTTTCTGCCACAATTCCTTTTCCTGCAGAGCAGTCAGCGCGAGCTCTTGCCCGCCGATGGTATTTATTTCTTCTCGGATAATGCCGATAATATTATTCAAAACGCGCAGCCCAAGAGGAAGATAGGCATACACCCCCGCCATTTCCTTGTAGACGAATCCGGCTCGGATAAGCAGTTGGGCGTTCTTACTCACTTCATCCTTGGGCGCGTCCTTTTGCGTCCGAGTAAAGAGTTGTGTCTGGCGCATATGTATACATTAAAAAAAAGAGGGTCTCGCTTTATGTCTATAATAAAGCATTTCCCTCTGATGAGCAACCAACCGCTCATTCCCTTCTTGTTCCGCTGCTTCAGCCTAGAGCACGATACTCACCTTTTTTTCTTCCCCGTCGCGAATAAACAGCAACTCTATCGTATCGCCCGTATTGCGTCGTCCAAGCATACGAGAAAGCGGATTATCAGAAGTGATTTCCTGACCATTGATAGACACCAACAGATCGCCCGCTTGTAGCCCGGCTTTCATCGCCTTGGAATCGGCCAAGAGAGCGAGGCCCGTTTTCCCAGACGGAGAATAAATGAGCGCTCCATGATCGCGTGCCAGACCGAGCTCCAGAGCGAGCGTTTTGGTGATGGGGAGATAATAGACGCCGAGCACCGGACGCTTGACCAGCGTGCCTCCGATAGCGCGATCCAGCGATTCACGAACCACATTGGCAGGGATGAGGAACGTACGCGCGACATTGTCTATCTTCAGTGTCCCTATGAGCCCGATCATCTCTCCGCTGTACCCGATAGCCGGACCACCGATGAAATTTTCTGAGGCATTAAAATCCGTTTCCAAGACGCCCTCCAACTTCTCGGAGGAAGAAACCGTTTTCCCGGAAAGATTGAAGGCATGATTGATATTGCCGAGGATACCGATCGCAAGACGATTCTGATATTCCGTAAAAGCGTTCCCGATAGCAATCAATTTCTTGCCAACACGAGCATCGTCGGAATTAGCCAGCGCGATAGCCGGCGTATTGGTGCCGTCATTCAGACGCAAAAAAGAAAGATTGGTGAGCGTGTCATACCCGAAAAAATCCGCCTTGTGGCTGGTGCCATCAAAAAGCAAAACCTCATAATGAAATCCCGCGGCAACAAGCGGTTTCTCACCGTAGGTCGCTATCAGACCATCATTAGTTAGGAGCACGCCAGTCATAGTCGTCGCTGTTGTTTTTACGGTCTTGTTCTCATCAGGCAACACGACGATATTGACCACTGCCGTTGCGGGCTGAGAGGCGATTTTCTCTACGGAATCATCTTCCTGGATGACGACCTGCTCGGTCTTATTGATGACCGTGACGCGTTCAGTCAATTTCTTGAAAATACTAAAATGATTGAGAACGGGCCAAGAAGCCAGATTGGGCGTGTATGCATCGATCAGTACCCCCCCGATCCCTCCCAAAACAACGATACCGATGCCTATCAGCACGATCATAAGAAGCTTTTTGATACCTTTCATAAACATAGAGTGTTCTTTAGAATGTCTTCATTCATATCACATTCGGTTCTTTCTGGCAACCCTCCTATACCAGAATATGCCACGGCGTACTGTACAGCACGATACCGACCAATACAACGAAAAAGAGGATCCTAAACAGAGCCTTCTTGAGCGAAAGCTTTTGCCGGAAGCCGTCCAGCGCGATATCCCAGATGATAAAAAAGAAGACCAAGGTCACTGCTCCGGTCGTCAAATAACCGAATGGCCAAAAACTTGTCACCCAGGCCATCTCCCCCATGACGAGGCCAAGGAGTATGCTATACAGACGCATACGCCGATACTCTTGTGTTGCTACGCCGAGGAATGTTTCGTAGCTCGTCAACGCCGTACCGAAAAAAGAGAGGGTCATCAGACCCCAGAGAGGAAATGAAAAATTGAGATAGAATCCATACACTCCGGCATAAAAAAAGAACATCGCGGCCATGGTGGCGGAATACAGAAAGGCCTTGGCAGTCTTGTCCGCCGGTGCATGACGCAAGCGATACAGCCCGAGGAGTGCGAAGTAATACATCAGCGCGCTCACCATGACGAAGGCTTGACGTTGAGCCGGATAATCAATCAGCGAAAGGAGTGTCGGTGCCACCAACGAAAGCAACCCCGGCAGGAACACATCCGCGTACCGCTTGGTAATTTTTCGGCACGCGATGAGCGAGATGACAATGAGAGGAAGGATAGAAAAAATATACCAACTCCACGTCGGAAAAAACGGATTGAGCGCGACAAACTCAAGACCCAAAGAAAAGATTATCGTCCAGAAAAAAATAGTAAAATGAAAAATCATAACCGTGAAGCGTCAGGAATCAGGGGGAAAGCAATACATCCACTATATCATATCCCACCAGGAAGAACGGGGTATGGATACGAAAAGAGGCCTTTTCAGACCCCCTTCCCATGATGCGCGCTGCCAACTCCCTACTTCCGTTCGGCCAATGTCACCTTGACAGCGGTTTCCTTCCCCTTATGCCAGACTGTGAGCGTGATCTGGTCGCCCGCGCTATACTGGCTGACAACATTGCTGAGCGGGCGATTCTCATCAATCTTTGCGCCATTGATTTCAAGAATGATATCGTTTTCTCCCAGTCCCGCCACATCGGCAGGCGACCCGGGAATCACGGCGAAATCGGTCATATTCCGTCCACGGAGCACGAGCGCGCCATAATTGTACGGCAAGTCATTTTCCTTTTGCAACGCATCATTCAGAATGATATACCGCACACCGATGTACGGGACAGAAATTTTTCCCGTCGTACTGACCTGTTCTATGACGCGTTTCACCGAATTGATGGGCAGAGCAAAACCGACATTCTCGGCACCCTGCGCCATGGCGACATTGATACCGATGACAGCCCCGGAGAGATTGAAGAGCGGTCCGCCGGAATTGCCCGGATTGATCGCGGCATCGGTTTGGATGATATCTGTCAATCGTTCTTCCATACCCAGACCCGATCCCGCGGACACGCTCCGCTTCAATCCGGACACGATACCGCTCGTGACGGAATCTGAAAATTCACCCAGAGCATTGCCGATAGCGACGACCGTCTGCCCGACTTTTAGCTGATCGGAGTCGCCCAACGTCAATGTCGGAAAATTGCTGCCCTCGATCTTCAGGATGGCGATATCATTGTTCGGATCACGCGCCAGCACCTTGGCCCGATATTCATTGCCGCCGTTTGCGATCACGGTATAGTCGGCCTGCTCATCCGCCACCACGTGCTTGTTGGTGATGATCAAACCGTCGGCCGAAACGAAAAATCCTGATCCGCTGCCTATTTTTTGTTTTTCCGTAGCGCCACTGTTTTGACTGTCATTTTTCGGAACGTCGAATGGAGTAAAAAACGGAAAACCCGGAAAGAAACCGTTCCCGAGGTCGCGTATCTTCGACACGTCTTTGCTGATGACAATGCTCACGACCCCGGTGGAATTTTTCTCTACCAGACGAGAAATGAGCTCGCCCCCCGCACTATTCGTCTGCGCCGACTGATCGGCAGCGGCATCAGCATCAGAGGAAACCTTGTCAGGCGTCCAGTGCGTCCGATAAAAAGTCATCGCGAACGGAGCAGCCAGACCGCCGGCAAAACCGCAAAGCGCCGCTATGGCGAGCGATGCCAGAACATAGTTCCGCGTCAAGATGCGCGATGAGGAGGCGCCGTATTCCACTTGAGCATCAGTACTCATGCGCGGTGATGGTGATTGTAAAATTTCCATATACGCATATATTGATAACATTACAAAGAGCTTTCCTTCTGCCGCTCAGAAGAGGAACGCTGCGTCGCCATCCGCCTGTTCATAAAGATTTTTCTCGAAATCCCGCAATGCTTGCTTGCGGAATTCTACGCGCGCCGCCTCGGCATCCCACTGATATTCCGGAGACAAGACAAGCACGGAGAGTCCGCGCATCTTTTCAGAGAGGAAATCAGCGAAGGTCGTTTTTCGGGTGAAAATCTGCTTCAGACGATACAGCTGCTTCGTATCTTCTTTTTTCATTTCTTCTACCAGAACAATATGGAAGCCCAACCCGCTCTCCACCACGTCTCCTGGCACTCCGATCTTCTGTGTCGTGACGAGCGTACGGAGTTCCGGTACCAAATCCGCGAGTCCAAACCATCCCAAATCACCCCCATCTTGCGCGGTGTCACCCTCTGAATATTTCTTCGCCACATCGGAGAAAGATTGACCGGCCTGCAACGAGGCCTGTGCAGCCAGAATTTTCTCTTTCGCCGCGGCCGAAGCGTCTCCATCCTGCGCGAAACGTGCTTGCAGTTTCTCTTGGTACAGGCTCGGCATGACGACCTTTTCTTCAAAATCAGCCAAAGTCCAGCCGTACAGACGCTCCAGCTCGCCCTTGACCTCTTCGCCGCTGCCATATTCTTCCAATTTGCGCGCTACCCCCTGTGTCGCCTCATCACGGCTGACGATGATGCCTTGTTCTCTCGCCACCATTTTAATGGCCTGATCTTCAATCATTTTATTGAGTACTTCTTTCTCTCTCACCTGAAAACGTTTTTGGCCATCCGGCGTAGAAAAATCGACACGCAAACCGACTTTGGAAAAGTCCTGCGTTTCATAGAAACGCTTGACCGAAGTCATGTTTTGAGCAAGCGCACGGAACGTGATGCCATCGCGATAATTCATAATCACTATCGGATACGGCAATGCATTCTTCAACCGATGCAGGGCGGTATTCGACTCCGAAGGAACAGCGTACACGGCAATCAAACTCCCCGCAAAGACCAGCATGAGGACGATAAGCATCGCGTACAACAGCGTACTCGTATGAATCTTTTTCAATAAACTTTTTGTCGTCTGCGGCATATGTTTTCGTTATGGGCCTTTCAAAAAAATATTCTCCACCACTTTTTATAATTTGGCATATTCTCGCTTCCATCACTCTCCGATACCTGCCGCATCTTTTCTGAAGCGATCTTCCCTCCCGTGGTGTCGTCCGGCTGGAGCTTGATTTCCACGACTGTTTCGTCTGCTTTTTTCAAATCGAGCTGACTCTTGGCTATGCGTTCACGATAATCATCCGTAGCAAAATAACTGATTCTCTGGGCAAGGGTCTCATTTTCACGCTGTATCTTGGCACCTTCAGCCTCCAGAGAGGAGATATCTTCCTGAATACGGCGACTCCTCTCCACTTGCTTCAAAGAGACGAAAAGGCCCCAACCACTCAAAATAACCACTGCGCCGATCACTATCTTTATCCACCATCTCTGTTTCGCCGCCATAGGTTAAGAAAGAAAAAAAGGCGCCACAAGAAACCCTACCATAGATATGACTACGAGAATCGACACCACCACCCAGATTTTGTAGGCACGCTTATGCCATTTATGAAAACTCATATATATCTCAGTTCATTTTTTTATGATACCAAAAATATCCCCTTGAAACAAGGTGATTATTCTTCCGCTTTTCTCCTGGCATCTATGAGAGCGCGTACCTCGCTCAGATTGACAGCTGGACGATGATGGAGCGATTTGAATTTCTTCGGTCCGATATGCCCCATCTGAGCAAGCGACATCGGCGCCTCACTGGAGGTATAGGTTTTGAGATGTGCCACGCGCGCGTGCGGCGTAGGTGGAGGAGTGGCAGGTACCGTTTCGAGAGGACTCCCCTTCGTTCCTATCTCGTTGCGCGCTTTGGCAACCGAGCGCTGGTAATCCCGCAAACAATCCTTGCAGAAAGTCGGGCGTTTGCCGTCCGGCACGAATGGCACTTCGATGTCCGCCCCGCAACTCGCGCAGTGCGCCGGATACAATTTCTTTTCCGGTATGACCGGCATTTCTGACGCCGCTGAAACGACATCTTGTTCTGAGGATACCGTCACTGGTCGAGGGATCTCCACCGATGCTCCTACGAGTGATACGGCTTGAGGTTCCAAGTCAGCCAAAGAAGCAAAGGGTGCCCGTTTGGGAGCGAGCGCCGGTTTGAAATCATCCTGTTTCAGCGGTTCTTCCGTATTTTTTGCCGACAGCTTGTCCGAGGCTGGCGGCGTCTGCGGGCGCACGGTACGGATATTCGTTGGCACGCTTTTACTTTTCTCATGGTACGGAGTATCTTTTGGCGGCTGTTTCGCTGCTGGCGCTGGTGCCGACACTGCCGCCGAAACTGAACGAGGGACGGTTTTCTGCTCATCAACAATCGCCTGCCGCTCTTCCGCTGTCAGCATTCCGCTCCAACGGCGAATCTTGTCTTCCACTTCCGCTCTCCCTGAAGAATACCGTTCTCGTGAACTTTGGATGATTTTCGCCTCATTGCCGGCGTCTTCAAGTTTGATCGGCGGCAGCGTCGTCGCAGAAAACGCATCCCCGGCGATACCATCGATCATCAATTTCAGATAAATCTGATATTTCGGCAGATTGATGATATCGTTCATCATGAAGACCGGTTCGAATTCTTTCTCCAAGAATTCCGCATCCATCGCGCCGACACGAAAAGAAATGAGGGAGCCGGCGTTGCCGAAGATAGCATCCCGTACCGTCTCATCGATCTGCGTCACGTACTGATTGGCAAGAATGAGATTGAGGTGGTATTTGCGCGCTTCGGAAAGAATATTCGCAAATGATTCTGTCGCGAAATTCTGAAATTCATCGACATACAGATAGAAGTCCTTGCGATCTTCTTCGGGAATATCCACGCGTCCCATCGCGGCCAACTGGATCTTGGTGATCATCATCGCTCCGAGGAGCGCTCCGTTATCCTCACCGATCCGTCCCTTGGAAAGATTGATAATAAGAATCTTCTGGCTATCCATCGCTTCACGGATATTGAATGACGAGACTGTTTGACCCACGATGTTTCTGATCAGGGAACTGGAAAGAAACTGCCCGACTTTGTTCTGAATCGGTGAAATCACTTCCTGCAACACGCGATCGTTCCACTGCGAAAATTCGTCTACCCAAAAGCTGCGTACCACCGGGTCGGTGATCTTCTCTACCACGCGAGCACGATAGGATTTGTCGACCAGAATGCGCGTGACGCCGAGAAGCGTACTCCCCGGATATTCCAGCAAGGCCAGAATAGCATTACGCAAAATATATTCGAGACGCGGCCCCCAGGAATCCGCCCAAATTTTCTTGAAGACGCCGACCAGGCCAGAGGCAACCAGATGCCGGTATTCCGGATCGACTTTTTCCATCACATTGAACGCGATTGGAAACTCCTGATCAGACGGATTCAGATAAATGACGTCATTGATGCGATTGGAAGGAATGGCTTTGATCAATTTTTCCGCCGTATCGCCGTGAGGATCGATAAACGCGATGCCATGCCCCTTCTGAATATCCTGTATCGCCAGATTCTCCAGCAGATTCGTCTTGCCCATACCCGTCTTCCCGATGACGTACATATGCCGACGCCGATCGTCCGTCTTGATGCCGAACACCCTTTCCTTATTACGGAAGTTCGTCTTGGCGAAAAAAGTGATATCATGTTGATCGTGATGTGCCATAAGGTTGTTTTATTCTTGAATCGGCAGATTGGCCGGCGCCCCACCGCGTTTTGAGGCGGTACGCGTCAACGCCGGACCGGTAACAGACATATCTGGGATATGGAAAACGGTTGCCAGCTCTTCCGAACTTAAATAGAAGCGCGTGGCCTGAGGGTCAGAGTCACGTGCCATATAACGACGGAAAAGGCGTCTCTGACGAAACCGCATACGCTCCTTCGCAAAAAGATATTTCGCATCGGTCTTGGAACTATCGCTGGGCCTGAAACTGTTCATGTTGTGATCGGTGAATTGTTTCAACCCGCCGACAAAAGCCGACACGCCGTAGAGCTTGCTAAAAACCGGCTTGCGAGCTATGTACAGATAGCGCATGCGCACCTTGTACATATACTTGCCCAAATTTGATTCGAGGGCTTTGAGAATTTCTTTTTCGCCAGGGGTAAGGCGGAACTCTACCGGTGCCTCATCCTTTTCTTCTTTCCCCTCCTTGGATGCGAAGGCGACTTCCTTTCCCATCAGTCCTCCTATCAGGTTGGAGAAGACATCCCGGATATCGAAAAAGAGTCCGCCCCAAAGACTCTTGTGTTCTTCAGCCCTCCCCAGAAATTCATCAACGGTGTGTCTCCCTGTCTCATACCAGCTTTCCTTCTCCGGCGTAACGATAAACTGGAGCCACAGATGCGTTCCAGGACTTGATTGACCCATCGTTTCTATCAGTCCCGCCAAAGGATCGATCATTTTCCCAGTGACACTTTCCTCAAAATATTTATAGGTTCTGATAGGATACAGATCGTCTTTGAGCAGCTCAAAATCAGCTCCCCACAGCTCCCAATCCTTATTAGGCAGCGTGTGCGGCACATTATAAATATAGTCTGGCACCTCGACGATTTCGATATCCGGATATTGAGCGTAAAAATGTCCCTCAACGAGGGAGCGATACCCCTCACGAGTACGGACATACATATGCACCTGACCATCGATACTCGCGATCTCAAAAGAAAAAGAGTCCGGAAATTCGCCCAAAATGTACTGCTCAGCCGTATTAGACGATTTGGTGACACCGGAGAATCCATTAAAGATGAACTCCATCAACATCGGGCTTTTCTCCACATCTCGCGGTGGAATAATCTCGAGCAGCACCCACTTGAGATTCGAAGCATACCTCCCTTGCACGTACAGGATCCAAAGGATCTTGAAAAGAAAGAAGAGGAGCGGCGGAAAAATGATAAACCAAACATCAAACACGACAGAAAAAGAATCGCGCATCAGCGAGAATATGCTTGCAAAGCTGGAAAAGAGAATGCCCATGTTCGTTGAGGTTCGTTGACCCCATCAGACATCCCTTGCGGATATCTTATTATTTACAAATGTAAGCCGAAAGCCCCTGAAAGAATAATTCACCCTACCAGTTTAGCATGTTTTCTCTGATGACGGAAAAAACATGATGATCATTTACTTTTTGGTACTGTACGCGTTCTTGCCGACACGCTGGAAAAAGGTATTCAGATTGATAACAACTGTTGATTTCTTGACTTGGCGTACTTTGAGAATTTGCGCGAGCACTTCCTCGCGAGAAAGCGGGACAGCGGACTTACGGAGAATTTCTTCCAGGACTTCCTTGACGGTGCCTTTTTTGTATCCCCATTCGGAAAGCGCATACGTGCCGCGACCGATCAGTATGAAACGTTTGTCCTTGATCAGTTCATTATGCACTGTCTGCGGATGACTATGGCTCTTCTTGCTGCTTTTGAGTCCATAACTATCGATCAACGAGGCGATCTCTCGAAAATGCAGCGGCTTGCCAGTCGTTTTGAGAACCAGGTACGCTTTCTCGCGCGTACCGCGCGGTTTGATATCGCTCCATTCTACCAACCCCCATTTGCCAAAAACATTCTGCCGCACATCTTTGGCCACAGCCAAATAATCAAAAAGCGCTTGCTTGCTCACCGTACTGTTTTTCTCCTTAAAACGAGCATACAAATCATCCGCGACCAATGCCTGATTCGCTTCTTCTAAAATGACCTTGGCCGCATCTTTCACTTTTTTCCATTCCGAAAGCGAGAAGCTCTGCGATACATACATCTTCTCATATTCCTTCGTGGCCTTTTTTTCCTCGATAGGAGCCAAGCATTCGATAAAGGCGAGCAAAGCCCCTCTTTCCTTTCCTCCTGAGGAAGCCAGCATATCGAGCAATGCGTCGGTTCTCGCAACACCATTCTTTTCTTCGAGCGCCGCGAGAATACGCGTAGCCACTTGCACGAACAAGGGGTGTTTGTGTTCCTGTGAAAGAAATCCTAAAGCACCGATAATGATCTGACGGACACGTTCACGAGTGACCTGGTGAGTCCGCCCGATTTCTTCCAATGTCTTCGGACGTGCATCCGATATGCCGAAACGAGCCGCCACGATATCGCGAGAGCGTACCGGCAAACGCAGCAGGAACTGCTCCAACGCGGGCGCGAAAAACAAACCTGGCTTGCTTTTTACCGTATCGGTCTTGAACAGATTTTTGTCGCTCTGTACCATAAATATTCTTCTTTAATTGATCTCCTGTTGAATCGATTAATATTAACGCACATTCTTACTTTTTGTCAACCCCATGACCCGCCCGGCAGCATGGTGCCTCTTTTCCCCTCGTAAATCGATAGGCGGCCACCCCGGGTATCTTTTGCAAGAAGCAAGGCATTCTTCAATCGGTCACGAGGCCAAAGCCTGGCTGCTATCACCGCGATCATGTTGCCTCTGCGCGTCTCAGATGTAACCGAAGTCGTAATAACATTGTAAAGAAAGCAGGATATACATATATTTGCGCGTATTGCAAAAAACATTTATAATAACAACGTAAGACAAACAAAAAAAGATCGGGGTTTCGATGGGGATTTTTGCTCTGTTGGAATGTCTAGAAAAAACAAAATTATGACACCAAATAATAATACCCACACTGATCCGGAGCTGCATAATGCCGAAGAGCAGGCGATGAAAATCCAAGCTCTGCGCGATATGGTAATGAGCGCCGAGAAGACTATCCAGGGCGCAAAGGCGATGCTGCTTCAGCTCGAAGGAAAAAAGAAGTCCGGCCGTCCGCGCAAGGTGGATTTGGATACGGTAGAAGGTACGGTCATCGAAGGAACATTCGATGGACAGATTATGCTCGGCACAGATGGCAAACAATATCCGGTACCGGCCAACTACGCTTCGAAATCCAAGCTCGTCGAAGGCGATATGCTGAAACTCACCATCACTGACAATGGGGCTTTTTTGTACAAACAAATCGGTCCGATCGATCGACGCCATGCCATCGCGGTCGTCACGCAAGACGAAAGCGGCAACTACTATGTCCTGGCTGACGGCAAACCGTACCGGGTCCTTTTGGCTTCGATCACCTATTTCAAAACGGCACCCGGAGACGAAGTGGCTATTGTCACCCCCCATGATCCCGGAGCTACGTGGGCCGCTATCGAAAATGTCATTCAAAAGGGAGCCCGCGAGGATTGGCAAGCAGCCCTTTCCAAAGCCACCGAAGAAAACGAGAGTATCAATCATTGGAAAAAGGATCTCAAAGACGCACAGCCTGCCGACACTTCACCCATCAAGCCCGGTGATTCGGCCGTGCGTGGCGATACGCATATGCTCGATTCCTGGGTGCGCGATATGGAAGAAATCGAAAAAGAAATCAAACAAGCACAATAAAGCATAATTTACACTTCACGCAACATCATCATGAATACTGAAGCGATGCAGGGCGTTCCTTTTGCGCCAGCAGCTGTGAATCGAAGTCCTCTCATGAAACTCGTCAGACAGTTTTCCAAATTCATCATCGTTGGCGGTATCAATACGGGCATTGATTTCGCTATCTTAAATTCCCTGATCTATGTCACGGGCATCACGAACAGCTTGGAATTATTCGTGCTCAACAGCATTTCTTTTTCTGTCGCTGTCATCAACAGCTATTTCATGAACAAACGCTGGACATTCCAAGACAAGACAAAAACAGAACAAGAACCGATAAAATTTTCAGAGTTTTTCATCATCAGCATCATCGGCCTTGTCATCAACGGACTTATCCTGACCGGCATCACTACCTATATCCCGGCGCTCTTCGGTTTGAGCGCTGTCCTGTGGGCCAACATCGCCAAACTGATGGCGACCGGATTTTCCCTCATTTGGAACTTCATCGGTTACAAATTTTTCGTCTTCAATACTGCCAAGCAATAGTCTGTCTGCTGACGCAAAAAGCCCCGTATACAGGGAGCTTTTTTTATTGCCCCAGAAGAGGTATACTGACAACGAATGCCACTCTCTGATACCTCATATCTCATCCCGAAATTGAGAAATCAGGTTTTTCTTGAGAAAGTAGAAATTGATAATGAAAATTTTCCGGACTATGTCAACTACGCTCTACAGAAAATACCGCCCACAAACCTTTGCAGATGTCGTCGGTCAAAAACATGTCGTCACCACCCTCACCAACGCCCTGAGACTGGGACGCGTCGGCCAAGCCTATCTCCTGACCGGCCCGCGCGGTACCGGCAAGACCACTCTGGCCCGTCTTTTTGCCAAAGCCGTCAATTGCTCCGACAGGAATGGCGCGGAACCCTGTAACAAATGCCGGCATTGTCTCCTCATGGCCGAAGGTCGCAGTTTCGACGTGATAGAAATCGATGCCGCTTCGCATACCGGCGTCGACAACATCCGCGAACTGCGCGAGACGGTCAATCTGCCCCCGACGCTCGGCTCCCACAAGGTGTATATCATCGATGAAGTGCATATGCTCTCCACCGGCGCTTTCAACGCGCTCCTCAAAACGCTTGAGGAACCGCCGGCCCACGTCATCTTCATCCTGGCGACCACGGCGCTCCACAAAGTGCCCGATACGATCATCTCGCGTTGCCAGCGTTTTGACCTTTCCCGTTTTCCGGTGCAAAGCATCGTGGGGAAACTGGAAAAAATAGCCAAGCAGGAAAAATTGAAAATCGATGCCGGCGCCCTGGAAATGATCGCGCTGACAGCCGAAGGCGGAATGCGCGATGCCGAATCGCTTTTGATGCAGATCATTTCCCTCGAAGCGTCCCCGATCACCGAAGACAAAGTCATCGAGGTACTCGGTACGACCAAAAAGGAAAATATCGTCGCCCTCCTCCGGCTCATCGGAAATCATGAGCTGTACCCGAGCCTCCATTTCGTAAGCTCGCTTTCCCGAGACGGAGCGGATCTGTCGATCTTTTCCGGCACACTGCTCCATTACTTGCGTGATCTCCTACTCGTCTCCGCCGATCCCATAAACGGTCCGGGAGAACTGGATTCGCTCACGCCCGAACAGAAGAACGCCCTCGTTGGACTGGCAAAAATATTTTCTCCGACCGATACGGTCAGAATGCTCGAGTACTTCCAGGTAGCTCAGACAGCCAGCAAGGTTTCCGTTATCCCGGAACTCCCCCTACAGATCGCCATCGTGAAAATCCTCTCGCCAGAGAACGCCAATATTCCGCCGACAGCGCCAGCGCAACCACCGCGGATATCATCCGCGCCAGCCGCTCCCCCAACTCTCCCGAGCGAATCCATCACTTCCGCACCATCTCCGACACCCCTTGCAACGGAAAGAGAAACACCAAAAAAAGACTCTACAAAAACAGCAACAACAATAAACAATAAACAACTAACAGATAATAGCCAACAGATTTCACAAGAAGCAAAAGCTCCCGCGGCCAATGAAGAGGGCGTGGCTGTTATCGATCTCGAAACTGTCCGTCTCCACTGGCAGAGCATCTTGAATACGGCTAAACACCTGAACGCTTCTCTCACCCTGGCCCTCACCACTGCCCGCCCAATCGAAGTCAACGACCGGATCATCACCATCGCCGTCAAATATCCCTTCCACAAAGAACGCCTCGACGAAAAAGCCAATCAATTGACACTCGCCACCGCCTTTGATACGATTCTGAAGTCAAAAATGAGGATCCGGATCGTCCTGGAAAACGCTGCTTCTGAGCCTACTAAGGAAGCGAGAGAAGCTATCATAAGTCCTCTCGTCAGCCAAGCACTGGAAATGCTCGGCGGCAAGTTGGCAAGTGAAGCCTGATAAGTGATGCAAGATACATGATTGAGGATTGAAGATTTTTGAATTGAGAAAAGTTAACAAGCTGGGCAGCTCATGAAGCTACAAGCTTTTTAATGGGGAGTAGCCAAGTGGTAAGGCAGGGGCCTTTGAAGCCTCCATTCGTAGGTTCGATCCCTACCTCCCCAGCATATTATGAAAAAAGTATCTTCTATACTCCTCAATGCAACGCCCGTTCTCATCATGATCGGTCTTATTCCGATTATTCAAAATGATTATCTATTAACATTCGCTGATTTAGGAATTATTATTGCCTCGCTTGTTTTCAAAAGATATCGAAATGATGTTTTGGTTCTCATTGTTGGATTCTGCATCATGATAGTATCTGAATACCTTTTCATCAGCACCGGAGTAGAAACCTTCAATAGAAACGGTCTCTTTGGCCTGATGCCTCTCTGGCTCCCCTTCCTCTGGGGATATGGTTTTGTGGCCATCAAAAGATCCATCGCAGTAATCGATACTCAAAACTGAATATATTCCCACTGCATCCTTTCCAATCATAAAAACAACATATTAATCCAACAACAAACATATGAAGCACGTCATCGCGTCACAGCAATTTGATCAGAAAATAATTAATACCATCTTCTCTCTCGCGGACACCCTGGAAAAGAAGAAGGATCACTCCTTGAAGGGCAAGATCATGGCGACGCTCTTCTACGAACCGAGCACCCGGACTCGGTTTTCTTTCGAAGCGGCAATGCTCCGACTCGGCGGGAATGTCATCACCACGGAAAATGCCAAGGAGTTTTCTTCCGTTTCGAAAGGAGAAACCCTCGAAGATTCGATCCGCGTGGTCAACAGCTACGTCGACGTGATCGTCCTCCGTCATGATGAAGAGGGTGCCGCGCAACGAGCCTCGCTCGTCTCCGAAGTACCCGTGATCAATGCCGGCGACGGTTCCGGACAACATCCCACCCAAGCTCTGCTTGATCTCTATACGATAAAAAAAGAGCTGGGGAAAATCAACAATCTCAACATCGCGTTTGTCGGCGATCTGTTGCACGGGCGCACCATCCGCTCCCTCTCGTATCTTTTGGGAAAATACAAAGGCGTGAAGATATATTTCGTTTCCCCGAAAGCCCTCCGGGTCGGAGAAGATATTAAGAGTTACCTCGAAAAACATGCCGTCGAGTATACGGAAACCGAAGACTTGCATGCGGTCGTTCCGCAGGTAGATGTTCTGTATCAGACCAGAATCCAGAAAGAACGTTTCAAAAACGACAAAGAATACAAAAAATACAAAGGCTGCTACCAGATCGACAACCATCTCGTGAAACAGATGAAAACCAAATCCATCATCATGCATCCCCTGCCACGTATCGATGAAATCCTGCCGGAAGTCGACGCTTCGCCCAAGGCTTTGTATTTCCAGCAGACCCGCTACGGACTGCTCATCCGCATGGCTCTGCTGAAGTATCTTTTAGGCTCTTAACCATCCCCATCACTCCAATCACGTAATGATCAAAAATATGTTTTCCTCTCTCAAGGAAAAATCGCGACAGATTCTGGCTCGGGCTGATATCCAAATCAACGGCGACCGGCCATGGGATATCGCCGTTCATGACGAGCGGCTGTATCGCAGAGTGCTCACGCAAGGGTCGCTCGGATTGGGCGAAGCCTATATGGACGGCTGGTGGGATGCGAAACAGTTGGATGAATTTTTCGCGAGAATATTGCGCATGCGGCTGGATCGGGAGGTCAGTCAGACGAAAAAAGCCTTGCACAGCATCGCCAGTGTTCTCTCCAACAGACAAACACTGAAAAGAGCCTTCGAAGTGGGCAAGCGGCATTATGATATCGGGAATGACCTGTATAGGACGATGCTCGGTAAATGCCTCACCTATACGTGCGGCTACTGGAGCGGCCATCCGCCGGCTGGCGGACTCGAAGCAGCGCAGGAGCGCAAGCTCGATCTCATTTGCCGAAAACTGAAGCTCCAGCCAGGACAGAAGATTCTCGACATCGGCTGCGGCTGGGGAAGTTTCGCCAAATACGCGGCTGAGAAATACGGAGTAGCAGTGACGGGGGTGACCATTTCTCGAGAACAGGCTGCTCTCGCTCGGACATTGTGCGCTGGCCTGCCGATCGAGATTATCCTGCAGGATTATAGAAACATCGAGGGAGAATTCGACCATATAGTTTCTGTCGGGATGTTCGAGCATGTCGGTTACAAAAATTATCGCACCTATATGGAGGTCGCCTCCAGACACCTGAAAGACGGCGGATTGTTTCTCCTCCATACGATAGGCGGCAATACATCGGCCACACACACCGATCCATGGATAGACAAGTACATATTTCCGAATGGACTCTTGCCCTCGATCAGACAGATCGGGAAAGCCATAGAGGGTCTGTTCGTGATGGAAGACTGGCACAATTTTGGACCGGACTATGACAAAACGCTCATGGCCTGGCATCACAATTTCAATACACGCTGGCCGGAACTCAAGCAGCAGTACAGCGAGCGCTTCTTCCGCATGTGGAATTATTATCTCCTCGTCAGCGCGGCCTCCTTTCGTGCCCGCGACAACCAGCTCTGGCAGATCGTGCTCTCGAAACACGGAGTGGATGACAGTTACAGGACCGCACGTTGAAAAACCAAAGCATCACTATGGAGAAAAAAATGATCTGAATGTTTCTGCTGATCGGGTCGACACTCGGCGGCCTGGTGCCGCTTGCGTGGGGAGAGAGCGCCCTATCGTTTTCCTCCATCATTTTTACGGCTCTCGGCGGGCTGCTCGGCATCTGGCTGGGATTCAAAATGAGCCGGTAAAAAAGATTGCTTAACCCCTCGCGAAAGCACACTGGAACAACATAAACCCCCTTTTACATTTTCTGCTCTGCCGCAGCCGTCCCGGCCGCCTGCCCGGTCGTCCAGCACAGCTGGAGACTGAAGCCGCCGGAAGGACGATCGATGTTCAGGATATCACCAACGAAATACAAGTTCGGGCAGAGGCGTGACCGCATCGTTTTGAAATCTACTTCCGGCAGAGCCACTCCGCCGCTCGTCACGATGGCCTTGTCTGCCCCCAGCAGACCGCTTACCGTCATGCGCATGTCTTTGATCGCATGCCCGAGGAACAGGCGCTCTTCCCGACTGACGATGTTGACCGCTTTCTCCGGATCCAACCTCGCGAGCCGCAGAAGCGCTGAAATGAATGCTGGCGAAACCAAGCCGCTGAGGCTATTCTTGATTTTCTTGTTCTTATTCTGGTCGAACGTTGCTTGAATTGTCTTATCCAGCGTCCCCAGATCCGTCTCCGGCAGCAGATCAAGCGAAAGAATCACCTCCCCATACTTGAGAGATTCGCCGATATCCCGGCTCATATTGAGTACCAGCGGTCCGCTCAGTCCGAAGTGCGTGAAGAGTATCTTCCCCCTCTTGGATGAGCATATCTTTTTGCTTACCCCTGCCTGATCATTTTGGAAAAGCGTCAGCTTCGCATCGGAGAGACTGACGCCTGACAAGGTAGGCACCCATTTTTCGCGTATGGCGACTGGCACGAGCACCGCCTGCGGTTCGATGATAGTGTGACCGATTTTTTTCAGCCACAAGAAACCGTCGCCGGTCGATCCGGTCTTGGGACGCGATTTCCCGCCCGTCGCGAGAATATACGCCCGCGCCTGGATACATTCCCCATTCTGCAGTCGGACACCGCTGAGGGCGCCATCCGTGACCTCTAGTCCCGCTACGGCCGCGCCGGTAAGTACCGTCACGTTGCCTTGCCGCATATATTCCGCCAGAACATCCCAGACGGACTGCGCCGTATCCGTCACCGGAAAGACACGCCGCTCCGCTTCGATTTTCGTCTGCATACCGCGCTCATGAAAAAAATCCAGGGTATCTTGTACTCCGAACCGGGAAAAAGGCGAAAAC
The DNA here is from genome assembly GCA_049287005.1 of Candidatus Moraniibacteriota bacterium. Classification (GTDB taxonomy): domain Bacteria; phylum Patescibacteriota; class Minisyncoccia; order Moranbacterales; family UBA1568; genus UBA1568. The sequence continues at coordinate 463,322 of JBAQEZ010000003.1, read as the reverse complement.
AAAAACTTTGCGGCTTCTCTGAATTTTCCCAAAAATACATTGGGATCGAACTCCGCGTTGGTCACATTGCAACGGCCGCCGCCGGTAATCAGAAGTTTCTGACCGAGAGAATCATTCTTTTCGAGCAGCGCCACACGAACGCCGCACTGTGCCGCACGCCCTGCCGCCATCATCCCGGCCGGCCCTCCACCAATTACCACCACATCATACCGCATAAACCATGCCATTATTGAGATCATGGAATATTCCCATAATTTCACTGTCAAGTCAACAGGAAATTGTGTATACTGGAGACATAATTCACTATGAAACATCATGCATAAGCCATCCAGCCTCCGCGATTACGTCGTCGCGATTCTTACGGCAGCCTTACTCACCGTCCTGCTCGGCTTTTATCTCTTTCTCCGCCGCGGCTTCATGTTCGATGCCCCTCTCGGCGTAGACCCTCTCTACGTCCCCAACAAAGTCATCGCGAACGCAGGTATGGCGGTTCTGGCCTTCTCGTTTCTCCTCGGGCCGATCGTGCGTTATTTCGATCGTTTCGATACCTGGCTCGGCTACCGCAAAGAAATCGGCATCGTTGGAGCGTTCATGGCGCTGGCTCACGGCGCCATCTCATATTTCTCTCTTCCGCAAAACTATCCCAACGCGTATATCGACTTCGCCTCGCTTGAATTTTTCGCCGGCCTCATGGGCGCCTTGCTCCTTTTTTTCCTCTTCATCATCTCTTTCAAAAAAGCTATCGGACTCATAGGCGCGAGCCGCTGGTGGTTTTTGCAACGCTTTGGGCTGCGCCTCGTCGTCGCCTTCACGCTCGTCCATGTATACGCCCTGAAATGGAACGGCTGGGTGAGATGGCTCACGGATGGCGCGCTGCCATCGAAAGAGCTGATAGCCCCCTGGCTGCCCGGAGCAAGCCTGCTTACGACGCTGTTCATCACCTGGGTCGTGATCGTGCGGCTCCATGAATCTGTGCGCATCTTCCGAGATTGCGGAATATCTACCAAAGAAATCTCTATGGACGTCGCGCTCAAAGCTCGCGGACGACGTTTCTTTATCGGAAGCTTCAGCCTACTTGCCATTCTCTCTTTTCTCGTTCTTACGAGATGGATGTGGTGAGAAAACAAAACCCTCAAGACTCTCACCAAAAAATCCCCTGCATAGGGGATTTTTCATGTCTCAATGGAGTTGGTGCTCGCACTGGCCGCGGGAGAAATACTGCTATGCGCTTCGTTTTTCCCGCACATAGGCGATAATCCCAGGCAAGAAAGACAGGAACACTATCAACAAGATGATCGGCAACAGGTATTTATCGACGTCCATGACGCTGCCCAAAGAGTAACCCAAAATCACCAACCCGATGGTCCAGAGCAGAGCACCGATGAGATTGTAGATAAAGAACGTCCGATAATGCATCTTGGCGACACCGGCTACGATCGGCGCGAATGTCCTGACGATCGGCATAAAACGCGCCAGCAAGATCATCTTGGGTCCGTGTTTATCATAAAAACCCTGCGCTTTGATCGCATGCGCTTTCTTGAAAATCAAAGAATCTTCCCGGCTGAACAATTTCGGCCCGATACGGCGGCCGAATTCATAGCCGAGCACGTTGCCCAAAACAGCGGAAACAAATAACCCGACAATAAGAACCGGAAGCGAAAAAAATTGCTGGCCCGCCAACATTCCCGCCACGAAGAGCAAACTATCCCCTGGTAAAAAAAATCCCAGAAATAACCCCGTTTCCGCGAACACCACCGCGAACAGCCCGGAATACCCGATCGCTTTTATCACCGCCACTAGGTCAAGACCAAAAAATTCCATACATATTTTCTCTTGATTGTTTAGACTGTGCCAAAAAGGCTCTCAAGGCATAGTATACGTTATTTCCCCAGAAACGGGAAGAAAAGAAAACCCGCCCTCTTTTCGGGGGCGGGAACATGTTTCGGAAGAAACAGGATTATTTCAAAGTCACGGTTGCGCCAGCCTCTTCAAGCTTCTTCTTGAAGTTCTCGGCATCAGCCTTGGACACTTTTTCCTTGATGACCTTCGGAGCGGCGTCTACCAGATCCTTGGCTTCTTTCAGTCCTAATCCGGTGATTTCGCGCACCGCCTTGATGGCATTGATCTTCTGAGCGCCGGCGGCGGTCAGTTCGACGTCGAATTCCGTCTTCTCTTCGACAGCTTCCGCGGCGGCGGCAGGCGCTGCGCCCATCATCATCGGAGCGGCGGCGGAGACACCGAACCTGTCTTCGAGCACCTTCACCAGCTCGGAAAGATCCAGCACGCTCATCTTCTCGATTTCAGCCACGAGTTTTGCGAATTTCTCCGGCACAACGACTTCCTTCTTTTCTTCTGACATAGAGTTATACTCAATTATTTAAATTACCTACTGAATTGATAAATGAAAATTAGGCTTTCTTTTCTTCGATGGCCTTCAGCACCTGAACCAAACCGCTCAAATTGCCGTTCAACACCCGAACGAAACTGGAAATCGGAGCCTGCAGTGTTCCCACAAGTTGCGCGCGGAGCTCGTCTCGATTCGGCAATTTGGCGAGAGCCTTCACTTCATCGATCGTCAGCTCTTTGACGCCGAGCGATCCTCCTTCGATAGTGAACGGCACGTCTCTATTGGCCTTGGCGAATGCGGCCAGTACCTTGGCGGCAGTGACCTCATCATACGAGAACGCTACGCCGATCTGCCCGTCAAGCTTCCTCACGTCAACGATCACGCCCGCATCTTTCAGAGCGATATTGAGCAGCGTTTTTTTGAGTACCTGCCAACCAGAACCGCTCTGCATCAGTTCTCTGCGGACAAGAGAGACATTCTTCACCGACACGCCCTTGAAGTTTGCGAATACCAAAGCCTTGGAAGCCTTGATTTTCTCCGTCACTTCTGCGACCAGCGTCTGCTTTTGTTCTTTCGTTTGCATAATGTGATAATGGCGAATAAAAAATCTGCGGTTTATGGCCGCAGACTTAAGAAATTGCTTTCAGTTATTCCCGACGCTATCTTTTAAAATATCGCCGAGAATTGTTCCTCGTGAGGACTTGTCCACCGGGTGGCGGAGCCTCAGGTCTACGGATATTCAATTGTATTCCTATGGTACGGGAAAAGCCTCGATTTGTCAATGCCACACCCTCTCTTTATGCTTTCGTTTCCGCCTCAACCGGAGCTTCGGCTTTCTCTGCTGCCAATGGAGTCTCTTCTTTGGTTTCAGTCACTATCTCAGCTACTGCTTCTGTGGGGACTTCCACAGGAGTTTCCGCGACAACAGCTTCCGTCACGGGTGCCTCAGGAGCAGCTTCATCCACAGAAGCCTCGGGAGCGGCAGCCGCGGGTGTTTCTTCGACAATCGACTCTTTCACGACAGGACGCGGCATTCTCTTGGCAATCTTCTTCGCTTCGATGACGCCTTCACGAACGAGCAGATTGGAAACAACCGGAGACACCTGGGCTCCCTGCCCGATCCAATACAGGATTCTCTCTTTTTTCAGAATAGTCGTCTTCTTGTGAGGATCATAGCTTCCCAAAATCTCTATATGGCGCTTGCCCGGAGCCTTGGTATGTTCCTGAAGCACGACACGAAAATGTGCCTGATTCCTCTTGCCTGTTCGGTTGAAACGTATTGCTAACATAATGTAAATAAAAGTTTTAGATATACCTGGGCTTTACTCTAACGCATTTTTCCCAGGGCGTCAAGGATTATGTGCCTTCAGTTTTCCGCCTTCCCCGACTTGATCCAAGCGGATAGAAAGCAGTTGAGAAACTCCGTCCGCGCCCATTGTGACGCCATAGAGGAGCCCGGCCTGAGCCATCGTCTCGCGATTATGCGTAATGGCGACAAACTGCGTGTGTGCAGACAGCTCACGGAGCATAGAGCTGAAACGCCGAGAATTCGCCTCATCCAGCGCGGCTTCCACTTCATCGAGTACCGCGAAGGGTGGCGGATTATGGGAGATGATAGCGAAGAGCAGCGCGAGCGACGTGAGCGATCGTTCCCCTCCGGAAAGCATCGAGAGATGCGTGATTTTTTTCCCCGGAGGACAAGCGAAGATTTCTATGCCGGTTTCTTCATTTTCTTCTTCCGCCGGCTCTTCTTCAGCCGTTCCTTCCGCAGACTCTTCCTCGCCACCGCGCCGGCGCGCGCGGATCTTCACCATTGCAATCTCCGCCTTGCCTCCGCCGAAAATGATCTTGAAATACGCCTCGAACTTCTGCTTGATTTCCTTGAAGGCATCATGGAACTCCTTATCGATCTTTTGTTCCATCTCCTTGATGACCGTCCGGAGCGATTCCGTCGCCTGCTTGAGATCAATCGACTCGCGAGTCAGGAATTCGAAACGCTTTTCCGTCTCCTGGTATTCCTCCACGACAAGCGAATCAATCGTCCCGATATGTTCTACTTCTATTTTGAAACGGGAAATTTCACGCTCCAGCCTTTCGCGCTCTACGAAAGTACCATCGTATCGGAGATCTTCCACGTTCATAGCCAGCTCCCCTTTCACGAGACTGATCAAATCTTCTTCACGCACTTCGACGCGCGCCAACCGCACTTTCACTTCGTTTAATTGATCTTTCAAATGAGTCAGCTTGTATTCCTTCTCACGCCACTCCTTCTCTTTGAGGAAGAACGTTTCCCGACCCGCACGGCTTTTTTCACGCACCGCTCGCAAAGACTGTTCTGCTCCCGCGATAGCTTTATGCAGAAGTTCCAGGCGTTTATTGAACTCTTCCTTTTCTTGCAGCAAGTCAGTCAGCCTGGCATCGCTGGCCTTTTTTTCCGCATCCGGCAGAGTGATGATTTTTTTCTCTTTCACGCTTCCCTCACCGGCTTTCTGATGGAGATCGTGCAGCTTTTGCTTGATGACTTGAGCAAACTCGCGAATATCTTGCAAGTCTTCCAGCTTTTCCACGTTCTGAATGCGTTCTATCAGCTCTCCCTGATGCGTACGGATTTCCTCGAGCGCTTTCTGGACATAGTTGAGATCCACGGGAATCGCCCGTATCACTTCCTCGATTTTCTGTTTCTCTTTCTCGATTTCGATTTTCCCATCAATGATGCTCCGATCGCGCAGCAAACCATTGGCTTCATCGCGCAAAACATTGAGTTTGTCCGCGGTTGCGTCTTCACTGGTCTGATCTTCCATCACTTTCGATGCCTCCGTGACTTCGCGAGCCAACGTATTGGTCTCCACTTCCAAATCGAATACCTGTTTCTGCACCCCGTCACGTTCTCCTGCGAGTGTGCCTCGCTCTCCCTGAAAATTACTCCACAAAAAACTATACAGCAAGAGCTGTTTGTCACGTAATTTTCCCGCTATGTCTTTGCCCTGCGAAGCCTTCTCTGCTTGACGCCGCAAATTTTTCAAATGGGGTTCGATTTCCAAAAGCAGGCTATCCACCCGGACCAGATTTTCCCGCGTGCTCTCCAATTTCCGCAGCGCCCGTTCCTTTTCGATCTGATACTGTTTGACGCCGGCCGCATCCTCGAAGATGGCACGCCGTTCCAGCGGAGTCGCGTTCAGGACGGCATCCGACATGCCCTGCGTGATGACGCAGTAGCTGTCTTTGCCGATACCCGCTTTGGCCAGAAGATCCACGATGTCGAGCAAACGGACCCGGGCGCCATTGATCAGGTATTCGCTTTCCCCGCTCCGATAAATTTTGCGTGTGATGGATACCTCCGCGAATTCGATCGGGATGCGCTTGTCAGAATTATCAAAATACAAAGTCACTGAGGCCGTCCCCAAGCGCGCCTTCTTGTCCGTACCCGCGAAAATGACGTCTTCGGATTTTTTCCCGCGCAAATTCTTCAGTGATTGCTCGCCGATCGCCCAGCGAATGGCATCGGCGACATTGGACTTGCCGGAACCATTGGGACCCACGATAGCCGTAATACCACATTTACTATTACCAGCCACATCGCAGTCAGGAAAAAAATCCAATATCGTCTTATTGGCGAAGGACTTGAATCCGCTGATTTCGAGTTTCTTTAAATACATTTTTGCAAAAGTATCAGGGATCAAGAATCATGTATCATGTATGAATACAAAGAAAATGCTCAGACCTCTTGCCTGATACATAATACCTTATACATACTGCCTCATTCCCCACCAGTATATCCTATTTTGAGCCAAAAAAAAAGCGGGGGCGTGTTAGAATCAGCACGTCACCCGCCCACCTACTCCTTCGTCTACTGCTCATCGTCGTCCCCTTGACCCTTGCCATGGGCGAAAGGGTCTGGCGGTTCCGACACAACGACGGCATAGAGCATGTTGCTGTCGTCCCTGTGAATCTGTTCCGACCCAATCGACGGAACAGGACTGCGCAATGGAGGCTGTCCGGCCATACCACTGCCTCCATACGTCGGCACATCCTTTACTGGATACACCAACTCTGAGCCGACTTGTGGTTCATGATACAGCTGTTGCTTCCTCATCTTTGTCTCCTCGTCAAAAAAACAATGATTAAAATGTGCAATCACCATTATAACACGAAAACAAACTCATTGCAATAGCTTATCTACACTATCCGCTCCGACAAGCCATTGTAAGACTACTACCACCCTTTGGTTATCAATCCTTGGCGGGCTGCCTCACGCTGGGCATCTTGTTTGGAAATGCCCTCGCCTTCTGCCACCAATTCATCAGCGAGGAATACGCCCGCGACGAAATGACGGTCATGATCCGGTCCCCACTCTTTCAGCACGCGGTAACCCGGCGTGATGCCGGTTTTTTCTTGAGCCAATTCCTGAAAACGGCTTTTGGGATCGGTGTAGAGGCCCTGGGCGAGCACCTCATCAAGGTGCACCATGATATATTTCTCGATAAACTGTTTGGCCGCGTCATACCCCTGATCCATATACAACGCGCCGATGACGGATTCCATTGCGTTCGCCACCAGATAACTCCGAGCGCGACCGGTATCCTTGGTTTCGCCGCGACTCATGAGAAGGAAATCCTGCAAACCCAGCTCGTGACCGATCCTCCCCAACATATCGCCATTAACGAGCGCCGCACGAAAACTGGTCAGTTCACCTTCCGGATTCTTGAAATTATCAAAGAGATATCTTGTGACCACCAACTCCAATACCGCGTCACCCAAGAATTCCAGGCGCTCATTATGCGGATGTTTGTATCCCTTATGCTCGTTGAGATACGAACGATGCGTCAAAGCTTCCTGAAACAGATCAGGATTCTGGATATCGATAACCAGTTTTTTCTTCAATTGTTCGAGATCTACCCTGGTGTCCATAGCCATGTATATATGCTTGCGTGTATTCTTAAGAAAAAAAGCGTCATCTAACGCTTCATTCGGCTGCTTTTTTTGAAACGACTTCGTGTGGCTTCTTGGTTGTTTCTTTTTTTGCTGCCTCGGCAAGATTCCGCTTATGGTTTTCGGAAATATCATCCTTCATCGGTTCTCCCATCTCACGATAAATCGTTCCAAGCACCCCGTTGACAAACCGCGGGCTGGCATCACTGCCGAACGTTTTGGCCAATTCTATAGCCTCGTTGATCGCCACTTTCGGAGGGACTTCATCATAATTGCCGAACATCAGCTCATAAATCCCGAGGCGCAGGATATTCCTATCAATGACGGTCACCTGTTCGAGCGGCCATTCCGGGGCGCACTTCTCGATCAGTTTGTCGATGGTAGTGCGTTCCTTAAGTGTGCCTTCCATCAGGTGTTCCGCAAAAATCGAATCTTCCAAACCGGGCGCGAATTCAGAAATATTGCGTCTCAAAACATCCCGCGATTTTTCATCATGGTTGCCTTGAAAATCCCACTCGAAGAGGGATTGCATCGCTACTGATCTTTGAAGGTGCCGGTTTGCCATTTTTGTTTGGAAGTCCTCTAGGAGCTCACGCACATTCCCATCGAAAAAGAGGAAAGGTGTTGACGTTTTAAGCAGCTTTTTTCACTTTCTCAGATTTCAGTTTTGGAGCGGTATTAACCATCTCTCTCCCTTTGTAGGTTCCGCACTTCGGACAAATACGATGCGAAAGGACGCGAGCCTGACACTTGGGGCACTCCTGAGTATTCACCAGCTCGACATCATATTGCTTACGCGCGCGATCGCGGCGATGATGGGTATGTCTCTGTTTGGGATTGGCCATAACGGTAAAAAATTATTAACGTTCTTACTGTAACATCCCTTTTCACTTTTGACAAGGCACCGCGCCTCTACAAAGGTGTACTGCCAAGACTCCCCCAAATGCCCGAGCACAGTATTAGCGGAGTGCGTATCTGCAGCTAAAATCTTTCCGGAGGAGTTGAAGTTTTTTTGAGCACGGTGCCGTCCCGCCATGGCGGGACGGATCAAAAAAAGTTCATAAGAGAAGTTCGCCGCTGGGCGAACGAACGGCCTCCGGGGAGGTTGTTAGCTGTCAGATACAAAAAAATATTTACCTCTTCTTCGGCTTCAAGACATTGGCGAATCGTTTATTGACGTTTTCTGGCAATGCCAAAAGCACGGGCTTGAATGACATCCGATGCATCGGACACGGCCCGAGATGCCGCAAAGCATCCATGTGGACCTGCGTCCCGTAGCCTTTATGCGCCGTGAAACCGTAACCGGGATACAAGGTGTCATACTCTAGCATCATGCGGTCACGCGTGACCTTGGCCACGATAGATGCCGCGGCAATAGATTTCACGATGTTATCTCCTGAGATGATCGCTTCTTGCGAAGCAGAATAACTCGGGAGCAACTGATTACCATCAATGAGCAAATGACCCCGCTCCTCTGCTTCACGCGGCAGCTTTTTCATAAGTTGCGATACGGCACTTTTCATCGCCAGAAACGTCGCCTGCAGAATATTCACCCGATCGATCGTCTCCGCATTCACGATGCCGACGCCGACGTGAAAGTGTTCGTGGATGAAATCAAACATCTTTTCACGCTGTTTTTCGGAGAGTTTTTTGGAATCACGGATGAGCGCGAATTCTTTTCCCAGCCCCTCTGGAATCCGAAAGCTCGGATCCTTGTAGCACACCGCTGCCGCTACGACCGGCCCGGCGAGCGGTCCTCTCCCCGCCTCATCGACACCAATAACAAAAGCGTGCCCCAAAAGGCTCCGCTCCTTCTCTTGTTCAAAGGTTATTTCTTGCATGTTCGAAGTATATCACATCCATGTATGATTATAACTAATTTAAGGCTCTATAAAAGGATAAATTTGCATGAAAAAAAATATATACGCAATTCCTCCCGACACGCTTGTTCAAAGTTGCGCTACCGAGTATACTGAAAGCACTATCAACTTCTCTGCAAAACCCTTGGAGTTATCCGGGCTATGAGAGAACTCAATTCTATGTCTATATATTCTTATATTTATATATTTCGCCCTTCATTTTGATTGGCGTTTTTTATTTTAAAAGTATCACGTATAAAGTAGCAAGTATCAAGCAAACTTGATACACCATACAGAATACGCGATACGGAATACCATGTTCACTCATCTCCACGTTCACTCGCACTACAGCCTCCTCACCGCCCTCCCGAAGCTTGAGGAGCTTTTGGCGCAAGCCAAAGAATTCGGCATGACCTCTCTCGCCCTCACCGACACGTCAGCGCTCTACGGAGCCGTAGAATTCTACAGCAAGGCCAAAGACCTCAGTATCAAACCGATTTTCGGAGCGGAAATGCATATCTGCGAAAATCACTTGAGCAAAAACAACACGGCTGAGGATCGCCGCCGTCATCAACTGGTGCTCTTGGTCAAAAACGAGACCGGCTACAAGAATCTCATGAAACTCATTTCTGTCGCTCAACTCGATGGTTTCTATTACAAGGCTCGCGCGGACAAGAAACTCCTCCGCCAATATCATGAAGGACTCATCGCCTTGTCCGGATCGCTCCAGGGCGAAGTGCCTTCGGAAATAATCTACGGCAACCACGAACGTGCAAAGATGGCTGCCCTGGAATACCAGGACATTTTCGGCGTGGAGAATTTCTATCTCGAACTGGGGCCGAATTTCGAATACGAAAACCAGCTGATCGCCAACCAAGGCCTGATCCAAATCAGCCGCGAAACCGGCATCCCGATCGTCGCTGCGTCCGATGTGCACTATGTCAAAAGAGAGCACGCCGCCATCCAAGACATTCTCCTCTGCATCCGCGATAACAAGAAGGTCACTGACAAAGAGCGTGCCAGCATGATGTCTCTCGACCTTTCGATGCGCTCGGAAGCAGAGATGACCAAGATTTTCGCAGATTTCCCGGAAGCCATTACGAATACACAAAAAATCGCCGATGCTTGTGATTTCAAAATTCATCTCGGCGAAAACCATCTCCCCGAATTTCCGTTGCCAGAAGGGAAAACGGCTGATGCTTTTTTGCGCGAACTCTGCGAGATCGGTCTCACCAAACGCTACACCGGAAAGAGCATTACTGAAGAACAGCGTGCCCGCATGGATTATGAACTGAGCGTCATTGAGAAAACCGGCTTTGCATCATATTTCCTTATCGTGCAGGATTTCGTCAACTGGGCAAAGAATAACGGAGTCGTAGTCGGTCCCGGCCGCGGATCCGCTGCCGGTAGTTTCGTGGCCTATCTCACCAGTATCACAGACCTCGACCCGATTGAGTACAATCTGCTCTTCGAACGGTTTCTCAACCCAGAACGTATTTCGATGCCAGATATCGATATGGACTTCGCTGACAACCGCCGCGATAACGTGCTCAATTATGTGCGCGAAAAATACGGCAACGATCACGTCGCCCAAATCATCACGTTCGGAACGATGGCTGCCCGGGCCGCCATCCGCGACGTGGGACGGGCGCTCGGATTTCCTTATGATATCTGCGACAAGACATCCAAGATGATTCCCATGTTCACCTCTATCGCCAAAGCGCTGGCGGAGGTACCGGAGTTCAAACAATGGTACGTGGAAAACGCCGACGCGAAGAAGCTCATCGATGCCGCCACGCAAGTCGAGGGACTCGTACGCCACGCCTCGATGCACGCCTGCGGCGTCGTCATTACCAAGGATCCGGTGACCGAATATACCCCGCTCCAGCGTGTTTCCGGCACCCGCGTGGGCGTCGTGACACAGTATGCCAACTCAACCAAATGTGCCGCTGTTGAAAAAATCGGCTTACTCAAGATGGACTTCTTGGGATTGAAAAACTTGACCATTATACAAGACACGCTGCGCATCATTCGAAAAATAAAAAACGTCGATATCGATATAGAAAAGATTCCCATCGATGATGAGTTGACGTTCAAACTCCTCCAAGAAGCGCATACGACCGGCGTCTTCCAGCTGGAAAGCTCCGGTATGAAACGCTACCTGAAGCAATTGAAACCGACCGTATTCGAAGACATCATCGCCATGGTAGCGCTGTATCGTCCGGGGCCGATGGACTACATCCCGGATTTCATCGGCGGCAAACACGGCACGAAAAAAATCGAATACCTCCACCCTTCGCTCGAACCGATTCTCCAAAACACTTACGGCGTAGCTGTCTACCAAGAGCAGCTGATGCAGATTGCCCGCGATCTGGCCGGTTTCAGTTATGGAGAAGCCGACGTGCTGCGTAAAGCAGTCGGAAAGAAAATCAAAGAGCTCGTCGTCGAACAACGGGAAAAATTCATCGATGGCTGTATCGAAAAAGGCGTGCGGAAAACTGTCGCTGAAAAAGTCTTTTCTTTCATCGAACCATTCGCCGGATATGGATTCAACCGTTCGCACGCGGCCTGTTATGCCCTCATCGGCTATCAAACGGCCTATCTCAAAGCCCATTACCCATCCGAATTCATGGCAGCCCTTCTCACCTCGGACCAGGATAATATTGATCGCATCGCCATCGAAGTCCGTGAAGCCAAAGAGCTCGGTATCCAGGTGATGCCACCCCATATCAATGAAAGTTTCGGGGAGTTCGCGGTCATCGTCGGCTATGACCCAGCCTCGACTCGTCTCGGCGAGGCGGGCAAGGTCGAACGCGTACGCTTCGGACTGAACGCGATCAAAAATGTCGGCACCGTGGTCGCCGAAGAAATCGTCGAGGAACGCAAGCGCGGAGGGAAGTATGCCTCTCTCGAAAATTTCGTCGAGCGCGTCAAGACCAAAGATCTCAACAAGAAATCCGTCGAAGCCCTAATCAAAGTGGGTGCCTTGGAAGGTTTCGGGGAACGCAATCAACTCCTGGAAAGCATCGACGTCATCCTGCAATACGGCAGAAATCTCAAGTCCATCGCTGATACCCATGCCAGCAGCCTGTTCGGCGGCATGACTATGCCGACAAGCAAGATCCAGCTCTCCCCCGCCCTGCTCGCGACCAAGAAAATGACCCTCGGCTGGGAGAAAGAACTCCTCGGCCTCTATGTCAGCGATCATCCCGTCAACGAATACCAGGCCTATTTCGATAGGACTGCCACCCCGCTCCGCGATCTCGAAAAACAACCCGATGACAGCCGCGTGCGCATCGGCGGTGTCATCACCGATGTCAGAAAAATTCTCACCAAAAAACAGAATACGATGTATTTCATCGGACTTGAGGATATGACTGGCCGCGTGGAGCTCTTGGTCTTCGGAAAAACAGCCGAACGCACTGGCAGCTCGTGGATCGAGGATGAAGTAGTGATCGTGGACGCGCGCGTCTCACAAAAAGACGGGACGCTCAAATGTATTGCCGAGGGTGTCGATCGTATTTCCTCAAATACGCTCCACCAATTTGCCAGAGCTGAAGCCACGCGAGCGAAAAGCATTACGCACGGAACGCCTGCCGAAGAGAGGAACGATCGCCTCCTCATCACGATCACAAATGACGCTCCGGAAAAAACCATCGAGCTGCTCTCTCAGCTCCTCAAAACGATCCCACCCGGTCCGCAAAAAATCGCGGTAAAAATCCAGGGCACGGTCATCGATACCACCTTCGCCGTCGCCCCTACCGAAGAACACCTCGTCCAGATAAGGAGCCTCGATGGCGTGGGATCCGTTGGCTAAAAATTTTCAATTTCTAATTTTCAATTTTCAAACAATGCCACAATTTCAAAATGAGAAGTTTCGTACCCCTATATTTTAGATTATGAAGAAAATAGCAAAGATTATCGTGATCGTCGGTCCGACGGCTTCCGGGAAGTCTGATTTGGCTATTATGCTCGCGCGCAAATACAACGGCGAAATCATATCGGCCGATAGCAGACAAGTGTATCGCGGCATGGACATCGGTACCGGGAAAGTAACCAGCGCCGAGCAGAAACTCGCCAAACACTGGCTCCTTGACATCGCCAGCCCGAAACGCGCCTACAACGTGACTCATTTCGTTCGGGATGCCAAAAAAGTCATCCGAGATATAAAGAAGCGCGGAAAAGTTCCTATTCTCTGCGGAGGCACGGGCTTCTGGGTGCAGGCGCTCATTGAAGACAATCCCTTCCCGGCCGTAAAGCCTGATGCGAAATTACGAGAAAAACTCGGCAAACTCTCAGCTGAAAAACTTTTTGCGATGCTTGAGAAAAAAGATCCGACACGCGCGAAGACGATCGATGCGAAAAATAAGATCCGCCTCATCCGCGCCCTGGAAATCTGCGAGACGGTTGGAACGGTCCCTACGATTCCAACGATTCAAAATTCAAAATTCAAAATTCAAAACTCATTCTTGATAATTGCCCTCAATCCAGAGAAAGAGACGCTGCATAAAAATATCGAGGTCCGCCTGGAGAAACGACTGAAGCAAGGTATGCTTGCCGAAGTAGCAAGATTACGCGCAAGCAGTATCAGCTGGAAAAGACTGGAGAGCTTCGGGTTGGAATACAAATACGCCGCTCTCGTTCTCCAGAAAAAAATCACCGAGGAAGAAATGAAAGAACGCCTCAATTTTGAAATCCGCCATTACGCCAAACGGCAGATCACGTGGCTCAAACGTTTCGAAAAAATAGGCGCCACAATTCACTGGATCACTGATCCACGGAAAGCTTCCGAAATTATTGAAAAAGATATCTAAAGCATTTTTTCACAAGAATCTTCCTGGAGGAGTTGAAGTTTTTTCGAGCATGGTGCCGTCGTCTTCGACGGATCGAAAAAAGTTCATAAGAGAAGTTCGCCGCTGGGCGAACGAACGACCTTCAGGGAGGTTGCTTGTGATAAAAATGCTTCGAGTCCTAAAAGGAAGAATAATAAAAGATTCCAAAAAATTTTAGATGAACCATATCAAAACAATTTTGATAGGCGGTTCTCCGCCTAGACGTCGAGACTGGCCTAAAAAACTTTTGGAATCTTTTTCGTTGAACAACTACTTCTCGAGAACAAGCTTCTTTTCCAAGATTTCAGAAACAACCTGCGGATTGGCCTTGCCTTTCGTTTCTTTCATAATTTGCCCGATGAGAAACTGGAAAGCGTTCTGCTTGCCGGAGCGATAATCGGCTACGGATTTTTCATTGGCAGAAAGGACGTTTGCGACGATGCTTTCCATTTCTGAAATATCGCTCAACTGAGCCAAATTGAGACGTTCAATGATATGTGAGGGATCGTTGTCGCCGCCCTGGTACATCTCGGACAGCACAGTCTGCGCCGCGCTCGAGTTGATTTTTCCCTCCGCCACCAGCGTGATGAATTCCGCGAAATTTTCCGGCGTGACAGCCAGCTCTAGGATATTCCCTTCCGTTTCTTTGAGATGTTTCTTTACTTCCGTGAGAAAATAGTTCGCCGCCAGTTTCACCAGGCGCGCGAATTCCACTGCGGTTTCCTGAGATTCGATTTTCTCTGCCAGTTCGCTCGCGACATTTTCGAAGTACGCCGCCGATCTATGATCCTCCGTGAGGATCACCGCATCCGCTTCTGGCAAAAGGTATTCTGAAACAAAACGCTTCAGCTTCGCGGCCGGGAGCTCCGGTATTGAAGAACGCAGTTTTTCCACATATTCCGGAGTGAATTCAAACGGCGGGATATCCGGTTCCGGAAAATAACGATAATCATGAGCGGATTCCTTCTTACGCTGAGAAACCGTCACATTCTTCACTTCATCCCAACCTCTCGTTTCCTGCACTACCTTTTCTCCGGCTTCCAGTATTCCTGTTTGTCGAGTAATTTCATATTCGATCGCCCGTTCGACAGAACGAAAAGAATTGATATTCTTCACCTCTACCTTCGTTCCGGATAAACGTTCCGCTCCTTCCGGATACAGCGAAATATTCACCTCGCAGCGCATCTGGCCTTTTTCCATATCAGCGTTCGACACATCCAGATAGCGCAGCGTCTGACGCAGTGTCTGACAGAATAAACTCGCTTCCTTGCCGGTGGAAAGATCCGGCTCGGTCACAAGCTCCATGAGTGGCACGCCGGCACGATTGAAATCAACCAGCGTATAGTCCGCGCCAGCCGGGTGCATCGATTTTCCCGTGTCCTCTTCCAAATGAATCCGGGTAATATGGAACTGTTTTCCGCCCACCTCCATCACGCCCTTTTCGCAGAACGGCTCATCGTACTGGGAGATCTGGTAGCCCTTGGGGATATCCGGATAAAAATAATTCTTGCGATCGAATTTCGATTGCAAACGAAGCTCGCACCCGAGAGCCAGGCCGACACGCTGTACCGCCTCTATCGCCTGACGATTCGGCACGGGCAGCGACCCTGGCTGAGCCGTACAGACGGGACAGATATGCACGTTCGGTTCTTTCTCCAGGCCGAGTCCGTTTTTACACGCGCAAAACATTTTGGAGTCGGTTTTCAGCTCCGCGTGCACTTCCATCCCGATAGTGACCTGGTATTTCATACGAGATTTCATTTATCGATTGTCTCCATTTCCTCCCAATACTCCTCTTTCCATTCTATCATACAGCTTTTTGATATTGCTCTCAGCCACATCATCGAGAGTCAAACCGAGTTCCGTAGCCAATTGAGTGACATACCAAAGCACATCTCCCAATTCTTTTTTGATATCTTCGCGTGTCGCGTCATCCGCTATTCCGCCTTTATCCCGTATGACCTTCTTTATTTTTTCTGCCACTTCTCCCGCCTCCCCCGACAAGCCTAATGTCGGATAAATAAAATTCTTTCCAGCATCCGGATATTGAGCTGTCTTTCGTGATTTCTCTTGATACTCTGAAAAATTCATACGATATTTTTTACAATGCTTATAATATCCATGGATACTTTCTCGATACTCTGATTGGCTGACACTCTTTCCCATCCATACCGTTCCCCGAGCAGCACATGGAAATTCTTGCAGATGCGGATCCGCTCATCCGCCATTTCATTGCGATGCCCGGTCTCGATCGCCGTATCGAAGCGCTCACCGTGCATCAGGATAGAGAGGTCTGGCTGCAGCAAATCCTGATTGATCCGTTCGAGATATTCCAGATCCGCGCCCCATGTCAGTCCCCACGCGATGCCCGTACCGGTATAGTCTTCCGCTATGATCCATTCCCCTGCCGAGAGTCTTTTCCTCAGCTCCGGTTCATACCGTTTTCGATTGTCAGCGTACTTTTGCTGCAATGCCTCTGTCGAGAGTTCGTTAGTCGCGCGGAATTCCGCGTCGCGCAGATACTTGTAGATGAATGGCCCTTCCGGTTCCAGATCATAGACCGGATATTTCAGACGACTCGCCTGTTTTCCCGCTGACTGAAGAAAGGTTACCAAAAACTCTACCTGGGTCGTTTTCCCGATACCGTTGATACCATAGAGCGTGATCATTTTTCCTGACATAGCGTGTCTATGATGCTTTTTTGAGTACAGCCAATATATCGTCCAGCTGCTTATGCAATTCTTTGAGCGTCCCGTCATTGTTCACTATATATTTCGCATCGACACGAAGCGGCGGAACACTGATTTCCGTCTCGAGCAGATGGTCTTGTTTGAATTCATCGAATGTCTTGGTCTGATCGTCGGCATTCTGACGACGCGCTGTAAGACGCTTATAGCGCCGCTCCATATCCGCCTCGACATAGATGAGCGTGAATCCTGACAGCTTCCTCACCAGATCGATATCCGACAGGCGCCGGATGCCGTCGATCACCACCAATGCGTGCGTATCTTTCTTGGCATCGTTTTCGATGACATGAGCGAGAATGCTTTCTCCGAATGCCTGCCGGACGGCATGAGAAAGGCTCGCCATATTTTTCCGTATCTGAGGCAAATGCAGTCGATCCAAAATATCGCGGAGCGGATCCGAAAAACGGAATTGCTTGGCAGCATACTGCTCGATAAGATATTTCGTTGCCGTATCTTTGCCCGAAGCCATTTCTCCTGTGATACCCAAGATTATTTTCTTACTCATTGCTTTTCCAATATTACGAATGAAAACTGATGCGTACCATTGTCCATTTTTTCTTCGCTCACAACATGCGTAAATTCAGCATATTCGGGGAAAAAAGTATCCGCTTCGAAGCTCCCTTCCACCAGAGTCAGATAGAGCCGGTCAGCAAACGGAATGAATTGCTTGTAAATGCTGGCTCCGCCGATGACGAATATCTCTTTCGTCTCGCATCGCCGCGCCATCTCGAGTGCCTCTTCGATCGAACGAACTACGAGACAGCCCTCCGGCGCGAACTCCGGCGTGAGCGATAACACGATATTGGTACGGTTGGGAAGCGGCCTGCCGATCGATACATACGTATTTTCTCCCATGATGATCGCGTGCCCGCTGGTCAGATCTTTGAAATGCTTGAAATCTTCCGGAATATGCCAAAGCAGCGCGTTGTTTTTGCCAATAGCGCGGTCCTGGCGAGCGATGGCGGAAATGATACTGAGACGCGATTTTAATACGTTCATACTCCTTATTTTACCTCTTTTCCCGCTTTCTTTCAAACCAAAAACCACACAGGGTTCTCAGAGAACCTTCCTCTTCACGGACAGCAGAGAAAGCACTCTTTACACGGCGATCGGCGCTTTGATAGCCTCGTGCGACTGATACCCTTCCAGAGTGAAGTCCTCGAACCGGAACGCGAAAATATCCTTCACGTCAGGATTGAGCGTCATCCTGGCGAGCGGAAACGGATCGCGAGACAGTTGCAAGTTGACCTGCTCGAAATGATTGCTATAAATATGCACATCTCCACCTGTCCAGACGAATTCGCCAAGCCGCAAATCGCACACCTGCGCTACCATCATGGTCAGCAGCGCATACGAAGCGATATTGAACGGCACGCCCAAAAACGTGTCGCAGCTGCGCTGATAGAGCTGACAGGATAATTTTCCCTCTGCCACATAAAATTGGAAAAGACAATGACAAGGCGGCAATCCGGCTTTGGCCATTTCTTCGATATCCGCCACATTCCAGGCTGAGACGATCATACGCCTGGAATCAGGACTCTTTTTGAGTTGCCCGATAACCTGCGCGATCTGGTCGATATGCCGACCATCCGGAGCCGGCCAATTGCGCCACTGATATCCATAGATCGGTCCGAGTTCTCCATATTCTTTCGCGAATGCTTCATCTGTCTTCACCTGTTCTACGAATGCGCTCAGTTGCGTCTTCCATGCATCAGAGCCGGGTTCAGGAATCGTTCGGTGCGTTCTCTCGAGATAGGCCTTGAATGGCCATTCGTCCCAGATATGCACGCTATTGTCCGCGAGATATTTCAGATTCGAATCACCGGCGAGAAACCAGAGAAGTTCGTGAATGATGGGACGGAGCGCCATCTTCTTCGTCGTCAAAAGAGGAAAACCAAGAGCCAGATCGAAACGCATCTGATACCCGAAAACGCTTTTCGTTCCCGTCCCGGTACGATCGGTCTTCACTGCTCCCCTCTCCTGAATATGACACAAAAGATCCAAGTATTGACGCATAGAATCATTATGATAAATGGATAAGTAGCCTCCTTACATCTCATGTTCTCATACAAAAACAACTTCCGCAAACAAAAACCTCTCATTTGGAGAGGCTTTTTTTAGTGAAATTGAGGTGCATTTTGGAAGCCGTAGGCTTGGTATCACCGTAATACTTACTCTTTCTTTTCGGACCATAGGGAACCTCACACGGCGAGGAGAGGTATTCGAAAGCCATCTGACCGATCGGCATCTTGTAATAAAGCTTGATCGGTATCTTGCCGGCGTTGTAGAGCTCGAGTGTCATTTTGAGCGAATTGCCGGGATCGAGATACCCGGCCGTCGTATGGATGATAAGTCCCAGGCGTCCCAGTGAACTTTTGCCTTCCAAACGACCCACCAGCTTGTCCGACACGCCCGTCTCTTCGCAGATGAGTCCCAAGGCGAATTCCTGGGGATGAAGGATAAACGGTTCATCCCCCTTGATTTCTACCGACTTCATAAGATCTTTCGTCGGAACTTTCGGATCAATGACAAAATTCTTGGTCGTATCAAAGACCAAAAAATGTCGATCCAAGTGCAAATCGATGCTCGCCGGTTGCACGTACTCCTTGTTGAAAGGCTTGAGAGTGATTTCCCCCGCCTTGATTTCTTTGACAATATCGCGATCTGAGAGAACCATATATTCAGCTTATAGCTTGTTACCAAACGAAACGATGAAGTGAACGTTTCCTTCCGTTTCCGAGCGAGTGCCTGTAAAATCGGGCGCATACCCGTTATGGATTGCGGCTTCTCTGACCGAAAGAAAGCGGGCTACGCCCCGCAGCCCGCTCGCACTACATCTTGATGGTCAGGCTCGGCCCCATAGTCGAACAAATAGAAATCGACTTGATGAGTTTCCCCTTCATATTTTCCGGCTTGGCCTTGTTGATCGCTTCACGCAGTGTCTGATAGTTTTCCAGCAGTGCTTCAGGAGCAAAAGAAAGTTTGCCGATGATCTGATGCACATTGCTCGTATCATCGTTCTTGAAACTCACCTTTTTTCCTTTCTTGAGCATCTCGACGGCTTCCTTGATTTTCGGAGTGACGGTTTCTGTCTTGGGTGAAGGCATCATCCCTTTCGGCCCCAGGATTTTCGCGACCAAGGCGAGTTTCGGCATCATTTCCGGCGTCGCCAAAAGCACGTCGAAAGCTTGGCCAGGAATGACTTTTCCGCTCTTGATATCAGCGATGAGTTCCTCTCCGCCGATCAGATCCGCCTGCGCTTCCTCGGCTTCTTTTTCTTTCGTGCTGGTGATCACCGCCACCTTCTGGGAGCGCCCGGTTCCTTGGGGCAATATGACCGTCGCACGTACCATTTCGTCCGATTTCTTCGGATTGGTTCCGAGGCGCATATGCACTTCGATAGACTCATCGAATTTCGCCAGCTTGTTCTCCTTGAGAAAGGCGAATGCCTCTTCCGGCGTATATTCTTTATTGGCCTCTACTTTGGCCAGCACCGCGCTGTAGTTTTTTCCTCGTGACATAGTATTATACGTGGTACGAACGCCTCGGCCGTCATACGGACGGGCTCCCACACATTAATGATAATTATTTTTCTTCCAAAAGCAGGCTGCTCTTCAAATCCTCCAATCTCGCGATTTCCCCCTTGAGAAGTTCTGGGGTTCCGATCTTCTTCGCCAGATCATTTTCACGAACCATTTCATACCTTGCCTCAAGCTGACCGATTTCGCGCTCGAAGTACTCATATGCCTTGGACCAATCACTCTCGTCTATGGCATTAAGCACATCATGGAGTCCGACAAGAGTCTCTTCTTCCCAGAGCGGACTTTCCTCTTCGCCTTCGAGAACTGATTCAAAATATCCTTTCACCTTCGCCCAAACCTGAGCCTGCTCCTGGTCTGGAACGATCTTCGGAATCTCGAACATATATTTCTTTTTTAGTAAATTATATTCAATATCCTTCGACGCTGCTCAAGATGATGGAAATCTAACCTTCAATCACTTTGATTCCCATGGAACGGGCGGAACCGGCGACAATCTTCATCGCGGCCTCCACATCGTTGGCATTGAGATCGGTCATCTTCTTCTCGGCGATTTCACGCACTTGCGCTTGCGTCACGGTGCCCGCCTTATCCTTGAGCGGATTGGAGGCTCCCTTCGCGACACCGGCGGCTTTTTTGAGAAGATCAGAAGCCGGAGAAGTCTTCAGGGCGAACGTAAACGTGCGGTCTTCGTACACGGTGATTTCGGCCGGTACGACATCGCCCATGCGATCCTGCGTCGCAGCATTGAATTTGCTGCAAAAATCCTGAATGTTCAAGCCGTGCTGGCCGAGCGCCGGACCGACCGGAGGGGCGGGATTCGCTTTGCCGGCAGCGATTTGCAATTTGATAACTGTCTTGATTGTCTTTGCCATAAAATGTTATTAATCGCCAATTACCAAAATCCGAGATACAAATAAATCTTAACCCTCAATGTCCAAAACGAGAAAGAAGCGTTCTTAGTTATTGGAAATTATTTGGTCATTGGGAACTTGGTTATTGGTTATTCTTTAATTATGCCTTCCGTACTTGGAGGAAATCCAACTCTACCGGCGTCTCGCGTCCGAAAATGGAGACAAACACCTTGACCTTGCCTTTTTCTTCATCGATTTCCTGAATCTTGCCATCGAAATCTTTGAACGGTCCGTCGATGATCTTGATCGCATCACCGATACGCACATCGATCTTGTATTTCGGCTCAGCAACCCCCATCCGTTTCTTCAGGGCTTCGATTTCTTTGAGATCGATCGGGGTGGGAGTGGTGCCCAAACCGATGAAACCGGTCACATTGGGCGTATTCCGTACCACATACCACGAAGCATCGGTCACCATCATGTCCACCAAGACATACCCGGGATAAATGCGCTCTTCGACGACGACGCGCTTCCCGCCTTTGATCTTGATTTTCTTTTCCTTGGGGACAAGAACGTCAAAGATGAGCTCCTGCATATCCATGGAATCGATTCTCTGCTTCAGATTCCGAGCGACATTGTCCTCGTACCCTGAGTACGTATGAAGCACATACCAAGCGCGTCCATGATGCTGCGTCTGCTTTGCCATAACGAAAAAATTAACGAAAAATTATTTAATCAGAAAGCGCTCGACGAGAGAACTGAAGAGGAAATCCAAACTACCCAGAAACAGCGAGACAGCGAGACTGATAGCTATGACCAAAAGAGTGTACTGCGTGATTTGTTTGCGTGTCGGCCAATTGACGCGCGAAAGTTCGACTTTTGCCTCGAGCAGGAATTCAAATATCTTGTTCATAAGTTACTGAAAACTTTTCCTCTTAAAAAAAGCCCCGAGGGCTTTATGCAGACATATTATCAGGAAACGCATTCTTTGTCAACGCGTTTAAAACAGTTCCATTTCATCAAAAAAGGCACGGTACGCATCCAGCCACTTCTCTGCTTCTTCGCGAGAAAGCGAGAAGTCAGCCTCATGAACGATACGATTGCGAATCCGATGGGCTTCCATCAGCAACTCTTTCGTTTCAATCTGTCCCTCATGTGTGCTATCCAGTTTTTCTGCCATGGTATCTCCCTTGTACCCCATACCGACAAAAATTTCTTCCGCGAAGGCATCCGCCTCCAGAATCGCCACTTTGTACTGCGATGGATTACTCTCCTTGAGACGCGCGAGAATCTTCTCGAAACGGATTGTGGCACCGGATTTCGACACGAGCGGACGTCTGGCGCCATAGAGCGTTGTCTTCAGGTCTCCAGAGAGACCGCGCACCATCAGGAGCATCACGATATCGGCCATCAACACTACTACATACACGAAAAGGAAAAACTTGACGGCCAGCACGAACACCGACGTCGAGCCGAAAGAGACGATGGTGCTCCATAGCCCATACGCCATACCTAGAAGAGTATCGATATTCATAGAAGCATCATTAAACAGTTTCTTTTCCGGATACTTTTTCAAAAGCATCTGCCGCACACAACAAAGTCTCTTCATCAAACCATTTGCCCATCAATTGTCCGCCGATCGATAAGGCTTTCCCGCCTTCATCAATCGTCCCCATAGGGAAAGAGATGGCTGGAACACCCGCTAGATTCGCAGTAACGGTATAGACGTCCGAAAGATACATCTTGAGCGGATTGTCGCCTTTTTCGCCGAACCGGAAGGCCGGCTCAGGGGTGGTCGGTGAAAAAATCACATCAACCTGTTCGAATGCATCTACGAAATCCTGCTTGATGAGAGAGCGCACTTTTTGCGCCTTGAGATAATATGCATCATAATATCCTGCGGAGAGCACATAGGTACCGAGCATGATGCGCCGCTTCACCTCCCTGCCGAAACCGATCCGCCGCGTGTCCAGATATGTTTCCAAAAGTCCGTTCGTTTTTTGGAGAGAATCTTTTTCGTCATTGATAGAGAGCCCGTATTTGATACCGTCGAAACGAGCCAGATTGGAACTCACTTCTGATGGCATCAGGATATAATACACGGGCAGCGCGTACTGACTGTGCGGAAGAGAGATTTCTTTGATAGTCGCGCCGAGAGACTTGAAACGCTCGATGGCTTGTTCAGACACCGCACGCACGCGCGGATCCAAAGCCTCTGAAAAGTATTCTCTGGGTATGCCGATAGAGAGGCCTCGGATATCGCCTGTCAGATAGTCTTCAAAGGGCTTGCCGCTCCCGCTGTCCGCCGTCGTGGCGTCCAACCCATCCACACCAACCAGACGAGAAAAAACGATGGCTACGTCTTCCACGCTGACGCCAAACGGCCCAATTTGATCCAAACTGGATGCCATGGCGATGAGTCCGGAGCGTGATACACGCCCATAAGTAGGCTTCAATCCGACAATACCGCAAAACGATGCTGGCTGGCGGATAGATCCGCCCGTATCTGATCCCAACGCCCACACTGCCTCCCCTGCCGCAACGGCCGCTGCCGATCCGCCGGAAGACCCTCCGGGTACGCGCGTCGTATCAGTAGGATTTTTTGTCTTCTGATAAGCGCTGTTTTCTGTTGAAGAGCCCATGGCAAATTCATCCATATTGGTTTTCCCCAATATGACAGCACCTATTTCTTTGAGTTTTCTGACAGCAGTCGCGTCATACGGCGCGATATAGTTGTCGAGAATCTTCGAACCAGCCGTGGTCCGCACTCCCTCTGTGCACATGTTGTCTTTGATGGCACCAGGAATACCAGCCAGCAGATCTATCGTTTCGCCCCGTGCCAGCTGTTCATCGACGAAGGCCGCCTCTCGAAGCGCTTGCTCGCCAAGCACAGTCAAATACGCTCCTATCTCGCCATCTTTTTCCTTGATAGTCCGGAGATACTGCTTGGCGAGATCTACTGCCTTCATCTCGCCCGCCACCAATTTGTCATGCAAAGCGCGAATCATAGGTTACAAATCAAAATACTGATTTTACCTTTATAAAGCCATCTTTCGTTTCCGGAACATTTTTGATAATACCGGATTTCTCTGCCTGCCCGCAATCGACCGCTCGATCCGCGCGCGCTCTATTCATCGTTCCGGTGATGTGCCCGATAGGGACAATGCCATCCGTAGTCACCGCTTCCAACTCATGAAAAAAATCAAGGACCGTCGAAAGGTCTTGCTGATACTTGCCGATTTCTTCTTCACGCAAACCGATCCGAGCGAGGAGCGCGATGTGTTTTACTTCGTCAACTGAAAGCATAGTATATAAATCTCAAATTACAGAATCCAAATAAATACAAAATCAAAAAAATTGGAACCTTTCGAACTTTGAATTTCAACTTCCCAACAACTGCTTAAACCCGCTCTCATCCAGGATCTTCACGCCGAGCTTTTTTGCGTGCGTATACTTGCTCCCCGGTTTTTCCCCTGCCACGATGAAGCTCGTTTTGCTGCTCACGGCCGATGCAACACTTCCTCCTTTTTCCTTAATCATAGCTTTCGCAGCGTCTCTTGTAAAGGCAGACAGCTCGCCGGTCAGGACAAATGTCATACCAGCAAAAGCCTGCTCGGCGGCATTCTTTTTATTCGGAAAAATAATGGCCACGCCTTCCTCTCTCAACGTCTGCAGGAGCTCTTGATTTTTTTTATCACCGAACCATTCCACGAGACTCTCGGCTGATTTCTCACCGATACTCTTCACGGATAACCAGTCTTCTTTGGTTATTTTTGGAAAACATTCGATGACGTCTTGCAAATTCCTGATTCCTCCTTCCCGTTGGACGGGCAGGAATTTTTGATTCCCGATACCTTGGGTCACGCTCTGCGTGATCAGATCTGCTGTTTCTTCTCCAACATGGCGAATGCCCAGAGCGAACAAAAATTTATCGAATGGCACCCGCTTGGCAGTACTGATCGCTTGGACGAGCTTGTCGGCTGATTTCTCAGCAAAACGCTCAAGCGGAGCGAGATCGCCTGGTGTCAAGGTGAAGATATCCGCGATGTTTTTCACCAACCCTTCCTGGATGAGCGCTTCGACGATTTTTTCTCCCATCCCGACGACGTTCAAACCTTTTTTCGAAACAGCGTGAATAACCTTTTCGCGCTCGACAGCGAAACAGCGAGGGTTCGTGCAGTATATCGCCACGCTTTTTTCCGATGATCCATTGTTCTTCGTTACCTGTTGACTGACCGGGCTGTCGCATATCGGACAGCGAAGCGGAGAAACGATCTTCTTCTCTTGTCCGCTGCGCAAATTCTTCATGACCGAAACTATTTCCGGTATGATGTCTCCCGCTTTCTGAATAATCACTGTATCCCCGATACGGACATCCAGCCGCCTGATCTCATCGAAATTGTGCAGCGTCGCACGACTGACCACCGATCCGGCCACGCGCACCGGTCGCAGGTGAGAGACTGGCGTCAACACGCCCGTACGACCGATCTGCACCAAGACGTCTTCCACTACGGTCGTGGCCTGTTCCGCGGGAAACTTGTAAGCCACACCGAAACGTGGCGACTTCCCCTTATAACCAAGCAAATCCTGCCATCTTTTCTGATTGACTTTGATGACAATGCCATCGAGGGCATACGGCAACGTATGCCGTTTCTGGTTCCATTCCTCATAATACACCTCGATTTCCTCTACCGTCTTACACAAACGATATTCTTGATTGACGCTGAAACCAAGGCGCTGAAGCAATTGTAATTCTTCCATTTGTGTTGCCGGCATTCCCATGCTGCTGGCTGCTGGCTGCTGGCTGCTTGAAAATTGATCAATATCATAAATGAACGAGTCAAGTTTGCGTCCCGCAATCACCCGCGAATCAAGCTGACGGATAGAGCCGGCGGCCGCATTGCGCGGATTGGCAAACAACGCCTCATTATTCATTTTCCGCTCCGCATTGATGCGATCGAGCTCCCTTTTCGACAGCCACACTTCCCCCACCACGATCACCTCCGCTGGCGAAGTGAGCTTGAGTGGGATACTCCGGATGGTACGCAAGTTTTCTGTGACATCTTCCCCTGTCTCTCCGTCACCACGCGTCGCACCCTGCCTGAAAACACCCTTTTCATACGTGAGAACAGCCTTCAGCCCGTCAATTTTCAACTCACAGACATATTCCACGCTCGCTCCTCGCTGAGAGCTTGTGGCTTGTAGCGCCCCTTCCTCAAGCGGCTTCTTGAGCAGACGCTTTATTCTCTGATCCCATGCTTTCAATTCATCAAAATCAAACACGTCATCGAATGACCACTGCCGCATGGCATGCTTCACTTTACGGAACGCTTTGAGCGGTGCTCCGCCTACTCGCAGTGCCGGACTGGTTTCGCTTTGCAACTCTGGAAACGCACGCTCAAGCGCTTCGAGCTCTCTCAAAAGCGAATCATAAGCCTCGTCGGAAATCGTCGGCTGATCAAGCTCGTGATAGGCATACCGATGAACGTCGATTTCCCGGGAAAGCTTTTTGACGCGTGTTTCAGCCTCTTTTTTGGATATTTCTTTGATCATATATACCTATAGTACCTCATTTTCACCCAAAAAAAAAGGATATAGCCCGCACTATCTCCTGTACAATGTGTTGCAAATACAGACCGCCTGCTGCCATCAAAGGCCGGCATTGCCATAATCCCTGAGAGAAACGGTAGTTTGGATATTGGCAGGAGTAACTGTCCCAGTCTGGATCCGCAAAGCCACCGTGACTCTCCCTATTTTTTGCGGCGCAGAATCGGAAGATTTGATAACCGCAAATTTTCCTCCGACAATGCCGCTGGCAACTATCGTATAACCGGCGAAAGAAGCACTATTGCAAGCACCGACATCTGCCACGTCTGCTCGCGCCACCTCGAGACTCGCGCCATCGATTCGATACCGGAAACACTTGACACTAGCCTGAGAATGATCATAAAACTGTATATAATCAACGCCGAATTTTACTACGGATGCCGTGCGCAACTCTTTCGCCATAGTATTGAGAGAAAATTGAGCCGCCTCCAAATCCCCCTGTACGATTTTCTCATTTCGATACCCGGAAAAAGTCTGCGTAAAAACACTCGACACCGCTGCCATGACCAATACGAAAATGAACATCGCAACAACCGTTTCGATAAGAGTGAAACCCTGATACTGTTTTCCTGCGGCTTGTATCATCATAAAACGATCATCCCTTCCAACGAGTGAGAAGTATTTCCGTAAAAACACATTTTTTGGCAACGGTGCAATATGCGGTATCACCGGTACTGCCGGCGTCTCCCAAAACAAACATCCCGCTCGCTCCTCTGCCCCAATACACAAAACTCCTGACTATCGCAGTCTGATTGGCATTGCTATAATCTATGTATACATAACGAGAGAATCGGCTGCCCGTGCCGGTGGCATCATACTGATAGAAACCATCTTTGTACTGGAGGAGGTAATCCAAAGTATCGACGCTGCCTCTGCAGTTCAGGTCTGCGTTGCTATCGACGGTATAATCGATGCGACAGTGTTTTTGACTCAGAAACCGCTTGAACGGATCCGTAGGATCGCTGATAAAACCATTATCCCTCACGTTGCGCACGAGCTCTACGCCTTCTTGGGCCAATTCGACGGCGATGATGGTATCGCGAGTTTCATAAGATTGTCGCAGACTGCTGGAGATGAGTGCCAAGACAGTCATCAGGCCCACCGTCAACACGAACAAAGACAAAATCGCCTCTGTCATCAAGAAGCCCCTTCGTCCCTGTTGCAATATTTTTTGTGTGCAGATAAACATCGTGTACGTTGTGTGATCTTGTCAATGATTCCTACGGACAACCGCTTCCGGCGTGATCAGTGATAGCGCCGCTGGCATTCAGACAAACAGTATGATGGATATCTAACTTATCAAATTGAATAGTCGCGCTTGATGATTCTGCCCATGGCAACGCAAAACTCACACCGCTCGTTGTTGAGAACACCACCCCCTGCTTGAGAGAATAATCCGCAATAGTCGTGGAAGCACCCGTGCAAGTATCCCCGCTTTTCGCTTGAGCTTCAATTCTATAAGCGGACACAGTAGGCCAAACCACATCAAACTGACACGTCACTCCGCTGCCTGCCTGCTTGCCGGTCAAGGCGTAATTTTGAGCCTCCTTCAAAACGCTCGCAAATTCACGCGCATTCGCTTCGAGCTCTTTTTTCGTACGCTGATCGCCCAATGAAATCGAAACGATTGAGGCCAAGATGCCGACAATCGATATCACGATCACCAGCTCGACCAACGTCAAGCCCTTCAGATTTCTTTTTTGAATTGTCGGCGATTGAATCCGATAGGACATTTTTATTTTTTATTACCAAACGGAGTGAGACAAACAAGGGTGTACTTTTTTCCGAACGCAGCGTCGGCCACATACAATCCCTACTCACATCTTAACATCATTTCCCGATATATTCTACTCAGAAACTACAGAAGAAAGGATCGCGAAAACAATGGAAAAGCTTTCGGCAGGAACAGAATCAGTATCACGCCAGCGACCAAGAATGGCGCGAAGGGTATCTGACTTTTCAAACCCTTTTTTTTGAAGGCTATGGCCAGAAGACCGACCGACGCACCCAGTCCGAAAGACAGCGTCAGCATCGGCAGCACCAGCGGCAGTCCGACGATCGATCCCGCCACAAATCCGAGCCACACATCCCCCCAGCCCATCCAAGTTTCTTTCGACATCCACACCAAAAGAAAGAAAAATCCGCACACCACCGCTCCTCCCAACAGTCCGTACCATAACCGCGAAACGAAAAAGGGTTCCGCAAAAAAGAAGAATGAACTCGCCAAAAAAAGAAACGTGAACAGTGCGCTCACAATCAGGAGAGACAGCGGTATCTCCATATGCCGCACGTCATACACCCCAATCACCAAGAGGCAGCTCACGATACCAAGCAACCATGCGGTTTCTACCCAAGAAAACATGACTGCGGGAGAGAAGAAAAAATAACCTACCAAAGCAAACAGGATCGCCGTACAGAATTCCAAAGCCGGATATTGCCAAGAAATCTTCGCGCCGCAATCCCGACATGCCCCCCGCAGCAACACGAAACTCACGAGCGGCACATTGTCATAAAAACGTATCTGATGCTTGCAGCGACGGCAAAAAGAACGCCCCAAGAGCGTCTCGGCATCCTTCAGACGATACACCAAAACATTGAGAAAACTCCCAATGATCAGACCCAACAAAAAAAAGGAAACCGTAGGTAAAAACATATTCCTATTATACCGCAAAACGGACCGAAAACAAAAACTCACAGCCGGCCAACGTGACCTCGGCATATGCGATCAGGAGAAAAAATTTTCAGGACTGCTCCGTTGCCTCTGAATCCGAACGAAGACAGACAGACAGACAGACAAGATCAGGAGGATTTTCGGCATAAGAACAAAAAAACAGCCCCTATCGGGGCTGCTTCTTGTTGAAAAAACATCTGCTTTTTTCCTTCCCAGGACAACGGTCCTTACTAGCAACCTGCTGGATATACGACACCCGCTGCAGTCATAGACGTGGTATCGCATGCGGCAGGAGCACCCGTCACATCCGCTGTGATAGGAGAGATGGTGAACGAGCCTGAACCCGTTGGGCCACAGCTCACACTCGCAGGTGCGGGCAGCGTATATTTCGCGCTCGCAGCATTCGCCACAGCCACTGCCGCGGTCAGAGCTGCCGCGTCCGTATCACAAGCGATGAGCAAGCTCGGCAAAGACGCTTGCACCTCCGCCTTGAAAGCCGCTGCTTGCGCCTTATCACGGGCGCTGGACAAGCTGACCAACACAATAGACGCCAAAATACCAATGATCGCAATAACGATCAAGAGTTCGATGAGGGTAAAACCCTTCAATACCTTTTTCATATATTTATGCTGCTTCTTTAACTTATTAATCTCTGCTTATTTTTTATGGACAACTGGTAAAATCGGCACCGCTTCCCGCCGCATCCACGAGAATACCCGCCGAGACACATCCGATACTGGAGAGATCTGCCGCAGGCGCGATCCCCGTGACTGAAAAAGCTCCGGAGCCGGTCGCTCCGCAATCTTCTCCTGCCACCACAGCCGCTCCCCAATTCGTGGTATTCGTAGTAACAGGCAAGACACCAAGCGTCGTGTCCAACGAGCTGTCGCACTGAGTGATCAACGCGGATACCGCGCCAGCCACTTCACTTTTGAAAGCTGCTTGCTGAGCTTTGGTACGAGCACTACTCAAACTCACCAATACGATAGAGGCCAAGATACCAATAATGGCAATGACGATCAAGAGTTCAATCAGGGTAAACCCCTTCAACATTTTTTTCATATGCTCACCTCCTTCATGTTTTTGTTTTTGTTTTTTAATTATTCGGAAGTTTGCAAAAAACCTCTCGAACCTGACTTTATTTTACACCCCTCTTCAGCAACTGTAAATACGCAATCTGTCAATACTTACATCTGCCCCGCGATATTATATATCGGCATCAACACACCTACCACCAAAATACCGACACCGATACCCAGTATCACGATCAGTACTGGCTCCATGAGCGCTGTCAGATTTTTGGTTGTCGAATCGACTTCTTGACTATAAAATGACGCGACGCTTTTCAACACTTGTGAGAGCGTCCCCGTCTCTTCGCCGATGCGCACCATCTGCGAAACGATCGGCGGAATCTCTCGCGACTCGAGAAACACCACGCTCATCGCTCCGCCGGCTTTCACCGTTTCCGCAGCTTGTACGATAATTTTTTTAAATACTTGATTGCCGACCACTTCACTGGCAATCAAAAGCGCATGCACGACCGGGATACCACCATTGAGGAGCGCGCTCAAATTATCGGCAAGGCGCGTGATATAGATGTTGCGAGCCAGTGTCCCAATGACAGGCAACTTCAAGACGATGACTTGCCATTCGCGGCGCCCTGACTCTGAACGGATATAATGGATCAGGCCTCCGACAGCAACTATAATGGCCAGCAATACCGCCCACCAATACTGCGCCATGAAATCCCCCAGCGCAACCAACACCGCCGTATACCACGGTATGGGCACATTGAGCGCTTTGATCATGACCATGATTCTTGGCAGAACGAAGGTCACCACCAAAAACCCGACCACGAATGCCACCGTGAGCACGAACACCGGATAATAGAGAGCGCCCTTGATCCTCGCTGCCAGCTGATAATTATTCTCAATGCTTTCAGCGACGAAAGCCACGGATTTGTGCAAACTCCCAGAAACTTCCCCGGCACGAACCATATTGATCGTCAGCGTTGAAAAAACATCCGCGTGCTTCTCGAGCGCATCAGAAAAAGACATACCGTCTTTGACATCATCTGATATTTCCTTGATAATAATCCGAAAATATTTGTTCTCCGCCTGTTCCTCGATGGTATTCAGTGCTGCCACGATGGCCACGCGTGCCTCGATAAGAGTCGCCAATTGACGGAAAAAAATCATCAGCTCTTTCTGGCTCACACCCTCCCAGATTTTCTCAAAACTTTTCATGAGCACGTGGGACTCCTTCTCTTCGTTGATGGTAATCGGCGTGAGATTATTTTTTTCCAGGATTTGAGCTGCTGCTTCCCAGCTCATCGCCTCCACCACTCCTTCACGTACCTGTCCGGAGCTCTCCTTGGCTTTGAATAAAAATTTCATACTACGCGCTGTTAGCTTTTTAACAAAAACCTGCTTATTCCTTGCCCATCAGCATCTGCAAATACTCACGATTTTTGGCGAAAACAAAGGCGTCATTCACAGAAATAAGGCCTCGGCGCACCAAGTCAGCCAAAACCCGATCCAAAGATACCATCCCTTCTTTCAGTCCGGTTTCGATAACGGAATTCAACTGATGAATCTTGTTTTCGCGGATCAGATTCTCCACCGCATGGTTCTTGAACATGATTTCTACTGCCGGAATACGTCCGCCACCGACGCGCGGAAGCAACCGCTGCGAAACGACTCCCAAAAGCACGCTCGCGAGCTGAGAACGAACCTGATTCTGCTGATGAGACGGAAACACATCGATGATACGATCAATGGTCTGCGCGCTATCATTGGTATGAAGTGTCGCAAAAATGAGATGTCCGGTCTCTGCCGCCGTCATGGCCGTACTGATGGTTTCCAAATCGCGCAACTCGCCGAGCAACACGACATTCGCATCCTCGCGAAATACCGCCCGCAAAGCATCCGGGAAATTCTTCGCATCACGCCCGATTTCACGCTGATTGATGATACAGTTATCCTGATTGTAAACAAATTCGATCGGATCCTCGATAGTAACGATATGTTTTTCTTGGTGATGATTGATATAATCTATTATCGCAGCCAATGTCGTCGACTTGCCGTGCCCGACGGGACCAGTAATCAGCACCAGACCCTGGGAATAATTTGTAAAATCATAGAGAGAATTCGGAACATTCAGCTCTTCCAAATTGCGCAAACGATCCATCACGAAGCGCAGCGTAACGCTCACATAACCCTTCTGCAAAAAAACATTGATGCGAAAACGCATTTTGTCCTCGAGACTGTACGAAAAATCGGTCTGCCCGATCCCGATCAGCTCCTCCTTCTTCTCTTCCGTGAGCAAAACATCGCTCAGAGCCTTCGTATCAGCGGGTGTCAGAATCTTTTCTTCCGTGATAGGACGCAGCTTCCCATCGATACGAAATGTCGGATACCGTCCGACCACCAAATGCAAATCGGAAGCTCCTTGCTGCCCCATCAAGAGCAAAAGATTCTTCAACCGTTGTTCCGTATGTAATGTTTCCATTTTTCTTTTTTTCTTTGTTTACCCGTAGCGCTTTTAGTATATCACAAAACGACACTCGTTACTCCTCATCGACGAGAATTTTTCCTGCCGTCACACGCTCGACCTCCGCTAGTGAGGTTATGCCTTTGAGCGCCACCAGGATGCCACCCTGTTTCATACTCGTCATTCCCTGTGCCACCGCCGCCTTTTTTACGTCTCCTTCATTGCCCTTCTTATCGGAAATAATGGCGCGCAGCTCATCATCCACCTCGATGACTTCGTAAATAGCGACCCGTCCCGTATAACCGGACTGACCGCACTTGTCACAACCCTTACCCTTGAAAAAAATCATTTTCTGTTGTGGATCGAGCCCATACGCTGTTATTTCCTCAGGGAGGATAGTGTCAAATAATGTCTGGATACGGCTTTTTTGGAGTGCGGTCAGAGCAGATTCTTCGCGACAATGGTCGCAAATACGTCTCACGAGACGCTGCGCCGCCACTACTTGGAGCGCCGATGCCAGCAAAAATGGCTCCAAACCCATATCTACCAAGCGCGGAATGACGCCGACGGCATCGTTGGTGTGCAACGTCGAAAAAACCAAATGGCCGGTCAGGGCCGCATGGATAGCGAGTTCTGCCGTTTCAGTATCGCGAATTTCACCGACCATAATCACGTTCGGGTCTTGACGGAGAATCGAGCGCAGCCCGCTGGAAAAGGTGTAGCCGATCTCAGGTTTGATCTGACTCTGGTTGATACCTTCGACATAATATTCCACCGGATCTTCCAGTGTCACGATGTTCCGCTCTTCTTTGTTCAAAATCTGCAGAAACGCGTAGAGCGTGGTTGTTTTCCCTGATCCCGTCGGCCCTGTCATCAGGATGATGCCGAACGGTTCTCGGATACGCTGCTCCAGCACGGTACGATTCCTCCCCCACAATCCCAGTTGTTCGACATCCGTCGAATTCGCGCTCTTATCGAGCACGCGCATAACGATTTTTTCTCCATCAATCACCGGCAAGCTCGAAACGCGCAAATCCACAGCGTTCCCCTCTCCGCCCTCAAAACGGAAACGACCATCTTGCGGTTTCCGTTTCTCATCAATTTTCAGATTCGCCAAGATCTTGATACGTGAAATAACCGCTCGGCCTATTTCGATCGGAAAAACGAGCTGGGAACGCAGGATGCCATCGATACGGAAACGTACGCGGAAACTCCCCTCGATCGGCTCGATATGGATATCGCTCGCGCGTCCATCAAGAGCATGCTTGACAATCACCTCTACCAGCTTGGCGATAGGCGCGTCTTGGAACAGCTCCGCGTCCTGATCTTTTTTCTTTTCTAGATTGGACTCGGCTATCTTTTCGCCAGCGCCCTTCTTCATCGACACGATAGCTTCTTTGAGAGCGAGATCTGTCCCAGTATAATGTTTGGCTATTTCAGATAAAACCTTCTTCGACACGAGAGATATCTCGATGTTCAAGTGCTCCTTCTCCGCCAAAAAACGGAGCACATTCAGCGCCTCATACTCCTCTGGATGCAACATGGCGACGAAAAGAGTGTCTTTTTCTTTGCGGAATGACACCATTTCATATTTCTTGGCCGTATCTTCAGGTATAATCGCGAGGACTGATTTGTCTATCTTTTGGGGCACGTCAAGAAGGAGCGGTATGCCAAGCGTCTTGGCTTGTTCCATGAGAGCCGACTGATCGTCAGCTGCGCTTCCCTTGGTTTTTGTCGGTTGTGATACGGCTTCCGGCATACTGAAGTGGAACACTTTCGAATTAATTTTACTCAACAAAAAATGCCGCAGATCTTTTCACTCCCCACTTGTCTCTGCGATGACCCTCCGATCATGCTAATCCCTCGCCTGTTTATTGAAAAGGATTCGGCTTGCCGGCCGGACCTTTTTCGAGAGTTGAAAGATTCGTTATTTGTGCCTGAAGCGCCGCTATGTCTGAAAAATGTAACTCGGGACTAAGAAAAACAGGTACATGCAGCGCTGAAGCTACCGGCTTCTTGGGAAGATAGCCATACGCGGTCACAAAGGTTCCCTTGAGGTCTGCTGTGTTTCCCGATTCTTTTGTAGCCGCGACTGTTTCCTCGTTCTTTTGGAGAGAAAACGACTGGATCTTTTGAAAGCGATCCACGTGAGCCAGACGATCAAAAAACGCTTTGATATTTTCATACGATCCGGTCACGTTCCCCGTAAAGACAAAGGTTTGCGCCTCGGGTGCTCCAGCCGCTAACGGACTTCCATTCGCAGCGACCTCAACGCTGACAAGCACTGGCGGTTGCTTGAGATCCATGCCCGTAATAATGAGTCCGGACTGCGCGGCCAGATAATTGAAAGCATCAATAGTCTGATCCTGATTGAGAGTATAGGGCAGATAGCGCAATACAAAATTTTCCGCTGCCGCGTCTCTGTCGAGAGAGCTGTTCAGGGTACGAATATTGTTCAAGACAGAATCCACATTTGCCAACATCTCATCCTGGGCGGCAATCTCCGCTTTTTTTGCCAGTATCGCGTCAAAATCCGGCTTGATATATCCGATGCTCAAAATAAGTGCCATGACCAAAAAGAAAGGGACTATGAGTATTTTAAGTCGCATAACGATTGAAAGAAAAAAATTAGGGATTAATTGAACTCTGCTTTCAGAGAAAATGCGATACGTCCTTCTAGAGTACGTGTAATGGCCTGTACCTTGATTCCGGCAAAGAGAGCTTCCGATTTGAAACTGATTATTTGTTGCGCCACATACTTGAAATTATCCGTTTCTCCGTCCACCAGCACGGATTTATCCTTTTGGTTAAATTCGTATTTCGTCAGCCGAACACTCGGAAGCACCACGTTTTCGAGTTGATTCAGCAGTTTCGTCATATCGACAGTATTCTCGTTGATCTGCTTTTTGATCAGCGTCAAACGGGCATCCAAAGATGCCACGCGGTCAACGCTGTCTCCGTTGAGCTGTGAAGCATTCACTTCCAGCGCCGCCTGTTTTTCTGCCCGCTGCTCATCAAGCGTCTTCAGGTACCACTGCATGCTGCCCCACAGAGCCAGCAACAAGACGAAGAGGAACACTACGACACTGGATCCGCTCAAAATCCCTGACTCTATGTGTTTTTTCCCCAGTGTTGACGAAGAAAGATTCATCCCAGTCATTTTTTTATGTTTTAATTTTTATAGCGCTGCCTACAATGGTTTGGTCAAGAATTCTTTTAAGGAAAAATCTTTTTTTGTTTTTTTTGTCAACGCTTGTTTTTTCTTGAGCGTCATATCCGTACCGCAAAGCGCGAGTCCGACAGCGACAGAAAAAGATGTCCCTAGTTCTCCAATCGTGGGTGTCAGCATCGGGTCATGCTGCACATTTTTCCAAGGATCTCCGATGGTCACCGGCACTTTCAGAATATTCGAATAGTAGGCTGTCAATCCAGTGAATTGCGCGACACCTCCCGAGAGCAGTACGCTCTTACATTGTACACCAGGATGTCGCACTTGGTAAGAGGCAAGCATCCTGCCGGCTTCGCCCGCGATCGCTTGCAGCGATGGAAAAGAAAGCGCTGACTCTGGAGACGACAGAAAATCTTTTCCGCTTTTCTTCAGTAGCTTCGCGCGCTCGCGTGTAATACCCAGGCTCTCGGCCAGCACACGCGTGATATCGGTTCCTCCATCGTCCATATTGCGACTGACCCTGACTGCTCCATCATCAATCAGTATGAGATTGGTCGCTCGTGAACCGATATCGATAATCAAAAAAAGTCCTCGCTCATCCCCTACCAAGGAGCGAGCCAAGGAGAACGTTTCCAATTCGAGAAAATTGAGCGCCAATCCTCCGTCGGTAACCAGCTTTTCGTACCGCGCCACTTCCTTATTGAGCGCTGCCACCAGCAGCACCTCCATCTTCTGTCCATCGCCTGGAGTATCATGAACATTCACTACTTCCCAGCTGAGAGCGATCTCGTCCAATGAAGATGGAATGTATTTATGTGCCTCAAAACGAGCGGCATCTTGCAGTTCCGATTCCTCCATAAGAGGAAATTCTACCAGCGAAATAAGTCCGGTAAAAGCAGGCATCGATACATAAGCAGAATCGCTCTTCGGCTTCATGCTTTTCAGAAGCTCCCGCAGATATAACACGATCTCATCGTCATGGGATCCGCCTGCCTCCAATTCCTTCCTGCGCTTCACGTCTTCCAAGATCACCCGCCCATAATTTATCAGTACGGGTCGATTGTCTTCAATAGAAAGCTCCACCGCTTTGATGGAAGACGTACCGAAATCTATACCGAGAAAATGCGGTTTCCCAAAACCAAATACCATACTCTTTTTGTATTTATCGTATACTGCCCCTCTTTATACTTCGACTATAGCATACTTTATATATTTTCCAAACAATATTTACCGATACGCTCAGCGCGCAAAAAGCGCGTTGGCGCTCATTTCGTATTGACATTCTTCGATATAAAAAATAGAATACATGGTACCCTATACAATATATATGCTTGAAACGAACTTCAGCCAAAAATTGACGTTGCACGCGAGACACAGCCTGAAAGAAGCTCGGGACATCGCTCGCTATACCCGCCATAAGGCCATTGAGCCGGAGCATTTGCTCATGGCTATTTTCCTCGAAAATACCAGCTTGGGCAGCATCCTCCTCGAAAACATCGGATTCAAAAAAGAACCCCTCGCGAAATGGTGTCTCAAGAAAAAAGTGAACGGCAAAACGCTGCCCGCGGCCGCTATCATTCCGCTTTCTCCGGTATTGAAAGATGTGCTCCGCCGCGCCTATGCTCTCGCCAATCAGTTCCAGTACCCCTATGTCGGTACAGAGCATTTGATATACGCTCTCTTCGAAGCGGAAAGCCCCGCTCTCGCAAAAATATTCATAGCGCTCAAAATCAGCGAGGGCAAGATACAGACAACGCTGGAATCGCATTTAAGCCTTGATCATTTTCCTCAGCTGTCAAAAATGCTGGATCTGCCAGAAAACCTCCTGACCAAGAGCCACGCTCCCAAAGGCAATACAACGCCTTTTCTGAACCAATACACCATCGATATGGCGCGAGGGGCAACCTATGCGGCCGAAACGCTTATCGGGAGACACCAAGAGCTCGACCGTATCATCCAGATTCTCACTCGCAAACAAAAAAATAATCCGCTGCTCATCGGTGAGCCTGGCGTCGGAAAGACAGCCCTCATCGCCGCTCTCGCCAAAATGATTGCCCGCGATGCGGTGCCGCACACGCTCCACGGGAAACGCATTCTCTCGCTTGATCTCGCCCTGGTCGTCGCCGGTACCAACTTCCGCGGAGAATTCGAGGCGCGTCTCAAAGAAATCATCCGTGAAGCGACCCAAAATCGCGATATTATCCTGTTCATCGATGAGATTCACACGATCGTGGGTGCCGGCAATACCAGCGGAGGGCTCGACGCGGCCAACATCCTCAAGCCGGCTCTCTCCCGTGGCGAGATCCAGTGCATCGGAGCCACGACATTTTCCGAATACAAACGCCACTTTGAAAAAGATCCGGCTCTCGAGCGACGTTTCCAGTCTGTTCTCGTCGCAGAGCCGACCCTAGAGGAAACCAAGGAAATCCTGTGGCACATCAAAAAGAGCTACGAAGACTTCCATCACATCGCTCTTTCCCAAGAAGCCATCGATACGGCCGTTGACTTGAGCGTGCGGTATATCCCCGACCGTTTCTTGCCGGACAAGGCGCTCGATATCATCGATGAAGCTTCCGCGCTTGCCAAACAAAAAAGAGAGATTCCCGAAGCGACAAAGATGCTCCGAGAACTCGAAGAGGAGCTCCATACCACGCAGGAGCTCAAAGAATCTCTCATCAGTACCGAGAAATATGACGATGCCTCCAAATGGCACGCCCGAGAAAAAATTCTCAACCAGAAAATCGCGGCTCTCAGAGCAAAGCAACAGAAATATCCGGAGAGCGAACGTATCGTTGTCACGCTGGAACACATCCTGAAAACCGTAGCTCAAATGGCACACGTCCCATATACGAAACTCTCCAAAGAAAATCCTCGCCAAAAACTGTCCAATCTGCATGCGGCTCTCGAACGCTTGCTCATCGGACAGAAGGAAGCGAGCACGGCCCTCGAACAAACGCTGACCCGTTCGCTCTCGAATATCAGCGACCCAAATCGCCCCCTTGGCTCTTTCTTGTTTCTCGGCCCCACCGGCGTCGGCAAGACGCTGGCTGCCAAAATCCTGGCCACGGAATTTTTCGGCGACCCGAGCGCCCTCATTCGTCTAGATATGAGCGAATTCATGGAGCGCCACAGCGTGGCTCAGATTCTGGGTGCCCCGGCGGGCTATGTCGGCTACGGCGAAGGAGGAAAATTGACCGAACAGGTACGGCGCAAACCATACTCCGTCATCCTGTTTGATGAAATCGAGAAGGCACATCCTGATATCTTCAATATTCTCCTGCAGATTCTCGACGAAGGCGTACTGACGGATGCCGAAGGACGCAAAGTCAGTTTCCGTAACGCTCTGGTTATCCTCACTTCCAATATCGGCACAGCCTCCTTCACTCAGACGGCCCGTATCGGTTTCTCCAAAAATATCGGCGCGTCCGACCTCCATGACCAATACGAGGTTATCAAACGCGAAGTGTTGAATGAACTGAAGAAAGAAATGCGTCCGGAACTCCTCGCCCGGCTCGATCACACGATCGTCTTCAACGCTCTCACGGAAGAAGCGATCGAAAACATCGCCCGGCTCGAGCTCGAGATACTGAAAGAAAGACTCGCAAAGCAAAATATCATGCTGCACTACCCCGTGGCCCTCGTGAAGCATATCGCCAAAAAAAGCTTCACGCCCGAACAAGGCGCTCGGCTCGTCAAAAAGAATATCCAGGACCTGGTTGAAAAAAGTATCGCGGAGAGGCTCCTCGATGCTCCGGAGAAAAAATCTCTCCGCCTTTCTCTTAAAAAAGACTCTGTTTTGTGTGCGTAAACAGCCTCTCATTTTTCCACTATCCCGTCTTGAGAAACATCAGCGTCTGCCTCGCAGACATGCTGTTTCCCATCCGCTGTATCGGCTGCGACACGCCGCAAGCATTCTTGTGCCAGCAATGCCTGGAACACTTTCCGCGACGGCAGCGGCAGCGGTGCCCGACGTGCCTGAAGAAAACGACGCCGCGAGGCGAAACATGTTTTGATTGCGCGCACATACGAGCTCTCGACGGCCTCTTCGCCGCGGCAACGTATCGCGCCCCGCTGGTTTCCGCCGCCCTGCGTACTTTCAAATACAACTTCATCCCCGCCCTAGCGACACCGCTCGGCGGCTGGCTGGCAGACAGAGTGAGAGAGGCCGACGTACCTCTGCCGGATATATGCATCCCCGTACCGTTGCACTCGAGACGGCTCCGTTTCCGCGGTTTCAATCAATCAGCGTTGCTCGCGCAAGCCTGCATCGATGCTCTCATCCCTGGCCTAGATTTGACAATCGCGAGCGACTGCCTGATCCGCACGCGCTACACCAAACCGCAAATGAAAACACGTACCCGAGAAGAGCGCCTCAGCAATCTTCTCGGTGCGTTTGCCATTGCCCCCAAGAATATTTCCCTCATCCAAGGGAAATCCGTCTGGCTCATCGATGACGTTGCCACGACCGGTACTACGCTCGAGGAATGCGCCCGTATTCTCAAAAATTCCGGCGCAAAAAACGTTTTCGGTATCGTCTTAGCACGCTGAACACCCGACGAAAAAGAGTTACGCGACTGATGGCGTAACTCTTTTCCCAGAAAGGCGATTGCCTACTGAATGCTAGTACTGAGTGAAATAATCGATTTTTGCACTTGCCTTGAGGTCACTCACCCATTTGGCCGCTTCCGTGTTGAATTTCTGTCCTTTCAACTGCTCCCGCACTTGAGCCTTCATGTCCTCTGAGTTGGTGCCTTTCGGTGTCAGAGTCTTATTGGCGCTCAAATACTGGTTGATCTCATCATCGCTCACAACGAGCTTGTCCGCGAGAATCTGCTCCAGTTCCTTGTTTATCCTGATCTGTTCGCGCAAATCGTCCACGGTCATTCCCTGTCCCGCCAAAGCCGTCTCCAGCGTCATGCCCTGCGCTACCACTTGGGCTTCTATTTTCTGCATGTCCGCATCTATATCCTCACTTTTGATCACGACGCCGGCTTTCTTTACCTCATCCGCGATGAGTTTCTTGGTAATGATCGTATCCAAAACCTCCTTGCCGGATTTCTTCTCCAGCTCCCTGACGACACTCAGTCTGCTCACGGGACTGCCATTGATGGTGGCAGCGATAAAAACACCCTTGTAATAATACACAACCCCCAGCACGACAACGAACACGGCGAACACAATAATAAAACTTTTCGTCGTCTGGCTCATTTTTGCTACGCATACTTTCAACGCGTTCACTTGAGCCATAAAAACTTTCTTTGCCACGGCTCCTTTCGTTTCTCCCATCGCTACGACTACGCTTGGCTCCGTCGCTACTGTCGCTTCCTGTTTCTCTCCTCCTACCGCTTCTGTTGCTGCAACCTCCGTTTTAGGCAATTCGTTCTCCATAACCGTATCTCCTTAAAAAAAATTAAAGTTTACTATTCAACACGCGAAAAGAGAGCCTCCCGTCTCTTTCCTGGATATATTCTATCACAAGAGCCATAAAACGGGCAAAGCCGCACCAAAAAATACAGGACTCCTAAATGGGGCCCTGTATTTTTTGGTGCGGAGAGGGAGATTCAGTCAGGGATAATTGCCTCGCCGTCGCTCGACAATTTCCACGACCCTGGCTCGCGGTTTCGCGTACTCGCGAAACATCACTCCGCCTTTCTCATCTCTCTCGGAAGCCAAGCAGTTGGCTTCCTCCTCTCCTACGTTCACTTTGTTCACTGCGGAGAGGGAGAGATTCGAACTCTCGAGGGGTTTTATCCCCCGCCACGTTAGCAGTGTGGTGCCTTAAGCCGCTCGGCCACCTCTCCTTATTTTCATGACACGTATCTTAGAGTAGCAATTTTCCAAAGCAAAATCAAGGATGACTCCTTTATCTATGATAAAATGGGAGCAACATCAAAAAAGCCTATGAAAAAACGCTGTGCGTGGGTGCCCAAGGACAATGCGCTCTACGAAAAATATCACGATGAAGAATGGGGCGTGCGTGTTTATGACGACCGCAGGCTGTTCGAATTTCTCGTCCTGGAAAGCGCTCAGGCGGGACTCTCTTGGGAAACCATCCTCAAAAAGCGTGCGGCATACCACAAGGCTTTTGCTTCTTTTGATCCAGAAAAGGTGGCGCGCTTCACCAGGCATGACATCGATCGGCTTTTGCACGACTCCTCCATTGTAAGAAACAAGCTCAAGATTGAAGCGGCCATCAGCAACGCCCGACTTTTCTTGGAGATTCAAAAAGAGTATGGTTCCTTTGCCAAATACCTTTCCCAGTTTGTTGGCCCCACGGCTATTGATAAAGCCAGACGTTCTTCTTCGGATGTACCAGCCTACACCGAGGAAGCGGAAAACTTGGCTCGGGATTTGAAAGCGCGCGGGTTTCAATTCTTCGGTCCTATTATCGGCTACGCTTTTATGCAGGCCACCGGAATGGTAAATGACCATACGACTGATTGTTTCAGATACGATGAAGTAAAAAACATAATCAAGAACAAAAACGCTCATAAAAAACAGCCCTGAGTAATCAGGGCTGTCTTGTTGATTGCGTCACAAAACCGCAAGCGGTCTGTGATGTTCACTTACCAACGGCTTCCGCCTTGGTTGCCACCACCGTTGTAATCGCGGTTTCCACCACGAAATCCACCAGCAGCACCACCCGTGCGAGGAGCACGCTCTTCCATAGGACGAGCTTCGTTGACCGTAAGCGTACGTCCGTCGAGTTCCTTGCCATTCCAGAGAGCGATAGCCTTTTGGGCATCTTCATCTGAACCCATTTCGACGAATGCGAAGCCGCGTGAGCGACCCGTCATTTTGTCGATGATGATCTTGGCAGAAACGACACTCCCTGCTTGGGCAAAAGCTGCCTGCAAAGAATCCTCGGTCGTACCGTAGGAAACGCCACCAACATACAATTTGGTTGCCATATTCGAATCTACTAACTTGATTACCGTGTAAGGTGACCTTTCCTTTGAACCTACTTACGTAAGTTCTGCCTGGCCCTACTACGAACATTCGAGGGGCAACCTCTGTCTGTCGAGCGTTACTCCAGAAAGAAAAACTTACAACGTTCTTACCGTAGCACGAAATCAAGAAAAGGGCAATAGAAGAGCCAAATCTACGTCCGTAGACCGCGTCCGGTTCGGAAAAGATACACATTGGCAAAAATGAGGAGCGCGCTCAAACCCGTAAGGATGAAGAGGCTGCCGCTGACGCTGACATCCGATACGCCCAAGAAACCGTAACGGAAACCATTGACCATATAGAGGATGGGGTTCCATACGGACACTTTCTGCCAGATGGGCGGCAAGGCACTGATAGAATAAAACACGCCACCGAGGTACGTCAGCGGGGTCAGCACGAAGGTCGGAACGATGGAAACTCCGTCGAAATCTTTGGCATAGATGCCATTCAGCAGTCCGGCCAAAGAAAAAAGTAGAGAGGTGAGAAAAATAAATACCACCGTCAAGAGCACGCTGTGCACTGTCAAATGAGTGAAAAAGAGCGAGACGCCCAACACCAGAACTCCCGTGAAAATCCCCCGGAGTACTCCTCCGGTCACATAGCCGGCCACCACGAGAGACGGGTGGATCGGCGAAACGAGCAATTCTTCTATCGACTTCTGAAACTTGGCGCCGAAGAACGATCCCGCGACGTTGGAAAAGGAATTGGTGATCACGGCCATCATGACGAGACCCGGCACGATGAATTGGATATAGCTGAAATCGCCGAAACCCTTGATCTGCGACCCGATGAAGGTACCGAACACGACATAGTAGAGCGTCGTCGTCATCACCGAAGGCAGCAGTGTCTGCGGCCAGATACGGAGAAACCGCACGCTTTCTTTGCGCACGATCGTCATATAGGCAATCCACATCTCTTGGGTCGTCATACCTTTTTCGTTAAATGGAGAAAGAGTTCTTCCAGGCGGTTGGCTTTGTTGCGCATACTCCTCACCCGGATATCCAGACGATTGAGCGCCTCGATAGCGTCATTGAGCGTCTCACCTTGACCGAGACTCATTTCCACGGTTTGGCTATCGATCTTTTCCACGCCGAAATTCGCCAGCAGTTTTTCCACCTCGGGAGAGAGCGGCGCTTCCAGATCGAAGACGAATGTCTCGACGTGCATCCGGCTCAAAAGATCTTTGACGAGACCCTGCGCGACGATCTCCCC
The DNA here is from genome assembly GCA_049287005.1 of Candidatus Moraniibacteriota bacterium. Taxonomy (GTDB): domain Bacteria; phylum Patescibacteriota; class Minisyncoccia; order Moranbacterales; family UBA1568; genus UBA1568. The sequence goes on along the minus strand of JBAQEZ010000003.1, from coordinate 419,116 downwards.
CTGATGGATGATGGCCACGCTCCGGCAGAGCTGCTCCGCTTCTTCCAGATAATGTGTCGTCAGAATAATCGTCCGACCGGCCACGTTGAGGTCCCTCAGAAACACCCACATCTCACGGCGCAGTTCGATATCCACGCCCGCTGTCGGCTCGTCCAAGATAAGCAGCTTCGGTTCATGAATGAGGGCGCGCACGATCATAAGGCGCCGTTTCATCCCGCCGGAGAGCATCCGCGCCGGAGAATTCCTTTTTTCCCACAGACCCAGCTGTTTCAGATACTTCTCCGCCCGTGGCAATGCGACGCTCCGCGGAATACCGTAATACCCTGCCTGATCCACCACGATATTCTGCACTTTCTCGAAGATGCTGAAGTTGAATTCTTGCGGCACGACTCCCACGCTCGCTCTGGCCAGGCTGGTATCCGTATCCAGATCGTGCCCCAGTATCTCTACCGTCCCGCTCGTTTTGTTGACGAGACCGACAGCGACGCCGATGAGCGTCGTCTTGCCGGCGCCATTGGGACCGAGCAGACCGAAAAATTCCCCTTCCGGCACTGCCAAATCAACCCCCTTGAGCGCCGCGACTCCATTCGGATATATTTTTTTCAGCTGTTTTACGGAGAGAGCCGCTGCCATAGAACGCAAAAATTATTCGCTTTTGAAATCAACGCTGCCAATGAAGTCCGCCTTGCCGAGAGCCAAACCATGATGCCGCAAGATGCTATAGGCCGTCGTCAGATGAAAATAGAAATTGGGCAAAGCCATCTCTGTCACATATTCAAACCCCAAAAGATATTTTCCCGGTATGAAGTAAATCGGCACTTTGCGCTCTTCGCTGTCCGCGAACTGCGCTTCGGTGAGGGAGCGCACGAAGGTGATGGTTTTGTCGATCCGCCCTTCCAGTTCGAGGAGTGTTTTTTCATTGTCTTCCATTTTTGGCGATTCCACACCCGCCAAACGAGCCGCCGTACCTTTGGCATTGTCGCAAGCGATCTGCACCTGTTTCACGAACGGATACTGATCGAGAGTCAAACGGGCTTCGAGTAATACTGTTTCTTCAATCTTTTTCTCATCGGCAAAAGCTTTGGCTTTGCCCAGCATGGCTTTCAGATTTTGGAGCGACTTGATGGTCATCGGTACCGCCAATGTATAGAGTGACATCTTTTGCATATGTTTTTATTCAATATCAAGTTAAGAGTCTCTGAGGTTTTCCAGTATAGCGCGAAAAAGAAGGCGGGACAAGCCTCACCGCTATGGATGGGGAAAAAGCTCTCTATTTTTGAAAGGAATCAGCGCGAAGACCACCGCCGCCAAATAATAACTGGTCCGATCGATCACATCTCCGGTCAAAATACCGATCGCGCCATTGCTTTCTTTGGAATTGCTCCGTTTGAAAACAATATCATCGGCCTTGCCAAGTTCCTCTCCTGCCAAAACAAGCTCTCTAATTTCTGGCGGTAAGAAAAAAGTACCTGTTCTTCCCTTTCCATGTTTATTGTCTTTCGAACGGATTACTACCCAAGCAAAGCATTCCATTTCTCCATTCTTCATTTCAATTCCTCCCTCGATACCCACCCAAAAATCAGCATCTGGTTTTTCTCTATTCGCATTCTCTGCCCTGTTTAATGCTCCATCAAATGCCTCGCTATCAGTCTGGGGTTGATCTGAAACACCAGAAAAAACAGAGATGCCCTCTATCTCAAATTGTTCGCTAGGAAACATCTTCTGAAAACCAGTCAGCGCGGCATTGATTTTCACCGGATTCTTCGAGGCGATAACTATTTTTTGCATAGACTCTCTTTTGAACAAACTAAATCTCTAGACCCACGATCGATAACTTTCTGTGCCGTTATCGTACACAACGGTACGAATAGGATTTCCTTCTCCGTAAGAAGTTTTTGCTACAACAACATTTACCATAGCGCTACCTCGCAACCGCTCTGCTACATTTCGAGAAGTACCATCCTTGTTAAGAATAACTCCCTCATAGAATGCCGCTGCCGCATCTCGAAGAACACGACTCGCGTGATTCGCTGATGTAACAAAATGTATGTTGATGGTTCGATCACCGAATTTCTCATTTATTATTTTTATTACCTCCTCCATTACCGTACGGGTCGTACTGCTTTTTTTATCGAAAACGGATATGTCCCGAATCCACGACTCGAAATCATTCTTAGACCTGAACCATCCGGCGCTATCGAACAGCCTCGGAAAATCAGTCTGTAAAATATCGAATCTATCAATCGCATACTTTTGCATATACTCTGCTTCACACATTCCATCCGAAAGATAGCTATCGCAACAAGCCCAAATAATCTGAGCAGCTTGAGTCCGATAGGCGGTCCAGAGCCCAGTTGGAATTCGACCTGGATAATTTTGTGACCCCCACCAAACGTGATGCCCATCACCATAAAGCGACGGAATTTTAGATCCATCCTTCTTTGTAATTTCTACGCCCAATTCCGAGGCATAGTATCCAACCATCACCACCACTTCAACTGTTTCACTAGAATTTCTCATTACATTTTCCTCAAGCTGAAATTCATTCTCTTCTTCATAACCGCATTGAAACTCATTTGCGGAGAGAGTGAGATTCGAACTCACGATACCCTTTCGGGTACGACAGTTTTCAAGACTGTTGCCTTCAACCGCTCGGCCATCTCTCCGTAATCGTAAATTCGTATTTATTGCCATCTCATCCTAGCAAGCCACGCGAACTTTGTACAGACTCTTTATGAGGGCAAAAGGACCTCCTTTTTTGAAAAAATATGCTATAGTAAACAAAGATAAATGTTTCCACGATATGCAACAAGATTTTTCTTCTGAACTCAGTCCACAGCCACACAACATCCCCTCCGCTTACGGTGAGGTTCTTCTCTATTGGCAGGCTCCTGAGCATGAACCGCTCGAACTCGGGCCACGCTCTACTATTGTTGTCACCCTTCTTCTGATCGCTATCATCGCCTATGCTCTCTATACCAATAGCCCGCTGATGGCTATTACTTTTATTTTGATCGGCGTCGTCGGCTATCTTTCGCTCTATCATGAACCACGTGTCCTTACCTTCATGGTGACGGCCAAAGGCATCATCGCCGGCAACGAGTTCTACGCATTTGATACCCTCGAATCTTTCTTCATTTACACAGAACCTCCATTCGAAAACATCCTAAGCATCCGCACCGAAGGCAAACTTGTCCCCTATGTCCATATCCCTGCTATGGGCGTCAATATCGATGTCTTACGCGATACGCTCGATGAATTCATTCCCGAAGAGAAGCATCAGCCCGGATTAGTTGACACATTGGAGAAACTCCTGCATATTTAGTAGTGCTTTCCTTCCGCATCCATACGGAAAGCATATTTTGTTTTTGCGCTTGTAGCTCAGTGGATAGAGCATCTGGTTGCGGTCCAGAGGGTCGCAGGTTCGATTCCTGCCAAGCGCACAATTGAGCAAAGCGAAATTGTCTTGGAGCACGCCAACTGCTTGGCGTGCGTCAGGAATCGAAAGTCGGAGCGTTGCACGAGTTTGCCCGAAAGGGCAAGGCGAGTGCCGCGAGACGGGGTCGCGAGAAATTTCCGTCAGGAAATTTACTTGTGACAGATTCCTGCCTGCCAGGCACATCACTACTATTACGGTGCCCAGACAAACCTTTGTGTCGACAAAGGTTTAGTCGAGGGAGATTCCTGCTTGCCCGTCCGAAGCTTGAGCGGAGGAGGGCCAAGCGCACTGATAATAAAAAAGAATCTTTCCGGGATTCTTTTTTGCTAAAAACGCTTTTGTTGCTAGTATAAGAAAGTTACGTCCTCGTAGTTCAATGGATAGGACATCTCCCTCCGAAGGAGAAGATCGTGGTTCGATTCCACGCGAGGACACATGAACGAAGCGAGTGAGCCGACTGCTTGGCGCGCGTCGGGAATCGGACGCCGGAAGAAAGCGAATCTTATTGACATTTCCCCCATTCTCTGATAAAAATAATACCAGTTCAGTTTTTGATGTTTTTCACGCAGAGCCGTTTATGTGGCAGTAGAGGCGATCTGCCATCCCTCCTCCTAAAAAATTGGGAAGCTTGAGAAAGCTAGGTTTTCTGTCCCTCCTTCTGATGTACGGGGATATATCGACGTACTCTGCGCGGCAGAACGGAACATCCACGGAAATATCGCGCGCAATATATGGATGCTCCTTCCTGTTGAAGGCTCTACGTCGACCAAGAAGACTGAAGTCGCCTACGTCCCTCCCCGAGAAACATTTCGGGTGGGACGTTTCATTTTTACACACTTCTTTGTCAGTATTCTTTGACGAAGTTTTCAAAAGCTGTCATCAGCTGCCGTGTCATTGCTCCCGGTATGCCCGTACCGATCGTTTGTTCATCCACCGCTATTACCGGCATGATATGTTTGCTGCTTGCCGTGATGAACATTTCATCGGCAGCCAAACATTCTTCCAAGGAAATGCCTCTTTTTTCCGTCACGATCCCCAGGCCCTCCGCCAGCTCCAAAACCAACCCTTGGGTAATCCCCCACAGCACATTGTCCCATGTGGTAGAAAGCACGCCGTCTTTCACGATAAAAAGATTGCTCTGCGTCGCTTCGGATATCTGACCTCCGCTCACATATATCGCTTCAAACGCTCCGGCCTTTCTTCTTCGTGGCAAATCACGGATGGCTATCGCATGATTGGCTAGTTTGGCCTGTGGCAATGGTCGTTCGTAGCGGAGAGTCACTACCTTCACGCCTTCTTCATACATACGAGCTGGGTAACTATGTGCCTCTTCAGCCAAGACAAGAAAGGTTTCCTGGTTCGGTTCCGGAACGAAGGCATCGTGGCTGGGTCCGCCAGAAAGAACCGTGCGTGTAGAAATTTTTTCAAAAGCCTGATTGCGAGCGATCAGCTCATCAAGAATTTTTTTGTACTCCTCTTTGCTCACCGGCAATCGCAAACCGAATGCCTCCGCTGAGCGACACAGACGCTCATAATAACGCTCCCACACAAACGGTTTGCCGTTGACAACCGGCATCACGTCAAAGACAGCATAGCCGCGCAAAAAACCGAGGTCATATGGATTGATCGTAATATCACCAAGTGGCAGAAAGGCTCCATTCAAATAGCCTATCGGCTCATCTCGCTGCGGCGAAGCGGACGACGGGGTAACAGTCATAGACAGGCGCTCGGTCATGATTTATCTTTTCATTATACGGGAAACTCTCTCGTAAGCCAATTTTCCCGATATCCCGATGCCTACCCCATTGACTATTTCTCATGTTTGTGCTATAAAGACATGGTGTCAACAGCACGTGTCCTTTAATAACCGCAAAGGGATCTCCACCATGAAAACAGTAACGAAAACAGTACGAGGGGTCATCATCATTACCCCAGACGATATCAGGCTCCGCCTACCGCTCACCCGGCCACTCACGCCAGACGAGCAGCGAGAGGTGAAGCAGCGACTCGAACAGTACTTCAGCGAAACATACGAGTATTTCGGGTTTGCTGCGGATGGAGATATTTTCGATGTCATTCCATCGCCCAGGACAATACATACCACATCTATCACCAAATTCCGCGAGGTGATAAAATTCTTGGCCGGACCCAACATCACCCTCCAAATGGTCAGCGAGCGCCGCAGGCTCCGCAAGGAACTCATCAACAAAGGTTGACGCTGCTCGCCAGCACTCTCCGTAACGGCTCCCGGATACCACGTATCATCACCGGGAGCCTTTTCTTTTTCTCAAATATTTTGTTGACAAAACAGCACTTTATCGGTATAAAGAAAGGGTTACTTAACAATAAAAGAGGGTTGGGCTTGTTTAGAAAACGACAAATTAGGAGCAGTAATGAAATCATTCGTAGAAGCACCAAAAACCAAAAACCTTGGTAGCAATCATAAGCTGAGCGCTACCAGAATCGACGAGACAACCAATGCAGCATTGTTCATCGAACTGGAAATCGAACCTGGACCAGGAGAGAAACAACGAATCCTCAATGTCATCAAACAGTTTTTCCAAAACAAAGAAGTCCAAACAGTATTCCGCCGCGCAGTACACATCGGTAAGAGAAATGTTTCCATCACCGCCATCCAGAAGAACGGCAAAGGCGACACGGAAATTGATTTCGAACCTCTCAAGGATGCGCTTCGGCTGGAGCTTGTCGTTAAGGCGCCACTGAAAAAGCAAGAGACAACAACCAAGCGCTTGAAGGCTGGTGCCGTGCCCGCCGTGCCCGGACAATAAACCGGACAACCAATTTCATTCGTCCACCCCCTCTTATCCTCCCGCCTCCTCCCGAGCCTGGGTCGAGGATCTTCCGAGTATACGCGTTGCGTTCCTGCTCGGACTTTTTTTATCCAAAAAGCGATTTTCAGAATGTAGCGGAGTGGTATACTGGGATTATGCTCACTTTCGATACTCCGCTCTCACACATCGCTTCGATCAAAAAACTGACGCTCGGGAAACTGGAACGTCTGGGGATTTTTACTGTGGGAGACATGCTCTATCACTTCCCGCATCGCTACGAAGATTATTCGGAAATCCGCCTCATCCGCTCTCTCGCGCCCGATGAAAAATGTACCATCGAGGGAGCGGTGACGCACATCGAGGCCGGCCGTACCTGGAAGAAAAAAATGTTTCTCACCGAAGCGACGCTCGAGGATGAGAGCGGACAGATACGTCTCATCTGGTTCAATCAGCGTTTCGTCGCACAAACGTTGCAACAGAATATGCGAATCCGCGTCAGCGGCAAAGTGATCCGCAATGGCAAAGGACTACTCCTCACCAATCCCGCTTTCGAACGTTCCTCGCGCGATGCTACGCACACCGGACGTCTCGTACCTGTCTATCCGGAAACCGCCGGGCTGACATCTCGTTTTTTTCGCTGGCAGCTGACCGGCATCTTCCAAAAACTGGAGTCTTTCCCCGATCCCGTGCCGGAAGAGATCCTGAACCGCCTGCATCTCCCCTCGCTCAAGCAAGCCCTCTCCTTCATTCATTTTCCCAAGGATCAGAAACATGAGCTCCTGGCACGCAAACGCTTCGCGTTCGACGAGATGTTTTTCGTACAACTCAAAGCCCTCCAAGTGAAAGCGCTTTTTGAAACAGCTCGAGGGCATCCTCTTTCTTATGATGAAACAACCCTCAAAGAATTCGTCGACTCTTTCCCCTTTACTCTGACGAAGGCTCAACAGAAAGCCAGCCTGGAAATTCTCGCTGATCTCGGCAAAAAACGGCCGATGAATCGGCTCTTGAACGGCGACGTCGGGAGCGGCAAAACCATCGTCGCCGCGATGGCTGCTTTTGTCGCCGCGGAGCAGGGATCGCAAACCGTCATTCTGGCTCCGACCGAGGTGCTGGCTCGCCAACATTTCGAGAATCTCTCGCATATTTTTTCTACCACGAACCATGGCCTCGCCCTGCTCACGGGCAGTTATCGTATCCTCGATGACAAGACAGTGACACGTCCGACGTTGCTTCAGGCCATAAGCGCCGGCATTCCGAAAATCATTATCGGTACCCATGCGCTCTTGCAAGACGACGTGGCTTTCGATAGCCTCGCCCTCATCGTCGTAGATGAACAGCATCGTTTCGGCGTCTCGCAAAGAGCCCGCTTACAGGAGCTTTCGTATAACAGCCTGGATGGATCCAGGGAAGTCGTGCCTCACTTTTTGAGCATGACCGCCACGCCTATTCCGCGCACGCTCACCCTCGCGTTTTTCGGCAATCTCGACCTCTCACTTCTCGACGAACTACCAAAAAATCGCAAACCGATCATTACCAAAATTGCTCGAACACCGGGAGATCGGGAAAAAATATATGCTTTTGTCCAGAGTGAGGTCGCCAAAGGTCGCCAAATCTTCGTTATTTTCCCCCTCGTCGAAGAATCTCTCGCCCTGAAAGAAATCAAAGCCGCTGTTGCCGAACACCGGCATCTCGCAGAAACTGTATTCCCGCATCTCTCTATCGGCCTACTCCACGGAAAAATGAAAGCCAAAGAAAAAGAAGAAATGATGCGCGATTTTCAGAAGAAAAAATATGATATCCTCGTCGCGACCGCGGTCGTGGAAGTCGGTATCGATGTTCCTAATGCCAGTATTATCATCATCGAAGAAGCGGAGCGTTTCGGACTGGCTCAACTGCATCAATTCCGTGGACGTGTCGGCCGTGCAGAACACCAGTCATATTGTTTTCTTTTCCCTCACGAACAAGCTGCTTCGATAAACGAAAGATTGAAAATACTGGAAAAAACCACGAGCGGTTTCGAGATCGCCGAAGCCGACCTCGCGTTCCGCGGACCAGGAGCATTCTTCGGCACGCGCCAGTCAGGTATGCCTGATATCGCCATGGAAAACCTCACCAACCTCAAACTCATCACGATCGCGCGCGAAGAAGCCAAGCTCATTCTTTCCGAAGACGCCGAACTTACTCGTCATCCTCTTCTCAAGTCTGCTTTGCAGAAATTCGAGGAAAAGATTCATCTCGAATAGAAGTTGCGTTTCTAAAAAAATTGAAAGGGCTCCATCCATTCGGACGAAGCCCTTTCAATTTTTTTTGTAAAACCATCTTTTCTTCGATGAGGATACAAGATCATGGATAAGCGATGAGCGATATCTTGCATCAGACATCCTGCATCTTGCATCCGTCCTATGACTTCCTCATTTTCTCCGTCACCCAAAATTCACCGAAATATTTACCCAGCAAGATGCGCGTCTGCGAATCGATGGCGGGGAAAGCGGAGAGGAAACCGACGAGCGGGATCAGAATCCATTGGAACAGCATGAGAAAATGACGCGACCAGTGATAACGTTTCGGGCGCGGCGGCAGCGACAGGAGAGACATCGGGATCGAAACGAAGAGTCCCATCATGCCCAGCGTCATGAGCGTCTTGGTCACGAAAGGCAGATTATGTGCCAACACGCTCTCACGGAAGGCGGCTCCACCGAAAAGGAGCGGCAGCCATCCGAGAAACGTCAGGATGAACGATGTCGTCGCCCATGAATAATGCCCTTCCAACATCTCGAACGTTACGCGCAGCTTGGTTCGGAACGCGATCAGCTTGTCCGGCCAGATGGCGCGCATCGTCACGGGAAAATTCTCGATACCGTATGCCCAGCGGCGTTTCTGCTTGTACTGATTGACCAATGTTTTCCAATACGTCTCCGCCAGCACCGCGTCCAGGGAAAGAGGCAGATGAATCGGCTGCACACGATAGTCGCCATGAAAATAGGCCAGACATTTCCAATAAATCACCGAGTCCTCGCTGATCATATTGACCGGCCAAAAGCCCACTTTGACCAGCGTGTCGAACGGTTCCGAGTGCGATGAAAAGGTCACCATCTCCCGCCGCGTACTCTGATACAGGTGCCAAAAAGAGGATCCGGTCACCACCAAACGCACGAAGGCATTGGTGTCCCAGAGGTTGTTGTGATACATGGGAAGCGGCTGATAGGCGCGCTGTAAGCGTTTGGGATCGATGATGTATTCATACGTCAGTGCCGCGAAATATTCCGGATGTGCCACACTATCGCAATCGAAATTGGAAAACACGACGCGCTTGTAATCAATATTGCGCTCGTCCAGATATTTCATCAGCTCGCGCGCCGCGAACCCGGCATTCGAGGCTTTGCATTTCATTTCGCCGGCAGCCACGATATGAGTCGTCACGAGAAACTCTCGGAATACCCCATCAAACTTTTTCTTCAGATATTCGACTTTCGGCAAACGCGTTTCCGGACTCTCTCGCTCTTCCGTCGCAAGCAAAATGATCATCTGCTCTTTGGGAAAATTGCTCTCTGCAAGCGACTGGAGGGCCGGTTCGATAATCTCGGCCGGCTCTCCCGCTGTCGGCAAGAGAACAACATGGATCACGTCGCGCCAATCCATGATCTGATCTCTGAGAGGAATCAACGCTCGTGTCTCTCGGCGGATTTTTTTCAGACGCTGGATTTCTTTTCTCACGGTGTGGCGATTGCGCACAGCCGAGAAGGACATTTCTTTCATGCTGGCATACAGACTCTTGGTACGCTCCTTGAGCATTTCGCTGTATTTTTCCGGATGAGCGATATTCTGACAGCGCTCCCACCAATTGATCCGCTTGCCTTCGACGACATCACGCTGTCCGGCCAAGGAAAAAATGGAGATATAGAACGCCTTATAGATCCAGTAAATATCGAAAACGATCACAAAAATGGCCGCCCAGACCGGGATAAGAAACGAGATCGCCACCATGCCCAAAAGCGTCGTCCACGTCATCAGGCCAGGAATCATTTCGATGGCTCGCTGCACTCGCCGCTTGGCAGGCTCCCTGGTCTTGGGATCAGGAAAAGAAAAATTTTGAGAAAGTATTTGCGACATATGCGTTCCATTATAGCACTGCGGAAACCCCTTGTTCTTGCAAATGTGGTATGATACCAGAGACAAGCCATTCTGGCAACACTTTATCTTTCACGACACGCCCATGACCACTCTCAAATTTCCGGAAAAATTCTATTGGGGCGCCGCCACCTCCGCTCATCAGGTGGAAGGCAACAACCACAACGATTGGTCGGAATGGGAGAAACAGAACGCCGCACGCCTCGCCCAAGAATCCGCGGGCAAATTCGGCCACCTCGCTCACTGGGAACGACTCAAGCCCCAGGCCGAGAATCCGCAGAACTATATTTCCGGGCTGACCTGCGACCACTACCACCGCTTCCGCGAAGACTTCGACATTGCCCAGTCGCTCCACCAGAACGCTCATCGCTTCTCCGTCGAATGGTCACGCATCGAACCGGAGGAAGGGCAGTTCAACGAAGAAGCCATCGAGCATTACCGCACGGTCATCTCGGCACTCCGAGAACGCGGTATCGAACCTTTCGTGACGCTCTGGCACTGGACCAATCCCCTGTGGCTGGCAGAAAAAGGCGGGCCGGAAACAAAGGAATTCGCCGTCTTTTTCGAACGCTACGTGCGCTTTGTCGTCACGCGTCTGCGCGGCCAAGTGAAGTTTTGGGTCACTTTGAATGAACCGACTTCCGTCATCGGCGCTGCCTATGTGGCCGGCACATGGCCTCCGCAGAAAAAAAGTCTCCTCGCGGCCTATCGTGTTTTCCATACATTGGCCGCCGCGCATAAACGCGCTTACCATGCCATTCACGCCATCGACAACGAAGCCCAGGTCGGCTTCGCCAACGTGCTCCAGTCTTTCGTCCCCTATCGCAAGAAATTCTTCATCGACAGTCTCAGCGTCCACATCGCACGTTTCTTGACCGACAAGTACATGCTTCGTCTCACGCGCGGACACCATGATTTTCTCACCGCGCAATACTACTTTCATACCCGATTGAAATTCATCACTCGCACGCACAACGTCGATCATCCGGAAAGCGATCTCGGTTGGGAAATCTATCCCGAAGGCCTCTACCACATCTTGAAATGGCTCGAAAAATTCCATCTCCCGATTTACATCACCGAAAACGGCTTGGCCGATGCGCCCGATGAGAAACGCACGGCCTTTATCCGCGAACATCTGCGGTGGGTACACCGAGCCATCGAGGAAGGAGCGGACGTGCGCGGCTATTTCTACTGGTCGCTCCTCGACAACTTCGAATGGGACAAAGGTTTCTGGCCGCGCTTCGGCCTAGTGGCTATCGATTACCCTACCCAGAAACGTACCGTCCGCCAGAGCGCCCTCGCCTATGCGAAAATCTGCCAAACCAATGCTCTCGAACTTCCCGATACTTCCATAAAAAGTTAAAGAACGAGGCCCCCGTGAAGGTCTCGTTCTATTGCGTTGCATTGCAACGCTTGGCTATATGCCCGCTCGCTGTTCGCGGTAAACCAGCTTCTTCTTATGAGGCATCGAGCTCTTGGCGAGGCTCGTCACCAATTCCCCGAGTCGCGTGAGCGAGTAAAACCCACGGCCCTTCTCCTGCGTACACTGCACCACTCCACGCACGTGGATGAGCTGGTACATATCAAGCCGGAAAATCGTAATAGGATGCCGGTCACCCGAATCCCGGTTGACCAATGTCTTGATCTTCCTCAATCCCATGCGACCATTGGTCGCGAGATGATTGAGAATACTTGCGTAGCGACTGTTTGACATCACTTCTCCTTATCAGAAAAAATGTGCTACCCATGTGGAATAGCTTTCATAGTATGCGAAACTTGCAAATGTTTGTCAACAAAAAACACCACTCCTTTCGGAGGGTGTTTTTATTGGTACTTGTAGCCCCAAGGGGAGTCGAACCCCTCTTCCCAGGATGAAAACCTGGTGTCCTAACCGATAGACGATGGGGCCAAAAGGCCAAAAGAAAAAGCAGCTTCTCAACTGCCTTGGTATAGTAACATAAAAAGACATTCTGGCAAGAGCAAGCCTTTGTGATGCAGAATTATTTCTGTGTGATTTTCAGCTCGTCCAGCAGCTTTTTCTTGGCGCGAGAGAGCATGCTGGCGATGGTGTTTTCCGGTTTATGGAGGAGCTGACTCATCTCGGCGTATGACTTATCCAGATAATAGCGCAGCTGAAGGATATCACGGTCTTTTTTCGGCAGTGTGTTGAGGGCTCTCCGCACGGCGATACGCGCTTCGTCTCGCATCTGTGTTTCGAACGGCGTTTCCCGTTCGTCCGCCAGAGCGAGCTTGTCCTTGGTGTCCGCGAGCGTCTCCCAATCGACCAAATGGCGGTAACTCTGTTTCTTCAGGTAATTGACCGCCTCATTGTGCGCGATGCGATAGATCCAAGGGGAAAACTGGCGCGTGGTATCGAAATCCGCCAGATGCTCGAAGACTTTGGCGAACACATTCTGGAGCAGATCCTCCACCTCATCACTCCTCCCGATCAGGTGCCACAGATAGAGCAGCAGTTTCTTTTGGTAGCGCGCGACGATTTCCGCGAAGCAGCTCGGATCCCGGTGCAATATCAAAACGACCAATTCCTCGTCGGCTTTCTCTCCATCCGCTCGCTTGTGATACTTGCGCTTTGTCATAGGCTTGATACAGTTACAGTATACTCCTTTCTTTGATGACTTTTTATCCAAAACGTATGGCGACTATCCTCCCGCGCGATGCCAATTCCCCTGCCTGCCTTTTTGTAGAAAATAGCCGCACGGTCAATGCCCCCTGGCAAGACGTCTACAAGCGTTTCCAGATTGATGGCGTCATCCGCATCGACACGAAAGATTATACCGAATTTCCAGAGGGCAAGCTTTTTACCCATTTCAATTTACAACTTTCGGGCCATATACCGGGCTGCATCTATGCTCTCCCGAAAATCATCACGCATGGATTTTTTGTCAGTCCTAACGATGAGCAGCTCCCCCTGCTTGATTTTTCTCAATGTTTTATCGCTCAATGCATCGCCGTCAGAGAGTGCATTCCCTACGAGGCGCTCACAGAAGAAGATTTTATTCACTCATTCCGTCATATCCAAAATGTAAGCGCTTTACAAAAAGAAATTCTCTGGCGCTATACCCAATCGCTCCCCAATGTCGCTACGAAAGAAATTCTTTCTCGTGGAGTAAGCATCACTGCTCTCGAAATTATAAAAAGACTCGATTAAACAGATATGCACATTTTGAGTATCGAAACATCCTGCGATGACACAGCAGCCGCCATTATAGAATGGAACCCGTCTTCACCATCGGCTGATGGATTCGCCAAGGCAAGCGGTCAGGCTACCGTGCTCGCCAATACGGTTTCTTCGCAGATAGCCCTCCATGCCCAGTGGGGCGGCGTCGTGCCTGCCTTGGCCTCGCGCGAGCATATGAAAAACATCGTCCCGGTCATCGAAGAGACCCTCGCTCAGTCCAATATGCGAGCAGCCGATATCGATCTCATCGCCGTGACGGAAGGACCGGGGCTGATGCCCGCCCTCATCGTCGGCATCAGCGCCGCCAAAACCTTGGCCCTGGTGTGGCAAAAACCGCTCATCGGCATCCAGCATCTCGAGGGACATATTTACGCCAATTTTATTGGCAATCACCAAGCACCAAACTCCAAGATACAAACAAATCCGAATGCTCCAATTCATAATTCTGAAATTCAATCATTAGAGCTTGATTCAGAATTATCACTTCAAAATTCAACCTTCCCCCTCATCGCGCTCATCGTCTCCGGCGGACACACACAGCTCGTGCTCATGCAGAAACATTTCGACTATACTCTGCTCGGCGAAACCCAGGATGATGCCGCCGGCGAAGCCTTCGACAAAGTGGCGAGGCTCTTGGGTCTCCCCTATCCCGGGGGACCGGTTATTGCGGAAAAAGCAGATGCTTTTCGCAACAACAATCACCAAGAACCAAAATCCAATCACCAAGAAATTACCAATTTCCAATTCCCGCGTCCGATGATCAATTCCGATGACTTTAACTTTTCCTTTTCCGGGCTGAAAACGTCCGTACTTTATTTTCTGAAAAAGCACGAAATAGAAATGAAAAATGAACGATTCATCGCTATGGTGTGCCACGAGTTTCAGGAAGCCGTCGTGGATGTCCTGGTGGCCAAGACCGCCAAAGCCCTCGCCCTCTATGCACCGCCGACATTTGTCATCGCCGGCGGAGTATCGGCCAACGTGCGCTTACGCGAGCGGCTCGCCACCCTCATCCAAAGTGATTTCCCCATCACGCGGTTCCGCACGCCGGAGTTCGCCTATTCGCTCGACAATGCCGCCATGATCGGCATCGCCGCCGCCATGCGCTACGAACACATGGATGAGAAACAGAGAGCGGCGCTCATGGACACTCCCCTCACCCTCGATCCCGATGCCAACCTGCCATTACAAAATCTACAATCATAAAAATATGAACATTCTCCTCGTCGACAACCAAACGACACATCTCGAAAAAATATGCGAGCTGCTGCCGGATGTTCCGACGATCATACCCTGGCAAGAACTTTCCGCCATCGATGCACTCGGCCGCGACCTCATCATTCTTTCCGGTGGCACGCATATTCCACCTATCGCGGAATACGAAGAATTTTTCCTCATTCAGAAGAGCATCGTCCTCGGATCAGACAAACCGATCATCGGTATCTGTTTCGGCGCGCAGGTGATCGCGAGCGCCTTCGACGCAGAACTCGCCTTCCTCGGAGAGAAGCGGCAAGGCCTCTTCACCATCTCCCCGACAAGAGCGGGAGCGACACTCCTCGGCATCCGCTCGCCCTTTCAGGCCTACGAAGGACACGCCTGGGCAATCAAAAAACTCCCCGCAGCATTCGGGGTGCTGGCGGAGTCCGCCGATGGAATCGAGATCTTCAAACACACGACCCGGCCGCTCTGGGGACTACAATTCCATCCCGAACACCTCACAGGGCAGACCTCCGGCGACGAAATTTTCCGAGTGATCCTGGCGCAATTACCATAGTTTTCCTTGAAATAAAGTCTTTTTCTTGATATCGTGGAGAATATGAACGAAGCAATTCCCAAAACATATAATGCCCCGGAATGGGAAGACAGGCTCTATGCCCTCTGGGAAGAGAGCGGTTTTTTCAACCCCGACACCTGCATCAAGAAAGGCATCACGAAAAAGAGCGCACCTCCATTTTCCATCGTCCTTCCTCCGCCCAACGTCACTGGCACGCTCCATGCCGGCCATGCTGCCATGCTCGCCATCGAAGATGCGATTGTCCGCTATCATCGGATGAAGGGCGATCGAACGCTCTGGATTCCCGGTACCGACCACGCCGCCATCGCGACGCAGAGTAAGGTGGAAAAGATGCTTCTCCAAGAAGAAGGCAAGACACGTCACGACCTCGGCCGCGAGGCATTTCTCACGCGCGTCGAGCGATTCGCGCAGGACAGTCACGACACCATCGTGAACCAATGCAAGAAGATGGGATCATCGCTCGACTGGTCGCGCGAAGCCTATACGCTCGATGGCAAACGGAGTCTGGCCGTCCGTACGGCGTTCCACAAGATGTACGCTGACGGTCTCATCTATCGTGGCAATCGTATCGTGAACTGGGATCCCAATCTTCAGACGACTGTTTCTGATGATGAGATTGAATGGAAAGAAGAAAAGATTCCTTTTTACTACATGCAGTACGGCCCATTTGTTATTTCTACCGCACGTCCTGAGACAAAATTCGGGGACAAATACGTCGTGATGCATCCAGAAGATGAACGCTATAAAGAGTATTCCGATGGACAAAAAATCGATGTGGAGTGGATCAATGGGCCTATCACCGCAACCGTTATCAAGGATGCCGCTATCGACCGTGAATTCGGCACCGGGGTAATGACTATCACTCCATGGCATGACCACACTGACTTCGAAATTGCCGAACGCCACCATCTCGACAAAGAACAGATCATCGACGAAAATGGCAAGCTCCTCCCTATTGCCCGGGAATTCGCTGGAATGCCGATTGCTGAAGCTCGAAAAAAAATGGTAAAAAAACTGGAAGAGAAAGGGCTTCTTGTCAAAATTGAAGAAAACTACATTCACAACATTGCGATCAACAGTCGTGGCGAGGGTATCATCGAACCGCAAATAAAAAAACAATGGTTCGTCGCAGTTAACAAGGAATTCAACCGGGATGGCCGCAAGGTGACACTCAAGACGCTTATGCAGGAAGCAGTCACGTTCAAGAGCATTACCATCCTCCCTGAGCGTTTCTCGAGAACGTATTTCCATTGGATCGATAATCTCCGCGACTGGTGCATCAGCCGTCAGATCTGGTTCGGTCACCGCATCCCGGTGTGGTATTGCCTCTCATGCCAGTCCGAGCAGATAAATGCGGCGGTGCAGTCAAAATGGTTCGTCGTCCGCCACGGAGAGACGGAGGGCAATGTCAAACGCGTCACCCAAGGTAATAGCAATACTCCCCTGACAGAAAAGGGCAAAAAGCAAGTACGGGAGACAGCTGAAAAACTCCGCGATCAGCATATCGCCTTGATTATCAGTTCTGACCTAGGCCGCTGCCAGGAAACGGCTCAGATTATCGCAGAAATCACCGGAGCTCCAGTTGAATTTGACGCCGCCTTTCGAGAACGGCACTATGGCGAAGCAGAAGGGCTCACGTATGAAGAAACGCAAGCAAAATTCCCTCACTCCAGAGCATACGATACGGAAGGGAATGACATCGAAACATACCGCGCCATCGAAGAGCGTCTCCGCGAGGCTTTCGCCAAACACCGCAATCTGCATCAGAATAAAAACGTGGTCATCGTGAGCCATGGCGGCGCTATTCGCATGCTGATAAAACACATCAAGAATCTTGATCCGCTAGACGCCGTCACCCGCCCAGGTATCAAAAACGCCCAACTTATTTCGCTGGATATTCTTGGCGCTCCCTGCCCACGCTGCGGAAACGATCTCTTCGAGCAGGATACTGACACGCTCGACACCTGGTTCTCTTCCGGACTGTGGACGTTCTCGACGCTCGGCTGGCCGGACACTGGCACGGAGGATTTCACCACCTATCATCCGACTAATCTTCTCGAAACCGGCTACGACATCCTATTCTTCTGGGTAGCGCGGATGATTCTCATGACAGAATATCTCCTCGGCATGCACCCGTTCGATACGGTCTATCTCCACGGTCTCGTCCGTGACGAACAGGGGCGCAAGATGTCGAAAAGCCTGGGTAATGTCATCGATCCGCTGACGGTTTCCCAGCAGCACGGGGCTGATGCGCTCCGCATGGCGCTTGTTTCCAGTAACACTCCCGGCAACGACCTCAAGCTCTCCGGTGAGAAAATCATCGCGATGCGCAATTTCACGAATAAACTCTGGAACCTCGCTCGCTATGTCGGCACCATGTCCGAAAAAACGGATGCGGAACCTGAGGAAACATCAGACGCCGATAGATACCTGATGCAAAAATTGCATACCATCGTCAGGGATACCACGCGCCATCTCGAACGGTATGAACTCTCGCTCGCAACCGAAGAACTCCGCGATTTCACCTGGGGAGATTTCGCCGACTGGTACGTCGAAATCCACAAGATTGAGAAAAATGATGCTCTGCTCCGTCTGGCTTTCGATACGATTCTCAAGCTCTGGCATCCGTTCATGCCATTCGTTACCGAAGCCATCCATCAGACGTTCCATTTCGATGAGAGCGAATTTCTCATGGTTTCACATTGGCCGGCATTCCCCGCAACGCCGCAAGAAATCGCGGACGAAAACAGATTCGAACTCGTCAAAAATCTTATCACTGCCATCCGCAATACCCGAGCCGCTTACCATATCGAACCCGTCCAAAAAATGATCGTCAGCGTCCGAGGGGGATCAGAAAAAACCATCCGTGATAACGAAGAAGTTTTCAAACGCCTCGCGCGCGTAGGCGAGGTACGAACCGTCGCGAACGATGTTCCCAAAAACACTCTCCTCATCCAAGCGGGTCTCCTGCAGATATTCCTGCATCTGGAAGGTATTGTCGACATCGCAAAAGAACGCGCGCGCTTCGCAAAAGAAAAACAGGAAAAAACGACCTACATCGCCTCTCTCGCAACGAAACTCGGAAACCGGAATTTCATCGAGCGTGCTAAGCCGGACATCGTCGCGGCGGAACAACTGAAATTGGCAGAGGCGAAAAAACAGCTCGCCAATCTCGAACAGCACCTCTCTTCTCTTCTCTAGACAAGGAACGTCCAGCGACGGCTGCTGGATGGGATATCGATTGGTAATTCATTGACATTAGATATCAGGTATTAGAAATTTCAACGCTATGCCATTCATCACGATCATTATTTTCGGTGCGCTCGCCGGATGTTTCGCGCTCCTCCTCGAGCTCGCGGCGCTCAGCATCCCGTTCGTTGCCAGCCCGTCAACTCTTCCATTCTTCGCTTTCGATACCATATTCTCGCTGCGGACGTTTATCACGCTGCTCGTCCTCGCTCTCATCGAAGAATTTTCGAAATTCCTTTTTCTGATCCGATACCGACCGTATGCTCCTCGCAACGGCAGAAACGCGTTTCCAATTTTCATTCTTTTGGCCCTGCTCTTCGGCATCGGGTTCTCCTCGCTGGAAATCGCGTTCTCTACGCAAGCTACCGCCGCCTTTCCTGTTGTTGCGATATTCAAAATACTCTTCCTCCACATCGGCACCAGCCTACTCTTCGTGTATTGCCTCTTCTCCTCCCCTGAACCCGACAAGACATTTTCTTCACGGAACTTCCGGCTCCTCTCGCTCGCGGTATCACTCCATCTCGTATACAATATCCTCCTGTTCCTGACCGCCTAACAGAACTTGTCAGCATTCGCAAAATCCTCTATACTGAAAGTGCTATTATTATCTAAACTTTGTTAAGGTTATTGTTATGACAAAACAAAAAAGCTCTTTTTTCGAACGTCTGACCGGTGCCAAAAACATGGAAGGCGGCAGCTATAACGATTCCGTCCCGGTCTATAACGAAGACAGAGAAGAGACTATCTCGATGCGCGAACCTTCTCCTGCTTTTGCGGCACGAAACGAAGAGTCCTGGGAAGCTTCCGCGCAGAGCCAATCCAGCGAAGATGGTGCCGAGGGACAACTCACCATCGATGTGTACCAGACGGAAAACGATATCGTCATCAAATCCACTATCGCCGGTGTCAAACCGGAAGATCTCGATGTGTCGATCAACAACGATATGGTCACGGTCAAAGGAGAGCGCAAAAACGAAGAAATTGTCGAGAACGGAAACTACTACTATCAGGAATGCTACTGGGGATCCTTTTCCCGCTCCGTCCTGCTGCCAGTCGATGTGCTGCCGGAAAAAGCGGACGCGTCGCTGAAAAACGGTATCCTCACGATCCGCCTTCCCAAAGCCGACACGACCAAGACCAAGAAAATCCAGGTGCGCGGCTTCTAATCCATCCTGTGCGGAATATTCTCCTGTATTGCCGATTCCGATTTGATGGAATCGGCTTTCTTCTGCACAAACGAAGCGAGAGATGCGCTCGCAGCAGTTTATCTCCCATATCTCCCTTGTTCCATGAAAACACCCTTCTTCTCCCTCTCCAAGCTTTTTGCTCCCCAAGTACTCATCATGGTGGTTTTTGGTGGTTCCCTTTTTTCGCCGCACAGCGCATCCGCCATGACTCCAGCCGCCATCGTCCTCCAAGCGGGCGATTATGCTGAAACCATTGCGTCGCCCCGAATTTCGAGCTTTATGCATCTGAAAACGCGGATCGGGCACTCCCCTATAAGCAGATCTGAGATCGAGGATCCCGCTTTCTGCCCCACCGACAAACTTTTCTGTGCCTTCTCTCTTTCCCGTTCTTTTCTCCACCATCTCCATACGACCGCCATCAGTACGCCCGACACAGAAGCGATCAAAACCTTCGTTGCGGATCTGGCTGAAAAAGTAATCCAGGATCCGGTGGATGTGAGATTTGCCGTTGCCGATGGTCGAGTCATCGTGGCAACACCAGAAAAAATGGGCCGGCGACTGAAAGAAGAAGAAAGCCGCGCCCTCCTCATGCGTGTCTTGGAAAATTCCGACACGGAAAGCATCAAAATATCCCTCCCAACGGAAATCACGGCGCCGAAACTCGTGGCGAGCGATCGCGAGCGCCTCGGATTGAAGGAGCTCATCGGGGAGGGGCATACCAATTTCGCCGGCTCTCCCAAAAATCGTATTTACAATATCAAGCGCGCGCTGGAACAATTCCAAAATATCATCATCGCTCCCAACGAGGAATTTTCCTTCGTGAAATACCTCGGCGATGTCGACGGCGAACACGGCTATCTGCCAGAGCTGGTCATCAAGAACAACCAGACCACGCCGGAATTCGGTGGCGGCATCTGCCAGGTTTCGACCACCGTCTTCCGCGCTGCCATCTATAGCGGCATGAAGATCACTCAGCGCCGCAACCACGCCTATCCCGTGCGCTACTACACCCCCTACGGTATGGACGCGACGGTCTATATTCCCAAACCGGACATGGATTTCATCAACAACACGCCCGGCGCTATCCTGATGCAATCGACAATCGAAGGCACCGAGCTGACTTTCCGTTTCTACGGAACCAAAGATGGGCGGACCGTCACGGTGGATGGGCCGCATATCCTCGCGAGCAATCCCGATGGCAGCATGAAAACCGTCTTCAGCCAATTGGTCACCGACGCTGTCGGTACCAGCATCATCAATGACAGTTTCTGGAGCAATTACAAATCCCCCAGCCTCTTCCCGCATCCCGGACAAGAGCCAGTCCTGACTACCAAACCGAAAGGCTGGTCCGATAAAGAATGGGCTACATACAAGAAAATACACCCGTAACCGGGGCCGCTGATCCTATCAGAACCCGACAAGCGCTTCCCATGCTTGGGTTCCCTGGGATTCTTTTTTTTATTGACGTTTCTCTTGTTTTTTGTTACGATGGCTGTGCGTTTTGTTTTGACAAAAAACGCTTTTTGTTTGCATGGGCGCATAGCTCAGTTGGTAGAGCAGTGGCCTCTTAAGCCAACGGTCGTAGGTTCGATTCCTACTGCGCCCACATCCTCGGCATGTTTGAGTTCCTTGCCCCGATAGCTTAATGGATAAAGCAGGACTCTTCTAAGGTCTTGATGGGGGTCCGATTCCCTCTCGGGGCACCAAATACCGAAAAAAGATCCAGAGTGGTGACCATCGTTCAATGGTAGGACAATGGTTTGTGGTACCATGAATCAGGGTTCGATTCCCTGTGGTCACCCCTGTGGATCTTTTTTTATTTTTGCCCAACAAAAACCCTCCAACGTATGGAGGTTTTTTCGTTTATCCCGGGAAAGATTAATTCAAAATTTCGTACGTCAGATTCACTCGCAGTTTACCGGATTGCGTTCCCGGTTCGATTACCGGCGGTACGGCCATTTTCACTTCCGCTGCAGAACCGCCTCCCATCCCACCATAACCGATAGTATCTCCCTGAGGAACACCCGAGTCTTCATACAGGGAAATCAATTTCCCGACACGGAAGTTCCCGGCCTTGGCAATCTCCTCTGCCTTCTTCTCTGCTTTCGCGATCGCCTCCGTGCGCGCCGCCTGTTTCGCGTCCGTATCATCATCTACGGTAAAACTGACGCCGGAAACCGTATTCGCTCCCTTCTCCACGATACCGGAAAGAATAGTACCGAGCGATTCGAAGTCGCGTACCTTGACCGTCAGGGTCTGAGTGAGCGTATAGCCGGAAATAGCCGGCGGAGGACAAACAGTTCCTCCGCTACAGTTGGCATAACTGTAACGCGGGATGAGCGTGTACTGGCTGGTCTGCAGATCCTTCTTCTCTGTCCCTTGTTCTTGCAAAAAAGCGTTGATGGCATTCATCTTTTCCACGTTCTGCTTTTGGATCTCGGCTACATTTTTCCCACCCTCCGTCACGACACTGGCCGTAAACGTGGCGATATCGGTGGCGGTTTCCATCTTGGCCTCGCCATCGACAGTAAATGTCTTGTTTGGATAGGTCTGATCGACGGAGCGGCCGAACTGATAGACATACACGACCGCTGAGAGCGCCAGTAAAACGATGGCTACACTCTTCATCTGTTTCATTTGATCCTCTGTCATATGAAAAAAATTAAAAATGAGAAGTACTCCTATTATACACCATTCCGCTGTTGACGTGGAGCGATTTTTAGAGTAGGTTGAGTATTGTATTCGCGCTCGTAGCTCAGTGGATTAGAGCATCTGGCTTCGAACCAGAGGGTCGGGGGTTCGATCCCCTCCGAGCGCACACGAACACGGTGAGTGATCCGCTCAGCAAACGAACTGTTTCATTCACGAGGGGGATCGCGAAAAGTGTCCGTCAGGAAATTTATTTGTGACCGATCCCTTCAAAGAATACATAAAAAAACAGCCTCCCCGGATTGCCGTTGAGGCCTTTTTCTTTTCTATAATACATCCCCCTCCTATGAATGCCGATACCGCTACAAACTCTTGTAGCCGCGGATGAACTCGCTCGGGCTCTGCCACCATTCCGGACGCGTGCGTTTTTCCCCTTCCTTCCAATACCCAGGCAAGACCTCATCTTTCCACGGACCGGTATAAATAGCGAAGTGCAGATGAGCTTCCCAGAACCCATTCTCGGCAGTATTGCCTTCACCGATGAATCCCAACGGTTCGCCCAGCTCCACTTTATCGCCGATACACTTGAAGCAGGCTCCGAGGTGAGCATACACCGAATAGAACACCCTGCGGGTCTTCGCGTGTTTGTGGCGGACGATGATGATATGCCCCCAGTTGCCTTTTTCTTCGGATCCGGGATGGAGGGCGGCATAGACGACTTTGCCACGGCCGCAGGCACGCACGTCGGTACCAGCCGGCATCTCGCAGTCTTCGCCGAGGTGCAAGCCCCACAAGACACCTTCATAGACGGAACGTTTCCCGAAAGGCACCCCGTTTACCTGGTATTGTTCAAGCGGAAAGATGAGCTCAGGAGTGGTCAGATGTGCCATAGTTTTTTACTTTGTTGCTTTCAGCCTGCCATAAATCCCCTCTTTCGTCAAAGTGACAGCGGAATTGACTACTCCTATCATCTTTTTAAGAAAAATGAGTGCGGGGTTGACGTATCGCATATTTAGTGCTATAATATGAGTCATACCTTAACAACCTCTAACAGGAGCAAGAGAGAATGCCTACCCGTCCAAAGCTTACGTTGGTAGTTTCAAATCCTCCTATCGCGATGACAGATCAAAAGGGATGCTCCGTAGAATGTTTGCAAACCATGTTTTTTCGGTTCGCTCCGTCTACCAAGTTGGATGTCGCCGGCATGAACGGAGCCAAGCGATTCCGGAAGCTTTTTACCGGAATGAATCCGCTGTACCGCTTCGGCATATGGAAACGCTCCCGTTCCCGGGAAGATCTGATCGTCCTGATCGCAAAAAACGGAGGGTATTCTTGCAAAGAGGCCGAGCAATTCATCAGGGATGTTCTCGGTACGGAAGTCCGCTACGAGGAAAAACCAAAAAAAATAAAACGTTTCATACTCTACAAGAAACAGGGCGCCGAGGAATACTACTTGGTGTCGTACGCCAGCAAAAAGCTGTTCTTCACCTAACCCTACCGGTTTCCCTCCTCTCTTGTCCACTTTTTGAAAGGCCTGGTAGCAACATCTGCTCAGGCCTTTCATCATTTCTCCGCCAACAGCGGACGCGCGCTGAGAAAAAGAAAACGCCCCAAAGAGGGCATTTCCGCTACGACAAGACACCAACGCTACATCGACGGTGTCGACGAACACGCTCTGCAGTTCGCCTTATGGGTGAAGATCTCATACACGGCCGAAGCGCCGACCAATACATACACCACGCGTGAGACGAGCGCCTCCTGTCCGCCAAATAAAGCCCCCAAATCCCATTGGAACAACCCCACTGCTAACCAATTCAATCCCCCGGCTACCAAGAGGATGAAGGTAACCATGTGTAATTTCATATGTTTACATTATTTTTTTAATACTCATACGCACGCATCGACCTTGCCGCGCACCCGATTCTTCTTACGCTTTCAGTATACACCCGAAAAAAACATGTTTTTGAAATAAAGCAAGATCCGTATCAGCAGCATTTTCTGGAGCCACCGCCCCTCGCCCTCTCTGCTGACTCTTTTAAAACTCTCAGACAAGCTCAATGAACGACGAGCGGAGGCATTCTCCCAAGAGGATATTTCCCCTCGTTACTTCGGCATTTTGAGCACGTCGATCACTTTACCGTTGATGACAAAGTTGTCTTCGGGCGTGAGAAAAATCGGCTTGTGCACTTTGTCCGTCGATTCCGGAAGAAGGGCGATCATTTTGCCATCGAGCGAGCGATAGGTCTTGACCGTTGCCAGACCATCGATCACCACCAGGACGCGATCCCCGTTCCGATACTCTTTGGTCTGCGCGTCCACGAGGATGAAATCTCCGCTCTGGATCGTCTTGCCATTCACTTTCGCCTTGTTCATCGATGTCCCGGAAACCTGCACGGCAAAAACATTCCTGTCTTTGACCAAGCGTTTGGACACTCGCATATAGCCCTCGATGTACTGATCGGCAAACATCGTCGCTGCTCCCGCGCTCGAGGCGCCGAACACCGGCACCTGGATGAACGTATCCGCGTTCACGCCTTTGAGCAGTATCCCCCGATCCTCCGAGGTGCGCTCGATGTAGCCCTTATCCTCGAGGGCATTGAGATAGAGGAAGAAGCTGCGCAGACTCTTCAGTTTGAGCCCGAGCTTGCCGGTCTCGCTCTTGATTTCCCGCACCGTCGGCATCTCGCCGTGTTCGGTGAAGTACTGTTTGATCGCCTGCAAAACAATTTTCTGCTTCTGGGTCAAGATTTCCATAATTTTTTGTTTAATCTACTTACATACGCAATAATACACCATCCCTAGAATACTTGTCAACCGCATCGTTCGCGAACGACGGTGGTCAACCCCACAAAACGCGTTAAGCGAGGCCAACTAGCTTTTTTACCAAAAGAAAAAGGCCCGTTCATTCCACGATATGTTCATCGTAGAATTACTTGGGCCCGCTTGATGCCAGTGCTGTTTCAGATTTCAGATGCTCGAATGTCTCGGCCCGGGGAAATCAGTAGGCGTCGAAATACCCAAAGGGGGTTTGCAACGCCACCTTGTTCCCCTCTCCGGCCCAGGGCTCGCATTCCCCAAGGACATAGAGATGCACACCCGTTTCCTCGCGCACCTCAGACAAGAGAGGCTCGAGCCTGTCGTCACCGACGATATCGATGCCGATGCCGCAGTTGAAATCCTCGTACATATTGCGCCAGGCTTCGCCGGATTCAGCCTGAATGACATCGAAAATTTTCGGCGGAGCGGGCATCTGTTTCTGATAGATGATCCCTCCCTTTCCCAGATGCAGAACCTTGGTCGCGCCACCGCCGGTATTCATCGTGATGCCGTGAAGCAAATGAATAAGCTTCCGCTCTTTCAACTTGTCCAGGAGAACCTTGATGAGGATGGCCCACTGCCGCGTCGGAGAAATCAGCGCTTCGCCAATGAGACGGCCCTTTCCATCATCATTCACGAAAAAGCGTCCTTCATAGGTTCCGTCCTGCCTCACCAAATCAGGATATTTGGCCGTGTAATCCCGGGACATCGTACACATCCTGCCCAACGTCAGACCATTGGACATGATACCGGAATTCGGCTCGTCTTCCCAGACAGCCTGGCCGTCGCTGGCAAATCCCCAGATGAGGTCACCTGACTGTACGTTTCCGAGGACCAGGTCGCTTTCCTCTGCCCGCGCATCGACGCAGACATTCAATACTCCCGTCTGCACCTGATGAGGCAGATCCGCTGTCTCGCCACCCAAGAAATACATCTTGAAACCATGCTGGCGATAGAGGGCTTTAAGTTCCGCCAGGCGGTCGCCGATCTGTTCCATGACGACATCTTTCGGAACATGAAAGCGGTTCAGATCGATAACGTCCTTGACGATCATCAGCCCGGAAACGAAACCGGCCGCCGCGATATCCCCCGTGTTCATGGAAAGAGCATCGTCCGCCGCCCCACGGAAAACTGCGGGATCGCCGAGTTCGCGAAGCATGAGGACGCGCTGGACGAACTTACTGCCGTCCCCATCCACGTGCCCGGTGAGCACCTCGCCAGGCCTTTCCGGATCGCGGATAATATTGACGAACGCCCCGGGAAAATCGTTATCGACGAGCTGGCCGAATACTTTCCGAACGGAGCCCTTACCCGCATCAACGCCGAGCCGTGCATATTGACTTTGTTCCATCTTCTCACCTCTTTTTGGAATAATACTGTTAAAAAACGACTCGATACGCTGACCGAGTCTCCTTGATTCAAACCCTATCAGAAGCGCTCCAAAGAGGCAAGTTTCATAAGAATACATATATAAATGAAGAAGCCCCGCCAGTCGTTGACTAGCAGGGTCCTTTTTCCTCCTTTCTTTGCTCCGCTTCAGGCAGCGAGACCGTTGCGGAAAATCTTGAGACATTGCTCATCGTCCGGCAACCGTTCAGGATGGTCCATCATCGCGATGCTGTTACCGACGTAGATGGCCGCAATCCTGCTCCCGCTCGGCGATAGGCCATCATATGTCATGACGACCTTCGCTGTGCCGACCTCTGGCCCCACGAGCTTGCCGTAACGGTGGGCGGCTGGGAAAGTCAGCACTTGTCCCGCCAACCCCCGAGTCCACGGACAGTCCGTTTCCTCGACGCGGTGCCGGATAGGCCGACTGACAAAAACACCCGAGTCATTCTCGGTCATCGCCAACCCCGGCCCGAAATGCCCCGCCCGCATCAGGATCTGCATACCGTTGCAGATGCCGATAGTCGGGATCTTCTGTTCCACGAGCAGAGGGAATTGATCACCGAGAAACTCAGCGACGGCCACGCCCGTTTCCGGATAGTCCCCATAGGAGAAGCCGCCCGGTACGACGAAACAATCGCAATCGGTAATCCGCTCCTTGCCGGTGCGGAGATCTTTCAGAAAAACCAGGCGAGGATCGCCCCCGGCAAGCCGCAAAGCCTCCAGGGTTTCTTCCTCGGTATTGGTTCCGGGCGCATAGAGCACGCTCACCCTTCTTCTACTCGTTGCCATAGAGTGCCTCCTTGAATGTGCCCTGCCATACCTGGCGGAGCGAATTGAGATCAAACTCCACCCCTTGAACCGATAGCTTCCGATCCGACACGATGGTTCCCACCACGAGCGTATCAAAATCGGATTCCTGAAGAAGCCATTCCGCATCCTCCGGTGAAACTTCCACCAGAACACATCCCATACTTTCCGGAAAGAGTTCAGCACACACCTCCGCCTCGAATCCCAGCCCCGAAGCCTCGATGCCTTCGAACAAACGCAGGAATACTCCGCCGCGGTTGATAGGCACAGCCGATGCGAAGACGCCTTGCCGAGCCGATGCGTCGAGCTCTTCCAGGTAGGTCCGCGCCTCTGCAACAGGGAAGCGGTCCAAAGTCGTTCCGGCAATACCCAGTGACGAAGAGAGGATCGACCCGTCGAGAAGCACAGCGCGCGGCCCCAAAACAACAAGCTTGTTCCCCGCCCCTTGCCATTGATGAGGCACGAGCCGGTGCACATCGGGCACTTTGCCCAATGCGGTAATGGCGACGCTCGGCGGCACTTTGACAGTAACACCACCGAATGTCCCGCGCCCCGACGAACTGTCCTTCCCCGTGATGAACGGCGTTCCGGTGATGAGAGAAAGGCCTGTCAGCGCCTTAACCTGTTCACGCAGATACCAGAGCGATACCGGATCAGCACCATCGGTGTAGAAATTATCCGACAGCGCAATGTCCTGCACCTGCACGCCGGCCACCACTTGGGTCACTAGGACGTCCATCATGGTATTGACAGCAGCACTGACCGGATCCGCTTCGAAATGCCACGGCGAAAAACTGATACTCACCGTAGCCCCGAAAGGTTTTCCGAACACCGGACGGAGAACCGCCAGCGACGTAGCGACGTTGTAATCCTTGCCATAGAGCGGCCCTTGGAAGGTAATTCCCTGGACCGATGCGTCATACTGCGTTATCGCGGAGGATTGATCGCAGACATCGAAATGCCCGACGACATGCAGACCCATCTCTCTCACATTGGCAGGCGTGATTTTCGGATATTTCGGGCAGAGTAACGATTTCATCGCTCGTACCGGTTCCTGCACAACGACTTCGGGCAAGGGACATTCGTCGAAAAACGCATACGGAACATCCAGGCAAATTTCGCCCGACAGCTCCATCCCCGGCACCGATATGACGCCAGCGTCATAGAACATCTGAAAACGCTGGCTCTTGGTAAAGACGCCGATGACCGTCGCTTCCAGACCGTACTGCTCGTAGATAGCCCGTGCCTCTGCCCATTTCTCCGGTTTCACGGCGTGACCGAAGCGTTCCTGACTTTCAGAGAGAGCGATCTGCCAATTCGCCATGCCGGCACACTTCAGCGGCACCAAGGCGAGATTGACGAGAATGCCGCCCACCCCGTCTGTACCCTTGCCCATTTCACCGAAACACGACACGATGCCGGCCGCGCCGAAATCATTGCGCGCGCTGCAACAGCCAGCGTCACGCAGTGCAACTCCGGCCCGCACCATCTTCTGTTCCGTGAATGGGAGGCCGATTTGCACATGCGTTTTGTCACCGCTATCGGTATGTTCGGTAATGCCACCGGAGCTGATCGTCGCTCCGTGCAACCCATCGTTGCCTGTCCGTCCGCCGACGAGCACCACCAGGTCGCCCTCATGAGGCACGCCCTTTTCCGCGGCGGCCCGAGTCGTGATACCGACGGTGCCGCCGAGTGCGAATGGTTTGCCGCTGAAGTCCGGGTGGCTCATCATGCGTGCCAACAGCATCGGAATGCCCATCGGGTTGCCATAACTGGCGATCGCCCGCACGGTCTCCCGAGCCATCACGGATGCCGACATAGCGCCCTGCAATTCCGAATAGCGCTTGCGCACAAGCTCGCCGATGACGGTGAGCTCCAGGTTGCCGATAGATTTGGCGCCGAGGCCATTCTCGAGAATGTCACGAATGACCCCGCCCAATTTCGTCATCTGCCCACCGAAGGGCTCGGACTGCGTCGGTGAGTTGTGCGTCTCGAGCTTGAACAGGAGGGCGAGCCCATCGTAGAAATCCCACACGCCGGCGTTGTCAACAAAAGCCGACAGCAAATTGGGATTGCCGATACGGGCGGTCGCCGCCTTGAGCATCTTGAACAGGCCGAGTGCCTTCCACAACGTGTGAAAGCAGTGCTCGCTCCAGAAGGCAGCGAATGTTTCCAGATAGACATCAGATACCGCGAGGAGGCCGAGCTGTTTCTGGAAGTGTACCAGCTGCTTCATCTGCGAGAGCGAAAGATGCAACTCGCGATCCTGGCTCAGCTGTGTCAGCGTTGTATCTTCCATCACGCAGAGATCGAAATATTGCATCTCCTGACGGACGCCGCTGGGCTTGAGCGTTGTGAGCTGCGGTTCTGCGGTGAAAGCGATATGCACGACCTTGTTCACATACAGGTCGTTCATGCTCTTGCCGTAGTACCGATAGCCCACCTTGACCGCTTCAACGGCGACGCCCCGCTTGGCGCAGAGCTCAATGATCGCCTGCTGCTTGGGATCGATGACACCGTTGTGGTACATGACTTCCTTGAAGTTTCCTGCCGGCATCATTTCCACGACATCTGCCGTGATACCGTCAGCAAACAAGGAATGTAGTACGGAAACATTCGAGAGAGGGATTGCTGTTTCCAGATTGATGATGCAAAAGATATCATCCGGAGACTCCCCCGACTCCTTCTGCGGCGCGACAACAATACGAGTGATAGCCATGGTGACTCTCCTCTGGTTGAACTGCACGAAACTGCGAATATGGCTGTGAAGGCCAAAAACAACCTCCACTGGCTGAAATCTAGCTGGCTCTTCGTTAAAATACAGGTTTTTAAAGGGCGCCTCGCCTGCCAAAGCAGGTCTCATAGTCTATCAAAAGGCCTCAAAAGAGGCAAGAAAAAGAAAAACCGCTGGCAACCCATGATTCGAGCGGCAAGCGGCAAGCAACTCTAGGATGCGGCGTTCATTGGCGGAGCTATGAAAATCCACCGAGCTATCGGGGCATCCCTCCCATCGCAGAAAGTGTCATGCCGGCGAGCAGGTCATACTGCACCCCGCCGCCATCGTCCAACCAGACGTGCCCATTCACGAGAAGATCGAGGACGCGGGATTGCATGACCCGCTCCACCTCGTTCACCCGTTTCGCCAACGTTTCCGGCGTATCGTCGAGGCGGATGAGGACAGGAAATTGACAGATGATCGGATCCTTGTCGTATGGGTCAGCGACCCCTCGCTTTTTCTGCTCTTCATAGTCAAAAACGAAGTGCATCGTCACGGCACTCTGCTGCAGTTCGCCACGATGATAGGCAGCCATGACCGCCTCGTGAACGTGGTGCCCCCACATCCCCTTGCCGCCGAAGCGCGGCAGCGGTCCCGGATGGATGTTGACGGTTCTCGCCGGATTCAGACCAGAGACCGGATACAGCCACCCAGAACACATGATCCATTCCGCACCAGATGCTTCGAACCGCTCGCGGTATCCTGCTGCCGTAAAAGGTCCAGGCCAGTAATGAAAGATGCCTCCCATCCCCAGCGCGCGAGCTCTCTTGAACACTCCGCCAGAAGGATGGTTTGATGTCACACCAACAATCTCGGCGTGTAGTATGGCAGGCTCTGTCTTGGTGTATTCCACCATTTCCTGAAAACCGGAACCACCGCCAGTTGCATCACCCGATGCCAACACCCAAATCCTTGGTTTTACTTTCATCGCCATGACATCCTCCTTTCAGGAAACAGTTGCAAAAATAAGGCTTTAATAAAGCCTCGCTAGAATATATTTTTAA
This sequence comes from Candidatus Moraniibacteriota bacterium, assembly GCA_049287005.1. Classification (GTDB taxonomy): domain Bacteria; phylum Patescibacteriota; class Minisyncoccia; order Moranbacterales; family UBA1568; genus UBA1568. Next base: position 387,882 of record JBAQEZ010000003.1, on the reverse strand, counting down.
AGACCATATTATAGAGTAGCAAAAGTTCATCCTCCAGTCAACGAAACCGCACAAAAAGAAAAGAGGGGCCAGTCGCACAAGTTTTCGGACTAGAACTTGATTTCTTCCCAAAATATGGCTTTTCTGCTAGCCTGTGGGGAAGTTCATTTCCAATCTGTATCCCATCAACCCTTCCTACCGAGAGGATAACTACCATGCTTACAGCCTCGAATCTCCCGCAAGTCGCAATCGTCCAATGCCGGTCGCAAACTACATTCAAGATCAAGGAAGTCGTTGAAAAGCATGGTTTTCGTTCTACGGTCATAGGACTGGAAGGCCTCATGAATTGGCTCAACCAAAATCCCGTTCAAACCGTCATTCTCTCCGGCGGCGCAATGAGCGTGGATGACAAAGACGCTCCTCTGCCACCCAAAGAACTCTTTGACCTCAAGCGGAAAGATGGACGGCTCATGCCAATTTTCGGAATCTGCTTCGGCATGCAAGCTATGGCTTATCTCCTCGGAGGAGAGGTCAAACCCGGCCAGCCTGAACACGGCAGAACCAACTTGCGTATCATTCATCACGGTAGCCTCCTCAGCGAAATGCCATCGGAGCAAGTGGTCTGGTCCAATCACGGGGATCGTGTCGTAAAAGTCCCGCCTGGCTTTACCGCTTATGCCTACACAGGTCAGGATGTGCTCGCGGCCATGGGCGATGGTACGCATGAGGCAGTCCAATTCCATCCCGAGGTAACTCACACGAAGTGGGGAGAAAAGATGATCGTCAACTTTCTGACGAAGATCGCCGGATGCCAAGCCAACATACAAAAATCGCGAGAAGGCGATGCTATCCGCGAGCGTATCATTGAGATCGTTGGTGACGGCCAGCTCGTCATTCCCTTCAGCGCCGGCGTTGACTCTTCGACCATGGCCGCCCATGTCCCAAAGGAACTGAAAGACCGCACGCACTTGGTCACCGTGGACTGTGGCAACCAGCGAAGGGGTGATGTTGCTTTTCAGAAGAGCATCGCCAAACATCTCGGCTTGCCCTGGCACCTTTTGGATGCAAGAGATGAAGTGGATGAAGCTTTCGCTCACACCATCAATGGCGAAGAGAAGCGCAAGATATTCCAGGGCATTTACACTCGACAAATCGTCGCCTTCCGCCAGCGGTTCAAGGAAGGAGTGACGATGGGCGATGGTACCAACATCGCGGATGAAATTGAATCGGGACACCGGGGTGGAGTCCACATCAAAACCCATCACAACAAGGGTATCCCATGGAAAGAGCTCGGCTTTAAAGAGCTCACTCCTTTGGCACATCTTTTCAAGCATCAAGTACGTCTCTTGGGACGGGAGGCTGGTCTCCCAGAAAGCGTCTACAATCGTCCGCCCTTTCCAGGACCGGGTAATATCCCAAGGGTGATTGGTATTCCGGTCACTCTCCAGCGCCTTGACATTGTCGCTGAAAAAGAAGAGGGTACCAGTCTCATTCTCGAACGCACCGGCCACCTGGAAATGATTTCACAGCTCGTCGTCGGATTGTGGGGAATCAATACCACAGGCCAAAAAGGTGACAGCCGCGTCTATGGCCCGGTCATCGCTGTTCGTCCGGTTGTGTCAGTCGATTTCATGACAGCTGATCCCTACTACCTGCCGCGGGATATCGAAGAAGAAATCCGGGCAATAGCAACGAGCACGCATGGCATTTCTCGTTGCATCTTCGATTACAACACCAAGCCCCCCGCAACGATCGAATGGGAGTAACATCCCCTGCTTGTATACAAAACTTTTCACGCCGTGTCTTTGGGAATCCCCCAAGGATGCGGCCGTTTTTTTTCTCAAAAAATGCTTTTTAACAAAGAAAAACTGGAGCAAGGTTCTGCTCCAGTGACTGTTATTCCAATCAAACAAGGCTGAGCCAACATTTTTGGGCATGGCGCATTCTGTAAAATCGCGCGCGACGACTCCTTTCTGGGTAACGTTTGATTACCTCCGAGGGATGAAGATAATTATTTGGCCGTAAAACCCAACCATTTTCCGTGAGCTCAAGGACTAGCCTATGCGTACGAAAAATGAAGCCAGTATCAATGACGACACATCCTTTCTTTTGTTTTTTCAACAAACTAAAGGCTTCGCGTATAGCACTACAAAAACGTGCTTGCTCCTTGTTTGCATCGGATTGCTGATTATTAAGGTTCTGTTTCTCTAAACTTGGCATTTGATTTTCCTCCATAAAAAGAAAAACGAGCCCTTCTTGAGAGCTCGTTTGAAATTTCCTTGGAAGTTCAGAAGAAAGTCAAAAACCAGCTCTCAAAAATGAGCTTGTCTTTGTCTTAATAATGAAACTAATATTTCCTCGCATACATCCGTATTCAATAGTAACCCCTGTGCCAATAGTATAAATTGCCGAAAGAAAAAAGTCAAACATATTCGAATTTACGCAGAATCAAAAAAATAGCCTCCGCTTCCAATAGCATCGTTATATTGATGAACTATCTTAAGCGGAGGTTTGAAACTTCCGGTTTACACGCGTTGCGCGAGCTTGGCAGCCAGGCCGATATACGTGGCCGGTGTCAGATCGAGGAGCCGCAGTTTGGCGTCTTCCGGGATTTGGAGGCCCTGGATGAATTCCTGCAGGATTTCCCGGGTAATCCGCTGGCCGCGAGTCAGCTTTTTCAGCTGCTCGTACGCGTCCTTGACCCCATAACGCTTCATCACCGTCTGTACCGCCTCACCAAGCACCTCCCAATTGCTGTCGAGGTCTTCGGCCAGGCGCGCGTGGTTGACTTCGAGCTTGCTGAGACCCTGCAAACAGGAAATATAGGCAAGCAGCGAATGGCCGAACGCGACGCCCATATTGCGAAGCACCGTCGAATCGGTGAGGTCACGCTGCCAGCGCGAGATCGGAAGTTTCTCGCTCATAAATTTCAGTAGCGCGTTGGCGACGCCGAGATTGCCTTCCGAATTCTCGAAGTCGATCGGATTGACCTTGTGTGGCATCGTCGAGGATCCGACCTCGCCCTCTTTCATCTTCTGCTTGAAGTAGCCGAGTGAGACGTAGCCCCAGATGTCGCGATCAAAATCGGTCAGCACCGTGTTCATATGGGCGAAAGCATCGAAGAGCTCTGCCATATAGTCGTGCGGCTCGATCTGGATGGTATACGGATTGAATTCCAATCCGAGCCGAGAGACGAAATCCGCTGCGAAGTCCGGCCAGTCCACCTCGGGATACGCGACGGCGTGAGCGTTGTAGTTGCCGACGGCGCCATTGATCTTGCCGAGCATCGCGACTGCCGCTATGCGTTTCCGCGCCCGCGCTATCCGCACTCCGAAATTCGCGAATTCCTTGCCGACGGTCGTCGGCGAGGCGGCTTGCCCGTGCGTATGCGAGAGCATCGGAACATCAGCAAATGTAACGGCAAATGTCCTGATTTCCCCGATGATCCCATCGATTGCCGGCAGCATCGCTATCTCGAGCGCTCGCTTGAGCATCAGCGCGTGAGCGAGGTTCGTGATGTCTTCGGAGGTGCACGCGAAATGAATGAACTCGAGTGCGGCCGAGACTTCCTCGTTTTTGCCGAAACATTCCTTGAGGAAATACTCCACCGACTTGACATCGTGATTGATGCGCGCCTCGATCGCCTTGACCCTAGCGGCATCCTCTTCCGAAAAACTGGCGACGAGCTCATTGAGTTCTTCCAGAGTCGCCACAGAAAATTTCTTCACTTCGGCTATCTTGGGGTCAGCCGCGAGGGCTTTGAGCCACTCGACTTCGACAAACACCCGATACCGTATCAGCGCGTATTCGCTGAAACAGCCCCGGAGCGGATCGACTTTCTTCGTGTAACGCCCATCGAGCGGTGAAAGTGCCATAAGAGGTGTCGGCATGGTAAGACTCCTTTGCAGTGTGTGAAACAAAAAATGGCTTTCTTCCGCGAAATTACGAATGAAAACCCTTAAAGAACTTCAATGGAGTATCGCAAAAAACAGAAGGGAAGTCAAACCCCACTCATAATAATTCCCCTTGCCAATCAGGACTTACTTTTGCCGTCCCATCGTTTTGAAAAACGATATAACTAGCTTCGAACTCCTGTGCCAAAGCGTGATAATTCTCAGGTGGCGCGAAGAAAAGTCCGGAAGTCATGCAGTCAGCCGCCCAGGCATCTCTCGCTACGGCGGCACACCCGATGATTTTCTCCACTGGTTTTCTCTTTTGTGCATCTATCAAATGATGCCCTTTTCCAAAGCGCCGACGAAAACTGTCTGATACAGCGATCCCCTGATTTGATAAATTCACAATGCTCGCAGCCGTATCCGGTTTCCCGGGATATTCAACGGCAATCCGCCATGTGCTTCCGTCCGCTTTCGTTGTCGCCGTCATATCTCCACCGCCATCCACAAGAAAATAATTATATCCAAAACGCTTAACTATCTCAGCTACCCGATCGATGCAATATCCTTTCCCAATACCTCCGAGATCAAATGCAATCGGACCCTCGATCGTCAGCCTGTCGCCTGCGAGCGACCATCCGGGAACGCGTGCTCCCTCGCTTTTTGCGAGCGGCTTCAATCCATACTGAGCGCCATAGCCGGCATCTTCGAGCGCGCTGGCCACGGCTGGATCATAGGCGCCATTGGTCAAAACCCTCAGCCGGTCCGCCGTAGCCAGCAAGAGTGCGAATTCCCGAGAAAGCATAAAATCGCCCGCGGGCGATTCTCGGAATGTATTGACTTCAGATCCCGGCAAAAACCGCGAGAAGCGGGCTTCGAACTCCTGAACAAAGCGGAGAATGGCCGCCTGTGCCTGGTCTCGTAACGGTTGGCCGTCAACGGTGACAGACCACTCTGTCCCCAATCCGGTAAAAGAAAATTTTTCCATCACTTAGAGCTGCGCTTTCAGTTGATCGACGACGCTGTTGAAAGCATTCGTCGTCAAAGTCGATTTGGCGACGTTATCAATGGCCGAGAGTTCGCTTAATTTCTTCCCTACGATCATAACCGAGACCTGCTCATTGAACGGCTTTTTCTTTTCAGGAACTTCATTCGTCTCCGCGTCCAGCGTGGCAACCTCGGTGATTATTCCTTGCTTATCCAGCGTCAGAGCGAATCGGAGCGTGTCTTTTTTGTCCTCCGTCACCATATAACTCACTACCGCGCTCACTTTTTTCGATGCGACCGGCAGAACCTCGGTCGTCGGGATCGCTTCCTTGCCCTTATTCACCTGCAATATTTTTGTCGCGTACCGGTAATACACGAAGACGCTCACCAACACCACCAGCGCGATCAGCGCAGTGCTCTTTTTTATTTTCAACATGATTTTGTGTTTGTTATCAAAGTGACATCCCAATTATACCACTTTTCAGCAAAATGTGAAGGTGCTTCTGGGAAAAAGTTTTCCACATGAAACAAAAACCCCTGCCTGCCTTGGGAGGGAGCCCTCTCAGGTTGGCCGAAAGAAAGAAGCAGCAAGAGGGCATCAGGCGGACACCGCATCAATCGATTGGAGGGCGTCTTGGGTACTCTCGAACACCCGTTCTTTCTTGTGCATTTCGATAGACCAATGTTCCTTTTTCAAGGAATCGCTCACCAATCCGCTGATGGCGGAAATAAAAACTTTCTTGCCTTTGGCCTCCAGGATATCGATCATTTCCCCGAGCGCCTCGACGCCATCCATATCGATGAAAAACAGGTTGCGCAAACTGAGTATCACGAACTTGGCGCCGCCGTTCATCGCCACGATCGTATTCATATGCGAGCGGACATTGACATACGTCAGCTGTCCGGCGAAACGGTAGACCAGGACATCCCCATGATCCTTGGTCTTGAGCAGCTGGGTCGCATTCACCCTGCGGATGATCCTCTTGTTCTTGTTGATCGTTATTTCCGCTTCAGATTTTGACATTTTGTCGACAAAGATGAGCAGCGCGGCCGCGGCCCCCATCAACAGTCCGGACATCGGATCGATGACGATAGTGACCACCGCTACCAAGAGAGAGACGAACAGGGCCGACTTATCATTCCTATAGATGGCGATGTAGTGTTTTTTCTCGACCATCTGGATGGCGATAAAAACAAGCACAGCGGCAATAATGGAAAGCGGGAGATATTTGAATACGGAAAGGAACACGAGGGAAATAAGAATGACACAGACGCTATTGATGGTCGCGGACATCTTGTCGGTCGCCCCGCTCTTGATATTGAGCGCGGTTCTCGCCAGAGCAGCCGTGGCCGGTATCCCTCCGAATACGCCGGATGCGATATTGGCAAGACCGGCGCCGAGTACTTCTTTTCTCACGTTATGTTTCGTTTTGGTCATCCCATCAGCCACTTTCGCGGACAACAACGTTTCCAGGATAGCGACCAGGCTGATAGCGAGCGCTCCTGTGACGATATTCTCGTTCATGACCAATGATATCTTCGGTATCGCCCACAGACTGCCGGAAATGTCCCCGAATTTCGAAAAGAGCGTCTGCAGATGGATATCGACGATACCCGCCTGGGAAACATAGCCCAAGAGTATGCCGAGCGGAGCAAGAATGATCACTCCGGGCACATTACTGTAAAACTTTTTCCAAACGAAAAGAAACAGCACTCCGAAAGTGAACACGGCGAAAGTCCACCAATGGAGAGTGTTCAGATGAAGCATGCTTTCCGCCATATTGTCTATCAATCTTTCGTGGGCAGCGAGACCCTGCAACCCCAGCGCGAAATTGAGCTGCCCGAGAGCTATGATGAACGCCACGCCGAGCGTAAAGCCGTGGACGACGCTGGATGGGACGAAGATGATGTACCGCTCCCAACGGAGAGCATAAACGACCAGGATGAAGAGTCCCGCCAGGATGGCGAGCATCGGCAGGATGGCTACACCGTACGTCATGGCGTACACGATCAAGATCCCGGAGAGCGCTCCGGTCGGACCGACGATATTATAGTTGCTTCCGCCGACAAAAGAGGCGATGAGTCCGGCCCAAATAGCCGTGATCACCCCCATCAAAGGAGTGGCACCGGCGGCTACCGCCAATGAGATCGACAATGGTACCGATACGAAAGAAACGGTCAATCCTGATTTCCAATTCCGCTTTATTTTTTCTTGGAGGCTCAAATATTTGTGCATAGGCATCAGTCAAAAAATAAAAAGCATATGTTCACACATATACTTTCCTGGATTATAAAAAAATACCGGACCGAAAAAATCCGGATATCTTGTTTTGAAAGGATTTGAAAAAACAACACTGTGAAGTATACTCGCGCGAAAAACTCCTGTCAACTAAGTGCTGCTTCAATAGGTTTTCAACCCTCGGATACTCATTCTTGACAAGAACGCTGGAATATGCTATCAATAAATGTCAAATCGTTCGTTGACAATCAGGTTCAAATACGTGAAAGGAGTTGTTATGTACAAGTCCGTTATTCTGATGGTGTTTCTTTCGGTCGGTTTGATCGCACAAGCATCTTCGGAAAACTTGGCGCATGTGGAGAAAACGGCAGCCATGCCGATTTGTCCCCAACACCCAGGAATACCTCCCGCTCCGGCGGGTCTTGAGTTCGACTTACGTGCTCCCGGTGGAGCGCGTCCTGCCGAAACGGAACAAGGACAAGTGTCTCCATCGTTCGTAGATCCGAACACAGTGACCCTTTTCCCGAAGCCGGCAATACAACCCTCAACCAAGGAGATCGACAATGAAATACCAACAGTTTGCCATCCTTAAAGGCATCATGCTGTTTTTCATTCTGGGAATCACTTCGCTGGCAGCAATAGCTGGCGATTTGATGACTTGGCAACCGACGACCGCCGCAGGTGGAGCATTTGTTCCACCGGGATATTGGGAAGCTCAGGCGGCCTATCGCATGAGTGGCGGAGGATTGCTACCAGGCAATATCACGCTTGCTCCGAGCTCGCCGACTTTCAACGACTACTCCACCAAGACTGTGACCGGTGGAGAAACCAATGTGAATGCGCAGCCGTTATTGCAAAACGGCGGATCGGTCTATGTTTCGACGCAACACGATCCGGCTTTCAAAGATTCGGCGGCGCAGAACAACTCCAGTTCAGCGGTCAGTGTTGATTCATCGCAGGGCCCGGGCTCGTCATTGACGACATCAACGTCTACCAACGGCCCCAAGTAATCCCCCCCCCCGACACAGAGAGGCGAATAATAATGAAGAATTCAGTCTGGTTTACGCGCTTCGCCATAGTGCTGGCGCTTGGCTTTTTGGCTACAGGATGTACATCGTTAACAGTCGTGAAGGAACCTCCGACTGAATACGTGGGAGAGAAAGTCGTATCCGGACTCTCGCTCATCGAGCAACTCAAACAAGGGGCATCGAATGCAAATCCAAGCATTGTCCTCATGGTAGGAGACTGCACGGACAAAACCGGCAAATTCCTCGATGCGGAACAGGTCCGCTATTCTCGAGCAGTCACACAGGCTTGTGCCGACCTGCTGATCAATTATGCAAGACTGGCCGGTTTCAAGGTTGCCGAACGCAGCCCCTTCAATCTGGGGCTGATCGCGCAAGAGTACAAGCTCAGTCATGAGTTTCTGGCTCCCTCCAAGCAGCAATCCTCGGATATGGTTCAACAAACCGTACCCAAAAATATCGGCCTGATCCAGAAAGGAGGTCCGAATGGAGGTCTGACGGGAGCGAATTACATGCTCACGGGAGCCATCTCCATGTATGCTTCCTCTGTTGCCACGGGTGGTGGTGGTGCCGACGTCGATGCCATCGGTTTCTCCGTAAAAGGATCGACGGCACGCGTGGGCATTATCCTGCGGATCGTCGATATCTCGACAGGTCTCGTCATGAGCTCTCTCGCTCTCGAGACGGCCGTCGTCGGAAAAAGCGCCGGCTTTCACATCACTCGTTTCATCGGAGACGTGACCAGCATCGTGGCCACGGCCGTAGGCGGTGTCGCGACAGCAACGTCAGCGGCGCATAACCACGTCATCTCCGGCGAAGTAGGTGGAGCTACCCAGTTGCCGATCGACTACGCCGTGATGGATGTGCTGGTTGCCAGCCTCATGCGGCAGCTGGAAGCGAATCAGCAGTTCTTCTACGTGAAGCCTGTCACATTCGACTACACTGTCCCAACACAATAATAAGCAGTACTGCAAAAATTGCACGAGGCCCGGGGTCACTCTTGACACCGGGTTTTTTCTATGCTACGGTACTAAAGGCGTAGGCCATCCGGTCTATGTTAGTTTGAAACAGGGCAATGTCCTGCTTTCTTTTAAAAAGGGAATAGAATGAATAAGAATCTCTTGACGACGATCCTCTCCCTCGCCATCGCGGCAGCACTGGCTCCGGCTACAGCCTCCGCCGCTCCGACCACGGTCACCTCGACCTGGAACGGAAGTGGCACCATCACTTTCGATGCAGTAGCAGCCGGCTCCACGCATGCCAATGTGCAGACAGGCGGCTTCGCTGTCGCCGGCACCGCTTCGTTTCTGAACAACAACGATAACCCTTACGGGTACGGCGTGGATACGACTAAACTGGACGTCAACGCATCTGTCACTGGTGGCGGCGGTATCCAAGTGGTGAACAACCGGATCGGGTCGTACGTGCCCATGTACGGCGCCAGCGGCCAATCCATCTCAGCGATCGCGCAGTCCTCGGATGGCACAGCGGCTCTCGTACAGCACTCGACCGTCAACTACGCGTCGATGAACGACGTGGGCTACGGCCAGGCGCACACCACGGGCGGCAATACCATGGACGCCAGCGGCTCGGCCTTCAGTCTCGGTTACACGGTGAATACCGGTACTGCAAACAACGTCAGCGGCTTCAACGCCAGCGGCTCCGGCACCGGCGCAGTCATCTTGGCCAGTTCCGGTGCCTCTGCCAACAGCTTCAAAATGGGCAATGGCCAAGGCATCTACACCCAAGCCAACTACACGGCCAACGGTATCGGCAGCTTCGCTTACGGCGGGTCAGCAACCAATAGTCTGACCGTGCTCGGTGCGAACAACACCCTGCCTGGCACCGTGGGCAATCCGGCCACCGTGACCATCAGCGCCAATTACGCCGGCGCCCTCACCTGGACGAACTTCGCCATCGCCGGCAACAAGTAACCTTCATGCAATTCATGTTTCGGTAGGAACGCACTACCCCTCACGCAGCGAACGCCCCTTTTCACAAGAGGCGCCCGCTGCTTTTTTTATCTCGGATAGTCACACACCATACAACAAAAAACCAATCCAGAGGAAGTTGGTTTTTTATCATACGTATCAGGACTCTTGAGAGAGAGGAAAGGAAACCGTTGGCTTCCTTTCCCTCGTGTAGTCCGACAGAGCGTTGCACTCTGCCGTCCTCCAGCACTTGCCGAGGTTTTTTCCTGGCTACAGGGTGCCGGCGTGTCTAGTGCCGGTCCTGCCAAGTTATCACCTCTATAACGTCGCTTAGCCTTCCGCACATGGGTTTTCGAGCGGGTATGCTTGCGCATGGACTGAGAAGCGACTTCCCTGGCCTTGGGCGGCTTTCGAGCAAGCCCATCCTTTTCCTGCTTCTTCACAGTTGCAGGATGCTGGTAGGAAATCCGTGAGATAGAATCATCTCTCAAGAATCCTGATATCAGTTGTTTACCCTGTAAAATCCCGCTCTGCGGGTGCTCATCAAATAAGCAATTTCACTGGGTCAACTCTAGTGTCAGTCGAGTATAGCCCCAGATACATAAAAATGCAATATAGCAAGACAAATAAAAAAGAAGGAGAAAATCAGCAAAGAAAGCCATTTTTCTACAATTGACAAAAGCACAAAATAGTGCTATAATGGTGAATCAGAATATTTATTCTGACTGCGTTCGTCAACAACCTAAGTGGAGGCTCAAATGAGCAAGACAAGTAAGATTGCGTCAGCATTGCTCCTGATCTGTGGTCTGACTACGCTGGGATGGTACTTTACCACCAATATCGACCAGCCAGCCAAAAAACCGGCGTCCACAAGAATCCTCACTTTTGAGGAATTCTGCATCGAGAACAAACTCGAGTGTTCTGTCCAGAGCACCGGCTCGATGCAAACCTACACGGCCGTCAACCCCTGGTTCCAAGCGAAAGGAGAAAATTCCGAGCTCAAGTTGGGCTGGGGAGTGTCTCAAAGTAGTTCCAGCGGAAACAATGGAAACTACGCCTCCACCTCGACAGTGACCGGATTCGGGCCGGCACTCTCTTTCCACTGGGACGTTGCCCAATTCGTCCGCAATCTCAATCTCAAGGAACGAGAGCATTAAACGGCACCCCCCCTAAAAAAAGGCTTCGCAACTACGAAGTACCTGAAACCGCTAGCTCCCAAGCTACGCGGTTTTCAATTTGTAAAAATCAAGAATATCACAAGAAAGCGGGTAGAAGTAAAATAAAAAGTAGTTGGGAGGGCGCCCTGGTAAGCAGATTTTTCAGCAATTCAATTTATATCATAATTTCACGGCCGTGAAATTATGATATAATCCGGTCCTTTGAAAACCAAAAAGGACGCGGGTGCGTCCTTGTCGGAAATACATTGATCTCCTCTGAAATTGTTGTCGAAGCTACCTTGCTATGGCCGCCAGTCGACGCCCTGCCGATTGCAGATCAGCGTGTAAATCTTCGCAATCTGGGAGTTCACAACAGTGATGGCCTCATGAATCGAAACAGGATTTCGTTTTTCACTTCTGTGGGAAGCATAAGGCCCCCACCCATCCTTTATAAGCCGTGCTTCGGGAAAAACAAACTGCTCATAAAGAGCCAGGTCTCGAAGCTTCGCAAGCTCCGTTTCCTCGAAGTGAATTGGCGACCATATCGGCTCTGGAAACTTCACTCCCGGATCATCTGGCGACAATCTCAATTCATAATCAGAGAGTTTTGTATAGCCAGCAATGTACATCCCATTCCTCTCGAAGACATCCAGCCGCTTCAATACGAAAAGGATTTCCAGGAATGTGAGTGCGTGTTTGACAAGAAACTCCGTGGGCAATTCCTTGCCTGCCATCGAATAGTAATGGCCCATATGCCATTTGGCAGCGCTCAGATTGACAAGGGTTTCCGTAACGATCTCTGCCGTTTTTTTGTCCTCGTCGCTGTTACCAGTCACTGGAAAGTTCGGCATAACACCGCTTTCGATCCGGAAGAAGCGGAGAAGCGCCGTCATAACGCGTTCGTCAACGATCCACTTCAGCCAGGGGTACCGGGAAGCCTGACTCTCGTCATTATTGCGGATGGTCCGGTCGCGCAAGAAATTGTAGACAAACTCTTTGTACGCAAGATGGGCAAGGTTCCGACGCCAGTCCCGATCGGTACCGCGTCCAGAATTCCACCAAAGCGACGACCGCATATCACTCCACTCATGACGCCTGTCGCCCGGCTTTTCAAGCGTCCGTGCCGTGAGATGACCCTCGGCCATACGCAAGTAGAACAGAATACGCTCGACGGATTCCTCGCCATGGATATCGTCGGTATCCATACACCATCCTCGACGAATGAGCATTTCATAGTGCTCGCAGAGACGGGCGTTCCGGAACTCATCTTTCCACTGTGACCAGGTCTGAAGGTGGCCATCCATGCTGTTAATCAGCGGGTGTACACCCTCCTGCCACAAGCCCTTACCGATTTTGGTTGTCATAAGAACTACTCCTATTGTCGGGATCTACCGCACTCTAGCGGTCCCCTCAAATGCCTTCCTTGGCCCAATGCCTGAGGAAAAAACACTCTGAAAATAGGCTACTCTTTTCCCTTAGATTGTCAAACAAAAAACCCTGCCCGCCATGGGAGGGAGCCCTTGCGAGCTGGTCTTCGTTAGAATTCTCATCTTATTTAACCAGTTTGAGTTCCAATTTGCGCAGGCGTTTTTCGATTTCCTTAATTTCAAAACGAAATACCATCTCCCCCGTGCGCAGTTTCAGATCTTCTATGTCTCTGCGCAATTCTTTGATTCCTGCTTTGATCTCATCAAATTGCTTATCAACCTGATCAAAACGGTTATCTACACCATCGAATCTTTCCTGTATTACTAAAAACTCATTCGGCATGAGTACTGCCAAATCTTCAATAGTCGTGAGCTTCTTCTTTTTCATAGTACGCCCATTATAATCTTCGTTTTTATTCAAGTCAACTTTGCTATCAAAAAACAAGAAAACCCGTCTTGCGACGAGTTTCAATGTCTTACAGCAATACCCGAAGAAATTCCTTTATCTTGGGATACTGTTGCGTAAAGCCTGATAACCTATCCGGTGAAATCCCCTCGCGAGGGATTACTCATTGAAGAGCGCTTTCACCGAAATAAACAATAATCAAAACCTTTTGTGGTTAGTCCTTTGCGTAAGTCTCCATGCTATTATGTTTCATTACTACGTCTGCTTTCGTCGAAACGTCTGCAGATAAAGCGTAATGAACGACCATAATGGTTGTGAACCTGATTTTGAGTCAGAATTCGTACACCTTTATCTCCCTAGAAAGGAGGTGATTCATCCACAGCTTCCGCTACGGATGCCTTGTTACGACTTCACCCTTATTACCAACCCTACCGTCGTCCCCGATTTGACCCGGGGCCTTCTGGTATTGCCGGCTCTCTTGGTGTGACGGGCGGTGAGTACAAGATCCGAGAACGCATTCACCGTTGCGTGGCTGATCAACGATTACTAGTGATTCCAGCTTCATGAAGGCGAGTTGCAGCCTTCAATCCGAACTGAGACCGAATTTTTGGGATTGGCTCCATCTTGCGATTTGGCGACCCTTTATTCCGGCCATTGTAGCACGTGTGTCGCCCAAGGTGTCAAAGGGCCATGCTGATTTGACGTCATCCCCGCCTTCCTCCCTCTCACCTGATCACAAACACTATTGTTTCTGAACAAATGAGAGGGCAGTCTGAAGTGACATATATAACACTTCACAGGGGTTGCGCTCGTTTCCCGACTGAACGGAACATCTTACGACACGAGCTGACGACAACCATGCAGCACCTGGTCTAGCACCCTCGAAGGACATCCCATTTCTGGGCTCTGCAGCTAGATTTCAAACCTTGGTGAGGTGCCTCGCTTACTGTCGAATTAAACCACATGCTCCACCACTTGTGCGGATCCCCGTCTATTCCTTTGAGTTTTAATCTTGCGATCGTACTTCCCAGGCGGCATACTTAACGCGTTAGCTCCGGCACAGAAAGGGTCGATTCTCCCTGCACCTAGTATGCATCGTTTAGGGCGTGGACTACTAGGGTATCTAATCCTATTCGCTCCCCACGCTTTCGCAGCTCAGCGTCAGATATGTGCCAATCAGTTGCCTTCGCCTTGGGTGTTCTTTATGATATCAACGCATTTCACTACTACACCATAAATTCCACTGATCTCTCACATCCTCTAGACATGCCGTTTCGAATGCCTGTTCGGGGTTGAGCCCCGAGATTTAACATCCGACTAACATATCCGCCTACCTGCCCTTTACGCCCAATAAATCCGGATAACGCTTGAGGTCTCTGTATTACCGCTACTGCTGGCACAGAGTTAGTAACCTCTTATTCTTCAGGTACTCTCATCGAAATTGCTCCCTGAAAAAAGCGGTTTACAATCCGAAGACCTTCATCCCGCACGCGGCGTCGCTCCATCAGACTTTCGTCCATTGTGGAATATTCTCGACTGCAGCCACCCGTAGGTGTTTGGACAGTGTCTCAGTTCCAATGTTGGGGGCCGTGCTCTCACACCCCCTACCCGTCATAGCCTTGGTGAGCTATTACCTCACCAACAAGCTGATAGGACACAGGCTTCTCCTAAAGCGATAAATCTTTACTCCGTAGAGCATATCGCGTATTATTCCAAATTTCTCTGGATTATCCGCGACTTTAGGGAAAATTCCTATGTTATCCGAACCCGTTTGCCATGGGTCTAAACCCATTCGACTTGCATGCCTTATCCACGCCGCCAGCGTTCATCCTGAGCCAGGATCAAACTCTCAATAAGAAAATTCAATCCAATCCACCCCACTTCGTACCCGAAGGTAAAAAATAAGATAGAAAAAAATTCAATTTAGTTGGTAGCATCGCTGCTACCGAATAGAGATTCTTCCGTGTAACCTCATGTTACAATTATTTTCCTCTCATCCCAGAAATAAATCTTGGGACAAAAAGAAAACAAGGACTAACCACAAAAAATTGTGATTATTTTATTGTTTTGTCTTACTCCAATTTACGAGGGGTAAATGAAGTAAAACGGTTTGGCTCAATTGTTAAGTTACTTTCAGAGCGTTAGAAAAAAAGTCCGAAGACTTTTATTGATTTCACCCTGAGAAAAACAAAGAGAAACAAAAGCAAACTCGAGCTTTGAGGCTCATAGATTGCTTAACCAGTATAGACAACTGTTCGAGCCCTGTCAAGGGCGCATGCATCAGGGGGTGTACGGTAGACCCACGACGGATACAAGATGGCTTTCTGTCCTTTATTTAAAGCAAAAAAATTGACTCTTGAATCATTATGCCGTATCATAGGAAACTCAAACAATGGTGTTTGAGTAACGGTAGGAGAACCTTAAAAATGCAGACGGAAAAGTTCAGCTTCACGCTCGTGATACCCAGCTTGATCGGCGGCCTCGGGATTATGTTTCTCTCCCTCTACGCCGGCGGTCTCTATTTCAGCATGCTCGACCCAAACGGCAAAGAAGTCATTCCGCAGATGGTGACCGCATCCGTTCGCCTCGGGTTTGTTCTCTATCAATTCATCATCGTCGTACTCCTTGTGGATATCTTCCTGAGGAAAGGAGTCCGCCTGACGCCGCGCGCTGTGTTGCTGTATGGCGTACCCTTTCTGATGCTTCCGCTTCTCACCTACTGCTTCAGTCAAGATATCCCCCATCGGTTCAGCTTATCGCTCCTGTTGGCGATAGCGTCCCTGGCGGTGCATCAAGATCTGATACCTCCTCACAACGCCGCCGGACAGGTACACGCTGACGCGACTATCGCTTCATTCACGACAGAAGGATAAGCAAATGAAAGCCAACAAGACGCGCAAAACCCGGGTCGCTCAACCGAGCGAAGAGAGTCACCAGCTGTTCCGACAAGTGTGCCGAGCCATCGTAGACATGCGTGCGAAACGGACAGTGGCCACTTTTCAAGTCTTCCTCCAGCGGTACCGCGATCCCGCGGATCTGGAAGCCATCGCTCAGGCGAAATACCTCTGCAAAGTGACCGATACAGAACTCGCCGAATGGCAAGAGCGCTACGATCGTACCTATGCCCCTCTCACCGCCTAAAGAAAACCGCACACCTGAACAAAGATTCGGGGTGCGGCTTTTCATTTTCCCAAAAGCTACCCGCTACTTCAGTCGATTGTTGATAAAGAGCAGAGAAAGCAGCGGTACCACCATCCAGAAGATAAGAGCCAATGGCGAAGCGAAATAGCCAAAAGCCGTCGCGGAAATATAGCCGAGGGCAATCTTCTGAGGAAGGAAGGAAAGAATGACACTGACCACCATCCCGGTAACGAGCATACTGGTCACGAAGAGCCGCCAAAAAAAGTCTGTACCCGCGTTGGAAATATGCAGATCGAAAAGACGGTTATCGATCGCCGTGAGAAAAATGAGCAGGACAACAAACATCCCGGCCTTGGCATAGAGTGATGCCGCAAACCAGGTCGCAGGAATCACACCAATAAACGCCAATGCGATATAGACATTGATCAGGATATTGATGAGCTTCCAGCGGCCGAATACGAAGCCGAATCCCAGGCTCATCCCGACAAAAAGAAACAACAGAGACAAATCTCCAGCAATATTTTTCGGCAGGTGCAACGCGGTGAAGAAATCCAAAAATTGCGACATAAGAGGAAAAATATACACGAACCCTTCATGCCTGTTCGGTACAGCCAGTGTACTCTTTCGCTTCCTGCCCGTCAAAAAAAACGATGCCCCGCCAGCACAGCCTCCCTAGCCTGTTTTCTTCCCAAAAAGCCATCTTTCACGGTATACTGGAGAGGCATTCATATACCCTCCTATGCGCCGTATCCGCCCACTTTTATTCTGGCTTTTCGTCGGATTATTTTTCTGCACTACCAGCGGAGTGCTTTTTTATACCTTCGGCTACCGCTTCAATTTCGAACGGGGTATTTTCATTTACACCGGATCGATATCCATCAAATCCACCCCGGAAACGGTAGAGATCCGCATTGACAACGAGCTGATTCCCCAGAAAAAGCTGGGGCTCCTCAATCGTTCCATCCACATCGGAGGTCTGACTCCGGGAGAACATTTCATCGATGTCTCTGCACCAGGCTACATTCCATGGTCCAAAAAAACCACCGTGCAGAGCGGGCTCTCGACAGAATTCTGGAATGTCTTTCTGGTGAAAGAAAAGAATGCTCAAGAAAGCATCGCAGGCACCGCAGGCACCCTGAAAATCTTTCAGGCTCGGGAGCAAGGGCTGCTGGCTGTCGCCAAAAAGCAAGGAAGCCTCTTCACTGTAGATATCCTCGATACGAATGCCAAAACGACAGAGGAAGTCTTCTCTCTCTCCGATGTTTCGCTTCCAGAAAATGGCGAGGAAAATATCGAGTGGTCACCAGATGACAAAAAAATACTCATTCCCATAGAACAAGCCGGGGGGCGCAACTATTTCGTGGTCGACAGAGCAACCAAGCAAACAACCTCCCTCCATGACCTCGCCAAGATAAAAACGACAGGGAGTCTTCGCAATCCGCGCTGGGATCCAGCCAATCGGAACTTCCTGCTCTATGTAACAAACAATGTCCTCAATCGTATTGATGCCGGAGCGACTGACGCAACCCCTCTTTTTGTCAAAGAAAACGTTCGGGATTACAATTTTTCCGGTCAGAACATCTACTATTTGAGCAACGACAATGGCATTATTTATCGCATTCCTGCCGGAAGCGTCGACAGCACGCCGACTCAGATCACAACCATACCGATTACCCTGCTCCAAGATAGCCTCTATGCGCTCATTCTCTATGATGATGCCCGCCTAACCATCCGAGAACAAAAAACGGGAAAACTCTGGGTCTACAATAAAATTTCTCCTTCCGAAATCGTTCTGAAAACCATCGTTGATAGCAACGTGAAAGGTGTACAATTTTCGGATGATGGCAAAAAACTGCTCTTTTTCACCAATAATGAGATTTTCGCTTATTTCCTCCGCGATTGGGAAGCTCAGCCGGTACGAGCCAGCGGAACAATGATCCAAATAGCCCGTTTCTCCAATACGATCAAAAATGTGGTGTGGGCGGAAGACTATGAACACGTCATTTTTTCTCTGGGTAACGCCGCGAAAATAATCGAGCTCGATAATCGCGATCGGAGGAACATGGCTGACCTCGCCACATTTTCTGCGCCCCTGCTCCAGATTCTCCCACGTTTCGATGAAAATTATGTGTACTTCGTATCGCCTGGGAACGCAGAAACCAACGCCGTCAGTCGGTTCCCATTTTCCGAGAAAAGCGGCCTCTTCGGATTCTAAGAAAACTGCTTGATCCAATATCACAAACAGTATGACATTCGAAGAAAAAATATTTGGTGCAGCCTACAAAAAACAAGAAAGGTCTCGGGTTGTCAATGAAAGCGGTGCCACGGTAGGCGGAGGTTCACACTCTTCCGAACGGCGACCCGAACAAGAACGAATCGAGCAGCAGCTCTGTGCCGGATTCGACACTCTTTTGGAACAACTCAGACGAGACCCCGAAGCGCTTCACGAGCGCATCGAGAGGTTGCGAGCGCTGCCTGATTGCGAGGGCATCTTGGGCAAGCTCGACCCCTACTTCAGAACGGAACACTGGGAAATAGCGGCGACACTCGAAGCATACGATAAACGGACCTTCGATCATTCACTCCGGGTGGCCGCATTCGTCTACGATATGGCCTCCGGCGCCGGAGAAACAGCCGCCTATATGAAAAGCCGGGTTGAGATAGAACAAAGCTCGCTAGAAGAGCTTTTTACCGCAGCTCTTTTCCATGATATCGGGAAAACCGCTATACCGAACGAAATTCTTCATGATAATCACTCCCGCCGCGAATGGGGAAAGCGTGCCAATGACTGGGCGAGAAAAAACGGCCGCGACCGGCATTTCGACCCGGAAAAACTTGAAACGCTCGATGAAGTCGAACTGGATCATTATTTTATGCAGGTGCACGCGCTCAACACGACCGACCCTCTCAATATCGTTCCTCTGGAAGAAATATTCAGTCCTGAGATTCTCAGAGAACTCGAGCGACACGGCATTTCCCCGCACGATACCTTCCGGAAGGTCCTCGAGTGCCACGAAAAGGCCACTGGAGCGATCCTGCGACACCACAAGATGTATGTCGCCTCCGACATCGCCTCACACCACCATGACTACGAGCACCGTCCCATCCGCTTGCAACGCTATCAGACTGAAACCTCTGTCGTCCGTCTCGGATTCGAACTGTCTATCCTGCGCTCTATGGACGTCTACGATGCGCTCACTTCGGATGACCGTTCATACAAGGATTCCTACCACCCGCTCTTGGCTCTCGAAATTCTCATCAAAGAGGCCGAAATAGAATTCACCGAACCCGAACTCACGAAATACGTCATCCGCGACCTCTATAAAAAGCTCGAGTCATCACAAAGAAATATTCCCGGCAGCAACGATGAGTCTCGGGCGCTGCAAAAAATCCTGACCTTCATAGGATAGACAATAAGATGCTCCGAAAAATAAAAACCCCCTGGCCATCCAGGGGGTTCTGATTCTTGATAAAACCTAACGCTTGGCACCGCTGCAGATTCCTTCGGAATCTCCGATAGGACTTCCGCCCTGTGGTCGAAACTAACGTTTTGCCCATTGCATCGCTTCGCGCTCTGAGAACTCCTCCGTTCTCAGCGGACTTCGTCCTGCTCTCCGCAACTGGAAAACTCCCGTTTTCCCGACCCCTTCCCGCACACTAGCCCAAGCTTAACGCTTGGCCCATTGTGGAGCGCGGCGCGCCTTCTTCAGACCCGGTTTCTTGCGTTCTACCGCACGGGCATCACGAGTGAGGAATCCCTGTGCTTTGAGAACAGGGCGAAGCAGGATATCGTGCTTGATGAGACAACGAGCGATACCGAGCTTGATAGCCCCGGTCTGACCATGCAGTCCGCCACCACGCACCACCACTGACACTCTGAAAGCGGTTTCCAAACCAGTCACCTTGAGCGGCGAGAGGGCGACAGCTTCGAGAGCCGCGGTACCGAAATATTCACGGATAGGCTTCTTATTGACGATCACCTCTGCGCTCGGGCTCGGATACAAGCGTACTTGCGCGACAGCCGTCTTGCGACGACCGACAGCGTACACATAGCGTTCCTCAACAGCCTCGACGGACGCAGCGGCAGAAACAGTTGCAACTTTCTTTTTTGCAGGAGCTTTCTTGACCGCTTTTGGAGCTTCGTCATCCTTGACGATCTCTTTCTTCGCCGTCACCTTCTTGGTTGTTTCTTTCTTGGTTGCCATAATTCGTTTATTCGTGAGTCACGTGAATAACTTTCTGCTTGTGCTCGCCGTCCTTATTGATCAGCAGTCTCCGCATCATCCTGCCGCGCAGCGCATTCTTGGGAAGCATATTGTATACCGCTTGCCAGATGACTTTGCGAGAATCTTTTTTCACCTGATCCTCAAAATTGATGGAAGTGATACCACCTGGATAGCCGCTGAAACGATGATACATCTTGTCCTTCGTCTTGTTGCCGGTGACGACGACACTATCAGAATTGAGAATCACCACGAAATCGCCCCCGTCAATATGCGGAGCGTAGCTCACCTTGTGTTTGCCCATAAGCAAACGCGCGAGCTGTGTCGCCAAGCGACCCAGCACCTTATCTTTTGCATCAAAAAGATGATATTTCCGATCAATCATCGTTCTTTTATTCTGTGCCATACGTTTCGTTTATACAAACTCAATAATTGCCATTTCTGCGGCATCGCTCTTGCGTCGTTCGAGCTTCACGATACGCACGTACCCGCTGACCCGCTCTTCAAAACGTACGCCGAACTCACCGAGCAGCTTCTTGGATGCCATTTCCGGAATCATGCCCTGAAACTCGCGGATGATGGCGACGCGCCGAATCGGATCAGCTCTTCCCACTTTTGCCTTGTTGACAATCTGATCGATGAAATTTTTGATTTCTTTAGCCTTGGCCTCAGTCGTCGTAATCCGTTCATGCATGATCAAGCTCCCCAATAAGGTTTTGATCAATGCTCGACGTTGGTTTCGTCCGCGACTCAAAACGCGGCCCGCGTGTCTGTGTTTCATATACTCTCTTTATTCGGTAGTATTATTCAGCAGATTCTTCTTTGGCAGCTTTTTTCTTGGTTACCTTCTTGGTTTTTTTCTCTTTGACCTCTTCCGTTCTGCTCTCTTCTTTCATTTCGGGAATTTCTCCCTCCACTTCAGTCAGGGAAGAAAATTGGGAGACGAGAATAGCCACGCTTTTTTCAAACGCCTCCACAGGCGAAATACTGCCATCCGTCACCACTTCCAGCGTCACCTTATCATAATCCGTTCGCTTGCCGACGCGCATGTTCTCGATCTCATAGTTCACGCGCTTGACCGGAGTATAGATGGAATCGATGGCGATCACGCTGATTTCACGATCTTCGTGTTCACGGCTTTCTACCGGCACATAACCGACGCCCTTATCCACTTCAACTTCCATTTCGAATTCCGTTTTCTTGTCGGTAAGCGTGGCGATAACCTGATCCGGATTCACTACTTCGACATCGGACGAAGTCTTGAAATCACCTGCCGTCACGACGCCTTCTCCCTTGCTCTTGAGAGTTATTTTCACCGTATCATCTCCATGAAGACGGAAACGGACTTGCTTGAGATTGAGAATGATCTGCACGACATCCTCCATTACGCCCGGAATAGTAGAAAACTCATGAGACACGCCCCTGATCTTCACGGACTTGGCAGCCGCGCCATCCAAAGAGGAAAGCAACACGCGACGCATCGCGTTCCCGACGGTCGTACCGTACCCCGGGTAACAGCCCAGGATTTCAAACTTACCATGATTCGTTCCCAATGCCGTGTATTTCGGCTTTTGAGGAGAAGTGATGATCTGCATACCGCTTAGTGGTTTCGGATGAACTGTCGGACCTGTTCGTATGGACCGCTCACCGGAAACATTGTTAGGTATTATGAATTAAAATTATTTCGAGTAATATTCGACAACCATCTGTGCGTCCACTCGGACACCGACATCTTCCCGAGCCGGCATAGAGAGCACTCTCCCCGTCTGCTTCTCGGCATCGAGTGCCAACCAATGAGGAACATCTTTCTTATTTTTCAAAATTTCTTCCTGATTCTTGAAGAATTGTTTTTCCTTCTTATTGTCCTTCAGCGTAATGACATCGTTGACGCGGATTTCGTAGGAAGGAATATTGACACGCGTGCCATTCACTGAAAACATCTTGTGACTCACGAGCTGCTTGGCCTGAGCGCGAGAAGCAGCGAATCCCAGCCGGTACACCACGTTGTCCAACCGTCGTTCCAAACGAGAGATGAGCTGATCGCCGGTGATACCAGGAGTCTTGCGTACCTCATCAAAATGATGACGGAACTGACGCTCCATCACGCCGTAGAGACGCTTGATTTTCTGCTTCATCGCAAGCTGTCTGCCGAATTCGCTACCGCCACGGGATGGAGTGTGACCATGGATGCCCGGGGCATACGGACGGCGTACCATGGCACATTTCGGTGACAAACAACGATCTCCCTTGAGAAAGAGTTTTTCCCCGGCGCGGCGACAGAGTTTGCATTTGGAATCAATATTGTTTGGCATAGTTTTTCTTAGCTAACAGCTCAAGGCTGTCTTAAATACGACGTGGACGACGTGGACGACAACCATTGTGCGGAATAGGCGTAATATCTTTGATACCGGTCAGATTGAATCCGTTGTTGGACAAAGCACGGATCGAGGCTTCACGCCCGCTACCGACACCCTTCACGAATACTTCCAATTCCTGGAGACCGTATTTCTTCACTTTCTCGGCGACATCCGCGACTACTTGCGTTGCCGCATAAGGAGTCGACTTCTTGGCACCTTTGAAACTCAAGTGACCGGAGCTAGACCAGCCCAAAACAGCACCATTCAGATCAGCAATCGTGATAATCGTATTGTTATAGGTACACTGAATACTCGCCCGTCCTTTCAAAACTTGACGTTTCGATTTCTTGGTCTTTTTCACAGCCGCCGTTTCGCCGACCGGAGCTTCTGGAGCGACTCCCGTATCTTCAGTTTTTTTTACTTCTTCTTCCATAGTTATCTGCGTGTAGCTTTTTAGCTTATTAGCTTTTTAGCGGAACACTCTTGCCTTTCGGTTTCCCTACAAGCTACGAGCTACCCACCTAAGAAGCCGTCCTATGTCTTGTCAGATGATTTCTTCCGTCCGCTACCCATCGTCTTACGGGTGTTACCGCGCACTGTCCGCGTATTGGTCTTGGTCCGCTGCCCACGGGAAGGAAGTCCCTTCTGATGGCGAGTCCCGCGATAACAGCCGATTTCTTTCAAACGCTTGATATTGTTTTTGACGACATGCCGGAGCTCTCCTTCGACGCGAAACTTTTTCTCGATCACTTCACGCAAACGGTTCGCGTCTTCAGCGGTGATATCTTTCGCGCGAGTATCGACATCGATCGTCAACTCCTCGAGAATCTTTTGGCTTGTAGAAAGACCAATGCCATAAATATAGGTCAGCGCGACCTCTATTCTCTTGTTATCTGGAAGGTTAATTCCGGCAATTCTTATCATATTGAAACAAGATTGTTTTATTAGCCCTGGCGCTGCTTATGCTTGGGAGTGATACAAATGACAAACACCTTACCGCGACGCTTGACGATTTTGCAGTGGACACAAATTTTTTTCACTGAAGCTCTTACTTTCATACACTCTCGTAATGTTTATTTATTGCGCAATATAATTCTCCCTTTGGACAGATCATAAGGACTCATTTCGAGCGTTACGCGATCTCCCGGCAAAAGCCGAATATAATGGACACGCATGCGGCCAGAAATATGAGCCAGAACTTCGTGACCATTGTCGAGACGCACGCGGAAAGTGGTGCTGGGCAAAGTTTCTAAAACTTCCCCCTCAACCTTGATCAGCTCCTTGTCATTTCCCATATATTGCTTCTCTGTACAATGTTCAGAATCTAAAAAATCTCCTCTGGCTTTAACAACGAAAAAAAGAGGAGTTTTGTTTCTGGTAAGCAATCCTCGTTCGTGAAATACGGCTGATGGTTACTCTTCTTCTGAATCTCTGCAATTTTTCAAAATGTAGTCTTATTCTAGACGAGCTTCGGATTTTTGTCAACCCCGCGCTAATTCTTGCAACAGTTCTCGGAAACGGCAAGCGCAAGCCGGTAGGCGGCTATGCCCGATATCGCGTCATCAGGACCGATTTTCCCTGGATTCGCGCGAGATCAAGCGGTAGCGGTGGATCTGCTTCAAACATAGCTGACAGGTCTTACGGGACTCTCTGTCATCATCATTTTGAGTTGATGTGAGGGTTGGCTAGCCATTGGCTGAACCACCCTCAGGGGCTAATCTTCCGATTCGAGAGAACACACGCTCCGTGCGCCCGCCATACGGGCAGACATCACGTCTTTGAATGAACCACGAAAAAGAAAAACCCTGAATCCCGTCTCGTCGTCGATCAACTGTCGAAGACCTTGCGCTCCGCCCGCTTCAATCGCCATCTTCACGGCAGCGGCAACTCTCGGTTCGCATTCAAGCAAGTATTGTTTTCCATCGGACATTTTTTCCTCCAAGATGACACGGGAAATACCGTATCTCTTGATTACAGGAAGGCCGGTTCCCTGTCAAGAAAATTTATTTCCCGAAACGCCGCCCTCGCAAAGCATAATCAGCCAAAGCCTCCTGCAAAGCCGCCTCATCAAAATCCGGGTAATATTTCTCGGAAAAATACAGCTGGGTATTGGCTATATCCCACATCATGAAACCAGCCGAAAGATGGGGTTCTCTCCCAGTACGAATCAGAAGGTCGACTGGCGGGAGATCCCTGGTCATCAAGTTTTCTTTGATGACCGCGTCTGTCACTGTGTCTCCAGCGGGGAGACTTGCGGCTATCCTTTGGATGGCTTGGCGCATGTCATCATCTCCGCTGTAGGCCAACAGAAAATTCAGGAAACGCTTGTTATAATTTTTGGTCGCTTCAATGCAATCGTGCATGATTTTCTTCAGCGTGGCCGGAAATTGTTCCTCCCACCTCCCGATAAAACGGATCCGGACCTCGTCCTTGTGAATGTCCTCGCTTTCCAACAACTGCTTGAAATACGTTCCATAAATACGAAGTAGAGCCTTGCTCTCGAGGACGGGGCGCTTCACGAGATTTTCCAAAGATGATCCCCAAAAAGAAATCTCCTTGACACCCAAACGCTGTGCTGCACGGATAAGCTTCTCCGTATTTTTCGCTCCTGCCTCATGACCCTCCCATGCTGCCAATCCACGCTCAGTCGCCCATCTCCGGTTACCATCCGGGATGATGACTATATGGTGTGGGAGCTCCACTGGTGCGGTTGTCGGTTCCTGATAAGACATAGTTGCGAAAAATCAATATTCACGTTCCATCATATACTCTGCGATGGAAAAAAGAAAGTCATACGCGCGCGGATCCAAGATAGCGCGTATCGCACCGAGAGCCTGCTTGCCTTCTTCAATATATGCTGCTGCCAGCTCCCGAGTACTGTCGAAAGCGCCCGTCACCCGTATAATATCTCGGAATTCCTCTATGTCCCGCTGTTCGAGATGTTCTCCCAGGGAAAGCAGCGCGTGGATCCGTTTTTTTTGCTCTGCCGTTCCATCCCGCAGTGCCCGAGATACCAGCAGCGTGATCTTGCCCTCGGCGATGTCAGAGCCGACGGGCTTGCCGAGCCGCTTCGCATTGCCGAAAGTCCCCAGAATATCGTCCTGAATCTGAAAGGCGATACCCAACGGTACCGCATACGCCGAGAATCCGTCAAGCAGATCCTGAGAGGCTCCGGCGAGCAGCGCGCCAAGATAGAGCGGCCCCTCGACAGTGTACTTGGCCGTCTTATTCCTATACATGGCCAGGATGGCTGCTTCGCTCGCCTCACCCATGTATTCCATATAGACATCCTGCGCCTGCCCGATAACGGTGAAAGAAACGATATCTTGAAGTTTCGTAAGCGCTTTGAATTTTTGTTCCAAGGGAAAAGCGGAAGAAAAAATAATGTCATTGCCGAACGCGCCCAGCATATCGCCGATGATGATCGCTATAGCATTGCCGAAGTGCGCGTTATCCTTTCCATGAAACAAGAGCTTCCCCGCGTCCGCATAGTGCTGATGGAGCGTGGCCACACCGTGCCGCGTATCGTCCTTGTCGATGATATCATCATGTACGAGCAGGAACGCATGGATCAACTCGATGCTCATGGAAGTCTCCAGGATTTTTTCCTCTTCGGTGCCACCCGCTCCCAGATACCCATAGTACATGAAAGCTGCCCGCAGCCGCTTTCCGCCAGCGAGGATAAAGGTGCGCGAATACTCCAGGGTAGCTGCTACGAACACGTCTTCTTTGCCCGTTCTTGCAATCGCCGTATCAAAATACGCCCCGATTTTCGGATCGAGACGTGCCTTGAAAGCCTTTAATTCGTTCTCAATTTGCATACCGTATTGTTTACTATCATTCGGAACATGATTGAAAGTATACCAAGAAAAAAAGCCAAAAACAAGAGAAATAACCCAAAGATCAAAATTGGAGAAAACGCGTGTAATACGTATAGAGTTCGTACGTGGCCCGCAGATCCCTGGCATTGTAGCGAGCGATGTCCGCGCTCTGGCCGTTCTCAAAAAGCGCCTTCACGTCATCGCCATCCACGCCCTGCGTTTTCGGACTTTCGATGCCGAAGGCCCGGCACCACAGATGCAGACCCCCCTTCTTGCGCATGGCTCCATAAAACGTCAGCTGATCAAAGAGATCAATGTGGCGCGCATTGCCTGGTTGAGAATTGAGATAGCGATTGGAGAGCAGATTCTTGCTTGGACGGATGCCGTGGATGGCCGAACGCACCATCAGGAACGGCACATCGAATTGCCGACCGTTGAACGTCACGAACGTCTCATACTTTTCCACGACGCTCCAAAATTTCCGCAGCATCTCTTTCTCCGTCATCACTACCAATTTACAGCCATGCCCCTCAAGACTTTTTTCTTCCTCCTGGGAAGACGATTGGAAATAAACGGCGCCTTTCTCACGCTCCGCGTCATAGATGCCGATCGCCACGATCTGTCCGGTGAGCGGCGAAAAGCCCATGCCGTTTTTCAGATCCGCCAGTGCCGCCGTATAATCCCCTCCGCTCTCCGATTCCTTCTTGATCCAGCGCGTCAAAACATCTTGGCTGGTCTCATCCAAGCTATCAAAATCCTCCCCGACCGTCTCGATATCAAAAATAAGAGTGGACATATGGGTAGCTTATAGCGATTAGCTGGTAGCTTTTTAGCTTAAGAAAAAATAAAAGTCATTATATATAAAGTATATCATAACTCGTATCAGCATTTTTTGGTAAAAAAACAGGGTCCGTGGTGCGATGCACTCGGTACCCTTTTGTCAGTCCCGTCCGTGAGAATCAGGCATATGCCGCTTCTGCTGCGACCAGTTCTGCCCAGCGGTCTTTCGGCTTCATGATGACGTTTCCGACAGCGATATATTCCGCCACAACCGGGTCGTCTTGCCGGTATTGCGGCGTCGGCCTGTGTTCCAAACAGATGACAGGAAGAGGATCTCTTGCAGGCGCCTCCCAGTACGTGGTCTTGAGAGAACGATTGATCACGCAAGCGATAGCCTGCACTTTTCCGCCGGCATTTTCCACAAGCTCGATCATCTGCTTCGTCGTCGAGAAGTTATTGACGATGTCCTCGAGCAGGATAACCCGATCGCCTTCGCAAATGTCATACCTGCCGAGAATGAGCTTGGATTTCTCCCGTTTACCCTCTTGTGCCGCTTCGATCACCTTCTTTTCGGCAAAGATGCCACGGCAACAATCAATATAGAGCTTGAGGACCGACATGTAGGAGATACCGCCCATCGGCGCAGCGACCAACACATCAAGCGAATACTTGGTCAGGAGCTGAGCATGACGCATAGCCCAACCCGAAGAGATATGCGACCACTGGTCGCCCTTCCCGACGTTGTAGTAGACGAACCCCACATAATTCAGGAGTTTTCCGCCCTCTTCGTATTGGCCGGCATAACCGACCAGCGGGCCAAGAGGTTTCCCTTCCGTGCTCATCGGGCATTCGTATACCCCATCGCAGCGTCTCAGTGTCGCGATAACATCGCCTAAAACAATTTCTGGTTTCTTGATACTCATGGGACTTCCTTTCGTTCGTGTCGGTTTCAGGATGTCTTGTCTTCAACAACAAACTGATGTATCTCTTCGAGGATTCTGATGACCGCTTCCCTCGGACTCTGCGGCAGCCCTTCATTATTCTTCACCGCAGTCAGTATCGGTCGCCCCACGATGAGCCGCTGCGCGCCAGCTTGCAAAGCGCCCGTGACGGTAGAAACGCGTTTCGGATCTTGATCGTCGCGTTTCACCCTGCCCCATTCCGGACGTATGGCAGGGTTGTTGCAGCAGAGATGCTTGAATTTGTCTCCCTCGAGAATTCCATACTTCAGGACTGCTTGGTTTTCCTTGGCGGCGAGGACGATGTCGCGCAAATCAGCATCCGCGGCAATCCCTGCGAGACGGATCACTGCCTCTTGGATACTGCAACCATAAACTCCCTGACATGTCGCTTCGTCCCAATTGGTGGGAACGGTGACGCCGATGACACGCGTACTCGGTAGTTCCTTCGCGATGGCGCGAATCGCCACAGCACCGGCATTGCACATCACCGTCAAGTAACGCGGCTGATAATGAGCAAGAAATTTGCCGTCAGTTGCCATGGTTTCTTCGATATCCACGATCTTGAGGTCAGCGAATCCGTGCAATCCCAGCGAGGTGATATCGCGCAGCACATCATAGCCCATGACTCGGAGACCGGAATTCAGCTTCAAGCCGACGCCGAGACCTTCAAGCTGCTCGGCCAAGCTCATGACCTTCGCGCGAACTTCAACAACGGGGAATTTAGTCACCGGGACAAAGTCTGCCGCAACGATCAAACGATCTGCATAAGGATATGCTTTCATGTCTTTTTCCTTTTCTGTTCAAGGGACCTGCGTTGATGAATCATCGATTTCTGGTTGCTCGATATTTAAGTTCCTTCTTGTGAGTATCGGTTGATCAGCTTATGGAGCTTTTCCGCGTCAGAACGAGCCGCTTCAGCGAAATCCCAGCCTTTCATGACGAATATACTGCCGCGGGAATTGATGATTATCCCTTGGCCGCGACTGTCCTGACTCGCTGTGACGGTTTTTTCTACGTCTTCATCACGAAAGCCGATATCCTGGATAAGCATCGGCATATCACCGGCAATCCTTCGAACTTGAGAGAGCTCTTGGGGATACGTAGCTCCGACGACGAGCGCACAATTGCCATTCCCGTTCCAATTCCGTGATACCCTATGCGCCACATATTCCCACAGCGGCATGGTTTTTGGAACTTCGGATCCGACTCTCCCTACAAGCGGTTCGATGCTACCTTCAGGAACGCCCACAATCAGATCCTGAAACTCACTTGCGCCTGCGGTACTCGTGCGACAGAGCACGATAATACCTTTGTCTTTCTGATCCAGAAAGGGCTGCGCGGCTTCCATACCGCGGTAGGGATTCACTATGATAGCGTCTGCTTGGCAATACTCAAATACCATACGCACAGAGCCGGCATCAGTATTGCCGACATCCATGGTGTCGAGAATGATAAGAATTTCTGGTGCGATGGAACGAATATACCAGGCAGTCTGGCGCAAAGCATGCATACCCTCGTCGCCGTGCGCGATGTAGAAGGCAAGGTTCAACGCGTAGGAACCAACAATATCGCTGGTCGCTTCCACGATTGTGATATTGGCGGCGTCAATCCTTCCGTTTTCATCGCTATCATTCCAGAATTTTTCCACCTGCGGCCCATTGCCGGGATAACCGACGAGCCTCTGGCAGACGAATTTCCTTGCGTGCCACTGCATTTGGAGCAGCTCCCGAAATGTCGTCATTCCAGACCTCGCTTTCTCTTTCGGTTGTTAACGGACGAAAACCAGCTCAAAGCCAGCTTTACAGGATAGGGCTTCACGGCCTCTTTGTCAAAAAGGAAGAATCGTATAAAAAAATCGGGCGAAAGGTGCATATTACCACCTCCCGCCCTTGCGCAACGGAATCCGTCACGACATTGCCAATCGCTTAGTTGACATCAGCGGCTGCCGCCAAAGCACATTTGCCGATGTCTTTCCGGTATTGCACCCCTGCGAAGTGAACGGTTTTCACCGCTTCGTAAGCTCGCCTCCGCGCATCGCCGATATCGTCGCCAAGCACCGTCACGCACAACACGCGCCCGCCCGCCGTAACGAGCTTGTCGCCCGCTTCGGCGGTACCGGCATGGAAGACTTTGCAGTCAGGGGTTTCCCGCGGCAACCCGGAAATTGGATCCCCCTTGCGCGGTTTATCTGGATAACCGGCAGCTGCCAGCACGACGCCGAGCGCTACGCGATCATCCCACTCCGCATTCGCCAAATCCAGCGTGCCATTCGCGCCGTGCCTGATGAGCGGATACAGATCGCTCCGTAAGCGCATCAGGATCACTTCCGTTTCCGGATCGCCAAGGCGACAGTTGAACTCGAGTACATATGGGTTGTTCTCGGCATCGATCATCAGCCCCGCGTAGAGAAATCCGGTGTACGGGATACCTTCGTCGGCCATTCTGTGCACCGCAGGCATGATAATTTCATGCATGACGCGCGTATTCATAGCAGACGTGATGATAGGCGCAGGAGAAATCGCTCCCATACCGCCGGTATTCAATCCCCTGTTGTCGTCGAGGAGGCGTTTATGATCCTGGCTCGTCACCAATGCCAAAACATTCCGACCATCAACCATGACGATGTAACTCGCCTCCGTGCCGGCAATGCAGTTTTCGATGATGATCCGTTTCTCCTGAT
This sequence comes from Candidatus Moraniibacteriota bacterium, assembly GCA_049287005.1. GTDB lineage: Bacteria > Patescibacteriota > Minisyncoccia > Moranbacterales > UBA1568 > UBA1568. The sequence goes on along the minus strand of JBAQEZ010000003.1, from coordinate 356,874 downwards.
CCGGCACAGTCGTAGCGGCAAAAAGCATGTCGACTGCGTCGTGCGCCTCACGGTGGCTCTTGGCGACTACCACCCCTTTGCCCGCAGCCAACCAATCGGCCTTGACCACAATCGGCAGATCGTCAAGAGACCGACTGACAAGGTAGGTATGTGCCAATGCCGCGGAAGCGAATTCGCAGTAGTCCGCAGTCGGTATATGACAACGGTTCATGAAACGCTTCGCGAAAGTCTTGGAGGATTCCAATTGCGCCGCTGCTTGCGTCGGACCAAAAATCTTCAGACCACGGTCGCGAAACAGATCCACGATGCCCGCTACCAATGGCGCTTCAGGTCCTACCACCGTCACATCGATACTGTTCTGCGCTGCAAAATCCGCGAGGAGCGCAATGTCGGTAATGGGAATATTCTGTACCTTCGGCTCCCTTGCCGTTCCAACATTGCCGGACGCGACATACACCGCTTCCACTTCTGGGCTTTGCGCCAGTTTCCACGCGATGGCATGTTCACGGCCACCGCTACCGATAACCAATATTCTGCTCAAAGGCTTTCGTTGCTGTTCCGGTATCCTCTTCATAGCATTCTCTCCTTGTCGATGGCATATTGTTCAAGAACCCAATCAAGCCACATTACTTTGGAATCGGCTTGATAAGAAAAGATACCAGGAGAGTACCTTTTGTGTCAAAAAAACATGTGGCCTGAAGGAGGGTTCTTCGTTGTAGCCCTAGAGAGTCGGTCACAAGTCCATACGAGACGTATGGCTCGCGACCCCGCCTCGCAGCCTTGCGGCATCGCTCCGGCTTTCGACATCCCCACACACGCCAAGCAGTTGGCGTGTTTTATGTCTTCAACTTCGTTGTAGCCCTAAGGGGAGTCGGACCCCTCTTACCAGGATGAGAACCTGGCGTCCTAGCCGATAGACGATAGGGCCATTTGAAATATCAAAATTCAAATGACAAATACCAAATGATTTCTAGCACGAGTGGAAGGAGTCGGACCTTCGCTAGCGGATTTGGAGGCCGCTGTTCTACCGTTAAACTACACTCGCATTCTATTTTATATCTTCGCTAGTTTTCCTATAATAAGCATCAATTCTTTATAGACTTTATTATCAGAGTACCTAATGCTGATACAGCCTGGATAATTTTCCTTTTCGCTCTTACCCGTGTTCTTCTTGAGATACGATTTATTGAATTGACTGGTGGGAATCTTTGTTATATTTGACCAAAATTTAAGTTGTTTGTCCGCATCATGATACTCATGCAAATGGATAAGTGCCCTAAGCCTCTTTTCATCTAGAGAAAAGGAGTTTCTGAAGGCACGGAGAAAATATCCTATCATTTCTGGATCCGCATTCATGAAAGAAACAGACTTATTGCCACTATACTTCGTTCCTTCACCCCAGTATAACAAAGCACATGCAATTTTAGAATCTATTTTTTGTTGCCCCAAGAAATACCTCTCTACTTTTTCTGCTATTTCTATATCCTCTACCGCTCTTTTTTTTCTATTTGTCTCAACAGCCTTTTTTCTTCCACTAACACTCAGACTATCTATTCTTCCCCTGGCTTTCTCAGATAGTTTGATGCCCCTCAACCACAAGCTGGCGGTACTTTGTGAAATACTTAACTGTTGACTTATTTCACTAAGCGAATACCCCTGTTCTCGCAGAGCAGTCGCTTTTTCTTTTACTTCTACTCTCAACATAAATAACGAATAGTGACTATAAGTTATACAACTTACATAACCACATTCATTATACCAAAATTACCAAAAACCGAGAACTATTTGCTCTCGGTGTGAGGTGCGTTCTTCTGACAGAAACGGCAATATTTGCTGAGCGCAAGCTTTTCTTTCACTTTTTTCTTATTGCGTTTCGTGTAATGCGTGATACGGCTACACAGAGAACACTTGAGTTTTACTATCGTATCTTTTATCTGTCCCATATTCCTCTCGATTGCTAGCTGTTTACAAAGCTTTTTCACTGTACTGGAAAACACTGCTTTCGTCAACCACCGTCGCTCGCGAACGACGTGGTCAATACTCTGTCGCCCAACTTGTCACTATCGTTGCTCGAATGACGTGACGGACGAGCGACATGATCAACACTCCTCTGCTCTTATTTGAGCCGTTGATCGGGATTGAACCGATGACCTCGTCATTACCAATGACGTGCTCTACCAACTGAGCTACAACGGCAAACTCTCTTGTATCTTTGCAATAATCTTTTCTTGCACTTCCTCAGATACCGTCCGATTGAGATTTTCAAGTAATGTGTAATGGTGGCCGAATCTCACATCTTCAAAGGTCTCTCCTTCGAATTCAACTGAATGATTATATCGTGGCTTCACGTGCCAATGAACATGTGGTTTTGGATCCGGCAACTGGTACGCATTGTTCATGAGACAGGACCAATTAAACATCGTTGCATCAAAAGCGCCGCGAAGAGCTACCTCAAACTTCTTCACCACATTGAAAAAATCAATAGCCTCCTCTTGTGTAAGATCCACCAAATCTCCCCTTAATCCTTCCTGCCTTTTCAAAGCAACTACACAATAGCCAAGATACGTCTGTTCTTCAGCCAAACCAACACGCCAATATTCTGTTTCAAAAACAAGTTTCTTTTTGAATTGCATGGTTTCAATAAAAATCTACTTCCGGTGACTTTTCTATTGTAAGGATTTTCACGAAAAAGTCCAGCGGAATGGATTCGGTCACAGATAATTTGCTAACAGTAAGCGAGAGGGATTCCTCCGCGCTCCGACGCGGAGCCTTGGCGCTACACACAGAAAGCTGCGCTCGCTCGCTTTCTACTCACGCCCTTCACGTTAACATGGATTCGGTCACAAATATTTTTCCTGACGGAAAAATTTCGCGACCCCGCCTCACGGTACTCGCCTTGCCCTATGGGCAAACTCGTACAGCGTTCCGGCCTTCTCATCCCTCTCGGAAGCCAAGCAGTTGGCTTCCTCCTACCCAAATGAAAACAACCCCCTTGCGGGAGTTGTTTTCATTTTTGTGGGTAGGGAGGGATTCGAACCCCCGAAGGCCGAAGCCGACAGATTTACAGTCTGTTGTAATAGACCACTCTACCACCTACCCATATTTACAAAGGACTACCACATCCTATCAAACTCGTCTCTTTTATTCAAACTGAGCCACCTCTCGGACTCGAACCGAGGACCCACGCATTACAAGTGCGTTGCTCTACCAACTGAGCTAAGGTGGCCATCTCTCTATTGTTCTTTCTGCAAAAGCATTTTTTCCAGACGACGGATTTTGATCTTCGCCATACGCTGAACCGAGCTCAATTTGAGCACTTGCCGGTAACATTCTTTCGCGTCTTTCATGTTTCCAATTTTGAGATAATGGTCACCCAGCTCCTCATAGGCGACAAAATCCTTGGGATTGACGGCGATACGCGCGATCAGACCATCTTCGTGGACAACGTCTGCCGACGTCTTATGATAAGACTCTTCCGGATGAACCATCGTTTCACTCACCATCGGACGAGACACGGCTTCCGTCGCCTCGAGTCTTGTTGTCGGTACAGGCTGAACAAACCGCTTCATTCCAGCAATTGCCACAGCCTGCGAACGGAGGAGGGGCTGCGGACTTTCCGACACCACCTCATGCGCAGAAGCTGCTCCAGGAGCCTTCAGGGCTACCGTACCATCTTTTTCTTGAAAGCGTCTCCGCCGTTCTTTCAGTAACTGCGTCAAATCATTCAAAGTATTGTGCATCTGAAGGAACAAAATCTTGAAACGATGGGCTGTTTTTTCCAAAATACGCAGAAAAAAATTTTTGGTGCGGAAAAAAGACACCTTCTGTTCAACACCACCCGCTAACTGAGAAATCTTTCTCACGACCGACGGATCAGCTCCTTTACGAGACAGGTACCACAACACAAATGACAAACTGACGACAACGACGATTGGTGGGATGATGAGATACCACATGGAACTTGAATAAGAGGGTCGATTATAATTCCTAAGGAGTGACGGAATTCCAAGCGCAATGACAACGCCTACATTTCGTAGCGAACAAATCCGCCTATCTGGATATTTTCTCCGATCTTCTGAATCTTTTCAGTCAACAATTCCCCGACAGTCTTATTCGGATCTTTGACAAAAACCTGTGTCAAAAGAGCGTTTTCGTTCCGGAATTTCTCCTCTTTTCCGGCCATAATTTTTTCCATCAGCTCTTGCGGCTTGTTCTCTTTGACAAGCTGTTCGCGCCAAATCTCACGCTCTTTTTCCACTGATACTTCCGGCACCTCTTCCGGCTTCACGTACCGTGGCGCGGAGGCAGCGATATGCAAAGCGATATCACGACCCAGCTCACGAAATTCTTCGTTACGAGCCACAAAATCCGTTTCGCAGAAAAGCTTCATCAGAACGCCGATATGATCATTCGAGTGGATATAAGAAACAATAATGCCCTCGTGTGCCTCCCGATCGCTTTTCTTCAACGCCTTATCTTGACCACGTTTCCGAAGGATGAGAAGAGCTTGTGCCTCGTCATAGTTTGCTTCATCCAAAGCTTTTTTCACATCAACGATGCCAGCGCCGGTCTTTTCGCGCAGCATCTTCACTTGTTCCATCGAGCTCATAATTTTAGCTTTTTAGCTGATTAGCTTGGAGCTTCTTAGCGGGAGAGTCCAAACGAACGCCCCACAAAAAATTACTCAGCTACTTTTTCTTTGACTACTTCCTTGACTGCAGCCTTCTCAGCTACTGCCTTCTCTTTCGTTTCAAGGATAGTTTTCCCCAAATATCCCAAAAGCAGACGGAGGGAAGAAAGAGCATCATCGTTCCCTGGAATAGGATAATCGACAAAGCTCGGGTCGGTATTCGTATCGGTAATACCAATGACAGGGATAAGCATTTTTCTCGCCTCATGGATAACCAGTGCCGCTTCCTTGACATCAGCGATCACGATGGCCCCCGGCAACTGCCCCATACGCTTGATACCGCCGACCTTCCGCTCCAGCTTCTCAACTTCCTCATTCTTCTTGGCTTGTTCGAATTTGGTGTATTTCTTGAACTCGCCCTGTTCGATCTTGTCATGGGTTTCGTTCAGGTATTTCGCACGAGAATTGATGCAGGAGAAATTCGTCAGTGTTCCTCCGAGCCAGCGATCGATAACATATGATTCACCCAAGCGTGTAGCTAACGACTGTACGGTATCCTGCGTCTGCTTCTTCATACCGACAAAAAGAATCGGTTTCCCGCTTTTCGTCACTTCGGCCAAGAACTTGGCGGCTACTCGAAGTTTCTCGGATGTCTTTTCGAGATCCAAGATATTGATATTCTTGCGTGTCGTATAGATGTATTGATCCATTTTCGGATGACGACGCGACTTCAGGTGACCGAAGTGGACACCTGCTTTGAGCAGCCCTTCCAGGCTGACATCCATTGTGGCAAAATCAAACGTAGCGAAAAAATGTTCGCTTATTTCCGCTTGCGGGGCCTTTTGCGAAGCGCCTGCATCGGCTGCTGCTGGAGTCGTTTCCGACATATTCTTACTTCCTTATTGAATTATTTACCCGCCTTAGGCGGGAATCACCCGAATGGGCCACCTATTCTTCCTTATACGGATCCTGAAAGCACTGCAGGGCAGGCCAGGAACGGATCCCTCGGAAAAATATGTCTGATGTATGCTATTGTCAACCACAGGAAAACAACAGGAAAATACAGTTACCAGCGTAACAGAATACAGCGAACCTGGCAAGTGCTTACTAAGGCTTGTTTGCCTATCCTGAGACAGGGTCGTCCTCCGCCACTGGCGGCTCGCGCGAAACGCTTTTGGCAGGGGTTGTCAACTTTAACGAGCCATGCTAGAGTGGTTTATACATATTTATCGTGATTTCATCAAAAAAATTATGAAGCAAGGCATCCACCCGAATTATTTCAAAGAAGCAACCATCACGTGCGCCTGCGGTGCCGTGCTGGAAACTGGCTCGACCGTCGAAACCATGCGCACGGAAATCTGTTCCCAGTGCCATCCCTTCTATACCGGCAAGAAGAAATTTATCGATGCCACTGGCCGAGTAGACCGCTTCAAGAAGCTCTCGCTCAAATCCGAGGCCAAGCAAGCCGATCGTCTCAAGGTTTCCAAAGCCAAGAAAACCGTCAAAGCAGAAGAGGAAAAGAAAACTGCCAAGCAGGCAGCCTAGCTTTACTTATACAAAACAATCCCGCCTTGGCGGGATTGTTTTTTCTTTCAAAATACCGTAGGCTAACAAAAGATGTTCTTCATAAAAACAGAAAGATGTCAGGGGCGGGAAGTGAAGAATTTTTAGATTGAGCTTTCTATAAAGCAAAAATATGCAGAATCTGATTCAGAAAATTGAAGCCGAGTATCGTGAGCTCGAGGCAGCGCTCGCCAGTGAGGCGCTGCAGAATGACCACAAGAAAATGGTCGCCATGAGTCGGCGCAAATCCGAACTGGACGTCATTCTGGAACGCGTGCATCGCCTCCGGGCGATTGAAGTTGCCATGCGCGGCAATGCCGAACTGACCCAGAATGAGGAAGAGGCCGAACTCCAAGCTATGGCCATGGAAGAAAATCTCGCTTTGGCGGGAGAAAAATCCACGCTCGAAGAGGAACTCAAACGTCTCCTTCTCCCCAAAGATCCGGCTGATGAGAAAGATGTCATCGTCGAAATTCGCGGCGGAGCCGGCGGCGACGAATCCAGTCTTTTCGCCGCGGAACTTTTCCGCATGTACTCGCATTACGTTGAGAAACAAGGTTGGCAGACGGTCATGCTCCACTCCAACCAAACGGAAGTCGGCGGATTCAAAGAAGTCGTGTTTGAAATCAATCGCGGTGTAAGCACTGCCCCCGTCTATCAGAAAATGAAGTACGAATCCGGGGTTCATCGTGTCCAGCGCATCCCGGAAACGGAAAAATCCGGGCGCATCCACACGTCCACGGCCACCGTGGTGATTTTGCCACAAATCGAAGAGGTGGAAGTCGTCATCCGCCCCGAAGACCTCCGTATCGACACGTTCTGTTCCTCCGGCCCGGGCGGCCAATCCGTCAACACGACCTACAGCGCCGTCCGCATCACCCACCTCCCTACCAATACGGTCGTCTCTTGTCAGGACGAAAAGTCTCAGATCAAAAACAAAGAGAAGGCGCTCAAGGTCTTGCGCTCCCGTCTTTACCAGCTAGAAGAAGACCGTCAAGCCAAAGAACAGGGCGACGCGCGCAAGAGCCAGATCGGCACCGGTGATCGCAGCGAGAAGATCCGTACCTACAATTTCCCCCAGGATCGCATCACCGATCACCGCATCAAGATGTCTTGGAGCAATATCCCCCAAGTGTTGGCCGGCAATTTTGAACAGATCATCACTGCCCTCGAAGAAGAAGACATGCGCCGCAAACTTGAAATGCACGGACAGTAATTATGACTGTCAGCGAATTGCGGAAAATCTTTCTCTCTCCATCCGAAGCACGGATCGCTCCGGAAGATTTTTTTATTCTGCTGGCGTATGCGTCCAAAAAAGAGCAGGTGTTTCTCCTGGCGCATCCGGAATACGAGCTCGACATCGCTGCTGAAACGAAAGTACGTGAGTGTTTCGCCCGCCGCGCGGCACACGAGCCAGTCGCCTCTATCATCGGACGCAAAGAATTCTATGGCCGTGATTTTCTCGTCACTCCCGATACGCTGATTCCGCGACCAGAAACAGAGCTGATCGTTGAGCTGGTACTCAACGAAGTTGAAAGTCGAAAGTTGAAAGTCGAAAGCCAGATTACAATGATCGATATTGGCACAGGAAGCGGCAATATTATTATTTCTCTCGCGAAAGAAAGAGAGAAACAACCTCCGGATTCCTCCGCTCCCAGCTGCGTACTGCATGCTATAGATATCTCTGCAGGCGCCCTGGCTGTCGCGAGAGAGAACGCTCGGCGACAGAATGTTGACAACCTCATCAGATTTCATGAAGGCGATCTCCTTGCCCCGATCATCACAGAACTCGCTTTGGCAGGTGAGATCATCATCGCTGCCAACCTCCCCTATCTCTCATCATCCATGTATGACAATACCGCGCCCGATGTCCATGATTTCGAACCGAAAAGCGCGCTCATAAGCGAGGAGGCCGGGCTGGCTCATTATTATCGACTGCTCCGAGACGTCAAAAAATTCTTGCATACATGCAAGTCTGTTGTCCTCTTTCTCGAAATCAGCCCGGAACAAGCCGCTCTTTTGACAACCCGCGTCACGGCTCTTTTCCCTGCAGCCCAGACAATAATACATACGGATCTCGCACATCGGGAGCGCGTGGTAGAGATACGGCGAGAACAGATCGAGACACCCTTTCCTAACTAGGAAACAAAACCGCTGCATGCAAAAGATTGGAAATCTTGTGCAATAAACAAAAACCCCGATTTACGGGGTTTTTGTTTATTTGAACCGAAAGAACAAGAAACGTTGAAACTATTTGCGCTTCTTAGTAGCTTTTCTCTTGGTTACCTTCTTTACTGCCTTCTTGGCGACTTTCTTCTTGGTTACCTTTTTTGCCACTTTCTTCTTTGCTGCTGCTTTTTTCTTGGCTGCCATAATATTCACCTCCTTCTACACCACTTCCCCCTTCTCATGTCACATATGTTTATGGAACAGAGAGAAAGAATATGGAATTATTTTTTTGTTTCACACAACAAATATTTATTTTTTTGTGCGTGATACAGAAAAAATTTCCTGTACATTTTTATTATACTCTTTTTTTGCAAAATGCAAAGAGAAAAAATATTTGTCAAGAGTAGACAAGCAAATAATTTCTTTGAGAAAAATTATTCTCGGATCAAAAATGAAATGACCGAAACAAACAATACAATATCTCAACTTCCCTATCACCATACAGAAAAATATCAAAAGTATTTCCAGTGATTTCATAACCATATTGCGCATGCCAAGGCGGAGCAACGTCGTTCTCTCGCAATATTATTTTTTTTCAGGAAGGAAGCTTCTTTTTATTTATTTTGCATGGTCATTTTCCATTTTGATTTTTCCATTTTTATTTTCCTGCGGTTCGTCACACGCACGAAACGGGAGCGGTACGCGCCGTGCATCTTTATCAGGCTAAAAACCCCTGCATTAGGCCGAAAAACACCTCTTTTGTCCAGTTGACAGCCATTTTTCAAAGACGTAGTATGAAAAGACAGGAGGTCGATCGGCTTATCAATGATATAAAAGATAGCCCTGATAAGCGCTAGTCAGGCTTCAACGCAAGCAGCACTTTCACAATCTTAATTATAAGCTAGAAAGAGAGGTGAAAACCATGGAACAACAAGATCCCATATTCGAAGAATCCTCTGCCGACCAGGCGAAGGCTTGGGTTCAGGAAAATCTCCGTATTATCGTCAGTGTCTTCATTGTTGCAGCGATTGCCCTGGGCATTTACTCATACTCGCAGCGCACGCAAATAAGCTCCGATGACAATACGCTCCTCGATACGAAGAGCGGCGAGACGAGTACCGTGCAGACCGAAGACACCCAGTCCCAAGATGCCGTAAAAGCAGAAGTAAAGAATAGCGTCGTAGTGACCGCGGAACTGAGTCGCGAAACTGAAACATCCTTTATCGAACAAGCTGAACGGGGAAACGGCAGGACGCATTTGGCACGCCGAGCGCTCGCTCATTACCTCGAAAAGAATGCTGACTCGTCTTTGACCGCCGAACATAAGGTGTATATCGAAGACTACCTCCGAAAAAACGTCAGCTATCAAGGCGCGGTGACGACCAAAACATCGATAGAATTCTCGAAAGATCTTATCAAACAAGGCATTGAGAAATCAAAGACATTGAACGAGAGGCAATTGCAGAATCTACAGAAATATTCTGCGCGTGTCAGCGCTTACCGCTAGACGCGAACCGCAACACAGACAAGCCGTTCTTTCTTTCATTGAAATATATAAAACCCCGCAACGGCGGGGTTTTATTGTTTCCCTGGAGGCAGAGAGAAGACTTCAAAAGGATTCGTACACGAACTGCACCGTCTCCCCTGCACGGACACCGCTTCCTTGATTGGCGTTGAGCTCCAGCACCCTGTCCGCGGGAGCTGTCGGATGCACGATGCCGGCGAAATCAGGACTCACGGCGTGCTCTACAAAAACCACCCGGTCGCCAAGCAGCCAGATGATATCGATCGGAAAGCGCATGTCTTTCATCCAAAACGCGTATTTCCCCGGATCCGCAAAGATGAACAGCATCCCGCAGTTATCACACAGGGTATCTCGATCGCCCAGACCCTGCGCACGTTCGGCGTCCGTTTCGGCAATTTCCAAACGATAGAGCTGTCCACTGATGCGTATCCCTGTCGGAGAAAAGGCAGGCTCTATTTTTTCCACGTCTGCAAAGAGGAAAAATCGGATACCAAACAAAATGGTCAGAAGACCGAGCAGGAAAAATCGTTTCCGAAAAAATGATGCCAGAAGACGCGCTCCTTTTTGATACATACGATTTGCTATGATGAGGCTTTCTTTCGGCTGTTCTTGAATCGCAACTTGCGATCGACAAAGAACAGAAGAAAGAAAATGATACAGAAAACCAACAATACGGCGACCAATTTCCCCAACGCTTGCGTGTTCAAAGCAATGACCGCGATGATGGCCGTCACAAAAAAGAAAAACCAGGCAATGCGCCGTTCGGACCAGCCAAGCTCCAAGAGTTTGAAGTGCAGATGCCGCTTATCTGCCTGGAATACGGAGGTCCCTTCTCGCAGACGCTGCCACAGCACGAACAGTGCATCGACGATAGGCAACGACAAAACAAGAAAGGCCGTGGCAATCTTGGTTCCTGCGATAACCGCGAGTGTCGCAACCAGAAAACCCAGAAACATCGACCCGACAGTCCCCGCTAGAATGCGCGCCGGGTATATATTGAAAAACAGGAATCCCAAAGCGACGCCGATACCGATCACGGCGAGAATGGCAATCGGCGGTTGAGCAACTTCCGGTTTTAGACTGAGGAAGAACATGGTTACAAAGGTGATAAGAGAGACTCCCCCGCAGAGACCATCCAATCCATCGAGCCAATTCATAGCATTCATCACCAAGAACATCCACACAAAAAGAAGGAGAAAGCCAGGCAAGACGAAAGTATCGGCAGGAAGGATCCAGACGCCTCCAAAAGGATTGGTGAACGAACTGATGTGTATACCGAAGATAAAAATAAGTACCGTCAAAGCGACTTGGAAAAAAACCTGAATTTTCCATCCGAGCTCGCTCACATCGTCCCAGAGCCCAAAAATAAAAATGAGCACACTGCCAAATAACAATCCATAGAATTCCCGAGTCAAAACAAGATGGGGATCAAAAAACACCGCAAACGAAAAGGCGAAGAGCATGGATACGCCGCCCAGTCGGGAGATGGTTTGTTTCCGACCATGCCGTTTCTCTGTCCGCCAAACGGCACGGCGAAACAGAGGCGTCAGCAGAAAGAGCAAGATCAAGCCTGCCGTCAGAGTGAACGCCGTAACGAATGGAGTGAGAAAAAGCTCTATCCGCATAGATCAGAAATATCAGTAATTAATAAAGGCAATACTCGCGCTCCCGATGATGATACCGATATTGAGCAGGCCGGCGCTGAAAAGCATCAGATAAGCAGCAACGCGTTCGGCCTCCCTATAAAAACGATATGCGAAAAAAAGATGGCTTCCAAAAAAAAAGAGCCCCGCTATCGGCAGCATAAACACCTGCCACCAGATACCTTGGATATCCACCCCGAAATATACATTATAATGCAAGATGAGAATATTCTCAGTCGGTCTGATAAAGTACCAGAGCAAGCCAAAACTGACACAGCAACAAAAAATGTTCACGCCGAGGAGCGCTCGCACAATCAGATTGTCGAAGAAAGACACGCCCCTCCCTGATTGGGCAACATCCGCATTCCAATCCATCTGAGAGCTCCTTGGTTGTTTCATCATAGGTTGCCGTGGAAATGGATGTTATTCCTCCGCAGGAGCGGGCAAAGGCTCAGCGGCGCTATGTTCTACGCCGAGACGCGCATGCTCCAGCTGATTCGTTACTTTGAACAAGCGCTTTTCCGCTTCATCATATTTCTTGTGAGCATTCCCGATATGACTACCCAGTATATCGAACTCCTGCTCGAATTTTTCATGCTCGCGAGCCAATTTTTCCAACTGCCCCATGATTTCTTTGGCTCTTTTCTCGATCTGCAGTCCTTGTAATCCGAACAAGATCGTGCGCATATACGCATAAAAAGAATTCGGCGAGACCGGCATGATGCGCTTCTGCGTCAGATAATCCAAAAGTCCCTGCTCGTCGTCATCCTTGATGATGATCTCGTAATACACGTTCTCAGCCGGAATATACATCAGCGCGAAATCCAACGTCCCCTCTTCGGGCACGATATATTTATTGGCGATCGCGTCGACATGTTTTTTCACGTCGTTATAAAATTGCTTCCGGGCCACGCGCTTTTCTTCATCAGTTTTGGCGGTGATGATCTTCTTGAAGTTTTCCAAAGGGAACTTCGAATCGACACTCACCAATCCTCCCTTCAGCTTGATAATCGCGTCTACCGCCTCGCCGCTTTTGAACACATACTGCAGGGCAAAATTCTCTTTGGGCAGCATCTGCGAGAGCAAATCCTGGAGCATCAGCTCGCCGAATCCGCCACGGATCTTCGGGGCCTTCAAAATTTCCTGAAGCGAGGCGACTTCTTTGCCCACCTCGAGGATCTTTTCGCTCGAATGGCGCATCTGTTCCAGGCCTTTCTGCACATCCGCATACGAACGCGCCGCCGTATCCAAACGCTCATCCAGACGCTTCCCGTTATCTGCCAGACGATTATCCAACGTATGCTGGAAATTCGCGAGTTGCTGGTTGAAAGCGTTGGCGACCGAATGCAGCTCCGTATCGAAACGCCGGCTCATGTTTTCTATCTCTAGCTTGGCGGTATCCCCGGAAGATTCTCGTCCGTGCAAAGAAAAAACCAGCCACAAGACGAGGCCGGCTACCGCGAACAGAAGAATGATCATTATCCACGACACCATACGTTTTTTCCTACCACTATTTACTTCTTCAAACCGGCAATAAAACGCTTGAGCTCCGGAACTTTGTTCGACACCTCTTCGTACGGCCCTTCTAGAAACTCGATGAAAAAGCGATCCAGCATATTCAAGCGATAGTGTAGTTCCTCGCTACTCATGAGCACGAAACGGATCTCCTTGCCTACCTCCGCCTCCAAATGCGCGATAGCATGCTTGAGCTTGGTTCGATTGATGTTGTTTACCACCAGGATCATATCCACTTTGCTCTTGGCGTAATTGAGAAACAATCCGCTGATAAGAATCAGCTTGACTTCTCCGACTATTTTCAATTTACGAAAGACCTGGGACTGCGCATGGACGTTCAATTTCGAAACGAGGCTTTTCAGCTCCGTATAGAAAGGAAAGTCTTCGTTCACCATAAATTGTTTCCTCCCCTTGCGAGAATGTTCGATAACGAACTTCATCCTGGCAAGACGGGTGAGCTCGCGAGTCGCTTCTGGTTTTGGAATCAGCGTCTTTTCAACAACCGTGGCCGTTCCGAACTCCACGCCGGGGTTGAGAAGGAAAAAACGAATGAGCCGAGCCCGCGCTTTCGATCCGAATAAAGCATCAAAGAGAACCAATGACATAGAATTACAATCGTTACCAAATATACCGAAAACAAAGACATTCCCTCTGAGAGTCTGTTCAAAATATCCTGTCGAGAAAAAAGTTTCTGATTTCGAGCGAAAAGCATGCGGAGCGAGAAGCCGACGAACGATGAGTGCTTTGCAGCCGAAATCAGGAACTTTTATCCGACGAGCAGGACATTTTCTCTTTATCCAATGCGTTGAGATATTGAATGGACTCTTAGCTGCAGTATAGGAAAAAAGGGCTGAAAAGTCAAAAACTCCGTGTTATTCAGCCAAAAGCTTCCAGCCCTGTGCCCAAGAATGCCAAAAAGCTCTTATTGAAGAGCTTTCACGCCGGAGGTGTGGTATAATAAAGTGTATTTGCGACGTTTATGCTACTCGCGTCGGAACGAGAATAAAAAGTATGTTGGAGAAAAAACGCCCGGAAAAAATCAGGCCGACTATCGAATTAGAAAAAGTTATAACGGAAATCCTTGTGGCGAACGGTCGTGCCATCGAACCATTCGTCAAGGTTTTCAATTACAGCGACGAAAATGTCACCAGGAGCTCCCTCGGCTCTTTGATCGGTGTTTTTGAAATTGCCGAAAACAGCGAGGATTCGGCCTACATCATCAATTTTCTCGCTTCTGTCGCCAAAAAAGAATACTTCAGCAACCCCCGGCGTGGTTCCATCGAAAGTTTCGAAGCGGCGCTTCATAAGATCAATCTGGCTTTGGCCGAACTCGTCAAACACGGCAATATCGCGTGGCTCGGCAAATTGCACGGCGCGCTGGGCGTGCTCGAAAAAAATAACCTCCATTTCTCCGTTACCGGCAAAGCGGAGATTCTGCTCTTGCGTGGTGACAATTTTTCCGAAATCAGCAGCGGCCTGGCCTCCGAAGAATCCAACATTCACCCTATCAAAACATTCGTCGAGGTCTCAAGCGGTCGCCTCATGGCCCAAGACAAAATTATTCTTACCTCACCGGAGCTTTTCGACATACTCCCCATGGAAGACCTCGAAAAGAATGCTGTCCGTATGGATACGGAACGTTTCGCTCAATTTCTCCGTACCGCCTTGATCAACGAACTCGATATGGGCGGTTCTCTCGTCGTTGATATAAAAGAAGGCCTGCCTCTTCCTCTGCCACACAAAGAGTCAAAAAAGGCCGTGGAAACGACCGCGAATGTTTTCAGCGGGCAAGCTTTCGTTCCACGCCCCACAACAGAGCAAGCCGCCGGCCAACCCACGGAACATGCGAGTAATAATGCTGAGGAAGAATATACCGATTCCAAAACTGGCCACATCTATGTCCAAGGAGACACGCCCAGGCACACGCAAGGATACCCCTTCCTCGAACGCACCAAACTCTCGTTGCAAGACTCGTCCCATGCCCTCGGCTCATTTTTCATTTCCCAAGGGAAACTGCTCCGCAAAGGAAAAAAACAAAGTCTCCTCTTCTTGTATGCTCTCTCGAGACAGAGTGTCGTCGTAACACGGAAAACGACGCGTTTTCTCCGCAAACAACTGCGCAACGGTATTGTCGCTTCAGCGTCAAAAATAGCTACCCTCCGGCTGCCGAAAAAATCACAAGCGACTGCCGAAAACACTCGCCCGGACAACCTGCTGCAGACGGCACATATCCCGACTCCGCTCTCACAGCCGTCCTCCGCAAAAAAAATAGAGAGTACTCTCCCTGCTCCTGCCGTCACGGAAGCGCTTGTCCACAACGCGTCCGCGCGTATCGCTGCGGACGAGGATGAAGTCATTCCGCCTTTTATGAGAGACAAACTGGCTGCGTTTTATCAAAAAAACAGTGTTCCTCCCCCCATAACGCACATTTCTGTCGTAGCGCCTGCTCCTCAAACATTCCGGAAGAAACGAGTCACCGCTTCCTTTGCTGCTCTCCAGAAGACATTTCACGCAGGCTGGCTCATCCTGCGTGCGCTCTGGGAAAAGGGCATGCGCACCACACGGGATCTGTTCAATCATTCCTTCCGTTCCTTCAAAAAGCTCGGCACCCGATACGAAAAGCGCACCCTCATGCTGTGGTTATTGGCTGCTGCTGTTTTGGTGACCAGCCTCCTGCTGGCACGATATATCTCGACGAAGAACAGTCCGACGCCGATCGCAGAAACCCCGCAAGCGCCCAGCGAAACATCCGTCTTCCCTCTCGAGGACGAAAAAAACGCTCATGCCTTAGCCAACGCGCCTATTACCATCGCCACGGTACCAGATTCCGTGATTGCGTCCGTCGTACTCAGTGATGAGATTTACCTCATAACCTCTGCGTATATTCTCAGTACCGATGACGAAAAACAATACCCCTTGCCGCCCGGAAAAGGAGCAATCAAATTCGCCTCTCCCATGGATGATTTGCGTCTTATTTTTGTCTATACCGATACGAACGCACTGTTTTCCTGGAGTCCCATCAGCCACACGTTCACAGAGAACACGCTGGCACTTCCCGCAGACGCCCGCGTAGAGGATATCGGCACCTATCTCACGTACCTCTATGTCCTCGATGAAACCACGGATCAGATCTACCGTTTCCCACGCGCAGAAGGCGGCTTTGGTACAGGATCCCCTTGGCTCAAGGACACGCTGGCTATCGAAGACAGTGCAAAAATGGCCATCCATGAGACCATTTTCCTGGCACAAAACCGAACAACCGTCTCGGCAGTTTTTCGCGGCCGTTTCGTGAAAAACCTCGAGTCTCCCAACACCCCGCTCTCTGTCACCAGCCTCTTCACCAATCCAGACTTAGCCAACATCTACGCTCTCGACGCGGACAATAAGCGCATCCTCGTCTGGAACCAAGACGGCGCGCTCATCGCCCAGTACTTCTCCGAAACGCTGGCTGACGCCCAAACCATTACCGTCAATGAGAAAACCAGCGAAGCCCTCGTCACAACCGCCCATTCCCTTCTCTCATTCAAACTCAATCTGGAACAATAGCGCAGATACGTCCACCGCAATAGCAAAGCAATTTTTCGAGGCGGTTTCCTCAAAAACTTTGGTCTCTTCTTTGATAGTTATAAGTCAATAATGAAAGGTTTGGTAATAAGCTTTTTAAAGAAAAAACAAAGAGCAGCTATCGGGATTTACCCTCACTGCTCTTGGCATATCTCTTTCCGTCTCTAGGGACGTCTGCTGGCCGCTTGTTTTTTCTTCTCGTGCGTCACCATCATGTTGTAACCGACGCAGGTGGAGGAGATCAGCATGCCTGCGGGGAAAACCCAGAGAGGCATCCCCTGGAGCATCAGGAACCACCCGCCGGACACCGGGAGCCACACGAAGATGGCACGCGCCAGGAATGCGTTCCTGTTCACCTCTCTCGGCAGTGATCCGAGCGGTATCAGGATCACAACCTCCAGGAACCAGCTCAGCAGCACGCCCATGAGAAGCTGGCGCAGAGAAAGTTCATTGCCGCCCGCCATCCAAATGATGAGCAGACTGGCAAACATCAGAATCAGCGTGCAACCCATGATCATCAGACCGATTATCAGACCCTTCAGCCAGTTTTTCAACATATCGCATTCTCCTCGGAGGAATCGGCACCATTGCCGGTTGTTTCAAAAGGTACAAATCGCAATTATACTCCAAAAGACATAGAAAGTCAAGGGGAGCCGCCCATAAATCCCCGAAGCAAGGCTTTCCTTAAATCAAAAGAGTCTCTTTCCTGATTCATAACTCTCGATCCCTGCTCTTTTTCTAGACTGGTTTTTCCGCCAGCTTGATGCGACTCATGATCTCGCGGTTGACGATGGTGGCATCGCGGCCATAGCGCAGGCGGGAGAGCTCCTTGAGGGCGTTGGCCACCTCCTGATTGCCGTGCGTCGGCGGATAGGTTTTCATATTGAACGGCTTGGTCAGTTCGTTGTTCATGAGCAGCTTCACGAAACAGTTGCGGTTATCCACATTGATGAGATCACGCGCCGTAAACACCGGGAGGAACTGCTTTTCTAAAAACTCGCCGTCTTCCGATCCGACCCGGAACGAGACCAGCGATCCGACGTTTCCGAAGACCGCCTTGGCGATCTCTTCCTTCAGCTGCGCGATGAACTGATGCGCCATCGTCAGCACCAGCCGATACTTGCGCGCTTCCGAAAGGATCTGCGCGATAGAATTGGTGGTGACGTTCTGGAATTCATCCATATAGAGATAGAAATCCGTACGCTCGTCTTCCGGCGTATCCACCCGCGACAGGGCCGCCATCAGGATCTTCCCCACGATGACCATGCCGAGCAGGCGCGCGTTGATCTCACCGATCTTGCCCTTGGAAAGATTGACGAGCAGGATTTTCTTGCCGTCCATGATCTCGCGGAAATTGAGCGTGCTCTTCTGCTGGGCGATGATCGGCCGCATCATATCGTTGCTGATGAAGGTGGTGAGCTTGGAGGTGATATACGGCACCATGTTCGCCAGAGCCGCTTCCCCGCCGGCCTTTTCCGCTTCTTTCGTCCAGAAATCATAAGCGATCGGATTGTTGCATTTGGACAGCTTGTATCTGCGGAACTCCTCATCGGCCAGCACCCTGGAAATCTCCATCAGCGTCGATCCGCTCTCCGGATCCTCCATGATCAGGAGCATGGCGTTGCGCATATACTGCTCGAACATCGGCCCTCCCGTCGCTTTCAAATCGTACAGCTGGTCGAAAATGCCGATCATCTCGTTGATGACGAAGGTTTTCTGTTCCGGATGCGCAGGATCATACTCGAGCATATTGAGTCCGATCGGGCGTTCCGTATCGGAGGGATCAAACAGGATTACGTCCTCCGCGCGTTCTTTGGGAATAGCCGTCAGAATATCCTCGATGGCATCGCCATGCGGATCGATGAAGCAGAAACCTTTGCCGGCCGCCGCGTCCTTCTTGGCCATTTCTTGCAGAAAGACGGATTTGCCCACGCCCGTCTGACCGATGACGTACATATGCCGTCGTCGATCATTCTCCGTGATGCGAATATCCGTTTTCACCCCGCGATAATCATTATAGCCGAGCAGCAGCCCTTCCGGCGGGATATTGACCGGCGGCGGAGCCGCTCCGGCTTTGAGCCATTTGATTTTCGGCGTTGCTGTCGTAGAAATCGGGAAATGGAAAATGCTGGCCAGCTCCTCGACGGTCAGGATCATCTCCGTTTCATCGTCAAAATTGCGGAAAATGAAATCGTACACGGTCCGTTTTTCTTTATAACGTCTTTTGATACGAAAATTGTTCACTTCCGGATTTTCGAATTGCCCAAAAGCATTTTCCATGTGCCCGAGAATCTCTTCTGCTCGCTCCTCTGTCGCTCCCGATGCGATAAGACGTATATTCACACGAAACGCCCCCTTGTTAGCCTTCTCATCGATAGATTTCACCAGCTCTTGCTCTTCAGGAGTCAGACTCACTTGTTTGGTTTCCTCTGGGCTGCTTTTATTCTTCCCGCTCGTCAATGTTCTCAGCATCCCCTTTCCCAAAGTAGCAGAGGCTTCACGTAAAACCGATTGATTTCTTGCATCCTTCAACCGTTTTCCTTCTTGCATTCTCTGGGCGATATGTTTTCCCTCTCCGCGCCAGTGAGAATTCGACCTCGCCAACAAAATCTGAATAGCGGCTCCTTCCTCGATCGCATTCAATTTACTGAGCGCGTTGGAAATCTCATTGAGCGGATCGACGTCCACGGTCCGATAGGTGCGCAACGGGAGAGCGTGTCCATGCGCCAGTCCCAATACCGCTACGGCAGTGTGGCTTTGCGGAGCGAAAACAGTATAATCAGGAACTTTTTCAATCACCGCGTGAGGGAAAAAACTATGCACCTGTTTTTCCGCGTTTTCACGAAAACGCTTCGGTACCGAAAGGTAAAAAAATATTTCTTCACTCAAGGACGGATTCGCAATCTCAAAAACGATAGTCGGCGTATCAAAAAATAATCGCTTCAGAAAGCCTCCCTTGGGCTTGAGCATCGTCAGAGACGAAAGGAGCTGCTCCATAGCCAAGATCTCTTCTTTCCACGCTTCCGCGCCCGGCGGCTGTTGCTGATTGCCTCCCTCGGGAGCTTCTTTCCGTGTCACCCGAATCATTTCCAAATCCATATTAATCGATTGGTTCACTTGAAAACGGAAACGCAAAAAACTACGGATGACCAGATATGCTCCGCTGACGATCGCCACGGAGGCGAAAATCCATGCCAATGGCATGAGAATACTATTAAAATCGAGTCCTCCCATAGATGAAAATTTCCAACGCTCACTTGCTCATTTCTCAACAATGTCTGAATTTTAAAATTAAAAAATAGAGCATTGCGCGCCACCGCCTTGGCGGGATCGCGGATCCCGATCCGGCGGGCGACACGAATGAAACAAATGGTTCCTTTTATTCTTTCGTGATAAGGCCTTTCGCCAAAAGCCCTGCGTACAATTTATCCGCCAACTCGTCGTGCATCCGATCCAACGCGTAATAATCCTGAAGAGATCGAGCCACCTTGACTGCATAGACAACCCCCTTGGATGATGCCAGATCAAGCAGCTTCTGAATCTTGCTTTCTTCATCAACCGTAGCGCTGATACTCTTGGCATCCAGCATGGCATCCTGATCAGATAACTGGCCGCTCGTCGCGGTCTGAGGCGCCACTTTCGCAAGAATCTCGTTATATTTTCCTTCGAGCCGCTCTGACTCCCCTTCGGCAGATACTGCCTTTTCTTGCGCCGGAAAGATTTCCAATGTTCCTTCATCCCCCGGCTGTTTTTCGGAACCATCTTCACTCATTTTCCCGCTCTCTACCCCTCCCTCAATTTTTTCTTCTGACATAATATGTGCTGCTCGCCGCTGCGAGAAAAAATGTTTAAACCAAGCCCTCTGCCATCTCTTCCTTGAATCGCGTGACAACACCACGTACAAAGACAGTATACCCTGGAATCTTCTTTTCAAAAAATGCTTCGAGTTCTTCCTGTTTGGCTCCCTTGTCTAACAATGCTTCATATTCTGTCACGTTCGCATCGCCCATCTTTTCCATGGTTTCTAGAAAAATCCGCTTGAGCAACGCCTCTCCTACTTTGGACAGTAATTCCTCTTGCTTGCTTGCCGGAACGTCTTCCAGATGAAAAACTTCAATCAATTCTTTTTTCAGTGCTTCTTGATCAAGTGCCATATGTTTTTAGGGTTACATGGTTATATTGTTTTATGATTATCCGAAACACGCCCCCCGAGCCTCATATCGCCTGCGGTAAACGGATGAGTTTGCCAGTCGGATGCTCCATACCGAGCATCGCCATGCGCGCGACGTATGCATACACTTGTTCCTTCGGATTGGGCAGGCCGAACTTGCTTCCATAGGTTTCCTGTGCCATTTTGACAAACTGACCCAAAGATTCGCTCGGCAGACGTCGCAACTCACCGAACATTTTCCCTCCGATAGCCCTCGTGTCAGTCTGATCTCCTTGGAAGATGAATTCCAGATAGGATTCTCCGACCTTCTTAAACTGCGGAAAAGCTTCCGGATTCAACTTGAAAAACTCCGTGTACGCCGTGACATCATACTTGGCTCCCAATACGATATCCCGATCATACTGTATATCCGCAGGCTGCCAACCCTTCTCATGGGCCACGGCGGTGCTGGCGACCAATCCCCCATCATCTCCTCCGGTCTCCGATACCGCATCGGCTGGAACATCCGCTCCGTCTGGCTCCCGCAAGATCGCGTCCACGCTTTCATCCGTCAGCGTGACATCCGGATGAGCCGCCGCGAATTCCTCAATCTTCACATCATGGGCCGCGATGGAAGCCGCCTGTTCTGCCGTCAATGCCTTCGCGTCTCCCAAAGCATTCTCAATAAAGCCCTTATCAATGCCCTGGGATGAAAAATTAATCGTTTCCCCTTCTTTCAATAAAACATCCCCATATTTGTCTTTAATCGCATCAATAAAATGCGTGCTTTGGGGGCTTTTCTCTTCCAGGCCGAGCTCTTTCGCCAATCGGTCGGCGATTTTCCATACCGAGTCGCCTTGCCGGACGACGATATCTTTCGTTACGAATTCATTGATAAAATCGGGCCGTGCTTCCGCGGATGATGCTGCCAGGGCGCGCGACTGCTCATCCGTCATACCGGTCGCCTCTGCGGTCTGTGGTTCAGGCGCGAGTGTTTCTCCAAGACTATGGGGATGAATCACCATCTCGGGATGAGCCATATCGGTGCCATGAAAAGCATCTGACAATTGCTCTTTGGCCAAATCTGCCGCTTCGCGTCCGCCCAGGTCCTTCATCACGAACCCCGCTGTCGCGCCCGCCAACTCTCGTCCGCCCAACTCATTGAACAGCCACCCGGGCAAGCCGAAGGCTACGCCCGCCGCCATCGCCGCTGCCAAAGATTTTCGAAACAACGCGCTGCGCTTCTGATCTTGGAGCCTTTTATCCGATGCAAAAATATCATTCTGCAAAAGTTCGCTGAAATGTTCGATATCCACTTTCGATAACCGACCCTCTTCTCGTCGCCCCTCCCAAACCGACATCGCTTCCTGAGCTTCTGCTGTGGCTCTCTTATTCATTTTCTTCTCAGCCATTCCTTCAAAAAAAGCATCCAGACCGACAAAAGTGCCCGCACTCGAAAAAAATCTCCCCGCCATAAGCGAGGCACCGCCAGTCGCGCCAGCCAGTCCGAACAATGCCGCCGCAGTCACATACTTCTCTTTACGAGAACGCTGGTTGTATTTCCTTCCGATAGCCTCAAACGCACCCATCACCTTGCCTGGCCATCCTTGATGTTCCGCTTTCACTTGTGTACGGTCTGCATGGAGCTGAAGCGGCTCACTCTTTTTATAATACTCGAGCAAACCGATTATTTCTTTTTTCGCGGCTGCCTCAGTCATATCTGACGACTTGATTTTCTCAAGCTCCAGATTTTTCAGATCAATGAGCTTATTATTATAATGCGCCTTCCAATACGCGGTATCCGCATTTTTTTCATCTGATTTTTTCAGACGGAAAAAAGCCGCGAGCTTCTTCCAATTATTCGCGCTTTCGTAGTCTTCCTTCGCGTACTTCGCGCGCATCTCTCCCACCTCGTTTTTCAGCGCGGCAATTTTTTCTTCGATGGCGTTTTGTTCAATCTCGGCCGGCGTTCGGACGGACTCTGGATTCAATCCGAACTGCTCCAGAATCGCTTTGCCCTCAGGACTGTCATGCGGCAACAGCTCTGTCTCCTCCAATGGATCGCCTTGCTCATGCTCCTCGTTGTCGAGCGATGCGACTTGCTCGGTAAAGGACAGTTTGCCAGTCCGCAGCAAACGCTCCAGTTCGTCCGCCGTAATCGACTCAGCATCCTTGCCGTCCGAACCGACAAGAGTATATCCGTCTCCGCGTCGCACGTATTCGAAAAGTTCCATGGCCACAGGATCCATGAGCTCGACTGTTTCCCCCTCACGCTGCGGTAACTGCTTCTTCTGCGGAACAGGCTCGATCCTCACTCCTTCCTGAGACCGTGTCCATCCGTCCCGATGTTTTTTCCAGGCCGGTAATGTCACGATATCGCCATTTTTCTTTACCAGATCAGCGCCATCCCGCCGATAGTGTTCCCTTCTCCCTTTCCTGCTCACCAAAATTATCTCCTCGCCATCCGGGATACTTTCCACGAATTCCCGCGCCTGCCGCTCTTCCGGCATCTTTACGTCCGCCGCTACCGCGGGCTCCGATGCTGGTTCCGGTACAGGTTGAACGGCAACCGCCACAGGAGTAGCCGATGATGTTGTCAATTTTGCCCCCTTATCTCTTCTTGCTCTTTTACGAAGACTTCTTACATTCGTTGCATCAATATCCGTCGCTCCTGATATCGCCTCCACGGCCACAGGAGCATCGGGACCAGCAGCCTGCTCCACGTTTAAAGTATCAGGAGTCATCGCCGCAACCCGCGCAGCAGCGATATCCGCTCCCAAGTGTTTGCGCGCCTCCTCACCTGCGATATGCGCTCCTTTTTGAATAGCCGCAAGGATATCTTTTTCGCTCATGCTTTTTTATGAATAGCTTTCACCTTTTGATGTTTTCGCCCCTCGCCCTCGTCTAGAGGAATTTTTCAATACTGCTGGCGACGATTTCTGCAATAAAAATTTTCTTTTCTGCCGCCGACCAGCCAAGTTTTTCTCCTGTCACCTTGAAAGTATCTTCCATATTATCGATAAGAGCATCGGCGATCTGCTGCTGATATTTTGCCTTCTGAGCTGCCAATTCCGGAGAGGTTTCCTTCATCGTACGAATGCCGCTAGCGAGAGCGCCGATAAGCGTATAAGAATAACCGCTTTTTTCTGCCTCTGTATACAGCGCTTCATAGGTTCTTTCTGGTGTCTGGAGCTGCTCCGCCGACGCTGAGACGGCTGGCTCCTGCTTCGGCTCTTCTGGCATGAATTTGGCTTCACGAGCCTCTTTGAGAGCGTAAGACACTCTCTTGTGCCGGCCATCCGCCACCGCACTCTCAGAATCTGTCCGTAATTTATCCAGATAATTGATGAGATTATCGAGCGATTCCTGCGTCACCAGGCCGGCATTCGCCGGATCGGCAAAAAAATCTTGGGTCCATTTTTTCTTCTCTTCAATGACAGCGCGCAACTCCGCCAGCTCTTTAGTCGCTCTCTCCTTGGCTGTCTCCTTGTTCGCAAAAGACGCTTGTTTTGATTTTACTTTTTCTGCACCTACTTTTTTCTGATGCTTCCTCTCTTCATCAGTGAGCGCATCCTTATTATGCGCCTCTCTCACCGCCTCATCTATATCAACTGGCATGGGCTGCTGAAAAGGAGGTTTAGCAGTTCTGGCTTTTCTGATCGATGCCTTCTCTCCGGTCCAACCGAAGCTTGTCTCTAACTGTTGCCAAAATACTGACGCTTGTTTCGGCCCAATCTTCCCATGTTTCCATTCCGTATCTTTGGTATCATTGCGAAATTCTATATCTATCCCTTCGGAAGTGACAGAACGTATGATGAGCAAGGGCTCTCCATCCTTTTTAAAAATTCGACCTACTTTCAATGTGCCGGTAAGTTGAGCGAACACCTCTTCATTGGAAAGTTTTTTGCCCTCCCGTCTGGCCGCCCTCTCTCCGCTCTCTTTTGTGGGACGCCCTGTGACACCTGTCTGTTTTGATACCACTTCCCCTAGCTGCCTCTTTCTTGCCCGGCAGAGCTTGTCCAGTTCTTTGTCTGCTGCCACTATCTTATCGAATGTTTCCCTGCGCTCCTCTTCCTTGCTCTTGCCATTCAAATGATTGAGATACTCGGCAAAGTTATCCAGATCAAAAAACATATACCTTGCATCCCGGCCGCCGCGTTTCAGATCTTTCAATGCTTTCATATTTTCTGCTCCCGAGATTTTTACCTTCAAATCTTCAAAGGTCTGAGCAAAAGCATCCAAAAACTCCTGTTTTTTGGAATCTGGCTGCGCTGGATTTTCATTGGGATGCATAGTATCGGTATTATTGAGATACTCCGCGACAGATGGTGAGGCGACGGGAGTATCTGTCATGGCTTGCGTGGTTTCTTCTTTTGATTCTACACCATTTTCATCCACTGAAACAGCGGAGGGCAGAGCAACCGGCTCTGAGGCTGCGTCTTTTGGTGTCCATCCTCCTCTCGCCCGGGTGCCAGCGATCTTTTTCCCGTCCTGCTTACCCGATGGCTTCACCTTATCATCAACCGTTACATCGCGAAACCGCTTCAGCCATTTCCCCTTGCTCTCGCGATGGCTCTTTTTATCCGCATCGCCGCTGACAGCCTCCTTTTCTCCCACGAATACCCGCTCCTCAAGCGCGCCCAATTGAGTCAATACGCTTTTTATATCTTCTGACGATGATGCTTCTCCGATGGAAGCGAATAAATCATTGACCTGCGCTGCGAAAGCCACGGGACTCGGCGCATCCGAAGCGATAGCGATCCTGCCGGCTTTAGCACGGTCGTATTTTTTCTGCAGAGCCTCAACTTTTTTATCCAGCAGAGTGTTCTGATATATCTTCTCTACCAACTCGGTCCCGAGCTGGAACTCCGAATCAGCATAGAGTGCTTTGGGTTCCATGATTTCCGCCCGATGGTCTCCGGGCATTTTTCCTTCAAGTCCACGGAGTTCAGCGAACAATCGCATTCTGTGCCTTCCCTGTTCCACGAAACGATCATCCAGCGTGTTCCATTGCTTGGTTATTTTCTCCATTGCTTCATACAATTGATCGTACAGATCAATATCGGCCGTCTCTTGTAAAGATTCGCCCCATGCATCTATCAACCTGTCAACGGCCGTGAACTCGCGGACAAAAGCAGCGGCTAATTTCTCCATCTGTTCCTCATACGCCGCATAAAGCTCTGGATCCTTTTCCTTGATGGGATCGATCTTCTCCATTTCCGCTACAGCAGCCAAAACAGTGAAGTTTCTGAGCGGCTTTTCCATCACTTTCTTCCCATTTTTCGCTCCTCCATGAGAATACGTTTCTATATACGAAACATTCTGCTCCCCACCCTGCGTTCTTACCCCACGCACAACAATACGATCTCCGCTCGTAGTATTTTCAAAAACGTCACCCTTGCTCGGTGGAGTCTTTTTAGATTGCTCCACATGTGGTGCGATACCATCCGTAAAAATTATTTTCCCATCTTCGGGAAACGGAAAACTTTTGGAGAAACTCTTTTCTCCCTTGCGGTATGATTGCGGATCGATTCTTCCTTCACCTCTCATGATTTGATTTTTCTTTTCAGCTTATCTTTGCTATAATTCTATCATAAAAAACAAAAATAATATATGTTTGAACGCTTCACGTATCGTCCGCACCATGTCGCGACAACGGTTCTTCTGCTTCTCATTCTGATCCTGGCTTTTACCGTCAGAATCTATCACATCGACAGCATCCCCACCGGCATCTATCCTGACGAGGCCGCCAACGGCGTGGATGCCCTGCACGCCATCGAGACCCATGACTTCAAACTTTTCTACCCCGCCAACTACGGCCGGGAAGGGCTCTTTATCAACCTGCAGACGCTTTCAATCGCCATCCTCGGCAATACCATTCTCGGACTCAAACTCTGGTCCATTCTTTTCGGCACGCTGTCGGTGCTCGGACTCTATCTTCTCGGCAAAGAACTTTTCCACCGGCGGGCAGTCGGCATCATCGCGGCGTTCATGATCGCGACCTCCTATTGGGCAATCAACTTTTCCCGCATCGGATTCCGCGCCATCATGACCACGTTCATCCTCTCCTTCTCCTTTTATTTCTTCTTTCGCGGCCTGCGTACCAGACAGTTCCGTGACTTTCTCTTCTCCGGCATCATCTTCGGTCTTGGTCTGCATACGTATATCGCGTTTCGCGTCGCCCCGCTCATCCTCGTGATTCTCCTGCCGGCGCTCATGCTGTCCTACGAACGTTTTCTCCAACGCTACTGGAAGCACGCTGCCCTTTTCATCCTGGGAGCCTTCGTCGCTGCTGCGCCGATGTTTTATGATTTTTTTATATCACATCCAGAAGATTTCGCTTCCCGCTCATCGAAAATCTCCATTCTCTCCCCGGAAGTGAATCATGGAAACTTGTTGGGCACGCTCACCAAAACAGTTTCTCTTTCGCTCGTCCAATACAATTTCTTCGGCGACCAGAATTGGCGCCACAACTATCCACCCTACCCGATTCTCGATCCTTTCGTCGGGACATTCTTCCTGGCCGGTTTTTTGTTCACTCTCTGGCAGACGATCGCGCTGCTCGTCCGCCGTATCCGCAGTGGCGATCGGGACACCCGCCTGGTCACTGGCTTCTTTTTGCTCGGCTCTTTTATCATCATGCTGATCCCGGAATTTCTCACGGACGAAGGCTTGCCGCACGCGCTGCGCTCTATCGGGACGCAGATGCCGGTGTTTTTGATGGCGGCCTTTCCCGCATTCTGGATTCTGCAAAAGGCGCTGCGCTCACAGATGGGCTCGCGCATCGCTTTGCTGACCCTCCTCGCCATTGCCCTGGGAGGCAGCGCCATTTTCAATCTCACCAAATATTTCGTTTTCTTCGCGGAGAGTCCCGCTGCTGCCGACTCTTTCAACGAAGGCTATACCAATATGGGACGCTATCTTCTGTCTCTTCCTCCGGAAACGAAAAAATATATGCTCGCTGATGAAAAAGGCAACAGTGATCGTTTCAATCTCCCTGTGTTCGCACATCCCGTCTATTTCCTCACCTACGGCCGCGTCGCCAATTTAGAAATCATCAAGAGCGATACCCTCATTCAAAGGCCGAGTATCCTCCTCATGCTCCATTATAACGACACCCTCGCGCAGCGACTGAAAGACCTCTATCCCAGAGCATACACGGAACGTATCGATATGAATGGACCGAATCGCGCAGGCGGAGATTTCAATGTCATCGTGTTGCCAAAAGTAACAACAGAATAACAGAACATCTATGGATTTCCTGAAAAAACGTGCTTATCTGATCGTCGCCGGCATCCTCTCCTTCCATTTCATCCTCTCCCTCGTGATTTCTAGCCAAGAATCGATGGTTTATGACGAACGAGCGCATATTCCGGCCGCCTACAGCTATGTCCGGTTCGGCGACATGCGCCTCAATCCGGAGCATCCACCGCTGCTCAAAGACCTCGCCGGCCTGCCGCTACTCATGATGCATCTCTCTTTCCCTCTCCAGTCAGACGAATGGCGATCCGGAACCAACGAGCAATGGACCATCGGGGACATGTTCGTGAATTGCACACGACCGGAAATTGGCTGCAATGATGCTGACGCTATCCTTTTTTGGGCTCGCCTGCCTATCACGCTGATTGCTGTCATTCTGGGCATCGCTCTTTTCCTCTGGACCAAAGAACTCGGCGGAACGCTGGCCGGCCTTCTGGCGGTCACACTCTATGCCTTCGACCCCAATATCATCGCGCATAACCATTATGTGACCACTGATATCGGTATTGCGGCCTTTCTTTTTTTCGCGTTTTATTTTTTCGTCCGTTTCCTGAAACATCCGAATTTCAAGAACGTTATCGTGGCAGGCATCTTTCTGGGTCTCGCAGAGCTTGCCAAATTTTCCGCCGTGCTGCTCTTTCCTGTTTTTGGTCTCTTCGTTCTTCTCTACGCGTTCACCAAACAGAAGGCGGTCGATGACCCCCGCTCTCCCGCTGTCTTCCGATGGCACGCCATTTTCGCATACGGCTTCAAATACCTCAGCATTATCCTTGTTTGTTTCGTGCTCATCTGGGTGCTGTATTTCTTCAATACGATCAACATGCCAGGTGAGAAACTCATCACACTCGCCGATCACAGCCTGTCCCAGAATAATCTTCCCGCACGCTTCGCTCACACGCTCGTCGTGACAACCAGCCAATCGATTTTCCTCAAACCTTTGAGCGAATATTTCCTCGGCGTAGCCATGGTATTCGCCCGAGTCACCGGAGGCAATAACTACTACTATCTGGGTACTGTTTCCAATCAGGCAGTCGCCTCGTATTTCCCCGTCGTTTTTGTTCTCAAAGAAACGCTGGTCTTTCTCTTCCTGCTTCTCGCGACGACCGTCTACACCCTGGCGCGCATTGGGAAATCATTGGTTGCTGCCACTACTCTCTGGGATCTTTTCGCCCGTTCCTTCCAGAACAAGATCACGCAATACCTCTCCGTCTTCTTTATCCTGTTCTACGGCTACGTGAGCATCACCGGCAATCTGACCATCGGCTTCCGGCATCTCTTCCCGATTCTGCCTTTTCTCTACATGCTCGTGGCCAAAACCATCTTCGACTGCTTCAAACACCACGCTGACGATACGACAACGAAAAAAATGCTGGCGTTTCTTCTCGGCGGATTAACCTTGTCCATCATGGCGATTCCCGTCCTGGCATACCCGCACTATCTCTCCTATTTCAATGTCGCATCCGGCGGACATCTGAATGGATACAAATACGTCACTGATTCTAACTATGACTGGGGTCAGGATCTGAAACGACTCCGCAATTTTGTCGAGTCCCATAACCGCTGTGCAGCAGGGATAGCGGCTCCCGAGGATGACTGCTCTATCGCGGCCGGATACCCGTCTATCGATAAGATCCGCGTCGACTACTTCGGAGGATCGAGTCCCTCTTATTATCTCGGAGACACATACGTCCCCTGGCATTCCTTCAATGATCCAGAACCGGATTGGTACGCCCTCCTGGATATGCTGAATCGCTGCCGAGCAGGAACGGATTCGCCCCGAGATACCTGCGCTCTCGCGAACACTTACCCTGACATCGGAAAAATCCGTACCGACTACTTCAACGGCGCGAATCCGCAATATTATCTCGGAAACAAATACATCTCATGGCACTCCTACAATGCCACGGAACCCGGCTGGTACGCCCTCTCGATAGGCGGAGTTATCCAGGAAAGTTCTTTTGCTCGCTATCTCAAGCCAGGGGACCCAACATATGACTGGCTGACACAGATGACCCCCGTCACCCGCGCCGGAGACTCCATCTTCATTTATTACATCCCCGAAAAGAGATGAGGGATAATTGATAATAGACAAAGGAGCCAAACAGGGAAAAAGAAATCAAAAAAGATTCAAACGTTTTAGATGAACCGTACCAAAGCAATCTTGCCAATGGTTCCCTAAAAACGTTTGAATCTTTTTTGATTTTTATCAGGCATCGCTTGTCCTGCAGCTTGCATCCTCCGTTCACTTCTTCTCTTTCTTTGCCGACACGCTCTTATCCTCACCTGACTTTTGCGTATCAGACGGGACCAGAGCGGACGGGTCCGTCTCGGCGCTTTCCCCATCGCGAAAAGCATAGTACACGCGATTCTCCGCCCGCAGATCGATATAGTCAAGGTTCAGGCGTTTTTCTTGCGGCAGTTCCTTCTCGAAAAGAAGCTTGAGCGTATGCAAAGACGTCTCGATGGGGATGCCCGTATTGAAATACACCGCCCAGCCTTCATCCGTTTGGGCACGCAACTCTTCGGCAAAGCGAGAAGCCATCGTATAGTACGGAGCCAACGTCAGTCCCAACTGTTCCGGAAACATCTCCTGTATTCCGGCAACGAATATCCCATAGCTTGGATCGAAAACCTTCTCTCCTCTCTTCACCGGTTTGCCACTCGTGTCAGTCAGCGTAATTACGTAAGCCGCGTTCTCCGGAGACAATGCCCGTGCACCCTCCTGCGTCACCCCAGCCTCATCAACGAGATATCTCACATCCGCAGCATTCAATAGGATGATATATTTTCGTTCCGTCACGAGAATACGCATGCTACTCGGAAAAGTACGCTCCACAGAAACAGCAGCGAGCAGCGGGTATTCCGCACGCAAACACTCTTCCAAAACCCGTGGTCGCACCAGTATATACGCCCGTTTCGGAAGGATACCCCAGTACTTTCCTGTTATCTGGGCTTCCACAAAGTCCTGCGCTGTTTCCCGAGAAAGCTCATGCGTTCCCGTTATCTGGACATGCTCGATGAAAACGAAGGGCGAAAAGAAAAGTACGTACACAAGCGTTCCCAAAAAAAAGAGCCACAGCACCAGCACTGCTTTACCCCCTCCTGGTTTTTGTTTCAGCACCCGTCGTTCCTGACGCTGAGGCAAGGCTTTACGCAAAAAATGCACCGTGCCTTTTCCCTGACGTTTCAGATGAACTTGTTTGGACGAAAACCACATAACAGAAACTTACAATGAAAAAAATAATTTTTCCAAGAGCAGGCGCGCGTTGCTCTGCGTCGTCTTGAACAACGTCAGTGTCCGTTCCGTTTCTTCCAATAAACCGAAGAAGCGCGCCGTATAACGAGCATCCGTACCCTTCAGGGCCTGCGCATGCAGCCCTGGCAACCACCACTCCAAAAGCCGTATCGTCTCAGGAACATTTTTCGCCAATTCTTCCGCGAGGCGCAACCGTTCACCAAGCGTGAGCGATGAGAGCCGGAAAAGGCGCCCGAGCCTTTCCTGTTCCTGAACGAACTGTTGCGGGTCCTCTGCCGCCCGCACGATCATCCCTGGACGGCCGAGCGAAAAGAAAAAAGGCGCGATCGGATGCCCGGTTTTTTGTACCGTCACAATCGCGCTTGCCCTTTCCATGTCTTCCTGAGGAACATAGTTGAAACGCACTCTCTCTACACGCGAAAGGACGGTCGGCAGGATGCTCCCCACATCATGGGTGATAAGAATCATCACGGCGGTCGGATTCGGTTCTTCCAGGTTTTTCAAAATAACATTCTGGGCTGCCGAAGAAAGCTTGTGCGCCTCTTCGACCATCACCACACGGAAGCGCCCTTTGGCAGGAAAACGAGAGAGGAAGACAAGCGCGTCACGCATCGCCTCCGCTCCGATACCTTTTTGTTTCGTGACACCGCGCTTGGTTTCTTCTTCTGGCTTCACGACCAGCACATCGAATGGATACGGTTTGTTTTCGTTCGGCTCGAAATCGGGTTCGGCTACCAGTTCCATGGCGAACTCTAGCGCACACAAGCTCTTGCCCACGCTTTGCGGTCCAACAAAAAGATAGCCCTGGGAAACCTTATTTTCCAGTGCCAGTGTCTTTAATCTTTCTCTTTCTTTTTTATGTCCTATTATGTGCATAGCGCAGAATATAAAAGTCGCGGATCAGAGTGTCACCGATCGCAAACGATCTACAGATATTTTTCAATACATTCTCTCATTCGCTTCTGGAAATTTTCTTTCGTCAGATGCGCGACGGACTGCTTCATCAGAGCTTCATCATATTGCCCCTCATGCTGGAGAAAACGGCGCACGCCCTCGGCGATGATCTCCGGCGTCTGGGCATGAAACAATTCGCCCGTTTTCCCCGCTGCGATGATTTCCCGGATACCGCCATACTCATACGCGACGACCGGCGTACCGAACGACAGGGCTTCCGCCGCCACCATGCCGAAATCTTCTTCCGAAGGAAAAATGACTGCCCTGGCGCCGCGGTACAGTCCGACTAGCTCGCTGTCCCCGACAAAGCCTCTGAAGGTGATATTTTTCTCCGCCATCCGCTCAAGGGCTCCGCGTTCCGGTCCGTCACCGACAATCACCAAGGGAAAGCCTAATTTATTGAAGGCCTCGATGACCGGGTCGATTTTTTTGGAACGCGTCAGGCGCGACACGACGAGAAAATGCCTGCCCGAAACACTTTGCGTAGCAATGTGGGCGGGTCCGCGCTCCACCGCTGCTTGGGATGGAAACTTCAGCGATTTTTCCAGCAAATCCAGGGCGCCGGGATAGACCACAGTACTGTCGCGGCGGTAGTATTTCTTGACCCGCGCCTGCGTGAATCGGGAATTCACCAGGAGTGCATCCGGCCGTTCCGCCGCCTGCCTGTCCCACATGCGGAGATACGAGAGGAGCATGCGTGTGAAAATCTTTCTCTTCCCATGCGCACCGAGCTCTCCCAAATACTGCTCATGATAATCCCAGGCATAGCGCATCGGCGAATGCAGATAGGCAATATGCTTCGTGTTGAGCCGCGTCACGATCCCCTTGCTCCAGGCTCCGGAAGAAGAGAGTACCAGATCGAAATCCCGCAAGTCGAACGATTCCACCGCGACCGGAAAGAACGGGAGAAAGAAACGGTAGCGCTTTTTCAAAAACCGCGGCAACTTCGACAGCCACGATACGCGGATATCGCGTCCCTGAAAATGTTCGCCCATGCGCTCTTTGTCATACAAAAGCGTATAGATCGGCGCCTCCGGAAACATTTCCGCCATCGCCTCAAACACTCGTTCCGCCCCTCCATAAGCCACCAAAAAATCGTGCACCAACGCCACTTTCTTGTCTTTGACGGTGTTGATTGTATCTTGCCGTGTTTCCATACTATTTTAAAAGATGAACAATTTTGTCCGCGCATTGCATCCAGCTAAACCGCTCCACGTTCTTCAGCCCTTTTTCTATTATATCACCTCGCAACCCCTTGTCCGAAAGCACCCTCTGGATGCCTGCCGCGATACTTTGCGCACTCTTTGGGTCCACATACACCGCGCCCTCCCCGCCCACCTCCGGCAAGGAAGACGTCTCCGAGGCTACGACCGGTACGCCGACCGACTGCGCTTCCAGCACCGGAATACCGAAACCCTCATACAGCGTCGGAAAGAGAAAGACATCGGCATGTTTCAATAATTCCCACTTCTCTTCTTCGGTCACATACCCCAACTCTTTGATAGAAATTTTGAATTTTGAATTTTGAATTTTGAATCGGATGTGTTCATAGCCGTATCCCGGCTTCCCTACCAATACCAACTGGTGAGGAGTCCGATATTTTTCTTCCAAAATTTCAAAAGCCTCGATGATACGCACGATATTTTTCCTTTCCTCTAACCGACCTATGAAAAGAAGGAATTTTGAATTTTGAATTTTGAATTTTGATTCAATGCCTGATTTCGAAATTTGCACATTTGAATTTGATTCGAAATTCTGACTTCGTAATTTGAATTTTTCATCAAAACCTTCATAGATCACGCGTATTTTCTCCTCTGCCACCCCATAGAGAGACATCACGTCACGCTTGGTATTTTCTGAAACGCAGATGACCGTTGATGCTACACGGCACGAATAGCGTATTGAGAAACGCATATACAGGCGTTCCCACAGGGTATAGCCCTGTGAACAAAATTCATACTCCAAACCATGGATGGTCACGACCGTCTTGGCAGGATGGACGAGCGGCACCGTGTGAGCCGGAACGAATAACACGTCCGGGCGCTTCCATATCATTTCGACAGAGAGTGCGATCTGAGTCCAAAACCGCGGCGCCCAGATTCCTCTCAGGCCCCAATTCGTCGGCAAAGAAAAATCTATTTCTGGAAATATAAATCGTATCCGTCCACTCCGAAAAACAATCTTTTTTCTCACATATAAAACAACAGTGTCCGTTTCAGAGATGACACTGCGTAGATGCTTGATGGTTTGATACGCATATTCCTCAATCCCTGTCCGGCGCTTGAGAAATGCCCGCGATGCGTCTATTCCAATTATCATAAACATCAACTATGTATACAAATCAAAAGATTTTCTTTTTTCTTCGCCTCGTTTTTACCGGTAACATTTGTGACGAACGTGTCGGTAACAGTCGAGCGTGACGGATGGTCTCGACAGGACAGCTCCCTGTTCGACAGAGTGAGTCAGAAATGTTCGGGAAATACGAAGAATGAAAAAGGGAAAATTTTGATGACTCAAAAAAAGTTACTTAGCCAACATAATACTACGCTTATACACTTCCAAATTTTCCAAAACAATACCGGTGCCTTTCACGACGCAGAACGCCGGATCATCCGCCACATAGCACGGCACGTTGATGGTTTTCGAGATCAGCTGATCCAGATACTTGAGCTGAGCCGTGCCGCCGGAAAGCACCATGCCCTTGTCCATGATGTCGGCCGCCAGTTCCGGCGGCGTTTCCTGCAGCACCTGCTTGATGACGTTGATGATCTCGCGCAATTCATCCTGGATGGCTTCGGTCACTTCATTGGAAGAGACGACGATGGTTTTCGGCAAGCCGCCCATCAGATCGCGCCCGCGCACCTCGACATGGTCTTCTTTCACTTGCGCGATCGCGGATCCGATCTTGATCTTGATCTCCTCCGCGGTCCGGTCGCCGATGGCCAGGCTGTACTTGCGCTTGATATAATCGGAAATCGCCTGATCGATGCGGTTGCCACCGACGCGCGCGCTATGCGCCGCGACGATACCTCCCAGAGAAATGATGGCGATTTCCGATGTTCCTCCACCGATATTGATAATCATGTTGCCCTGGGCGGCGTGAATCGGAATCCCCGCCCCGATCGCCGCCAGGATCGGCTCTTTCACGACATAAGCCGTTTTGGCGCCGGCTTTGAGGGCAGCATCGATGACCGCGCGGCGCTCCGTCGAAGTCACGCCGGCCGGAATAGACAACACGACTTCCGGACGGAAAAAACGGAGACGCCCGCTCACACGATTCAGGAAATATTTGAGCATCGCTTCCGTCACGCGATAGTCGGCGATCGCTCCATCTTTCAACGGCTGACTGGCCACGATCGTATCCGGCGTGCGCCCCAGCATCTCCTTGGCTTCGTTGCCGACAGCCAGCACTTTATTTTCAAGTAAAGAAATCGCCACAACGGAAGGCTCATTAATCACCACGCCCTGACCCGGAACGAAGACGAGGGTGTTCGTCGTCCCCAGGTCAATGCCAATTTTGCGTAAAAACATGGGTTTCATATTTATGCTCTCTCAACTCTTTTGATACGAGCGCCAATTTTCTGCAAACGCTCTTCGATGCGTTCATAGCCACGATCCACCTGGTAAATATCTTCGATAATCGTTTTCCCCTTCGCGCACAAGGCCGCGATGATCAGAGCTGCCCCTGCCCGCAAGTCATAACTCTTGATGACCGTACCGCACAGAGGCGTCTTGCCATTTACTATGACCTGATGCGGATTGAGCACGGTCGCTTGGGCGCCCATCTTGGCCAGTTCTGACACATAATTGAAACGTCCTTCAAAAATAGTGTCAAAAATGAGCGTCTCGCCTTCTGCCTGCGTTGCCAGCACGCCGAACGGAGCCTGTACGTCCGTCGGCAATCCCGGGTAGGTCCGAGCGTCCACCTTGGCGACTGCTTTCAGTTTTTTCGCCGGCATGACCGTGATCATATTCTTCTTCACGATGAAATCCGCGCCGAACTCACGCAGCTTTTCCAACACGAGATCAAGGTGCTGCTCGCGTGCATTCTTCACCGTAAGAGCGCTCCCCGTCGCCACGCCAAGGATGAGAAAGGTCGCGGCCTCATTGGCGTCCGGTACGATAGAGTGCGTGGCGCCACGCAATTTCTTGGTGCCCTGGATTTCCAGAGTATGCGTTCCGAGACCCTTGATCTTGGCGCCCATCGCGATGAGAAATTTTCCCAGATCTTCCACGTGCGGTTCCGCGGCCGCGATCTTGATGATTGTCTTGCCCGGCAAACTGGCCGCCAGCATCATCGCATTCTCCGTCGCCGTGACAGAAAATTCCCGCAACGCAAACGAAGCCGGATGACGCCTGCTGGCATCAATCTGATATTCTTTCTCCTTATTCCGGATATTAACGCCCAATTTCCGTAACGCATCGAAATGCGTCCCCACCGGCCGCGCGCCGATCACGCATCCCCCGGGGTGATAGAAAGAAAAATTCTCGAAACGCGCCGCCAGCGATCCGAGCAACAGGATAGACGAACGGATTTTTTTCATTGCGGAAACATCCATTTTGGCCGGATCGATATCCTGAGCCGTGATAGCTACTGTCCGCTTGCCCCGCCACTCCACCTTCGCGCCCATACTCTGCAGGATCTCCAGCATACGAAAAACGTCCTCGATGAGAGGCAGATTGGAAAACACGCAGGTTTCTTGGGTGAGGAGCGTGGCCGCCAGAATCGGCGTCGTCGCATTCTTGGACCCGCTGACCGAGATCTCGCCCTTGAGCCGTTTCCCCCCTTCGATTTCAAAAACTTCCATAGAGAGGATGAAGCTTTACATAATTACC
Source organism: Candidatus Moraniibacteriota bacterium (assembly GCA_049287005.1). GTDB lineage: Bacteria > Patescibacteriota > Minisyncoccia > Moranbacterales > UBA1568 > UBA1568. The sequence continues at coordinate 319,809 of JBAQEZ010000003.1, read as the reverse complement.
GAGCATATGGGTGAGTATAGCCCAGAATAAGCTTTAAATCAATATCCGGGCAAATGCCGAAAGAACGAAAAAGTCGTGCCGATATATTCTATCGGAACGACTTATCTGACCTCTTGAGAAGAGGTGAAGGCAAAGGAATTTGCCTTGTTTTTGGGAAAACAAAGTTTTTTGTTTTTTGTTTTTATTTTGATTTTCAAAGAACCTTTTCTTTCCCCAAGAGAACAGCGAACCCTGCTTCACAGTGTCGTTCTCTCCTCTCTTGAAAAAAGAAAACGGATGCTTCTCCCGAAGGAAACACCCGCCGTTTTGGCGAGGCTTGCTCGATTCTTGATCGAGACGGCCCGCTTTTTTCATTACCTGTTTATTATAGCACTTTTTTTCTCTCTCGTCAACCGGTCGTCCTGAGATCCTCATATGAAGTGCCCTGAGTCACCCGCCACAAGCCAATCGTGGAGGGTGAACCGGAGACTAAGGCCTGTACGCGTCAGAAAGACATCCGACAATATCTTACGACTGTTTCCTCAGATACTCATACGCGGACAGTGCCGCTACGACACCATCACCGGCGGAAATATTGTTCTGCTTGTAAGGAGCATCGGTCGCATCGCCGGTCGCGAAGATGCCCGGCTTGGAAGTGACTTTGGTCCGATGATCGAGCACGATCTCCCCGCGTTCATTTAAGTCCACCACTCCTTTGACAAACTCCGTATTCGGTACCATGCCGATTTCGACGAACACGCCCTCTGTTCCCAGCGTTTTGGCTTCGCCTGTCACGGCGTCTTTATAGGCCAGGCTCGTGACCCTTGTCTCGCCGAGCACCGCTTGTGGCAGCACGCTGTACAGGACATTCACTTTTTCTGACGCCAAGATTTTTTCCTGCGTTACCGGATCGCCCTTCAGAACACCGGAACGAATCATCAGCGTGATATGAGAAGCGTACGGCAACAGATCTTCCACGGCTTCCAATCCGGCATTCCCGCCGCCTACCACAACAACGTCCTTGTCGCGGAAGAAAGGCGCGTCACAGGTTGAGCAGTATACGACACCCTTGCCACTCCATTTTTCTTCACCGGGAATATCGAGATGACGGTGCCGTCCGCCGGTCGCGATGATAATGGTTTTCGTTTCATATTGATTGCCATTGGCAATACTGACCACATAATGGCCGCTTTGTTCCGCGACACCGGTGGCTCGTGCCCCGGTGACGATTTCGATGCCTTCTTGCGCGCGCACGTGTTTCTCGAGCGCTTGGGCGAATTCCCAGCCGGGAATCGTCACCGTCCCGATCCAATTCTCGATACTCGCCGACACTGCCGACTGACTCTGAAAGCTTTCCGTAATAAAAAGTGTCTTCATTCGTTTGCGAGCCGCATAGACTCCTGCCGCTACGCCGCCCGGCCCCCCGCCGATTATCACTACATCATACATAGTCATGTGCTGGTTATATTGTTTTATTGTCACATTGTTGCCCTCTTACAAAGTTTTCTTTGGCAAGATAACTATGCAACCATTCAACAATGAATTAAATTCTTCCGCGATCCTGCATCGCCTGTGCCACCCGCTTGATTGCCAGAGCATAGGCTCCCATACGCATCGTCGTGTTGTAGATCTCCATTTCTTTCCAGACCGCGTCAAACGCTCCGTCCATCGTTCTTTTGAGTTTATCAAGAATGTCCTGTTCTGCCCAGGCATAATTCATAGCGTTCTGAACTTGCTCGAAATAACTCACGGTGACGCCGCCGGCATTGGCCAAGATATCCGGCACCACCACAATGCCCTTGTCGAAAAGGAAGGCTTCCGCCTCCGGCGTGACCGGGCCGTTAGCCACTTCAACGATAAGCTTGGCTTTGACATCTTGCATATTGCCTTCATGCAAAGCGTTTTCCAAAGCGGCCGGCACCAAGATGTCAACCGGGATAGAGAGTATCGCTTCACTGGACAACTCTTCACAGCCGATACATTTTTTCAGATTGCCCGTCGTACGCTTATGTTCATCGATTTCGGCTACATTGAGACCTTTGTTGCGATAGACAGTCGATTTCGAATCGGCGATAGCCACCACCGTATACCCGGCTTTATCCAAAATCTGCGCCAGAAAACCGCCACCATTGCCGAAGCCCTGAATAGCCACGGTCGCTCCCTCGACAAGCCCCAGACGTTTGACCGCTTTCTCAATCACAGAGAACGCGCCCTGCGCCGTGGCATAACCACGCGCCGCCGATCCGCCGATAGAGAGAGGCTTGCCGGTGATGACGCCAGGGACATGCCTCCCTACCATACCTTCGTATTCATCCAGCATCCAGCCCATGATACGCGGATCAGTAGAAACATCCGGCGCCGGTATATCGACATCTGAGCCGATAAAAGGTGCGAACGCACGCGCATAAGCGCGCGAAAGAGCCTCGAGTTCACGCAAAGAGAGTTTCTTCGGATCGACGATGACGCCGCCTTTGCCGCCGCCCAAAGGAATATCCACCACCGCCGTCTTCCATGTCATCCAAGCAGAAAGAGCCTTGACTTCGTCTAAGGTGACGCCAGGATGAAAACGGATACCGCCCTTGAACGGGCCGCGAGCATCATTATATTGAGACCGATACGCGGTAAACACCTGCACCGTGCCATCGTCCATTCTGATCGGGAGCGATGCTTCGATGACCCGCTTGGGACTCATGAGCTGCATCATGATATTGTCATCAAATTTCACAATTTCTTGTACGGCTTGCAGTTGTTTTTTCGCGCTTTCGAAAGGATTATTCATACGCATGCATTGAAAAAAATATTATTGCATCTTAAACAGGCTCTTCAGATAGACTTCATCAATTTTCTTCTTGCCATCCCACTTGCACGTGATATCGTCTTTCAGTAACGCTACCCCGAGCATCGCGACCGCTTCACGGATAGCGGAAATCTGCGTGATGACATCCAAACACTCCTGGCCACCTTCGACCATTTTTTTGACACCGCGCAACTGTCCTTCGATACGGGCGATACGGGAAAGCACTTTGTTTTTTCCTTCTGCTTCTCTTTTTTGTGCCATATGTTTTTCATAAAAAATATACCCCGTAGGGGTATATTAGAATAGTTTCAATAAAACGTCAAGCAGGCGTCTCTGACCAGTCTTCTGGATACCTGCTCTGCAGGATTTTTGAGCGATGCTTTATAGCTCTCCCACTATTTTCTTGAATTGATCACCGCGATCGAATTCGTTTTGGAAGAGACCAAAGCTGGTCGCGCCTGGCGACAGCAGCACTATATCCCCCGGCTCAGCGCTACGCGAAGCCAATTCTACTGCTTTTGCCATGCTTTCCACTACCGTGATCGGACGATTTTTCTCCGCTTCTGGAAGACATGCCTTCAATGCCTGGGTCAATTTTTCTGTAGCTGCCCCCTTCAACAGGATCAGCCCTTTGGAACGGTCAAGAATCTCTTTCGCTAACGCATCGAATGTCAAACGCTTGTCGCTCCCACCGGCAATCAAGATCACCGGTTCGGCAAAAGAACGGAGTGCCGCGATCGCCGCTTCGGGAATCGTTGCTGCCGTATCATTGTAATACCGCACGCCATTTTTTTCCGCTACCAATTCAAGCCGATGAGACACTCCGGGAAAGCTCTTGATCCCAGCGCTCACCTGCTCTGGAGACAATCCAAAAGCGAGAGCGGCGAGAGCGGCGGCGAGCACGTTCCCGATATTATGTTCTCCTTTGAGAGGCACCTGTTCCAGAGACATCAGGACGCTCTGTTTTTCTCCCTGCCGGACGAATAACCTCTCCCCTTCTCGCCAGACACCGTCACCATCGATATCCTGACTTACCCCAAACCAGATCAGCGAAGCCGGCGCGTCTTGCACCAAGGCACGAACCTCTTCATTTTCGGCATTAGCAAGCGTAACATCCTTTTTCTTCTGAAAAAGGAAGATATTTCTCTTGTCGGCTCCGTAGCTTTCCATCGTCTTATAATAATTGAGGTGATCAGGGTAAAGATTGGTAAAAACCGCTATATGAGGGCTTTTCTTGAGATGCGCCAGCGCAGACAGACGCCACGAAGAAAGCTCGAACACCACGACGCTCTCGGACGTTATTTTCTCGAGCGCGGAGAGTACTCCGATCTGACCGATCCCGACACGCACCACCTGTTTTCCACATTTTTCTAATATGTGCGCGATCAAGCTTGCTGTCGTTGTCTTGCCCTTTGTCCCTGTCACGCCGATAATCGGCGCTTTGCACAAAGCAAAAAAGATGCTGGAGTCCATCTCTACCGGTACATGATTTTTTTTGGCCAATTGTATATATTCATTCGTCCATGGAATAACAGGGTTTTTGATCACCATATCCACGCGCGTAAAATCTTCCGGCCGATGCTGACCAAAAATATAAGTGATGTTCTTGTACTTGGCCAGTTTCACGACAGCCGGTTCCAGTTCCTCGCGCGACTTGATGTCCGTCACGATGATTTCACGCGCCCCATGCTCCGCAAGAAACCTCACCGTACCGACGCCGCCCATATTGAGGCCGAGTCCGAATACGGTAATACGCTTATTCTTGAAAAAAGATTCTTGCAGCATAGTGTCCCGTGAAAAAGAATATCTTCTATTCTACACCTTTTGCCGTTGAAAACAAAAAAGCCCCCGAGAAGGACTCCGGAGCGAAGCGGCAGGAGCGGGGGTATGCGCGGCCCTGTTCCTGTCCTACCATTCGAACCAACCCTTGCTTTTTCTCAAGACCATGCCATGCCGTTCCCCGGAGGACATTTCCCCGTCCTCAAGAGCGATAGACCCGTTGACAAGCACAGCCGAGATGCCCGTCGCATATTGATACGGATCCTCCATGGTCGCTCTATCCGCAATCGTCTCCGGATCGAAGATGACGATATCGGCGAAATATCCCTGCTGTAAAAGACCTCTTTTTTCCAGCTGAAATTTCAGAGCCGGCTTGCCGCTCATCTTATGAACCGCTTCTTCCCAGCTGAGAGCCTGCCGCGTGCGCACGTATTCAGCAAAGACCTTCGGAAACGTGCCAAAATTGCGCGGGTGTACCAAGTTACCAGTCGTCGCATGCGTTACCGCATAACCGGCACCGTTACTGCTGATGATCGAAAATGGATGCTGGATAGCTTTCAAAACATTTTTCTCTGAAAGCGCCTCGAAAGAAACTATGGCCTGACCATTGCTGGCAATCAGCAGATCCAGCACCGTCTCTTCCGGGGTTTTTCCTTGCAGGGTCGCAATATCCGAAATTTTTCGTCGCGACATCATTTTGCTCAGCTTCGATGAGGAAATGATAATTTGTGAATAATCTATTTCCTTTTGCCCCATGTCACGCAAAGCGGTACTTCTTACTCCGGGATCCTTCAAGCGCTCCAGCATCATTTTGCGCCCTTCTCCGGTGATCCATTCCGGCAATAGCGTATACAGGACCGAACCAGTGGTCGTATAAGGATACACGTCGAAACTGATCGCTATATCATTGAGTGCCGCCGTTTCGATCAGATTGAACACCTCGTCCATCAAATGCCAGTTACTTTTCCCTACCGCTTTGAGATGGGAAATATGCAGAGGAACGTCAGCGTCACGAGCTACCGAGATCGCTTCCTCCACCGACGCGACCAACTCTTTCCCTTCATCGCGTACATAGGTCGCGTACACTCCGCCGAAAGACATGGCCGTTTTCGCGAGCAGGGACAATTCTCGTGTCCTGGCACCGCGCGCATGCGTATACATCAGCCCCGTGGAAAGCCCGATCGCTCCTTCTTGCATGCCTCTTTTCAGCATCTTCTGCATCGCGTTGATCTCATCCGGCGTGATTGTCCGTGATTTATCCCGCATAGCGCCACGACGAATCGTTCCGTGCCCCACCAACGTAGCGAAATTAATCGCTAGTTTCCGTCGTTCTACTTCCCGTAAAAAATCCTTCATCGAAAGCCAATTGAAATTGATTTTCTCTACGTCAGTCCATTTCTGGATAGAACGGATAATATCCGGGTGGGCGAGCGGGGCGAGCGATGATCCGGAATTCCCGCCGATAATCGTGGTCACACCCTGATAGAGAAGGCTTTCTAATCCCGGATTCGTGAACAGTTGCCAATAGGTGTCGGAGTGGTTGTTGACATCCACGAAGCCTGGAGTGACATACTGTCCTTCCGCATCGATTACTTTCTGTGCCTGAGTATGCGCCAAATCACCTATCAGAACAATACGCCCTTCTTTGACGGCAACATCGGCACGATACATCGGACGGCCGCTGCCGTCGATGACCATTCCGTTTTTTATCACGACATCATACATATTTTCCTGGTCTCTATGGAAAACCTACGCTCCTCACTGCGGATCTGTCATCGCTTTCACCTGAAGCATGAATGGCTTGTCCTGCTGCAACAATCTTGGAACAAGCACCGTAATATCGGCTGCCTCCTTGAGACTCTTCACTTTCTCCAGGGTCGTTTTTTTCGCTATATCGAGCATCTCATCATAGTCCGCCATATCAGGCTGGATAAACCTGACATTGCGATAATCCTGTTTCACGGCCACCAAGAGGACTTTCGACGTCCTGGCTTCGGGCAACATTTCAGAGAGGGCATTGCCGGAATTGCGCGGGTTATTCAAGGCGGCGATACGCACATTGAAATCTTCATCTCTCTTGAGAGTCTCTTTGTCCGCATAATGCATGGCATACGCAGGATCAATCTCTGCCACTTTCAGCATGAAGGCTTTGTTCTTTTTGGCATTCAACGGCAACGCCTGCAGCAATTCTCCAAGAGAGCCGACATTGCTTTGCAACTGGTTGAAATAACGGTCAAATTCCGTCCCTCCTTCGATCCCATGATCCGAAATTTTCTCATTCCCAAAACGAACCGCTTGCTGAAATCCCTGTGGGGGCGTTTCCACCGCCGTTTCTCCTCCTGTTTCCTGTCCACCATCTCCCTCTGTCTCTTTTGGTTCTTCGGGAGCAATCTCCGGTACCGTTTCTCTCGGCGGCACCAGTGCCTTTGCGGGGAGTGCCTCTTCCGCAACCGCAACTGGTGCGGGAGCGCGAGGCTCAGGCATCGCCTCGCCTGTCTCGGAAACCGTTTCTCCTCCCGCTGCTGCCAATTCTTTTTCCAGCGCTCTCCGCTCTGCGACCAGCACCAAGAGGTCATCATCCTGCTTCTCCGGAGTAATAGACTGATTGAGTACCTCAATTTTTTTCAAAATCGCGGCTTTCTTTTTTTCCGATACTTTCAACGCCGCGGCTGATTTTTCTCGTTTGAAACGCTCTGCCTCCTCTTCCTGTGCTTTCTCATACTCACGTTCGAGATCGGAAAGACGTTTGCGCTCAGCCAAAAAATGGAGAATTTCGTCATCCGAAAGCCCGCCAAACTGTATCCCAGCAATTTCTTGCAACCGTTGCCTGCTCTCTTCGAGAGCCTCCTGTTCCTTCGGAGCTTTTGCCATAATCTTTTCACACATGATTTACCCGACCAGCGCTGCCAACTCTACCAAACGATTCGAATATCCCCATTCATTATCATACCACGCGATCACCTTGACCAGATCCCCATCCACCACCTTGGTCATGGACAAGTCCACGATGCTCGAGTGCGGGTTGCCAATAAAATCCGATGATACCAACGGTTCATCCGTGACCGCCAATACGGTACGATATGGCGCAGAATGCGCAGCATCTTTCAACACTTGATTGATTTCTTCTTTGGTCGTTTTACGCTTCAAAAGAAAGGTACAGTCCGAAAGTGACACGACGATCGTCGGTACGCGCACGGAAATACCGTCGAAAAGCCCCTCGAGCTGCGGAATCACCTGCGTCACGGCGAGGGCGGCTCCTGTCGTGGTCGGCACGATATTCTGCGCGGCAGCTCGAGCCCGCCTCAAATCCTTATGCGGACCATCCTGAATATTCTGATCTCCAGTATATGAGTGAATCGTCGTCATGAGCGCCTTCTCGATACCGAACACGTCACTGAGTATTTTCGCCACCGGTGCCAACGAATTGGTCGTACATGAAGCATTGGAAATGACCGTTTCATTCGCGTAGTCGTGCTCATTGACCCCCATCAAAAAGGATGGGACGGAATCGTCTTCTCCTTTGGCTGGAGCCGAAAGAATCACCTTCTTCGCTCCTGCCGTGATATGTTGTCCGGCTGTCACCTGATCCGTAAAACGCCCGGTGCATTCGAGCACCACATCGACAGCCAGCTCCTTCCAAGGCAGTTTTTTAGGATCCGGTTCCGCATATACGGGGAATGCCTTTCCTTCCACCATCAGCTGCCCATCGCTCACGCCTACTGATTTTCGATAGTGTCCGTACGCGGTATCGTAGCGCAACAGATGAGCGAGAATGTCCGCGCTCGTCAGATCGTTGATAGCAACCACTTCAATATCCTGCTTTTCAAGAGCGATTTTGAAGGCTGCTCGACCGATCCGCCCGAAACCATTGATGGCGATTCTTATCTTTTCCATATTGTTGCTTGTTATGGTTGATTCATGATCCGCGCTTTGCCCGCGCTGCCGAAAGCGAGCATTTTTTCTTTCACCGCTTCCTTAGTATGTTCTTTGGCTTTGGTCAGAACTTTCCGTAAATCGGTTTCCTCCTCGGCCAGCAGGGCTTCGCGCAGTCCGCCGATAAAAGCCAGCCGCAGCGCCGTATCCACATTGAAGCAGCTGATACCGCGGTTGATCACTTCTGTCACCCGACCATTATGCCAATCGGAAGCTCCATGCATGACCAGCGGCAAAGAGACGCGTTCTGCGATCGAAGCCAATCGAGCATAATCCGGTTCACTGCGCTCGCGAAAAAACCCATGCGCATTGCCGATAGCCACCGCCAACGTATCGATGCCGGTCTCTGTCACGAATTGCGCCGCCTGATCCGGATCAGTCATATATTTCGTCCAATCGATGTTTTCCATCTGCATCTCCCCCAAATACGGGACGTTGCCCAGCTCTGCCTGCACCACGACGCCTCGGGCGTGAGCGATTTCAACAATTTTCTTGGTAGTCATGAGATTGTCGACGTATTCTTTCCGCGATCCATCATACATCACCGAAGTGAATCCAATGTCCATGGCGCGTTCCACCACCTCGAAACTTTTTCCGTGATCAAGGTGGATGCCGATCGGGATCTCAGCCGCATAAAACTCAGCGATATTCTTGATCAAATGAAAAATCGCCCGACCGCCGGCATAATCGAACGTCTTCTCCGTCAGCTGCACGATGACCGGCGAAGAGAGCTCCTTGGCCGCTTCGATAATGGCGCGGGTCGTTTCCAGGTTCACCGTATTGAAAGCCCCTACAGCATATTTGCCAGCCTTGGCTTCCTCGAGCATTGTCTTGACATTCACTAACATAGGATGCGATGTGCTACGCAGATTACATTTTTGCCAATTTGCGCTTGGCCTCCTCTTCAAACAATCCCATCATCTTCACCAGTTCATACGGGAAAAGACTCTCCCGCCCGACCAGGACCCCATCCATCTCCGCTTCCCACGACACCGATCCCAGAAAGGAACTCTTCACTGATCCACCATACAGAATCGCAATCCTCTCCGCCGTCTGCAGATCGAACATGTCTGTCAGCAGTTTGCGAAGCAGCACTCTAACCCGAAAGATCTCCGCCGTAGTCGGCACAGCGTCAGTACCGATCGCCCAGCGCGGTTCATAAGCGATGATCATTTTTTCTGCTTGCGTTTTAGAACAGCCGAAAAAAAGAGTCCGTACTTGCGCCGAGAGGGCACTCTCCGTCTTTTCCGCCCGCCGCTCCGTCTCCGTCTCTCCGATACACACGATAGGCGTCATATAGGACTTGAGTGCCGCGAGAGCTTTCTCGCGAATCATCTCATCGGTCTCGCCTCCATATTTTCTCCGTTCGCTATGGCCGACAATGACATACTCTACCCCGTCATCCTTCAGCATGACCGGGGAAATCTCCCCCGTATACGCGCCACTCTTTTCCGGAAAAAGATTCTGAGCGCCCTTCTTGATGCTCTTCGGCAAACGATCGAATTGCGTCAGATAAATGAACGATGGGCAAAGCACTCCGACCACATGCTCATATTCTTTGTCCCCGGCTTCGCGACTGAGCACGGTAAGATACTGCAAAGCTTCCTCGCGTGACAGCATGTTCATTTTCAAATTCCCCACGACATAAAACTTCTGCATATCCGATCAGTGAAACTTCGACAACTTTATCTTATGACAAGTTGTGAAAGCTTATGAGTTACTGTTATTTTTTCTTCTGTTTCAATGCAACCCCTTTCCTCAAGCCCAGTCGACATTCTCCTGCCGGGCATACGCTGATCGGTTGCGGCTTATTGATTCAATTGCTCCCGTAAATACTGTGCAGCGACCTCCGGTTGAATGGTCGAGATCTCTATTCCCGTAGAGAGTTCGAAGCCGGCCCAGGTAGCCGTATGCGGCAAAATCTCGATGTGCCACTGGTAATGCGGGTATTCTTTCCCATCGCACGGCGCGGTATGGATGTAAAAATTATACGGCGGATCATTCAAACCACGGTAAATCGAGAAAAGCGCCTTTTGCATCACTTCCGCCAGAGCGAATTTCTCCTCATCAGTAATCCGTTCAAAATACGGATTCGTCCGCTTGCCCACCACCCAAATCTCAAAAGCCGCCCGGGAGGCAAAAGGACAAAAAGCGATGAAATGCTCATTCTCATACAGCACCCGTTTCTTCGTTTCGCTCTCGAATTCTGTCATCACCCCGTAGACCTTGTGCTTATTGCTCTTATAGTATTGCTCCGCTCCATTCAGTTCCAGACTGATGTACGGCGAAATGACCGGGATCGCCAACAACTGCGAATGAGGATGAGCCAGAGAGGCTCCGGCTTCTTTGCCATGATTATGGAAAATCTGGATATAATTGACGCTTTTCTTGTTCATGAGATCGAGGTACCGCTCTTGATAGGCATCAAATACCTCCGCGCCCTGCCACGCATCAAGGAGCGCCAGCGATCTGCGCGGATCCCTCGTCACTATCAGTTCATGATAACCGACACCGGTCATGGCAAAATATGGCCCCTCCGAGATCTCTTTCGCTGCTTTGCCACGAGAAAATGCCGGGTATTTATTCGGAAAAACACGCAGGCTCCACTCTCCATCTTCGCGTCGGTAAATCAGCGTGTCTTTCTCCTGACCGCTGACTTCCGGATCCGCGAAGGGGTCATGCTCCTCATCCGTCACGGCACGTTCAAACTGCGCAAAGTCATGCGGCCGCTTGGCTCGTCCCGTAGCGATGACCACCCAATCGCCCGTCACGATATCCTGGCGCAACTCTGATTCGTACGAGACCGCTTTCCTTTCTTTTTTTCCTTCCTCGTGTGACATTGATTTTTTTGTTTGTTACGCGAACACCAATAGAGAGATGCCCTAGGCGATAATCACTTTCTTTTTCGTATATTCACCGATATGATAGGCGCCGGTCAGAAAACGCCATTTCGTTTTGAACAAATCGATCAGCACTTGAATGAACCCGTTCGGACCAGTCAGTTTCACCGTGGAACCCTCTTCATTCATCCAACGCACCGGCATTTGTTTGATCTTGAATCCGAGTTTGAGAGCCAGCACGATGAGTTCGAAATCAAAGCCGAAACGATTGACTACCATCCGTTTGGCGATTTCGTTCGCGGCCGTGTCGGACAGGATTTTGAACCCGCATTGCGTGTCCGGATAGCTCCACAGTCCCAAGACAATGCGGATCAGCCAGTTTCCCCCTTCACCCATAATTTCGCGATACTTGGCTTGGTGCACCTGGATAAAAGAGCCCTCGATCTTGCGCGATCCGATAATCACGTCATACCCGGCCGCGAACTGCGCTTCGAAAGAATCGAGGTGCGTGATCGAAGTCGAACCGTCAGCATCCAAAAACAGCCGCCACTTCCCCACTGCCGCGAGCAGTCCCTGTCGCACGACATACCCCTTGCCGTAATTCTCCGTATTTTCAATAATGCGCACGTGCGGGATTTGCAAAGCATAATTGCGAGCCACCTCCGCGGTATTGTCCGGAGAACCATCAACAATGACAACGATTTCGTATGTATAGCTTTTTCCCTTGAGATACTTGTCTATTTCGAGCAGATTGCGTCCGATGCGCTCCCCCTCCTTGTAAGCAGGGATGATCACCGAAAGAAACGGTTGTTCCATACGGCCATAAAACTCACAAATTACATTTCCATTGTAGCATAAATGAAGGCAAACCCAAAAAATATCCTTCCATCACCCGTAAGGCAGACATCCTTAGCGGCGGGCGCTCAGCCATCCCTCTAAGATAAGCCGTGCCGCTTCCTCATCATTGTTTTTGGAGGAATGCTTGATTCCCTGCTCCAGCAGATTGGCCTGAGCCATTTTGGTCGTGAACATCTCATTCTGATACTCGACGCGCACTGGAAAAGACTCGGCCAGCAGCTTGCCGAATGTTTCGCCCGGGTGCTCTCCTTTTGCCTGATGGGCATAGACAGGCACCCCGATGATCACGGTACCGATCGCTTCGGCGGCAATGATCTTGCCCAGAGCAGAGAGCGCATTCTTGTCATTCGGAAGCGTGGCATACGGCAGCGCCACGCCCGTTTCCTGGTGCGCCAAAGCCACCCCGATATTCGTGGCGCCCCAATCTACGCCGAGATAGTTAGCTTTTTCATTCTTCATCAATGTAACTCTATAATATGTTGTATCTAAAAACAAAAAGCGTATACGGTATCATGAATCATGTAGTATGCGCGTGATACATCATACGTACTACTCAATGCCAATTCTCGTCACCGCTTCCGCGCCCGTGTCCGTGATCACCACCGTGTCTTCGAAGTGAGCGCTCCACTTGCCGTCCGCCGTGATAAACGTCCAGTCGTCCGGAGCGACCCTCACCCGGTAGGTGCCAATATTGATCATCGGCTCCAGCGCCAGCGTCATACCTGGCTGAAGAATGAAATCATGCATCTCCGGTGAGACATAATTTGGTATCTGCGGATCTTCATGCAGTTCATATCCGACACCATGACCGACGAGATCGCGCACGACCGAAAAATTGTTGGCTTCCACGAAACTCTGAACGGCTCGTGCGTACGCCGAAATCCGGGCGCCCGGGCGTAGCTCGGCAATCCCCCGTCGCAAACTCTCTTCGGTCACCGCTACCAACTTCTCTGCCTGGGGCGTTACCGTTCCGACTTTGACGGTACGCGCCATATCGGTCACCATGCCGGCATAACGCATCCCGATATCCAGCTTCAAAAGATCGTGTTCTCGGATGATTCTTTTCTTGCTCGGTATACCATGCACGACTTCCTCATTGAGCGAGGTGCACAGCGTCGCCGGAAACGGGCGCCCAGAACCTCCGTACCCCTTGAAAATCGGAATCCCTCCTTGTTCGAAAATCAAACGCTCGCTCAGCCGATCTATTTCTTTGGTAGTCATTCCGGGACGTACGGAAGCCATGATCGTTTCCAAAACCCATGCCAAACGCACTCCTGATTCCTTCAGGCGAGCGATTTCATCGTCTGTTTTGATCCAATCGTTTGTCATAGGCTACTACGGTCATAGGCTACTCAGGACGCACGTGTTCCAAAATAAATCTGAAGACCTTGTATGTTTCTTGATTGCCATCCACAGACAGCAGATGCCCCGTGGATTTAAAATATTGTACCACCGGGTACGTCTCTTCGCGAAAGATTTGGTGCCGTTTACGCACGCCTGCCTCCGTATCATCCTGTCGCTGAGAAATGGTTCCCCCGCAATACCGGCAAGGAGCATGATTATCAATGAGATTTTTTCCCAAAATATACGTTCGCTTGCATTCCTCGCAGGCATAACGCTTGGAAATGCGCTCGACAGAAACTGCTTCCGGCACGTCGATAAAAATCACCGTATTCAACTCCCTGCCTGTTTCTTCCAAGACATCAAGCACGTTCTCAATCTGACTTTCTCGCCGCGGCGCCCCATCGATGAGAACACCGACTGACTGAGGGACAGAGTGGAGAGCATCCGAAAGCACGGAAGCAATAATCTCATCCGGTATCAGAGCGTGCTGCTTGTTGATAATATCATTGACCTGCTGCCCGAGTGCCGTATTTTGCGATGCTACGGCACGCAATTCCGATCCAATATCGATATGGACCAAATGCAGAGAGCTTTTCAAAAGTTCGGCTTGCGTACTTTTACCGCTTCCGGCTGAACCGAGCAAAATATAGGTATCTTTGAGAGGCATGTGATTGAAAGACAATTTTTTAATTTCCCCGTCTCATCTACCGGATAGGTAGGAATTTTCCAAAACTCAATAGTAAAAAATGCACACATGAACGACGCGAGCCCATCATCCGCATTCTTCTAAAAGGACTCGTAACTGCGCATCGTCAGCTGACTCTGCACATGCTTCACTGTTTCCAGCACAACCGATACGACGATCAAGATGCTCACGCCCCCGATAGAAAAAGCCTTGATGCCCGTCATCCCCTGGATAATGAGAGGGAGCACGGCGATGGAACCCAAGAAAAAGGCGCCGGCCAGCGTAATACGATTGATGATGTGATACAGGTATTCCGCCGTCGTATTGCCAGGACGGATACCCGGAACATAGCCGCCTTGTTTTTGGAGATTTTCCGCAATCTTCACCGGGTCGAAAACGACTGCCGTATAAAAATAGGTGAACACCACAACCAAAAAGAAATAGAGCGATCCATACACCCATTGGTTCTGCAACCAGGCACTGACATTGAGAGCGATGTCCGCGATTTTCGCATGGCTGTTTTGCGTCATAAAATTGGCTACCATCGTCGGAATCAGGATAAGCGATACCGCAAAAATAATCGGGATGACACCCGCTTGATTGACCCGCAAAGGCAAGTGCGTTGCGGTGCCGCCGTACACCTGCGCGCCACGCACGCGCTTGGCATACGCTACCGGTATCGTCCGCTGCCCCTCATTGACAAAAATCACTCCGGCCACCGTCACCGCCGCTACCGCAATGAACAAGAAATACGTGAAAACCTGTGAAGGATCCCACGTAGCGACAAAGCGCGAGATACCCGTCGGCAAACTGGATACGATGCCGGCGAAAATAATGATCGAAACTCCATTGCCGAGACCCTTTTCCGTAATCAGTTCGCCGAGCCACATCAGAAAGATGGTTCCGGCAGTGGCGCTGACAATAATCACTGCCATACTGAACGGCGTAATATCCCCCAAAATATTCTGTGAGCGCAGCAGTGAAAGCATGCTGAAAGACTGCAGCGCGGCCAAAGGTAGCGTAATCCAGCGCGTCCACATATTGAACTTTTGTCGGCCTATTTCCCCCTCTTCCTTGTACAGCCGCTCCAGACTGGGAACGATGGTCGTCAAAAGCTGCATGATGATAGAGGCCGTGATATATGGCGCGACACCCAAAAGTACGATCGAAATGTTGGAAAGCCCTCCGCCAGAAAAAACGTTGAGCAGTCCCAGGAAAGCATTCTGCTCAAAAAGCCGTTTCAGCGCCAAAACATCCACTCCGGGAAGAGGGATATTGGCAGCCATCCGATAAATGACCAGCAAGCCGAGAATAAACAAGATCTTATTCCGGAGGTCTTTTATGCGAAAAATATTCAGCAAGGTTTCACGCATGACAGAAAAAATCACTTAAAATTTCTCTCGAAGTCTGTCTGCTTATTACTCAGCAATGGTCTGGAAGGAAGCTTGCGCCTTCTCTGAAGCAGCCACATCTTTTCCTAACGTCAGTTTTTTCGTCAGCTCCCCGGTGGCCACAATCTTGACACCGCGAGCCAGCGCTGCTTTCGGAGCCAGTTTTTTCTCCATCAGAGTAGCCAGGGTAACGATCTCGCCATCCGCGTAGGCGCCCTCAAGAGCAGAAAGCTTGATAACGCATTTCTTCGGATGAATCGATTTGAAGCCACGGACTTTTTTCAAACGTTCCAAGAACGTCGAACGGCCACCTTCGAACAAAGGATCAACCGATGCGCCTGAACGTGATTTCTGACCATTGCTTCCGCGTCCAGCCGTCGTTCCACGCTTGCCACCACGCCCGATGCGCTTGCGTAATTTCTTCTTCGCAACAGTGAGTTGATGAATTTGCATATATTTATCGCTTACGAGATCACATTAGGCTACTGGAGTTTCAACGACCGCTGCTTCTTTCACGGCTCGAGGAGCTCGCGGCGGTTTCAGCATCAGGAGCGCTTTCACGGTCACGCGCGCGACATTGAGAGGATTCGAAGCACCGAGAGATTTGGAAACGATATCTTTGACACCGAGCAGGTTCACTACGGAGCGCACGGCTCCACCGGCGATAATACCGCGTCCTTCAGAAGCTGGTTTCAGAAGCACTCGCGCGCTTCCCAGTTTGGCAGCGACATCATGAGAAATAGTCGAACCGTTCAGTTCGATAGTGACCATATTTTTCTTGGCATCATTGAATGCTTTCTGGATGGCATCGGACACGTCGGAACCCTTAGCGACGCCTACGCCCACCTTGCCCTTACGATTACCGATAACGAGCGTCGCACGAAAACGGAAACGCCGACCTCCTTTTACCACACGTGTCACGCGCGCCAAATTGAGGAGCTTTTGATCAAACTCCGGTTTCTCGCGTCTCCCCATTTTTTTTCCTTGCTTTACCATAAAATACGTGAATTCTCGATTATTAGCACCACTTAAAACTCCAGTCCGCCGGCACGCGCCGCTTCAGCCAGCGCTTTGACCTTGCCATGATAGCGGTACCCGGAGCGATCAAAGACGGCCGTCTTGACATCCAGTTTCATCAATTGCGTCGCGATTTCCGTTCCCACCAAAGCCGCACCCTCCACCGTATGCTTGGCCTTTTTGCCAAGGAGCGCCAGATTGGCTTGAGCGATCGTCTTTCCTGCCACATCGTCGATAGCCTGCACGGAAATATTTTTCAAACTGCGAAATACCGAAAGACGAGGACGGGTCGCCGTCCCAACCAGCTTGGCACGAACGCGGCGCTTCCGTTCAAATCGCTTCACCTTTTTCATTTCTCGCTTTAACATACTCAAAAGTGTTTACAAAAATTCATTAGGCCGTGGCCTTCTTCCCCTCTTTACGACGGACGACTTCCCCTACATAACGGAAACCTTTTCCCTTGTATGGCTCGACCGGCTTGAGCTTTCTGATAACGGCTGTCATCTCGCCCACCTTTTGCTTATCGATACCAGAAATAGTCAGAATATTATTTTCCACTTTTGCTTCCAAGTCCAGGGGCAGTATCTGCTCCACCGGATGAGAGAAACCGAGCGCCAAGGTCAGTTTCTTGCCTGCCGCCGCCATACGGAATCCGACACCGTTCAGTTCGAGCTGCTTCTGGAACCCGCTGGTTACTCCGATGATCATGTTGGCAACCAATTTCGCGGTCGTTCCCCAGATAGCCTGAGCCTTCTTGGTATCGCCGACTTTCGTCACCACCACCTCATTCTCGGCCACAGCCACCTTCACTTCACGGGGATGAGCGAACTCGAGTGTGCCTTTCGGTCCTTTGACGGTGATCACGTTGAGAGCAAGCCGTATCTCTACGCCGCTGGGGATGCTCACTGGTTTTTTTCCGATTCTACTCATAATTTTAGCTTATTAGCTGGTAGCTAGTAGCTTCTTAGATTTTAGCTTTGTGAGAAAAGATATTCTCCTACAAGCTAAGAAGCTACCACCTACAAGCTCATTTTTTACCACACTCGACAGATATATTCCCCACCCAAACCGCGCCGATAGGCTTCCGTTCCGGTCATCACCCCCTGGGAAGTAGACACGATCGCGATACCGTAGCCGTTCTTCACCTTTTTGATTTCGCTCTTCTTGACGTAGATACGGCACCCCTGTTTGCTGACACGCGTCAATTCCTGGATAGCCGGGACTTTTTTCGTTGGAGAAACTTGAGTATATTTAAGCCAGATACACAAGTTCTCATGCGCATCTTCCGCGGTTTGTTTCTCAACGCGGCCGACAAATCCCTCGTGCTCCAGGATTGAAGCAAGAACGAATTTTATCTTCGAAGCGTGCATGGAAACCGATGCGTGACCGGCAGCCTGCGCGTTGCGAATTCTCGTTAACATGTCTGCGATTGGATCTAACATATTCTTTATCTAGCTTTTAGCTTTACCAAGACGACTTCTTCACTCCGGGAATCTGGCCGCTGTTGGCGAGTTCACGGAAACAGATACGACACACATCATATTTGCGCAGGTACCCGCGTTTACGACCACACTTCCAACACCGATTCACAATCCGGGTTGAAAATTTCGGGGTTTTGAGTGCTCTTGCTGCTGTAGATGTCTTTGCCATATAAATTTCGATATATTACTTTTCCCTTCTTACCTCACCTTGTTCGAGCGGTAATCCGAGAAGACGGAACAATGCTTCACCTTCCTGTTTATTCTTGGCTGTCGTAACGATATTCACTTGGAAACTGAAAATATGCTGGACTTTTTCAGGAATGATTTCTGGAAACACGAGATGCTCTTTGATGCCGATATTGCAGTTGCCGCTCTGATCGATGGCGCTTTTCGGAATACCCTGGAAATCGCGTACCCGTGGCAAAGCGACGTTCACCAGGCGATCCAAGAAATCCCACATGCGCTTACCGTGAAGCGTCACTCGAGCGCCTATTTCCAATCCTTCTCGGGTCTTGAAACCGGCGATAGCCTTGCGCGCCTTCGTCGGCAGCACCTTTTGCCCGGTAATCACTTCCAGGGAGGCGATCGCGTCTTCTACTCGTTTCGAATCTTTCAGAATTTTCCCCGTACCGATGTTCACCACGATTTTTCCCACACGCGGAACAGCCATCGGGTTCTTGATGCCAAGCTCTTTCTTCAAGGCAGGCACTACCTTTTCAGTATACAATTGTTTCTTCTGTAACATTTTCATACGAAATCTTCCGCTACACGCTTGTTGGATTAGATGACCTTGCCCGACTTCTTGCTGATCCGCACTTTTTCTCCGCCCTCGATCTTGTATCCGATCCGCGTCAACTTCCCGGAATGAGGACACACGAGCATCACGTTGGAGACATGGAAAGGAGCTTCTTTTTCGATACGCTGTCCTTTCTCGCCATCGCGCCGCGCCTTGATATGACGCTTCACGATATTCGCGCCCTTGACCACTATCTTTTCCAATTTCGGAAACACATACAGAACTTCTCCGCGCTTACCGGAATCTTTCCCTGCTGTTATTTCCACTTGGTCGCCTTTCTTGATCTTCATAGGTATATTTATAAAACTTCCGGAGCCAGCGAGACAATCTTCGCGAAGCCTTTCTCTCGCAATTCGCGCGCTACTGGCCCGAAAATACGTGTCCCTTTCGGGTCGATATTGTTGGCATCGAGAATGACGGCAGCGTTCTCATCAAAACGGATATAGGAATTGTCTTTGCGACGATGCGATCTGACCTGACGGACGATCACCGCTTTCACGATTTCGCCCTTTTTCACGATGCCGCGCGGTTCAGCCGACTTCACGGAAGCTACCACGATATCGCCGAGTCCTGCATAGCGCCGTCTCGTGCCACCAAGCACCTTGAAGCACTTGATCATTTTCGCGCCACTGTTGTCCGCTACCATCAATTTTGATTCTGCTTGGATCATAGAATACTTTTCTTATTATGCGGCGACAATCTTATGGCGCTTATCACGGCTGACCGGACGACACTCTTGAAACACTACTTTCTCTCCGAGGGCGTACTTATTTTCTTCGACATGCACCTTGTATCGCTTCGTGGAACGATACTGTTTCAGGTACTTGGGATGGGTCTTGAGCGTATCCACGGCCACGATGATCGTCTTGTCCATTTTGTTGCTCACGACCACGCCGCTCCACTGGGGCGCCTTGTTCGCTTTTTCCATTGCCGGTATCACTTTTTTCATATGCTTAGTCTACATTAATTGAAAGCAGCGCCTCCTGCTTGAGCGTCATCAGACGAGCGACATCTTTCCGGATTTTTCTATACTCGCTGTGGATTTTTGTTTCCCGAGTCGCCAAATCAAACCGCAGCTTGCGAGCCTTGCCGGCTAACTCGAGCAGCGCTTTCTCGCGCTCCCCGTCTGATTTTTCCCGCCATTCTTTTGCTTTCATACCTTCGATCAACTTTATGAACTTTATAGGCTTTCGACTCTACGACTTTATGAACTTTTCACTCCTCTTATTGTCGTTCCACGAATTTTGTTTTGATCGCCAGCTTGTGGGACGCCAAACGCATGGCCTCAGCCGCATCTTTCTTGGAAATGCCATCGAGTTCGAAGAGAACTTTTCCGGCGCGTATCTTGGCGACAAAATGATCGACGCTGCCCTTTCCTTTCCCCATCGGCGTCTGCTCGCCTTTCTTGGTCATCGGCTTATCCGGAAAAATGCGGATCCATACCTTGCCACCGCGCTGGATCGAGCGAGTCATAGCCCGTCTCGCAGCCTCGATTTGACGAGCTGAGACCAGCCCTTCTTCTACAGCCTTCAAGCCGTAGCCTCCGAAGCTCACCTTATCTCCGCGCGTGGCCGGACTCCCGGACCAACCGCCACGGTGGATCTTGCGATGTTTTACTTTTCTTGGCATTAACATAGGATACTTCCGTTATTCTTTTTCTTTCTCTTCAAACTTTTCACCCTTGTAAATCCATGTCTTCACTCCGATGACACCGTACGTCGTGTGCGCCTCAGCCCGAGCGAAGTCGATATCGGCGCGCAGCGTATGCAAAGGAATTTTTCCACGGGACAACCATTCGCGCCGAGACATTTCAGCCCCTCCCAGGCGACCGCAAATTTCTATCTTCACGCCCTGCACGGTCTTATTGCCCTCCACCTGATCCAGCATGCTTTTCAAAATGCGCCGAAACGGCATACGTTTCTCCAATTGTTCCGCTACCTGCTGGCCAACCAGCATGGCGTTCGTTTCCGGGCTCTTCACTTCTTGCACTTCCACTTTGAGATCCACTTTCTTGCCTGCGAAAAATTGTTTTTTGATAGCGCGCGTCAGATCTTCGATGCCGGTACCGCCGCGGCCGATGAGTACTCCCGGACGGGCTGTCAGGATAAACAGCTTCACCACATTGGCAGAACGGTCAATCTGCACTGAGGCGATCGCCGCGGCCTTCCACTTGCTCATGATAAGCGTGCGGATTTCCACGTCTTTGCGCAGCTGCGCGCTATACGTCTTCTTATTCCCGAACCAGCGTGACTGCCAGGTGGTCGTAATACCGAGACGGATGCCAGTTGGATTGACTTTATTGCCCATAGCGATGTTTTGCTTTCTTATTTAAACCGATTTTCTCTGAAACACTTTTTTGATTACCTTGCCGCTGGCTGTCTTATTGCTGGTTACACCCCCTTTGAAAGATTCAACTTTCTCCGTATTTTTCGCGCCTTGAGCGATCTTTTTTTCTGCCTGCGATTCGGTGCTCTCCTCTTCCTTGACGGTCACAATTGCTGCCGCTTGTTTCTTGGCAGTACGATTCTTGCCTTCTATTTTTTCTTCCAAAATCACCGTCACATTGGAACCGCGATGCAGCAGAGGAGTGGCTCTGCCGAACGCGCGCGGCAGCCACCGCTTCAAACGCAGCCCATCTCCCACCCGAATCTCCAAAACATAGAGGTTCGCCTCGTCCAATCCATTATTATTGGTGGCATTGGCCATGGCGCTTTTCACCAGATCATAGATCGGCTGAGAAGATTTCTTCACCTGCTTGGAGAGTTGGAGAAGGGCTTCGCGCGCATCCACGCCGATAATAGAGTGAGTCACGAGACGCACTTTACGCGGAGCGATACGGAGATTTGTGAGGGTAGCGTGTACTTTCATAACGATATCTATTACCAAACGAAGTGAGTGAGGCTAAAATTTATTTTTACTTCCGAACGCAGTGCTGGTAAAAACAAATTCATATGTGTTATTTCTTAGCGGCTGGAGTGGCACTCTTGGCGGCTTTGGCGGCATCGAGGTCACGCTGCTTGGCCGCTGTTTCCAAATCTTTCTGCATCTTTCCTCCATGACGGCTGAACTTGCGGGTCGGGGAAAACTCTCCCAATTTATGGCCTACCATTTCTTCGGTTACGAAGACAGAAATGAAATCCTTGCCATTGTGCACGCCGAAAGTAAAACCGGTCATCTCCGGAGAGATAGTGCATGAGCGCGACCATGTCTTGATAATAGTACGATCACCGAGTTGCTTTCCTTCGAGCTTCTTGAGCACGCGAGGATCGACGTATGGACCTTTTTTGAGACTTCGTGACATATATTTCTCTCTATTATGATACTACTTCTTCTGACGACGCTTGACGATGTATTTGTTGGTGACATTCTTTTTCTTGCGGGTCTTCTTACCGAGTGCCGGCTTCCCCCATGGAGTCTTCGGATGCATGCCGATCGGCTGACGGCCTTCACCGCCGCCGTGCGGATGATCGACAGGGTTCATCGCGCTACCACGGACTACCGGACGATGATTCATATGACGAGCGCGCCCGGCTTTCCCGATCGTTTCTGCGCTGTGTTCGAAATTGCTCACTTGTCCGAGCGTAGCATAGCATTCTTTGCTGATCAAGCGGATTTCTCCCGAGCTCAATTTGATCTGTGCCATCGGACCATCGAGAGCCATGAGTGATGCCTGCGTCCCGGCGCTTCTCACGATCTGTCCACCCTTGCCGATCTTCATTTCAATGTTGCAGATAGTGGTTCCGATAGGGATATTCTTGAGCAGCAAACGGTTGCCGTTGACGATCGGCGTCACTTCTCCGGAAATAATTTCCTGACCTTGGCGCATACCATTCGTAGCCAACACATACCGTTTTTCACCGTCCACATAATGTACGAGGGCAATCAAAGCGGAACGATTCGGGTCTTTTTCAATACTGGCGATCCGGCCAGGCACATTCAATTTATCCTGACGGAAGTCAACGATACGATAGCGACGCTTGGCACCGCCACCCTGATGACGCACGGAAATCTTCCCGCCTGAACGACCAGCTTTCTTCGGTAGTGGCGTCAAAAGGGATTTCTCCGGAGCCCTATCAGTCACACCCTCCGGCTTGACCACGGACATATTGCGCCGTCCCGCATTATTCTTTTTGTAGATTTTGATTGCCATATCTTTACATGCCGCCCTTAAAGAGTTCTATTGTCTGTCCTTTCGCCACACTGATAATCGCTTTCTTGATGGCGCTTTTCGTACCGATATTCTTACCCATAATACGCTTCTTAGCAGGGAGCTTCACGATACGCACCTTCTCCACCTCTACGGCATAGGCTTCTTCAACGGCTCGTTTCACTGATTGTTTCGTCGCCTCCTTGGTCACTACGAAAACATACTGATTGAGAGCGTTCAGGGCGTACGACTTTTCCGTCACACGCGGACGAGACAGGATTCTGGTCGCCAGGGGGCTTTCTTTGACCGTCAGCGTTTTTTTGGCGGCAGAAACTTTCGAAGAAGACACTGTTTTCACAACCTTCTCTTTTACCTCTTCGATTGTATCCTTGAATAATGCCATACGGTTATATTATTTGGTCCCTTGCTTCTCCCAGGCGATAAAACGAGCCTCGAGATTCCTGATACCCGCCTCCGTGATAATCAGATATTCACGATTGAGCAGCTGCACCACGTTGAGCATTTCGGTCGGCGTATTTTCTACCTTGGGTATATTGCGACTCATCACCGTACAGGCACGTTCATCGCCAGTCAGGGAGAGGATCAGACTTTTCCCGGTAATACCGAAAGCCCGTAACGTTTCCGAAAACAACTTCGTCTTCTTTTCAGGATAATTCAAAGCATCCATAACGATTATTTGTCCGGAACGCAGTTTCTCGCTCAAAGCGATCATGACCGCTTTCTGACGCATCTTCTGGTTCGTATCTTTGCTGAAATTGCGATCTTTGGTCGGACCGAACGTCACGCCACCCTTGCGCCACAAAGGACTCTGAGCGGAACCGGCACGAGCACGTCCGGTACCCTTCTGACGCCATGGCTTGATACCTGAACCGCTGCGTTCGCCGCGATCTTTCGTATGAGCGATGGCTTTACGCAAGTTCCCGGTCTGTGCAACGTATATCTGGTGAAGCAATGTGTCATTGGAAGCCACATTGAAAACGAAATCTTTCAGTTCGATTTCTTTCACGTCTTTCCCAGCTATATTTTTCACAGTCACCTTGGTCATAGTATTCGAGGAATATTATTTCACGCTCATTATTTTGACAATCCGGCCATTCACTCCCGGTACCGCGCCGCGCACGCCGATCAGCCCTTCGGCCTCGTTGATATATACCACCGTCAGATTGAGAGCCGTCATATTTGCACCGCCCATACGACCCGCCATACGACGTCCCTTCACAACGTGTTCCGGAAAAGTCGCACCGATGGATCCTGGCTTGCGCAAATCGTGCTTGCCGCCATGACTTTTGCGGCCTCCGGCGAATCCGTAGCGTTTCACCGTACCCTGAAATCCTTTGGCTTTGGTCACACCGGCGATATTCACACGCTCGCCTACCTCAAACAGAGAAACATTCACTTTCCCATCCACCGGATACTGCTCCAGTTCCTTGACCATACCAGCGCGATCCGCTGCTACCGTCACCGCCTTATCGACGCGGAATTCTTTGCGGATGGTTTTCTTGCCCGTCTTTTCGATTTCGAGCTGCACGGCCAGATAGCCATCTTTTTCGAACGTCCGGTTGAGCGTCACCGTATTTTCCTGGCAGGTAATGAGGGTCACATTCAAGGCCCCCTTCGTATCATCGAAGAGCGTCGTCATGCCGAGTTTTTTGCCGAGGAGAAATTTCATGGCTGTATTATATCTTGGATAATGCTGTGACAAATAAAAAGCTGGTCCTGCTAAGACACAGCCGCGGTTTTTGGAAAACCTGGCTCGCTTAGTATCCCTGACTTCTCATCCGGAGACTCTACCAAATGAAGGGGGACTTGAACGAATGTTTTTGAGAATTCTTCTCTTCGAGTACAGTTCGAGGCGCAACCGAAGCGCGGAGTAAGCTGTATTTCATAATACAGCGTCGAGCACTAGAGGTTGCAACAAAGAAATGTGCCGAAGAGAAGAATTCTCTTACATTTTAATTTCGACATCGACTCCGGCGGGGAGATCCAGGTTCGTCAGGTTCTCGATCGTTTTGGCCGTCGGGTTGACGATATCGATCAATCTCTTGTGTACCCGCATCTCATACTGATCGCGAGAGTTCTTGTGCACGAACGTGGAACGATTAACGGTCACCTTGTGGATTTCTGTCGGCAGCGGCACCGGACCGGTAATCACTGCGCCGGTACGTTCGGCTGTTTCGACGATTTTCCTGGCAGACTGATCAATCACCTTGTGATCGTAAGCCTTGATTTTAATCCTGACACGCAGATTCTGCGTCGTTTCTGTCTTTTTCATTGCGTCGTTTTATAAGTACCTGTTTATCCCCTTCTTCAAGAGAATGATCGTGGGAGTCATTCGCCAACCGGCGGATGACTCGTCACTCGATTCCCTCAAAAACTATTTCAAAATCTTGGTTGCGACGCCGGCACCGACCGTACGGCCACCTTCACGAATGGCGAAGCGCATCCCTTCTTCCATGGCCACAGGTGCCAAAAGCTTGATCTTGAGCTTCACAGTGTCACCCGGCATCACCATTTCAGTGCCTTCCGGCAATTCTACTTCGCCAGTCACGTCAGTGGTGCGAATATAAAACTGCGGTTTGTATCCTTTGAAAAACGGAGTGTGGCGTCCACCTTCTTCTTTGGACAACACATAGACTTCGCTATCAAATTCCGTATGCGGAGTGATGGAACCTGGCTTGGCCAAAACCTGACCGCGCTCGACATCTTCCTTCTTGATACCACGAATCAGGATACCGGCATTATCACCACATTCACCGCGATTCAGAGATTTGTTGAACATTTCGATACCCGTTACCACCGTCTTGGCAGTATCACGGAGACCGACGATTTCCACTTCGTCACCGACATTCACGATACCGCGCTCGATACGACCAGTCACTACCGTACCACGACCTTCAATCGAGAAAATATCTTCGATCGGGAGGAGGAACGGCTTGTCCAGATCACGCACTGGCTGTGGAATGTTTTCATCGATAGCCTTCATGAGATCAAGAATCGGCTTGGCATCAGCATCATCAGCTGATTTCGATTCCAAAGCTTTCAAAGCGCTGCCACGAATGATAACCGCCTTATCGCCATCAAATTCATATTTGGAAAGGAGTTCGCGCACTTCAGCTTCCACGAGCTCAATGAGTTCCGCGTCATCCACCATGTCTACCTTGTTCAAAAAAACAACGATAGCCGGCACACCTACCTGGCGAGCCAAGAGGATATGCTCACGTGTCTGCGGCATCGGACCATCAGTAGCAGAGACCACGAGGATAGCACCGTCCATCTGAGCGGCACCCGTAATCATGTTCTTGATATAGTCAGCGTGACCAGGGCAATCAACATGCGCGTAATGACGCTTTTCAGTTTCATACTCACAATGAGCTGTCGCGATAGTGATACCGCGCTCGCGCTCTTCTGGAGCCTTGTCGATTTCGTCGATACCCTTTTCTTTCGCCATGCCCAAGAAATGCTGGACATGCAAAATAGCGGCGGTCAAGGTTGTTTTGCCGTGGTCAACGTGGCCAATTGTACCGACGTTTACATGGGGCTTGCTGCGGTCAAATTGCTCTGCCATAACTTTTATCGTATGATTGCGCGTGCCTTTACGTTCCGTAAAGTATCCGTGCTCTCCTAATAATTACGAATTATTTTTTACTCAAAAATGTTCTTTTCGCTCCAAAGTTTTTCCAAACAAAAATGAAAAAAGCTTGGGTAAAAGCATCACTGAGAATAATAACAGCTGACGAAATATCTGTCAAGGTTCTCGGCCCGCTGTATCATCCTAGTCTTTAGTCTCCTGAATTGTTAATTGAAGTCAGAAAATATAACAATAGACTTAGGCCGATTGGTAACCCTCACTTGAAGTTCTGAGATGGCGCTTCTCACGTATATTTTGTATAATATATAGAGTGATTTCCCTCATACCTTTGACATAGGGAATAGCACTATAAAGAGCATTTTCCTGAAAAACAGTTGCGTTATTTATCATTCGAATGGTTTGGCAATACATTGAAATTGCATTTGGTATGATTTTGCGATACCATGATTTTTTAAGACGGTCTATCTATACTTTTCCGCACTACCAGATAGTCGCAAGATTCTAAAATAACGGGTATTGACCCGATTTTACCGGCACTCGTTTGGTAATAAAGCTATTAACCTTATCGCTATGGACGAATCATTACGCTTTTATCAGGAAGCCTTTTCACGGAATAAGGGCCTTCTGACGGACGAACAGCAAGAGAAGCTCCGAGAGAGTACAGTCGCCATAGCCGGGCTGGGAGGCGCAGGCGGGATCTATGCGACCACTTTCGCTCGCCTGGGATTCGGAAATTTTCATATTGCCGATCTCGATGTTTTCGAAGTGGGCAATATGAATCGCCAGGCCGGATCAACGATAGAGACTGCCGGAAAACCGAAAACCGAGGTGATAAAAAACATGATCCTCGCGATCAATCCCTACGCAAAAGTGACCGCCTTTCCCAAAGGCATCCACGATGAGAATATCGCGGAGTTTCTGGATAATACCGATATTGTTTTGGATGGAATAGACTTCTTCAGTATCGCGACCCGGCGGATGCTGTTTCGAGAGTCACAGAAGCGCGGCCTCTTCGCCCTCACGGCCGGACCCGTCGGCTTCGGTTCTTCCATGCTCGTCTTCAACCCACAGGGAATGCGCTTCGATGAATATTTCGATCTTGAAGATAGCCAGACAAAAGAAGAGATGCTCGTACGCTTCGGTCTCGGACTGACTCCCACCTTGCTTCAAAGATCTTATTTCAATCCGGATGCTGTCAATTGGAAAGAAAGAAAGGCTCCCTCGTTGGTCACGGGAACCCTCTTATGCGCCAACCTTGTTTCCTGCGAAGCCCTGAAAATTATCTTCGGAGAAAAAGTACGCTCGGCACCGGCATCCTTGCACTTTGATCCATACCTGAAAAAACTCAAAAGGGTCTGGGTGCCTTTCGGTAACAAGAATCCGATCCAGCGCCTGAAACGAATCATTATGACTTCAGTCCTGAAATCTCGCGGCCGTCTCTAAACGACTATTCACGGTGCCCCGCCTTATGTGATGACTGAGATTTTGAAAATGAAAGAAAATATTCAGAAAATAATCGAGGCCGGTCGACTTTCACCGTCTGCGGATAACTCCCAGCCGTGGTTTTTTACCGTTGAAGAAAATGCGATTTATGTGCATCATGACGTGGAACATACGGCTGCCAATCATTTGTACAATATCGATTTTTTCGCTGATTATGTCAGCTTAGGAGCGGTCATCGAAAACATGCACGTACAGGCGCATCACTTGGGATACACGCCAGAAATCAATTTTTTTGAAAGTGCTCATCCTATAGCAAAAATCGAACTCAAAAAAACCCACGATCCTTATTCATCAGATCTGCTTGATTCTCTCGCCAAGCGAAAAACGAACCGTCGCGCTTACTCGACGAAAAAAATAGCCAGAGATATCAAAAATAAGCTCCAAGCCTTGGCCGAAGCGAAAGGCGCCCATCTGTGTTGGATTGAAGATCCACAAATCATCAAACAATTTTCTCGAATCATAGGTATTCATGACTACATACTTTGGGGAGATAAGGCTTTACGCGATAACCTGCTACGCATGGTCAGCTTTGAAAAAAATGAACAGGCCGTCGTCGGCTTGCCCTTAGAAAGCCTAGAACTCGGGCTGAAAAAGCATTTTTTCAAACCGACCATCTATCTGGCAGAAAAGATCAAGCTTCTTTGGAAAGTCATGGGGGTCGGTTCAGTGATACATACTAGTCAAAACGTGAAAAGATCCGGAGCGCTCGCCTTCATAACATACTCCAAGGATCACCATCCACACACCTACCTCGGAGGAGGACGAGCAATGCAAGCCATCTGGCTATATCTGACGACGAAAAATATCTTTATGCAACCGCTTTTCGGAACGCTGTGTCTGATACTCAACCAGCGCTTATCCCGAGGAGGTCTCTCTCCGAAGTATCAACGGATACAAAATGAGATTGCTGATTTTTTTCACGCAACGTTTCCAAACCTGAAAAACGAAACTCCAGTCGCTCTTTTCCGTTTGGGCTATGCCAAAGGCCCATCCGCCGTTTCCGGCAGAAAAGCAATCGAGAAAATTATGAAGAATGTCTAGATTTCTTGCGAAAAAATGATTGCTTGTTCAAAATCCCCTGCCGTCAGCGGATTTTTTATTATCTCATCAAAAATAAAGCTTTTTTCTGCCAGTACTTTGGGATCCTGCGTGATGTCCAACATCCTGGCCAAAGCTGGAGCACCGTTGACAAAAGAATAGCTTTTCAATCCACCGATGTCTTCGAAGCCGAGTAATTTATAAAAAGTTTCATGCTTCGGATTGATGGCGATACAGAAATTCCCGATACCCTGGCTTTTCGCAAAAAAATAAACGACCCTGAAGAGGGCAAGCGGAATGCTCGTCTGGATTTTTCTTTGATGCATATCCGGATTTTCAGCCGTTCCGCGCTTGATTGCTAATTGCGAGATTTCCGCCATTTTTTTTCCAGACCAACGCAGCTCCCCGATTTCTTCCTCATAGATATTTTCCATGGGCAAGCCTTTTTCCCCATCACCAACGATTGTCACCGTTCCGATTATTGTCTTATCAGCCTTAGCGATAAAAGTTGCCGAGGTCAGCAAAAAATTATAGACAGGGATGTCCGGACGGGCGTCAACATCGATATATCCGTCCTTCTTATATTCCTCTGAAACAAGATCGAACGCACCCTGTTGATCAGCATCACAGCGAGCCCGACAAAAATCAATCTGCATAAGACGTATCTTATCTGATATCGGCACCAATTGCCTCGGAAATATTCTTGAAGCCATCTTTTTTTAACAATTTTACCAGCCCCTGATTGATATCACCGATCACCTGAGGGCCTTCAAAAATCATGCCCGTTATCAGTTCCACCAAGGTTGCGCCCAGACGGATTTTCTTATACGCATCCTCGGCGGAAAAAATACCGCCTAGGCCGATGAGCACGAACTCTTTCCCTGTTTTCCGATAAATATACTCGACGAGATCATTGGAAAGATCTATGACTACTTTTCCACTCATCCCTCCACATTCAGAAAAATCTTTTTCTACGATCTTCGGATTGTTGCGGCTCTTGGTCAGATTCGAACAAACGAACCCATCGATATCGTGTTTTCTGGCCACCTCGATGATACCGTCGATTTCTTCATGCGAAAGATCGGGCGAGAGCTTGATAAAGCTCGGCTTTGTCTTGGGAACTTCTGCAAGTCTCGACAATAAATGATCCAGATACTCTTTGTCCGTAAACGGGCAGCCGCCATAGGCATTCGGACAGCTGATATTGATCGTAAAATAATCAGCTATGTCCTGCATCGCTTTATAAGCTTTCAAATAATCGGCTGCGCCGGCTTCTTTCCCTACCGTATTCTGATTATTCGTCTTAGCGATATTGGCACCGACGGGAATCCTGAACTTTTTTCCCCGCAACCTTTGAGCAATAGCTTCGGCACCATCATTGTTCAAACCATAATAGACCAGGATACTTTTGGATTTTTTGAGTCGCCACAACCGCGGCTTTGCATTGCCATCACATTTTTCTCCAGTGACCGAACCGATTTCCATAAAGCCAAAACCAACCTCCGGAATAATATCAGTCAGCTCAGCATTCTTGTCGAAGCCACCTGAAAGCCCGACCGGATTAGAGAAATGTATTCCTCTTACCGTTTGCGAAAGAGCCTGGTTCTGATAACTCAATAGGCTTCTGGTCATCTTCCTTGTGAGACTATATTTGCCCAAATTCCTTCCAAACATCACTATGCCATCATGCACTTTTTCAGGATCAAGCAAAAAAACTATTCTTCTGAAAATATGGACGTATAAAAAATGAAACATACGATAAGATTCAGATAATTTAAAAGACAGCTCCTTCAATAATCTACTGTTCTCAGTGTCTGCTCAAAAGTCTCTTAGGGCGAAAGGAGCTGCTGACCTTCCTGTAGTCCGCTGCTGATCTCAGTGGAGTCTCCGTCAGTCGCTCCGGTTTCGACCTCGACCTCTTGCCGTTTACCGGCATTTACAACCGTAACATAACTACGGCCGGCGCGCCAGCTGACATAGCTTGAGGGAATCTTGATGGCACTATCTTGCTCTGCCGAATCAATGAACACGTCTGCGGTCATACCTGAACGCAAAGGCGGGTTAAAGTCCGACGACCCGATATCTACGCGATAATAAACATCCCCATCTTTGTTGATTTCATGAGCTTCGATAGCGTCGACTTTTCCGAAAAAAACTGTCTGCACCAATGCTTTGAATTTTACGCGTGCAGCTGAACCAATAGCAACTTTCAAAATATCCTCTTCCGGCACGTCAGCCTGGATCTTCATTTCTGAACTACGAAAAGAGATGACCGGCTGGCCAGCTGGATCAATTTCTCCTTCCTTGAACCATATCTTACTCACCATTCCGGCATGTGGTGCAATTAATATAGTTTTCGCTATCTGTTCATTTACCAGGCTCAGCTGGTCGCGTGCCACATCTACTTGCGCGGTCGCAACCGCGATATCTTCCGGCCGCGGTCCGACCGTTTTCGATTTATAATCCTTCGTGGCTACTGAAAATGCCCCATTCGCTAAGCTGAACTTTGCCAATCCCTTGGCCAGGGCGGCTTTGGCTGTATCCACTTCTCCCCGACCAGTAGAAACCGCCACATTCAAGGCATCGATTTCGTCTTGAGTAAGACCGTCTGCAGTCGTCAGTATATCCACTGCCTTGGCTACATTCGTCAGATAACTAGCCACTTCATTGAGAAAATCTTTGGCATGAGATGTTTCTTTATCCGGATCACTACCCGAACCTAGGCCATTGACACGATTTTTGAAAGACTCCAGATCCGTATTCAATTCGAGGCGAGACGATTCGATAGCCAACTCGAGGCTGCTGTCAGAAACCGGGATATTCAATTGTGGATCCGCGCCATCCGGATCAGTAAAAAGCGCATTCGTTTTGCCGCGCATTGCGTCATCCGCCGCTGTGAAAGAACCCTGCAAGGCGTCCAAGACGCCTCCATGCAAAGCATCGGCCGACTCATCAGCGGACTTCTTACCAGCTTGCAAGACTTTGAGATCTGCCACCGTTAGTCCATTGATCAATCTATCCAAGCCGGCCCGTGCCTGCTTCACTCCGGCCTCTGCCTGCCGTTTGACGATAGCCAGCTGTGTCGTATCCAGTTGTACCAGGGCATCTCCCTCGTTCACGCTTTGTCCTTCCGTTACCAGCACTTTTTGGATTTTTCCGCCCATCTCA
This sequence comes from Candidatus Moraniibacteriota bacterium, assembly GCA_049287005.1. Taxonomy (GTDB): domain Bacteria; phylum Patescibacteriota; class Minisyncoccia; order Moranbacterales; family UBA1568; genus UBA1568. The sequence goes on along the minus strand of JBAQEZ010000003.1, from coordinate 287,443 downwards.
AACGCCAGGTGCATGTCTTCCTTCGGAACAAGTGCTGCGTCATCCACTTCCACAGAAGGGTCGGCAGAACCACTCTGGACAACAAATCCGTTACCATTTTCCGGAGAAATATTTTTTGCGTTTTCGGTTGTCGTAAATTTCAAAAATACAAAAAGTCCCGCGCCTCCCAAAAACGCGAGTACCAGAATGGTAAGAATTATTTTTTTGCCTTGCATACTTCCAATTATAGCATCTACTCAGGCTTTATTTCAATCTTTTGGTGTATCTTGATTTCCAAGATTTTTCCGTCACTCATCATCACGTTGCGATCAGCATGACGCGCCTCCTCTTCTTCGTGCGTCACCAGAACCACTGTCCGATTGAATTTCTTGTTGATATCGTGCAATAACTGGATAGTTGCCTGCCCGTTCGCGGAATCCAGATGCGCCGTCGGTTCATCAGCCATAATGATCAGGGAGTCCTTGGCGAGCGCCCGCCCGATAGCCACTCGCTGCTGTTCGCCGCCGGAAAGCTCGTGCGGGAAAAAGGAAGCACGTTCCTTGAGCCCCAAAAAATCAATAATTTCTTGCGATCGACGATTCGCCTCCCTGCCGCCACAGCCCTGCAGGAACAGCTGGAATTTTATATTTTCCAGCGCCGTATAATTGTCAATCAGATTGAAAAACTGAAACACAAAACTCATCGTATTCAAACGCAGATCGACTCTCTGCTTTTCCGTAAAATTGTGGACTTCGTGTCCCGCGAAATACATCTCGCCGCGTGTCGGTTCGTCCAGAAGCCCCAGAATATTCAGCATCGTGCTCTTTCCGGAGCCGGAATGTCCGGTAATCGCCAGGAACTCGCCTTTGAAGATATCCAGAGTGACACCATTAAGCGCCGGGATGGTCAGCACTTTGCTCATCCGATATTCTTTGTGAACATCTTTCAAACTGGCAAGAATTTCCATATGCTTAATTATGATTATACACCGCTACGAACGACATCAGCAATGCGCGTTCTTGCCGCCGAAAGGGCCGGGAAAAAACTCCCACCCATTGAAGCCAGTACCAGCACGATAAGCGAAGGAACGATATCTTGAGGGTTGAATTCAGTATGAAAATCACCTATGAGAGTATGCATTGGGTTGCTGGTCGAATGGATATGAATGAGCATGAAAAACAAGAGTCCGAAAGCGAAGGAGATGGTAGCGTAGGTGAAAGCCTCAAAAACATAGATGGCCACGATAAACCGATTGCTCGCGCCCATGGATTTCAAAATACCGATCTGCCGCCGACGCTGGGAGACATTGATGAAAATAATCACACTCATGATGACGAACACCGCAATTATCAAAAGTCCGCTGATGGAACCGGTCACGAATTTGGTCGCAGAGACTATATTGGCTATGAATCCGGCCTCATCCTGCCAAGTCACAACCTGCATATCTAATTTTTTTTGCCGCAAAATCTGCTTGGTTATTGCGGGCTGCGTTGGATCCTTCAGCTTCACCACGATCTGGTTGTCTTTATACCGTGGTTCGAACTTGTCCAACTCATCTTTATTGAAATAGACAACCCAGTTGGGAGCAAATGTCTTACCATCTAGGATACCGACAACAGTGTATTCTCCCTGCTGACCGGTACCGGAGGATATCTTGACCTTGCCACCGATGGGGACCCTCCTGCCGTCATATTGAAGGCCGACCAACGCGTCCGCGAGTGTCGCGCCCAAAACCACGTTTTTTGAATCTTTGTTGTTCAAAAATCTTCCCTCTGTGATATCCTCGGGCAATTTGGTAACGGATGCTTCTCGCGCAACCTCCATACCCATGGTGGCATAAGGACCGATTTTCGTATCGCCATATTCTATGATAGCTTCTCCCACATCCCTGACACTGAATGATTCGACGTTTTCCGTATCTTTGATTTCTTGACTGATAGATTCGATATTTTCGATGTGAGTCTCTCCGTCTTTCGGATAAATGACGATTTCACCCATCGTATCTATAGCGCCGCTTTTCAGCATAACTTGGAAACCTTCCAAGATGCCGGCCGAAAGGAAAACGGCCGTAAAAGCGGTACTCAGACTGATGGTCGTAAAAATGAGAACGAAGCGGCTTTTGGAAACATCCCGCAATACGAAGGAGAGAAGGATGCCCAACCGGCTGAGATAGTGACTCATAAGAACCAACTGTTATTTTTTTCTAAACCGTATTTCGCAAAACATCGACGATACGGGTTCGTGCGGCCATATACGAAGGAAAAAGACTCCCCACGAGAGAAGCAAGGAAGAGTATCCCGAACATCTGCGCCATGCTTTTATCCACTACGACCGTATGAAAATCTCCGATCTGCATCGGTATCGGATGGTTCAGGGAAAAACTATGCATCAGAAGAAATGTCAGATAAGCCAGCGCGAATGAGAACAGCGAGTACGTCAAAGTCTGTACGACATAGATGGCCACGACGAACCGGCTGCTGGCGCCCATGGACTTGAGGATGGCGATCTGCCGCCGACGCTGGTGCACGTTGATGAAAATGATCACGCTCATGATGACAAACGTGGTAATGATAAGCAGATTGCTGATCGTACTGGTAATGAAATTGACCATGGTCACTATATTGAAAATATAGCCTTCTCTTTCCTTCCAATTGAAAACTTCAGCATACGGCAACAAGCGCTGCAACTTTTTTTTCGTTTCATCCATTTGCGCGGGATCTTTCAGTTTCACGATGATTTCGCTATCCTCACGCGTATTGTCCAGCCATTCGATTTCCTTTTTAGGAAAATAGGTGCTCCAATCGGGATGAAAATATTTAGTACTGGCAATTCCCACTATAGTATAGTCTCTGCCCTTATTATTCGACGGTCCGATGAATCTGATCTTATCTCCGACATGAACCTCCTGATTGTCATAGAGCAATCCTTTGAGCGAATCCGCCATAGTTATACCGACCACCACGCTGCGCGTATCTCCCGGAAGCAGGTAACGGCCGGCAATCACCCGATCCGGTATCTGCGTCGCCTCCCGTTCCTGCATCGGATCGACACCGATAGCAGCATACCCATGCCCCTTATACTTGCCATCCATTTTTGCTTTCAGGCCGCCATAGCTTCTGACACTATACCCTGCTATATTTTTTTCAGCACCCAGAATCCGTGTCACATCATCGATATTTTCGATGCCCCCATTCCCGGTTTTCGCCTTTATAGTCAGCTCCCCTCCCGTATCGATCGATCCTCTCTCCAACATGGCCTGAAAACCATCCAAAACTCCGGCCGAAACAAAAACAGCCGTGAACGCGGCACTCAGGCTCATAATGGTAAAAACCAAAATAATCCGGCTCTTGGAGACATCCCGCAAAGCGAAAGAAAGCAGAATCTTCAAACGACTGACATAATGATTCATAAAACCACGAGCATTAACTGAAACCTGATTTTTATTACCAAACGAAGCGAGCGAAACGAAAGCAACCTTTCGGCCCCAAGCGCAGTGCCGGTAAAATCGTGTCAATACCCGTTATTTGTAGAAAATCTCCCTGATGGCCCTGATAAAGAAATTTCCACCCAAGCCTATTTCCACATTTTTTTTGACCGCATTGCTCGAACCGGTCATGACGATGCTCATATGCGTCAAGAAATGCGTCTTCAGGATCGCTGGGTCGTTCTTTTTCACGGAAGCGAAAAGATTCATCCATTCTTTTCTCGATAAAGCCGCCAATAAAGAATCGCGATATTGTTTCCTAACTTCCCGGTCGAACCCTCCGAATACGATGACATAGAGAGGGATAAGCCACCCTGACGGACGGACGAGATCCTCAAGAAAAATGCTTCCTCCCGGCTTCGTGAGCGCTCTCAATTTCTGCCACAGAAAAATAGGGTCTTCGAAATGATGCATGGCGTTGAAGCAAGCCACGATATCAAAAGAGTTTTTTGGCAGATCATTCTGTTCGACACTCCCCCGAACAAAACGTATTTTCTCTTTCACATTCCGGGCCGCAGCGTTCCTTTCCGCTACGTTCAGCATTTCTCGCGAAACATCCAGGCCGGTAATCTCGAAATCACCCCTCTCAACCAATTCGATCGGCACCTGTCCGGGGCCGGTGCAGACATCCAGAATTTTTGACCCATCGTCGGCGCGTTCCAATATGCGCTCGACAAATCCGCCATGGACCATCGATTTGTACTTGTCGACCATATCGCTATAGGCTTCGGCGCTGACCGGAGAAGTATATTCGTCTTTTTCCAGTATCCTTTCCATTCTGATGTGTAATAATATTTTAATGAGTATTGATGAAATCCAATGCTGGCTCGAGCACTTCCGGATTCACGTTATTGAAAGAGTGCTCGCATTCTAACCCGATAAAATTTCCCACGCTCGAAAATTGATACTTTGCCGGCACCGTAATGTCATTCTTGCAGTAGAAATACATATGATCCTTGACGGGGTTCTTATCCTGCAGCCCTGCCAGAACCTGATTCCATGACGCCGGATCGAAAGAGAATAATGTATCATACTGGTAGGCGATCGCAGTCTCGGGAATCGGTCTGGCCGGAGAAATGACCGTAATCAACTTATCGATATGCTCCGCCCCTCCGAAATTTTCCGCATAGTACTTTGCAAGTATGCCCCCCAGGCAGGTGCCCATGATATTGACTTTTCTGGTGCCGGTTTCTTTCAATGTTTCATCGACAAAATCGCTTAATTTTCGTGCGGATACATCCGGCGCGGCTTTAAAATCATAATCGAAAGAAACCACGTTTACTCCATTTTCTTTAAACCAAACCACGGTGCCGTACACATCCTTATAGTATGTTGTCTCCGCTCCATGAATCACGATCGTTATCGGCTTTCCGGTTGTTCGCGAAGTATCGATACTCTCCTTATTCAGCGCGTCCATCTTCTCCGGAGTCCCAGAGAAAGAGTAGGCATAGTAATGCCACTTAAACGAAAAGTTTTTGAAAAATCCCGATGGAATCACAAAAAAGACCGCAAACGATAGGATGCATATCAGAGAAAAAACCAGTATTACTTTCAATATGTCCATTTAATTATCCTTTAAAATTGGTCTCCTCAGATGAAATCTCCCCCTTTTCCTCCAACTGAACAACCAGATCGACGATATCGCCGACCGTTTCTATTTTTATCAAGTCGCCGTAATTGATCCTATAGTTGAATTTTTTTTCAAAATTCATCACCAGGCTGAAAATCTGGATGGAGTCCTGGCAAATATCCTCTATCTTGTCTTCCAGACTCACTCCTTCGGTATCGACTTGCAAGGTTTCGAAAATCACGCCCTTCACGATTTCAAAAATTTTCTTATTCATCGCTCTCATCATTATGAATGATTACGGCCGCCACAGCATATCCATCGCTTATTGACCAAGAAACCGTTGCATTGGTCAGAATTCCTTTATCTTGAATAGAAATATACCTCATACTACCATTTTTCGACCGTATTTCCAATTCCCGAGGGTGTTTTTTAAGCCCCCTGCCGAGCGCCTTCAGGTAGGCTTCTTTGATACACCAGAAGAGTGTCGCTATTCTGTCATTCTCAGCCTTTTTCACTTTCTTGAACCACCTGAGCTCCTTTTCGGTGAGGAAACCTGCTTTAAACTCTTCGGAAAATTTCCTGATATTTTCGACATCCACACCGATTAATTCTGTCTCGCTGACAGCACCTACTCCGATGCCATTGCTATGTGCCAAACTGATAGCGATGTTTAGATATTTCTTTCCTTTGACTTCGAAAGATGGTCGGGAAGATTTCCGACTGATTATACGTATCTCATTCAATACAATTTTTTTTTGGTTTTCCGAAAAAAATCTTCGAAGAGCTTTTTTGACAGCCAAACGACTGGCCAACCAGTCTGCCTTTCTATAATCCGCCAATTTTTCCAATTCATCCAATTCAGACTTGGAAAAATAGCTGGGACTTATATTTTTTGACTGAGCGATAGCTATGTGCATACTAGCTATCAATGAGCTGATAATTTTTTCATCAACACCCGGATATTTTCCGGGTCTTCCTGTTCTCCATTAAAATATCGGACTTCGCTGAAAATAACTCCGCGCAACATTTGGAATTTCAGCCAGTCTTTTTGATAAAATCCTTCCATTTTGACAAAAACCACATTAGCAGAGACATCCGTAAGAAATTTGATTCCATTTTGGAAATCCAGCATCTCTCCGGCCGCACAAATCCTGCCTTCAGGAAAAATCATGACGCTTTCCCCTGATTTTAATAAATCTCGGGTATAAAACAATCCCAGCATCCGTTCCCTTTTGTCTGCACCGATATCGTAGGCTCCAAATAAAGCCAAAAACCGCAGATATTTATAATAGCTGTGAGTCACCGGGAAACGAATAGGCACCGCTTTGAGGAATGAGCGAGTCGGCAAATGCGCCAAAATAATGAAGGGGTCCAAGATCGATTGGTGATTAGAAATGATCAGCGACCCCCTTCTGAGCTGGCTTATCGTCCGGGATACTTTGCGATCAGCCCGAAAAAAATAACGTAAAATTCTAGAAAAAGCAATGTATGTCGCGATTTGCACCATCGCGATGCCGACTTCCGTGCATGAACAAACAATTTTTTTACCCCCGCTGATTATTCGTATCATAATCCCGCTAAAATTTGCCTTTATGCTGCAAATATTTTAGAAAATACATCTTCTTGATCCTTAGAAAATCTTCTTGATAAAACTTTTCCTCATTCGTTTCCATCTTGTTTTCCTTTATTTTTTCCCATTCATAAAAACCCCAAACTTACGCTCGGAGTTTTCTTATCTGAGTTGCCAATTTTGTTTTCCTGAAAATGCCAGTGCCCAATACCATACATGCGAGAGAGGAAATAAAAACACCTGAATACAGATTCAGCATGCTTCATTTATAGCACAATCCGGGCAAAATCACAACCTCTCCTGGCTTATCTAAAGTATTTTTTAACAAACACAATAAAACCAGCCACAGCGGCTGGTTGCCATAATGCATAATTCCCGGCTCCTCATTCGTAGTTTCCGCCCTACTTCGCCTCCCCTGTCGGGGTGCGGGAACCGATAATTTCCGTTGCCACATTGTTCGGGACTTCGGCATAATGACCAAATTCCATCGAATAGTTGGCACGGCCCTGGGACATGGAACGCATCTGGGTGGCATAGCCGAACATCGAAGACAGCGGCACTTCGGCATGGATTTCTTTCACTGCGGATGTTCCTTCGCCACGAGCGTTCATTTCTTTGATCACTCCGCGCTTGGCAGAAATATCCCCTACGATATCACCCATAAACTGCTCCGGTGTGATAACAACTACTTTCATAATCGGTTCGAGAAGAACCGGCCGCGCCTTGCGACAGGCCTCTTTGAACGCCATGGAACCAGCAATACGGAAAGCCGCTTCGGACGAGTCGACATCATGATAGGAGCCGTCATAGACAGTCGCTTTGATATCCACCATCGGATAGCCTGCCAACACGCCGGTCAACATCGCTTCCTGCACACCTTTGTCGATCGGCTTGATGAATTCCTGGGGAATAGCACCGCCCTTCACTTCGTTCAAAAACTCATACCCCATACCCGGCTCTTCCTGAGGTTCGACACGCAGCCAACAATGGCCGTACTGTCCGCGACCGCCTGACTGACGGATATATTTTCCTTCCGACTCGGCTTTGTCACGAATCGTTTCGCGGTAGGCTACCTGCGGACGACCGACATTCACTTCTACCTTGAATTCGCGCTTCATCCGATCGACAAGAATATCGAGATGGAGTTCACCCATACCAGACATGATTGTCTGACCGGTTTCTTCGTCGGTATGCACCCGGAACGTCGGATCTTCTTCCAGAAGTTTCTTCAAGGCCACACCCATCTTCTCTTGATCGACTTTCGTCTTCGGCTCGATAGAAATATCGATAACCGGTTCCGGAAAAGTGATGGATTCGAGAATCACTGGAAAATCCAGGTCACAGAGAGTATTGCCGGTGGTAGTCGCTTTCATGCCGACCAGCGCTCCGATATCTCCCGCTGTCAACTCTTCAATTTCTTCGCGATGATTGGCGTGCATACGGAGAATGCGTCCGATACGTTCTTTTTCATTCTTGCTGGAGTTGAGCACATAGGATCCGGCTTTCACGGTACCAGAATACACGCGGAAAAATGTCAGTTGTCCGACGAACGGATCAGTTGCGATCTTGAAAGCCAGCGCCGAGAATTTTTCATCATCTCTCGTTTCTCGTACCACCTCTTTGTCCGTCTTCATATCGATACAAGCGACTGGAGGAATATCAATCGGCGATGGGAGATAATCAACGACAGCATCGAGCATAAGCTGCACACCCTTATTTCGAAGAGCTGTTCCAATAAGGACTGGGTGAAGTTTCACACTGATAGTTGCTCTACGAAGAGCGGCCTTCAATTCTGTTACAGAAATTTCTTCACCATTTAAATACTTCTCAGTCAAAGCATCGTCTGTCTCGGAAATTTTCTCTACCATTTTTTCACGCCATTCTTTGGCTTTGTCCTGATATTCAGCTGGGATTTCCGCTTCAATTACTTTTTCTCCCATTTCTCCTTCGAATGTAAAGGACTTCATTGTCATCAAATCAACCAAACCAAAAAAATCACCGCGAAGTCCCATCGGGTATTGAATAGCGACAGCGTGTGGAGTGAGGCGGTTCACAATAGAATCGAGAGCTTCTTCAAAGACAGCTCCTTCTTTGTCGATTTTGTTGATAAAACACATGCGAGGCACGTTGTATTTCTCGGCTTGACGCCACACGGTTTCAGATTGTGGTTCGACGCCTTCTTTGCCATCGAACACCACAACACCGCCATCAAGTACGCGCAGTGAACGCTCTACCTCGACGGTGAAATCCACGTGTCCCGGCGTATCGATGATATTGATATGATGTCCCTTCCAAAAACAGGTCGTCGCAGCGGAAGTGATGGTAATGCCGCGCTCTTGCTCCTGTTCCATCCAGTCCATCGTAGCCGCTCCCTCATGCACTTCGCCGATCTTGTGCGTGATACCCGTATAGAACAAAATACGCTCAGTCGTCGTCGTCTTGCCGGCGTCGATATGGGCGATGATGCCGATATTACGATATTTTTCAATCGGGGTTTTTCGGGCCATAAGAATGCTAGATTTAAGATTTTAGATTTATGAATAATGCCTTCAAATTTCTACTAACGAAAACCGCTTCATTTTTTCCCCTGCAATCTCTACCTCATCCAAGAAGCTCTCGATCGGTCTGAGAAAACCAATCCCTTTCAACGATTCATAATCAGCCCGATACAGCACCCCTACACCATCCGTTTCTTCAATAATCACTAAATCGACAATCGTATAGAACAACTCCGGATGCTTGTAATGAAAGTACTGTCTCCTCACCAGCACTCTTTCCCTTGCTTTTTGTAAAGCACACTTCAATTCTTCAGCCGTCTTATGTGCCATAAAACTATTTTTTTGGTGAAAACCAAAGATTCTGAGAAAGATAAAGATCGCCAAGCGATCTTTTATTCTTAAATCATACATCACCCGCTAGGCAAAATGTGCGAAAGCCTTGTTGGCTTCAGCCATACGGTGTGTTTCATCACGCTTTTTCATGGCCGTACCAATTTTGTTCGAAGCATCCAAGAGCTCATCGGCCAGTTTTTCCGCCATACCCTTGCCCTTGCGCTTGCGGCAGGCATCACGGATCCAGCGCATAGCGAGCACCTGACGGCGTTCGCCGGAAACCGGAACCGGCACCTGATAGTTGGCACCACCGACGCGCCGAGATTTCAATTGCAAAAGCGGCGAGACGTTCTTGATCGCTTGTTCGAAAGTATTCAATCCGCCCTTCTTGGTACGCTCGTGAATAATATCAAAAGAATCGTAGATGATTTTCTCAGCCACGCTTTTCTTGCCATTCCACATAATCATACCCACGAAATGACCAACCAGCGGATTGCTATACAAAGCATCCGGTTTCCATTCGCGTGTAAATTGTCGTTTTCTTCGTGGCATATCTCAACAGCTTCATTAGCTTATTAGCTTTTTAGCTTCATTAGCTTTCTCTTACGCAAACCTCTTCCCTAAGAAGCTAAGCAGCTAGAGAAGCTACAAGCTAAAATTAGTCTTTTTTCTTTTCCTTCTTGGCGCCGTATTTCGATCGGCTCTGCTTGCGATTCACTCCGGCGGCATCGAAAATACCGCGCACGATGTGATACCGCACCCCTGGCAGATCCTTCACGCGACCACCGCGAATCATCACAATGGAATGTTCCTGAAGGTTGTGCCCTTCGCCCGGGATATAGGCAGTAACTTCCATACCGTTCGTCAAACGCACACGGGCGATTTTCCGGAGAGCCGAGTTCGGTTTCTTGGGAGTCGTGGTAGATACCTTGATACAGACACCGCGCTTGAACGGACTGTCATGAAATGTGTTTCGGTTTTTGACGCTGTTGATGGAATACGTCATCGCAGGAGACTTCGACTTCTTGGAAGCGGAGGTGCGGGGATGTTTTATGAGCTGGTTGATCGTGGCCACAGGAGTGAAAAATTAAATATCCAAATATAAATTAAACGGAAGATAAACAAAAAAGCCTCTGGCTTTTCGTACTGTCTATAGTATCGAAAAGCTTTATACTTGTCAACCCCGACCCGCTATGATCTGTATTCCGTTTCCTAGCGAGTAATATCGAAAAAGATTCTCAGCACAGAACCGATGAAAATACTGATGGGCGTAGAGAAGAAGAAGATAACGAAAATGAGCAAGAAAAGCCCATATTGCTCCAAAAGAAAAACGGTTCGTTCGCGCAGCGGCACCAGCGCATAGAGTAATTTTGAGCCGTCCAAAGGCGGTACGGGCAAAAGATTGAAACAAGCCAAAACGACATTCCAAAAAATCACGAGGAGCAACAATCCATAAAAGATGCCTGGCAATGACCCCGAGAGCGCCTCTACCAAAAGAGCAAAACGGTCAAGAAAATTTCCATTGCCACCGATCACCTCATAGAAACGATTCAGAATATCTATTTTAACGGGCTGAATAAGCGGTAGAGTCTTCGCGACGAGAGCAGCTGAAAGAGCCAGAAGCAGGTTCATCCCCGGTCCGGCCAGCGCCACCAGCGTTGGTCCCCATTTCTGGTTGCGGAGATTGTACGGGTTATAGGGAACGGGTTTCGCCCAGCCAAAAGCAAAGCCCGTGCTGATGAACAAGAGCACCGGTAGAATCACCGAACCGAAGGGATCGATGTGCTTGAGCGGATTGAGATTCAAGCGATCGGCATATTTCGCCGTCATATCCCCCAGATAGAGAGCCATCATGCCGTGCGCCACTTCGTGAATCATCACGGAATACACCAGCGTCAGCAGATAAAACCCGATGAGGACTATTTCACTTGCCATAATAACGAGCTTTTAGCTTCATTAGCTTCTGAGCGTTTTGGCGACTATTGCCAAAAGCATGAACGTATGATACCTTACTCTCAGTAATATCTCAAGAACACCAGTATGAGTCGAATGTGCCAACTCACCGGACGAGGAACAGCCTCAGGCAATGCCCGCAGCCATTCCAACATCGCTACCCGTCGCAAATTCAAGATCAACCTGCAGACCAAGCGCATCGGCGGCATGAAGCTGCGTGTTTCTACTCGCGCTCTGCGCACGCTCGCCAAGGCCACAGCGTAAAGAAAGACTTGATTACAAACAAACCCCGCCTCAAGCGGGGTTCTTTTTTTTATCAGATAAGCTACCAAAAAAAGTTTACTTTATCTTCATTGTCGGGGCGCGGAGAATCGGACTCCGACTACAAGTTCCAGAGCGTTTTTAATCCATGAGCCGAGACGTCTCACGGAAACGCTCGCACAAAGTGAAGCAGTTCATTTTGCGCCCCCCAGCCTTATTCTATCAAAATACTCACAGTCGGGCTGCCGGGAATCGAACCCGGCCTACGTGCACCCCATGCACGCGTACTGCCGATATACTACAGCCCGCTATTCTTTATATCAAAAAGCACCATCTCACTCTACCATACTTTTGGGGAAATTTTAAAGGCGGCCAGATGATACTTGGTCGCCTCCTGTGAGATGTCTCCTTGTTATTTGCCGGAAAATTTATTTTCCGGAAAAACCCGCCACCGGTATCTTGCCACCATTACGACTGAGAAACTTGTTGAACTCTTCGGCATCAACGCCCCTGAGCGACAAGTGCAGCTCAACCCTCACGGCAGACGGGGGTTTACAGATACCGTTTGCAACATCATTCCGACACTTGCTATGACTGGCACGATGCGGGCAGAGCTTATTATGGCTGCACGCCATTTTTTTTCCTCCTGTTTTTCACTAAAATCGCCCTGTCTTCCTGCTCAGGGCACCAAAGAACCATGCTGTCATTAGAAACACTGTTCTGCTCCCAATACCTCATTATACTACAAAAACATCAAAAAAGCAACCCCCAAGAAAAGAAGCTGCTTTCAGGCGAAAAAGTCTATTCCAAGATACCGTCGAGGTTCACATCGTAGAGGATCTGCTCCCCGACAAGGCGATAACCAATCAGTTCATTTTTCTCAAACCAGATGGGAATCTCCCGCTCCGCTTCTTCCGGACTATCCGAACAATGCACGAGATTGCGTACCGCACGATTGTCCAAGCTGGAAAGCGTGTAGGAATCGACAGTGAAATCACCGCGGATCGTTCCCACATCGGAAGTCGTCGGCTCAGTCCCTCCCACAAGCTTCTTCACAATAGCGACTGACTGATTTCCTTCGACAACAAAAGCCAGTACCGGTCCAGAGGTCATAAAATCAGCAAGCTGACCGATGATATCTCTTCCATATTCAATCGCTTCTTTTTCCACCGGCAGCCCTTGTGCCTGACGATCCTCAAGGACACGCGTCCCTTTTTTCAAGAACCAGGCTTCATCTTTGTTATAATGCGCCCAGCACTGCTCCGCCTTCGGCACGATGAGTTTCATGGCGATGAATTTCAATCCCGTCCGCTCGAAACGATCGATAATGCTGCCAATGAGGGCACGCTGCACGCCGTCCGGCTTGATGATCACGAATGAGCGTTCTTTCTTCGGATGCGCCGCCATAATATTGCTTCTAAACCAATTATTCTGCTTTATAGAAGCATGACACAAAAAAACAATCCTGGCAATTCTCATCAATCTCAGCCTCACCGAGTAAGGGTAGTTTTTATTGTTTTGAGCAATCAGAGACTCGTTCGCCGACCAAAAGAATTTTTGCTGTTACTGCACAAAAACACATTTTCCAAGTTCTTCCGTGCACCGATACGATATATCACCCTCCGTATCCGTGCGGTGGATCCGTACATGATGTTCCAAAAGACGCTCTATAACATCCAGGGTCGGATGACCGTACATATTCTTCCCCACGGAAATGACGGCTTCCTGCGGTTTCACGAGATCCAAAAAGGCCGCACTAGTCGAATAGCGAGACCCGTGATGCGCGACCTTCAAAATAGCGACCGGCGCCGTGTCCGGAAGCACTGTTTCCTCACTCGGTAAATCCCCCGTAAACAACATCTGCGTCGCCCCATAGGTGAAACGTGCCACGATACTCCCCGTGTTAGCCTCTGCCGTCTCTTGAGGCAATGGCGTGAGCGGATATTCGATAGAAAGGTCTCCGCCGCCAGGCAACCGTACCGTACCTCCACGGAATATCTTGAGCATATCGGTATATTGTGCCGCCAGCGCTTTCTGCAACAACGCGTATGTTTCCGTTTTGCTCTCCGCCCCGGTGTACAGAAATTTATCCACATGATACGCCACAAGCAAATCGGTAAAACCGCCGATATGATCAGCGTCGGGGTGCGTCGCGATGACAATTTCTACCGTCCGATCCCAGAATAGCATCCGTCTTCCCAGTCGTGAAAGCAAGTCCTTTCCTGTCCGTCCCCCGTCGATGAGAATCTGATTCGATCCCTGAGAGATGAGTATGGCGTCCCCTTCTCCGACAGCGAGAAATGTGACGGTGGTTATTTTTTGATAAGCCTCCAGCCACGAAATACCCGCAGCAAAAAGGCCCGCGCAAAAAATAAGAACTAGGAGCCTACGATATATTTTCTGTTTGGACATATTTCCGGATAGAATATCTTCGCGTCATCAGAATAACAAAGAACAAAAGCGTATACCAGAGGAAAATCCCCCAAGGATGAATGGACACCTCGAATTTCGCACTCGGAACAGCATTCAATCGTTCGACGGCGTACGTGATCGTGCGCAGAAAACCATAAGCGATACCGGCTGGCAGCATATGCAGTCCTGGCAAAAGAAAAAATCCGAGCGCAGATATAAACGCTGCCGCCATCGCATACGGCACCAGCGGGAGCAGAAGAATATTCATGACAAGCGCAAAAGAAGAAAAAATATGAAATTGATAGGCAATCAATGGCACAACAAAAAGCTCCACCGCAAAAGTGATCAGCGCTGCTTCAACGAAACTCTTGCCGAAGAATTCTTTGGACACGAGTCGGTTCACATATGGTGCCGCGACGATGATAGCCAGTGTCGCCAGAAAAGAAAGCTGAAACCCGATATCATAACGGAGGAGGAGCGGTTGGAAAAAGAGCATCACGGCTCCGGCGAGCACCAGCATATTGATGCTTCGTGACAACCTACCGAAAAAAAGCGCCGCAAAGGCGCACGCCCCCATCACTCCGGCTCGGACTGCCGATGCCGGAGCGCCGACCAGAAAAACAAACAATGCGACGCCTCCTATAGCGAACCAGAGCGCTTGTCTCCGCCACAGTCCGATACCGATACCGAGGAACACGAATCCTTGGGCGATGAGAGCGATGTTGTATCCGGAAATAGCGACAATATGAGAAAGCCCCGCCGTGACGAATCCCGCTTGCACCGTTTCTGGCAGACGATTGCCGCCGCCGATCAAAAGCCCCGCCGCCAATCCCGCTTCCGGCTGCGGTAGACTCTTGCTCAGCGCCGTTTCGAATGCCCGTTTCGGCAGGAAAAAGAGGCGCGTCAAACGCGCCCGCGTATCTTCCGGCAACACATCCGCCTGCACTGCTTTCGAACAGACGTAAGCGACATTATCCTTGGCCAGAAACATGCGGTAATCGAATGCCGGATCAAAATTCTCCGGCAATGCAAGCGAACAGGAAAATGCGACGCGTGCTCCGGCGGCGATAGCTGCCGTCCGCGGCGCCTGCCAAAGGATTTTCTCCGACGGACACGGCTCGCTCACGCACGACTCCAACGCTACGATAACCTGCCGGTAAAAACTCTTTTCTTCCGGATCATCCACCACGCGTGCCATACCGGATACCGCTCCCGGATACAGCGCGCCCGAGCGAAAATGATCCGTAGCGGCAGTGGCCAAAAACGTACCACAAGCGAATAACCCAAGAGGAAGGAAGCAAGCGAATATCGTGCTGTGCGGAAACGCTATCACAACGGCGAGCAGCAAGAAGACCGCAAACAACAAAGTCCACCACGGCAAAACAAAAAAAGAGCCCGCGAAGACTCCTCCGATATATCCCAGGCATGCCGCAAGCAGAATCTGATCTTTGCGCATAACTCCTATGGCAACTCGATAATTTTTTTCCGACTATTGGCGCCCGAGACAATACGTATCAGACTCGGTGCGATACCGAAATGCTTGCCGAGTATCTTCATCAGCTGTTCATTCGCCTCATTGTCAGTCGGAGCCTTGGTCAGCCGTACGCGGTATTCCCCTTCCGCGATACACTCCACCATATTCTTCATCGCCTTCGGAATGACCTTCACGAAAATCTTTGACATAGAAATTTCTTACTCCAATGTTTCCAACGCCTTGAGAAAACTCTTGGCGCTGCCGAAAGATTTGTAGACGCTCGCAAAACGGATATACGCCACCTCATCGGTTTCTTTCAATTTCTGCATGATGAGAGTGCCGATTTCCCGGCTGGAAATTTCACTCGCCTGCTTTTCATGCAACGCGTATTCTATTTCTCCCATGATTTTCTCGATACGCTCTTCGGCTGCCGGACGCTTCACGAAGGCACGCTCCAATCCGTGTTCGATTTTGGTTCGATCATACTCTTCCTTGCGTCCATCTTTCTTGACAATCAGCAAATGAAAAATCTCCACTTCCTCGTACGTACTGAAGCGGGCTTGACATTTCTCGCATTCACGCCGGCGACGGATAGCCCGACCCTCCTGGGTATCGCGCGAATCCACTACCTTCGTGTCTTCAAAATTGCAGAAGGGGCAACGCATATGAATAGCTTTTTAGCTTTTAGCTTCATGAGCTTTTTGGGAAAGCCGGGGCTCAAGATGCTCCTACTATAGCAAACTGATGAAAAAAAGAAAAAGGAGCCTATGCTCCTTTCGCCTCTTCTGTGGCTTGAACGAAGAAAGGATACGATTATTTCTTCATCTTGCGGCGAATGAACGCGGGAATCTCAAGATCTTCTTCTTCCACCAACTCTTTGGATTCGTTGCGTGGAGCGATACTCCGTGGCTGAATCTTTTCCTCGATGATCATCACCGGTTGTTCGACTTTCCGGCTGGAGAAACGGATTTCATCTTCATGTTCCTCTTTTTTTTCATCCTCCGCGCGGTCTTCTTCCGTCTGAGACGCATACCGTGGCTGAGATTGAGAAGAGGGTGCCGAAGATACGGAACGATTGGTAATCAGTCCAAGCGTGGGTTCATTGACACGCGCCACATCGAAACCGGTCGCAACCACCGTAATTTGGATCTCGCCCTTGCGGATCTGATCATCCGTCACCGCCCCGAAAATAACCTTGGCATTCGGATCGATATTTTCGGTAATGATACTGGCAGCCTCATTGATTTCCAGCATGGTCAGATCGCTGGAACCAGAAATATTGAACAGCACGCCTTTGGCACCATCGATAGAAAGTTCCAAGAGAGGGCTGTTGATAGCTGCTTTGGCGGCTTCCACCGCGCGATTGTCGCCGGAAGCGATACCGATACCCATGAGGGCACTGCCGCTGTCTTCCATAATAGCTCGCACATCGGCGAAGTCGACATTCACGATACCCGGCTTGGTAATCAGATCGGAAATACCCTGCACGCCCTGGCGCAGCACATCGTCGACGATACGGAACGCGTTGACGAGTGTTGTCTTGCGGTCAATGATGGAAAGCAGTTTATCGTTCGGGATCGTAATCAGCGTATCGACACGGTCTTTCAAATTGGCGAGAGCTTCTTCGGCAATCGCACGGCGTTGCGATCCTTCAAAAGCAAACGGTTTTGTCACGACGCCGACAGTCAGCGCTCCCAATTCTTTGGCAGTTTCCGCAACGATCGGAGCCGCGCCGGATCCGGTACCACCGCCCAAACCGCAGGTGACGAATACCATATCCGCGCCTTTCAGCAC
Source organism: Candidatus Moraniibacteriota bacterium (assembly GCA_049287005.1). Taxonomy (GTDB): domain Bacteria; phylum Patescibacteriota; class Minisyncoccia; order Moranbacterales; family UBA1568; genus UBA1568. The sequence goes on along the minus strand of JBAQEZ010000003.1, from coordinate 270,115 downwards.
TTCCTGGATTTCGTCGCGATTCTCTTCAGCAGCTTGACGTCCGATTTCCGGATTCATACCGGCACCCAGTCCTTTGGTCAGATTCTTCCCGATATGGATTTTTTCCTGAGCCTTCGAATTATGGAGCGCCTGCGCATCCGTATTGATCGCTACAAATTCTACGCCCTTAATCTTGGCATCGATCATCCGCGTAATACCATTGCCTCCAGAACCCCCAACGCCCACAACCTTGATTTTCGCAAACGTTTCGATATCGGGTTTGATCTCTGCCATATGTGTCCCCTTTAAAAAAAGTTGGTTAAATAATCAGTAGTCGCCATGCCACACCTTCCCTTTCCCGCTTTCCAGGAACCCCTTCCGACAGAAAAGTTTCTGATTCATTACTCTATCATAACGCGAGAAAAGGTGTCAAGGTAGCGAAAAAACTCAGGAAAACGCTGTTTTCCGAGAAGAACTTCTATTGTTTATGTATTTTTTGTGATAACGCTTATGGGAGGAATTGTTTTGACCAGCGCTTTACCTTCCTTATTATATCATACACGCTTTCCGGAAGAGCGCTCATCATTTTGTTTGAAGAAGAAAAAGAGCTTTTGTGAGAATGGTTCGCTTGCGCCAGAAGCAGCAATCCGACAGCGGTCGCAAACTGCGGAGTATCCACTTGATCGAGGATGCCACCAAGCGGTTTCGGATACCCGATTTGAACGGGCAGCCGCAGCACTTGTTTGGCCAAATCGGTCGCGCCAGGAAGGAGGGCTCCTCCGCCGGACAAGACCGCGCCACCAGGCAAGAGCCCTTCGCGCCCGATATTTTTCAATTCCGCATTTGCGAAAGAAAAGATTTCTTCCAAGCGCGCTTCAATAATCTCTGCGACGTGCCGACGTGATACCAGGACGTCCTCCTGGGAATCAAAAACGCTCAAATCGATCTCTTCTTTTTTGCTGATGTCTTCAGGCATCGCGCTGCCGAATTGCAGTTTGACCGCTTCCGCCACTTCGATCGACGTCCGGAGTCCGATCGCGATATCGTTGGTAATGTGTCCGCTCCCCACCGGCAAGACAGCCAGGTGCAGCAAATCTCCATCTTCAAACACGGCCAGCGTCGTGGTACTGCCACCTATATTGATGAGCACCGTCCCCAGCTCCTTTTGTTTGGTAGACAACACCGCCTCAGCACAAGCCAGCGGCTCTACCACGAAACTCTCCGCGCTCGTTCCGGCCTGTTCAAGGCTGCGAGAAATATTCTTCAGGTGTGCCGTGCTCCCGCTCACCACGAGCGCGTTCATCTCAAGCCGCACTCCGCGCATACCGATGGGATTTTTGATATTTTTCTGGTCATCCAGACGATAATCTTTAGGAATGACATGAATGATCTCACGATTGAGCGGCATACTCAGTCGCGCCTGCACTTCTTCCAGAACACGCGCCACATCATCTTCGACGACTTCTCCATCAGCTCGACCGACCGCAATCACGCCTAAGGCGTCCTGGCAGATAATTTCTGTTCCGCTGACGCTCGCCACCAAACTCTCCGCCGGGTGCCCGGCCATACGTTCGGCTTGTTCCAAGGCGCTGTTACATGCCTTGGCCACGCTATCCGTATCCACTACCACTCCGCGCCGCATACCGAAAGAGGGGGCTATGCCGACGCCGATAACGCGCAACGGTTCCTCGGCAGAAATCTCTTGAGCGATCACTGCCCGAATTTCTGCAGAGCCGATATCCAAACCGACATAATAATGGCCTCGTGACATATTATAAATGAAAAAAGTCAAAATCAAACATTCAAGCTCTCCAAAACAGAGCTCCTTCACTCTGCATTATACCCCGAAAGTTTTCAAACGCAAAGGACTCAGCTGATCACAGATGCAGGGATGTCAGAATATAGGGGGAAAAAATCACTATTCCAATCGCAATCGCAGAAAGAGAAGCGAGAAGCACCGCCCCAGCCATCACGTCCTTGATGACCCGCGCATACGGATGAACGCGCGGCTTCAAAATATCCATCACTCGTTCCAACGCCGTATTCGCCAGTTCCAAAGTCAATACCAAAGAGACGGACAAAACAACAAGTGACCGTTCAGACGAAGACAAAGGGAAGACAATCATCAGTACGACTACCGCCATTCCTGCACATATCTCAATCTGAAAATTTCTCTCATTGCGTATCGCGAAAAAAATCCCCTTGACCGCATAATAAAGACTTCGAGAAAATCGGTTCATAATGAAAACCATCTAGATTATATCCGTATTATACTCTTTTTTCTCCGGTAAAAACATCTGTCACCGCCTCTTGGATCGCGAACATCTCTTCCTCGTGATCATATCCCACCAAATGCAAAACGCCATGTGAAAAAATATACGCCATTTCACGCTCGAAGGTTACCTCGTCTTCTTTGGCTGCGGTTTCGATAAAGGCCGGGCAAACGAAGATCTCTCCCAAAAATATTTCTTCTTCCTCTCCCCGTTCGAGAGATTCCCTGTCGCCATACTCGCCGAAGGACAAGACATCCGTCACCCCATCTTTCCCGCGATACTTGGCGTTGAGCGCCTGGATTTTCTCCGGTGAGAGAGCGACGACATTCAAGCTGATTTCCTTCCCCTCCAAAAAAGAAAACCGACATTCCTCAAGCGTTCGCAAAGCAATCTTCTGAAAAAAATCCTCTCGGAAGGGAGTTTTGACTTCTCCTGTGTATTCTACGACAACATGCATATTCAATTTGAATTATATAAAGCTTGCGAATCTGAGTGCGGTTCGAGGCGCAAGTGAGAAACGGAGTAAGCGGTATTTCATAATACCGTGCCGAATATCGGAGCTTATAACAAAGAAATGCGCCAAATTCGCAAGCTTTATCTTATGAAAGCAAAGATTCGACTATCCTCCGTACATCATCACCTGAAGCGCGTCCAGCGACTGCCTTCATCACTGCTCCCATCGCCTGACCCATCTGAGCTTTGGCAGTTATACCAGACTCCTTGAGAGCCGATTCGATAAGCGCCGTGAGTTCTTCCTCCGGCATCGCCTGAGGCAGATACGCGGCCAAGAGAGTCAGTTCCGCCTCTTCCTTCACGGCGAGATCTTCCCGATGGCCGGTACGAAACTGTTCGACGCTGTCTTTCCGCTGCTTAACGAGACGGCGCAGGACAGCCTCGATCTCCGCGTCAGAAAGTTCCGCCGCGGCTTTACGCTTCTCGATAGCCACATTCTTCATAGCGCTTTGCAGCAGACGCAAAGTATCCCGACGCGACGCGTCTCCCGCTTTCATCGCTTCTTTCAAATGCGCTCCGATAGTTTCGTACAACGTCATACTCTTTTATACAATCGAATTATCCTCTGTATCATAGCAAGTTTCTTCTCAAAACAAAAACCGTCCCATCCGCCAACAGGCGAGTGCAGGGACGGTTTTTCGTACGGCAAGATTTCTACATCTTTTTCTTGATATCGCGGAGCGCATCCTCATCAAATTTTCCCAATTTCTTGAGACGGCTGATTTCTTTGCGAATTTTCACTTTATACAAGGCTTCATCGCGTCGTTTCACGCGGCTTTGTTCCGGCTGATGAAAACGTATCTTGCGGACTTGTCTGAGCACGCCACTTTGTTGGACGCGCCGTGAAAAACGCCGAATAAGACTTTCAGCTGTTTCCTTTTCTTTTTTTCTTACTTGAATCATAACAAACAACCTCCTTTCCTCATTTCCACTTAGGGAAAAACAGTAATAAATGAGCGCTCGCTCAGCCGGATACCTCAGATTAAAAGCTTATACCCTTTCGCGGAAATATTCAAGTCACGGGCCAGCCTTCCTATACTTTCAGTTCCTGATTGGTTTTGAGAATCTTTTTCACAGCGTCCGCCAGCCTTGCGTGCGTCACGGTCTCCTGCGTGCCCGATACCATATCTTTGACGATAGCCGTGTCATCCAGCGCTTCTTTCTGTCCGATAATGATAGTCACTTCCGCGCCCAAACGATTGGCGACACGCATCTGTGACTTCAGGCTCCCCCGGCCGAAACTTTCCGCGATCAGGATACTGTTCCTTTCCAGCTCGGAAAATAATTTCAAACTCTTTTTCTTAGCCATATCACCGAGCTGAGCCAAGAATACCCGCGCTTTCGGCTCCTGATACGGCTTGACCTGGGTCCGCTTCATCTCCAGGATGATGCGATCGAGTCCCAGCGCGAAACCGATAGCCGGAGTCGCTTCCCCGCCCAACATTTGGATCAGGCGGTCATAGCGTCCGCCGCCGCCCAGCGAATATTTTTTCCCATCCTTGTCGCTGGACCAGATTTCAAACACGGTCTTCGTATAATAATCGAGTCCGCGCACCAAACGCGTGTTGATCGTATAGGGCAGCTCCAATTCATCCAGATATTCGAGCAAGCGCTTGAAATGATCTCGGGACTCCTGATCAAGATAATCAAGCGACTGCGGAGCCTGCGCCGTCAGCTGGATACACTTGTCTTCCTTGCAATCCAGGATTCTCATCGGATTGCTCGTCAGCCGCTCACGGCAATTCTGACACAGCTTGTTTTTCTGCGCCTCCAGATACCGCACCAGCGCCTTTTCATATTCGCGGCGCGACTCCGGCACGCCGATACTGTTCACTTGAAATTCGATATTCTTCAGTCCCAGCTGCTGCACCACGCGGTAGGCGAGCTGGATGGTCTGCGCATCGAGGATCGGATCGTTTTCTCCGTACAATTCGAAGTTCCCCTGCCAGAATTCCCGATACCGCCCTTCCTGGGGACGATCATAGCGATAGACGGGTCCGAGAGAGAAAAGCTTGACCGGCTTCGGCAGGATACCCATGCCGTGTTGGATATACGCCCGCGCGATACCCGCGGTAAATTCCGGACGCAAAGCTACTTTGTCGCCGCCACGCGTCACGAACGTGTACATTTCTTTTTCCACGATATCCGTTTCCGTGCCGATCAAACGCGTGAAGAGATTGGCGTATTCCACCAAAGGCGTATCGATCCGCTGAAAGCCGTATTCCTGCGACGCGTGTGTGAGCGCCTTGCGGACACGTTCCCAATAAGGCTGATCCTCAGGCAAAATATCACGCATCCCACGGAGAGCTTGCAGCACCAGCTTGTCATCGCTCACACTGGAAGCGGAAGATTTCTTGGTCACGCCGCCCTTCAGGGCAGCTTTCGGCGCATTTCCTTTTTTTACCGCCTCTTTTTTGACGCTGTGGGAAGACTTACTGGCAGAGACTTTCTTCTGAGGCATAACGGTTCATTTAAAGGCTTACGAATTAATACAGTGAGAGTCGTCCTGCCGGCCAGGCTCTGAGCAGCACGCGACCGATAATTTTGTCTTTCTTCACGGGACCGAACATCCGCGAATCATAACTGAACATGCGATTGTCTCCCATGGCAAAATAGGCATCGTTGCCCACGCTCGTTTTCGGCATATCCTGGGTCAGGATCCCCACGCCCAAATAAGCGCTTTCATCCAGGAGAAAACCTTCCGGACGTGCAGCATTATAAATAATCACTTTCCCCTGACGGATTTCCACCGACTCTCCCGGTAGCCCGATAACCCGTTTGATAAAAAACTGTTCTGGGTTCTTGGGATAACGGAAGACAATCGCGTCCTGACGATCGATCATTTTGAAAGCATCCACCGAAAAGGCGAAGCGATCCAGAAGATTCACGTCTGTCTGTTTGTAGCCGAATTCGCTGATGACGAGATACTGACCATCTTCGAAGTTCGGCTCCATGCTAGACCCCTGCACAAAAAACGGCTGGAATAAAAAGACCCGAACCGGTATAATAACAACCACAGCCAAGAGAAACACTTTGACCATTTCCAAAAGCAACCCACCGATGCCCAAATACTCGACTTCTGTCTCCGGTGATGTTTGGGGAATATTGCTCATATTATTTCTGTCATGAAAAAAATGTGTTCTGCCACGTTCGACAAACCTCACATCAACAAGTAAAACATTGATATTCTAACAGATTTTTCACCCTTTGGCAAGGGTCAAAAACCGCTTTTTTAAAGGTAAAAACAGTCACCCTATGGATAGCCTCCGCAAATCTCCTCCGCTGACCGCGTCTCCCCCGCCCAAACCGCCAACGGAATCTATCGCGTATCCTGCTCCATCCTGCGTGCCTCGTACGTCTCCTCTGGAGACCGCCCCCGCTCCGCCCTCCATGCGACCGAAGCGGCGGCGTTCCTGGCGCAATGCGTGCATCCGACTGACCATCCTGCTCCTGGTTGTTTGTTTCGGGGTCCTTTCTTTTTTTCTGTACAAAAGCTTCTCTGTCGGTCGGAGCATCCAATTGCACAACCGTCCGCAAGCTTCGCTCTTTTCCGATATGAAACGGCTAGCCGCCTCATTCATAGGCACAAAGCAACCTCCGCTGCGCGGCGGACAGGACGGACGCATTAATATCCTGCTGCTCGGGCGAGCGGGAGAACACTACCCGGGCAGAAACCTGACTGACACGGTCATGGTGATGAGCATCGATACGGCAAGCAAGAAAGTATCGCTCCTGTCTCTCCCGCGCGATTTATACGCGCCTCTCCCTGATACCGCTCTTTACACCAAAATAAACTCTCTCTACCAATACGGCCTGAGCAACAATACAGGAGTCGCTCCCTTGCGCACGGCAGTCGAAACGATCACCGGCCAAACCATCCATTATTTTTTCATCCTTGATTTTGATGGTTTTGAAGAAGTGATCGACGCCTTGCACGGCATTCAAGTCGATGTGGTCAGAGACTTCCTTGATCCACGCTATCCGGGAAAGAATTACAGTTACGAACCCTTTGAGATCAAAAAAGGCTGGCAGACACTCGATGGTGCGACAGCGCTCAAATACGTCCGCGAGCGTCACAATGATCCTGAAGGCGATTTCGGCCGAGCCAAGCGCCAGCAGCAGGTAATCCAAGCCATCAAAGACAAGGCTTTTTCTTTGGGAACGTTCTTCAATATTTTCACAGTGAACAATGTACTGACCGCGCTCGGTGAAAATGTACAGACAGACATGTCTCTGGATGATATCGAAAGCTTTCTTGGCCTCATCAAGACACTGGACACGAAAAATGTCACGACTATCGTGGTTGACGCATGGAAAAAAGAAAGTTTCCTGCGAGTCTCCCATGTCCAAGTCGGTCCCGTCGCGGCGTTCATTCTCGTGCCACGCGTCGGCAACTGGAGCGAGATCCGCGATGTGAGTGAAAATATTTTTCATCTCGATGCCATACAGACGCGCCAGCATCATATTCAGGAAGAAAAGTCCTCTCTCACTCTCTTCGTGGCCCCGCAAGACGTACTCGTCGCGGACAAGATAAAGCGCTATGCGACAGAAGAAATGGGCTTCTCCGCCGTATCCATCGTCACACAAGGTACTTTGAAAAACCGGCCTGAAGAGAGTATGATTGTAGACAGAACTGATCTGCGGAAGCCCTATAGCTTAGATGAACTCATAAGGAAGTTCGCTCTGAAGAAACAAGCGGCGCTCCCTGCCTCACTGCCGCAACCAAACACCTCTGACTTTGTTCTCACTCTCGGCAGCGATCTCATAGAGACGTTCTCCTTCGATGAAAATCTCAGCGGTGCCGCTCCGGACGATATGTCTTTCCCGGAAGTTTTTCCCCCGCAAGAAAAACCGAAAAACAATGCTGCCGCCGAATAAAAACCGCAATAATAAGATGGAACTATTTTCTCATCATTGAACATATGAAACTCATCATCGGACTCGGCAACCCCGAAAAAGAATACGAGAACACGCGTCACAACGCAGGATTCTTGTGCGTGGATTTTCTGCAAAAAGAATTAGGGTTCGGGCCATTCGCCCTGGATAAGAAAATGTCCGCGGAGATAAGCTCCGGCATGCTCAGCGGAGAAAAAGTGCTCTGCGTGAAACCGACGACCTTCATGAACCATTCTGGCACCGCGGCGCAAGCCCTCGTACGGTTCTATAAACTGGCACCGGCCGATATCGCTGTCATCCACGATGATCTCGATATCTCTTCAGGCGAATACAAGACCGCCATCTCTTCCCGCGCCGCCGGCCACAACGGCGTCCAGGATATCATCGAGCGCTTGGGCACGCAGGACTTCTTCCGCATCCGTCTCGGTATCGGCCGTCCTCAAGCCGAGCCTCGGCCAGAGCCGGGCCGCCCCGCAAGCGATACTGGCGCCTGTATCTCCACGCACGATTATGTCCTGCAACCATTTTCACCAGAAGAACTGACTCAGCTCCAAGAACTGTTCCCAAAAGTGAAGATGCTACTTTTAGATCGGCTGAACACCTCTCAATAGAATTATCAAGCAGCCTCCCAACCGCAAGCCGCCACCGTGTCCCGCAAAAACCGCTCCTCCATCATTAAGATTCTAGGTCCACGCAATCTCCCCGCGAGGATGGTGTTCCTGAACTTTTTTTCATCCTGATAAGAATCAGGAATCATGCTGAAAAGAATTTCATAAGAAAAGTCCGCCGCTGGACGGACGGACGACCTCCGGGAAGGTTGCTTACGATCGGGAGGCTCTTTACATACAGAATGAGGTAGGTTCAAAATACAAAAACCGCCAGAAAGGCGGTTTTTTGTGTGCTGATATCCGGTTTCTATCCGCAGGCGCGAGCGCCTGAGAAATCAGACGCCAGACATTTCAGCCGAGAAGGGCTAGGAGGGGTGCCCTCCTCGACCCTCCGGATAGAAACCGGAAACCGGCACGCTCGATCAACGAAAGCTTATTCTATACGCTGTCATGGTTTTGTCAACCCCGCGTGATATTTCAATCCCTTTGTGTCGCCCCTTCGGGGTAAACACAAAACCGACCCGCATCAGGGTCGGCTGTTCTATCCTTCAAAAGCATCGGGCTACTTGGCACCGGGAGCTTTTTTCTCTTCTTTGTTGCCGCCTTTTTTCTCAGTATCGGCAGCAGCACCCTCGGCAACGACGTCTCCCTTCGCGACGCCTTCTACCTTGGTAACATCCCCTTCCACCTTCTCATCCAGCGCGGCCATTTCAGCAGCAGTACGCGGCGCTTCGACAAGCGCGATAGTCGTATCCATTTCTGTCAGAATTTCCACCCCGGCCGGAACCTGCATATCCTTGACCTGGATATGATCTTCAAAGGTTTTCAGGGTGGACAGATCCACGGTCAGCGCGTGCGGCAGATCCTTCGGCAAACAGCTCACCAGTATTTCTTCCACAGGCTTGAGCAGAATACCGCCCATTTCACGCACCGCCGGCGCCTCACCGACGAATTCAAGCGGAACGTGCGTTTCCAGTTTCTCATCCATGCGCACCTGGAAAAAATCAATGTGCGAAAACCGGCCAGAAAGCGGATCCAACTGTACATCCTGGACAATGACATTCGCCTTCTGTCCTTTTTCAGGAGCGATTTCCACGATGCTGCTTTCACCGGCCTTGGCATACAGCTTGGAAAAATTCACATACTGCACCCAAAACATCTGTGGAGCCGTGCCGTGACCGTACATGATAGCCGGAATCGAACCTCCCTTGCGCATCGCGTGTAAATCCTTGCTGGATTGTTCGCGCTGCTTCACTTGTAACGTAAATTCTGTCATAGGTCTCTTCTTTACCCTTTACCTGAAATTATATTAATGCTTCCACGCCGCCGCTATATTGTTTCAAAAATTGATGCACTTCGATGACCTGATCCGACGAAACGGCTTCACCGAAAAACACTCTCCGAGCTTCACTCTGTTCTAGATCGGTCAGGATACCGAGACTGACGACACCGAACTGCCCCATGGAAACGAATACCATCGACGAGGCTCCGCAGTCCGAGCAAGAGAGATGGAGCGTTGTGCGCTTTTCATCCTCATCGAGCACGAGCATCTTCGTCGGCCGGTATTTCTTGTTGCACACCGGGCAACGGATGATCGACTGCAAATTCTCGAGTGGCATTTTCATAGAACTAGTATACTCCTGAAAAAACAAACTGAAAACAGTGGTTCTTACAGTTTTGACAGAGTAACACGCAAAAGAGGCTCCGTCAAGCCCTCCACCTGAGGATTAAAGAGAAAAGATTCCAAAGTTTTTCAGGAAGCCTCCAGCGGACCTGCTTCGGTACGGCTCATCTAGGAATTTTCGAAGTCTTTTCTCTGGCCGCGCGCGATTCACCAGCTCAAAAATCGGGGTTTGGCTGCAGAGCCTCTCCGTTTCAAATAAAGCCTGGACGCGGGTTAGTCTTGAAAGATTCCCCAAAGCGTGTATACTACCAAAAGCAGTAACTATTAACTAGAGAATATTGCTATGGCTGATGAAATCGTAGCCGAGACAGGGCATTGCATGAAATGCAAGGAAAAAAGAGAAATGAAGGACACAGAGGAGGTAGAAATGAAGAACGGCCGCAAGGCAATGAAGGGATTGTGCACCGTCTGTGGCACCAAGATGTTCAAAATCCTCGGCAACAAAAAATAGCCGCCATCAAAAAACGCTCCTCGCCAAAAATAGGCAGGGCGTTTTTTGCTTGTTTTTTCCTGAAAGAAAAACACACCGAGTATCCGAGCGAAGAAAGGTATCGTTCTCAGGGGTGCCCCCACTCCATAATCTAATTATTGTTTCGCAGATAAGCGCCAATGCGCGACAAATGAGCGGCTGCTCGATGTTGAATGATTCCGTCCGCGCCTTCTTTTTCAGACATGCGTACCGCCTCATCCGCTGATTGGGCATAAACAAAGCCTTCGATTTCTTTTTTATCTGCGTATTTGTTTTCTCTGATGCTTCTTACCACGTCCTCAACAGATCCTTTATATCTGGCCAGAAACATACATTCTGGTTTTCCGCCCCGTATCAATTCCCGCATAAATGCGATCGGAACCAATTCATACTCGTCTGTTTCCATCCCCAACTCCAACTGGAGGCGTTTTTGCATTGCTCCCAAAAGCAAACTTCCTGATTTGAAGCCAACTTCTTCCCTGATTTCACGCTGCATCTCATTCCCCAAAAAATGCTGCAACCCATATCGTGAAAGTGTTTTCTCATCAAACTCTGCTGCCCCTGATGCCGTAGCATCGACACCCTGAAAAATAGAGACGTTCGCTCCGCGTGTCGCATACACAAACTGCTGATCCGATGTCAGTACCATGGCAACGACACCGATGTTGTTGTTGAAAACATGCTCATTGAACTCTGGGAGATGACCGCGTCGATGCAATACTACTTCTCGCAGAGGTTTTCCTTGTCCGTATTGACTGACTAATTTTGAGGAAAGAACTGCCAACCGTTCATACTCTTGTCCCGTCAGTACTTTTGATAACTTCTCCATTTCTGTCACCGATACACCGAGTGTCGTTCCTTCGGCACCATTGGAAAAGAATGACTGGCTGTACTGCCCAGCGCCGAGCGTAAACACCGGCTTCCCATCCCGTAACGCTAATCCGCGTATACAGGCAAGAGTGCTGTCTAACGTAAAAACTTTTTTCCTCTTTAGCGCGGCGTATTCCCATAATTCCTCGGCCCACTGAGGCGGAGCAAAGGGGTCATTTGTCAGCTTGAGGTCTGTCTCATTGAATTCATCTTGCCCTGCTGGGAGAGAATAATCCCCTATCGTCTTACCGTTTTTTTGATCGAGAAAAGCATACAAGAATCTTCCCGGAATACGCTCTTGATCTCTATTTTTTTCGTAAAGCCTCCGCACGTCCGCCAAAGCTCCCGTTTCCATAAGCCCCGGAGAAATAATGCCGCCTTCCGGAGTGTCTCCAATAGCATATTTTTTCAATCGGAAAGACTCTCCTTCGATATCAAAATCGACCGCTTCTGGTTTAGAAATGACTTCTTTTTTTTCTGACGGAAGAGGAAACTCATGCATGCTCTTCTATTTAAGGCTGATCAAACATCCAGGTTCTTCACGGCTTTGGCATGGGTCTGGATGAAGCGGCGGCGCGGTTCGACTTCGCTGCCCATCAGGATATCGAACAGCTCATCGGCGGCCTCCGCATCCTCGATCGTTACCCGCAGCATGATCCGATTGTCCGGATTCATCGTGGTTTCCCAGAGCTGTTCCGGGTTCATTTCTCCGAGACCTTTGTAGCGCTGGAGGGCGATGCCTCCGGCATTGGCAGCTTCCCCCTCATTTTCTACCAGCACGACCGCGTCTTCGCTCTCTGCCGGAAGAGCCGCTTCCGCTTTCTTGTTCTTCTTGGCGGAAGATTTCGCCAGAGCCATCTGCTTCATTTCTTCCACGATGCGCAATTTCTCTTCTTCGGTATACGCGTAACGGACATCCTTGCCTTTCTGGAGACGGTAGAGCGGTGGCTGAGCGATGAAGATGTGTCCTCCGCGGATGAGCGATTCATAATAACGATAGAAAAATGTCAGGAGGAGCGTCCGGATATGCGAACCGTCGACATCGGCATCGGCCATGATGATGACTTTTCCATAACGTAATTTCGACAGATCGAATGTTTCCCCGATACCCACTCCGAGCGCGATGATGATCGGTTTGAGTGTATCGGACTTCACGACCTTGTCGAGACTGGTCTTTTCCACGTTGACCAGCTTGCCACGCAGCGGCAGGATCGCCTGAAACTCACGGTTGCGTCCCTGTTTGGCGCTGCCACCGGCCGAATCTCCTTCGACGATATACACCTCGGAACGTTCAGCGTCTCGTGTCGTACAGTCGGCCAGTTTTCCCGGAAGCGTCATCCCCTCGAGCGCCCCCTTGCGCAATACCGCGTCTTTGGCCGCTCGTGCCGCGATGCGGGCTCGCACGGTGAGCAGACACTTCTCGATCATCGCTTTGGCGTCGGCCGGGTGGGTTTCGAGAAATTCATTCAGGCCTTCGGCAGTAACCGATGATACGGCGCCACGAACCTCTTGGTTGTTCAGCTTATCCTTGGTCTGGCCTTCGAATTGCGGATTGGCCAGCTTCACAGAAATGACCGCGGTCAAACCCTCGCTCAAATCCTCCGAAGTGAAGGCTCCTTCTTTTTCCTTGATCAGATTATTTTTCTTGGCATAATCATTCATCGCGCGCGTGAGCGCCATCTTGAAGCCGGTCACGTGCGTCCCCCCGCCCGGATTCAAAATATTGTTGGCAAAAGCGAACAAGTGCTCCTTGAACCCTTCCGTAAACTGGAAAGACACTTCTACATAGACATCGCTCGCTGTTTTCTCGATATACACCGGCGTCACATTCTTCACTTCCTTCTTGCGATTGAGAAATTTCACGAACGAAACGATGCCGGAGTCAAAATAGAAACTGTGCCGTTTCACTTTGTAGGCTTCACTGGGCTCATGCGCTTCACGCCAATCCTCCGCATTGATGCGTATCCCTTTGGTGAGAAAGGCCTGGTAACGCAGGTATTCAAGGATCTTGGACCAGGAATAGCTGATTTCGGGAAAAATTTCCGGATCAGCCTGAAAAGCCACCGTCGTCCCGGTCGTATCAGACTTGCCGATAGCCTTCACGTTCGCGACCGGCTTGCCGCGCTTGTATTCTTGCATCCATACCTTGCCTTGAAGGTCCACGGTCACCCGCGTCACGAGAGAGAGCGCGTTCACGACCGAGACACCCACGCCGTGCAAACCTCCGGAAATCTTGTACCCGCCTTCGCCGCCGAATTTCCCTCCGGCGTGCAAAACGGTCATGACCGTTTCGAGCGTCGACTTCTTCGTCTGCGGGTGGATCTCCACCGGAATACCGCGACCATTGTCCTTCACTTCCACCCAGTTGTCCGGCAAGAGCCGCACTACGATGTCGGTACAATGACCAGCCATAGCTTCATCAATGGAGTTGTTCACGACTTCCCAGATGAGATGGTGCAGTCCTTCCAAAGATGTCCCGCCGATATACATACCTGGGCGCTTGCGCACCGGATCCAATCCTTCCAGGACCTGAATCGATTTCGCTCCGTAACTTGTCTGTTCTGTTTTTTTTGCCATAATCACTGTCTCATTTGGAAAAAATTAAATTCTTTTTTATTCTCCCTTCTCCCTCAGGAGCCGTCTCAACGAGAACTCTACCAAAAGCACTACCGCCAGAAGCAAGAGCGCATCCCACCAGGTCAACATCCGTGCGTATTGGAAAAAAATAATACCCAATACATACAAAGCGAGCAACACGGCTTGACGGAACGCTCCGCCCAAATGATGCACCGCCGCTGCATCCCCCAATCCTTTACGGTAGACCCATGTGACCAAGAGCGTCAACACGCCTGTCAGCAAGACCAGGAGACTCACAAAAAAAATAGCCAGGCCTATCGTTCCGGTGTCTCTCGGATCAAGAAGCATGATCACGCCCAACCACGCAAGCAAAGCAGCAAGCGTAAACAGGCGAATGCCCCACAAATAAGCGGAAAGCGACATAGCCTCGCGTGAAAAAACCACTACTTAAAAAAATCTTCCCAATAAACAGGCGAGTTTTCTCCCTTTATTCTACCTGTTTTTTATGGAAAAAGCAACCCTTCTTTTCATCAAAAACACCTCTTGTTTAAAGCTTTTCTAGAACAAAAAACCGAGGCTGCTTGCCCCTGTTTTCTCTGTAGCGCATGCGTTGAGACGACGAAGAGGATCTCGGGTGCTACGCTCTCGATACATACGCGCCCTTTTCGGTATTGATCACGATACAATCATCAACTTTTATAAACAGCGGCGCTGTTACCCTCAGCCCGGTTTCAAGCGTGACGACCTTGCCTCCGCCCGAAGCCGTATCGCCCTTGATACCGGGAGGGGCATCGGTCACTTTGAGAGTCACCTTGACAGGGAGTTCCGCGTTGATGGGTCGTCCGTTCCAATTGAGAATCGAAACCTCTGTCCCCTCGACCAGATACATCGGCATATCACCCAACACGTTTTTGGATAACGAGAATTGATCGAAGGTCACCATGTCCATAAACTGGTATTCATCCCCTTCATGATATAAATACTGGGCATGCGATTTCGAAATCTCCGCCTCCTCGACTTTTTCCGCACCCTGAAACGTATAATCGATAATCGCTCCCGAAAGCAGATTCTTCAATTTGGTGCGCATGACGGCACCACCCCGCCCGATCATCGAGTGGAGATAATCCAAAACAAGATACGGTTCGTTGTTCCAGATAATTTTTCTGCCTGTTTTGATATCGGTAAGATTGAGCATAGCAAAATTCGAAAGTTCTTAAAGTGAGAAGGTCTGTAAAGTCGAAATTTCGTAAAACGAAAAGACCCTAAGGCTTATCAAGCGGTTCACTTTTGACTTTATGAACTTTATTGACTTGATAAACTTGATGGACTTATTTAATGACGTAAGGAATAAGAGCCATAAAACGCGCGCGCTTGACGGCAGCGGACAGTCCGCGCTGTTCCTTGGCCGTCAGTCCGTGTTTCTTCGGCGGATACATCTTGCCTTGCGAGTTGAGAAAACGACGCAAGAAATAGGCATCCTTATAATCAAGCTTCGCAAGCTTTTTACTCATTGCTGCTTCCATAGTATTTGTGGTCAATGATAATGGGTAAGAGATAATTGATAAAAGAAGCACGCTACTCAAGAATTTTTCATCTTGCATCACTTATCAAACATCCCGCATCTGCTTAAAACGGTACGTCTTCAATCTTAATTTCGTCCTTCTCATCATCCAGATTAATGGTGGGAATTTCTTCTTCCAGAGGTGCGGCGGCATTTGTTGGGCCATTGTTGCTTCTGGCTGCCCCAGCGGCTCCTCGCGGCGCTCCTGTGCCCTGTGAAGACCCTTGGGCGCGGCTGCCAAGCTGCATATTCTCACCGACGATTTCGGTGATTTTCTTTTGCGTCCCGTCCTTGGCGGTGTATTCTCTTGTCTGCAAACGACCTTCCACGAAACATTCCTGCCCTTTAGTGAGGTACTGCCCGGCAATTTCTGCCAAGCGTCCCCACAAAACGACGTTATGAAATTCTGTTTTTTCCTGCTTGGTACCGCTCTTGTCGGTCCAAAAATTATTCGTGGCCATGCTGAGCGTCGCCACTGATTGTCCGCTCGGTGTCGTCCGCATATCTGGATCGCGAGTGAGACGCCCCACAAGGATAGCTTTGTTCACGTTCATAAATTCATGCTTAATGATTTATTGGTGATTATCTTTTTTATATATCCAGTTTGGCTTTCAGCTGTTCATCGATCTGCTGGTTGCTGACCGGCTTCACATCTTCTTTCGGCGCAACAGGCGCCTGTGGCATAGGCCTGACAGCACCACGCTTTTCATAGCGCCCCCCACGACTCTCGACTTTCGGACGTTCCACGCGCTCGATCGCCTTCAATTCTGGGAGGTCTTTAGCCAAAACGATGAGAAAACGCAGGACGTCTTTGGACAGCTGCAAAGCGCGATTGATAGCCGTAAGCGAATGTACGTCTCTCATCAAACCGCTCGCTTCCACTTCGTCCTTGTCTGGCAAAGTAAACCGACGGGCAATGTAGGTACCGCGATCTTCTTTCTGCACCTGGTACGCCATCTTGCGCTTTTCTTCCGTGATCGGCGCCAGAAAAGTCCCGCCTTCAGCAGTCACGATTTTTTCTACAGTCTCTCTGATACGCGGCAGTTCGCTTTCCTTGGATTCACCGACGAGGTAATACAACTCGTATTCGATCATAATTGCATAGCTTAGAGCTTTTAGTTTCGTGAGCTTCCCAAGCTTACGAGAACCAGCTCGAGTAAATTAATAAAAAAATTTCCCAAAAAAGAAAACCTTCCTTTTGGGGATATGCATCTCCTAGTCCCTCATCAGGGCGGGAGAAGCGTCGGGCTTTCTTGGTTGTAGAGAGAGTCTATCAGAGATCCCGTCTTTTGACAAGGGTGAGTCGTATCTTGCATTAGAACTCATTTTCCTGAGAAAACAGAAAACCCACCGAATACAGAAGGATCTTCTGTGGTGGGTTGATTGCTACTTGTTAGAGAATACAGAGTATGGCGATGATGGCGTTCAGGATGAGCGCCGCCCAAGGTATCACGGTGTTCGCAAAATCACGCCTCTCCGCCCCGTAGATCGCCATGAGGCAGATAACCACCGTTGATGACCACAACCAGAGTGTCTGAATCTGAGGCTCCTTCCAGTAGTCCACCATCAGTGGAATCGCCGAGATATACATCGCGATAAGATAAGGCCAAATCGCGACCTTCGCATTCAGCGCCAGCCAAAATACAATGGCGATGCCGCAAAGGATGAGAGAAGCTGTTTCCATCCAACCCCAGTGCCATGGGCTCTCGCCCAGCGCGATGGCGGTGAGGATGCAAACGGAAGCAACGGCCCATCCGAGCTGAACGTATGGCTTCTTGTTGCCGGCCCTGAAGACCAGGACCAATCCAAGGAAGTCCAGCAGGAAAAACATAAGCCACGTCGCGATATTCTGCGGGATATTGTTCTGATACACCGTCCATGCGAAGTAAGTTGGCAAGATAAAACCCAGCCACCCACTTGCGATCGCAATCCTTTCACGAGTCAGAATCACGTTTCCCTCCCTTATACAGTTGTCGAGGAACTACTCAATAAAACAAAACAAGGAAGGATAGTATATTTTATCTATTTTGTCGAGAGTAAACAAAGAATAAGGCTTCGGTAAGCCTTATTTTTAAATTATGTTGGAGCGGGTAGGGGGAGTCGAACCCCCGTCCTCAGCTTGGAAGGCTGATATAATAAACCGTTATACGACACCCGCTTGTTTATGGAGTTTATCCCTGAGTCACATTCAGCGCCTGTACCCGCACGCCCAAACCGGTAAACGGATCCATATGGCACTGCTCTTTGGACACGCCCAAGTCAATAAGCACCTTCTCGAGCGCCTCGCTGAACTGCGGCGACCCCACGATATAGTACAGACAGCCCGTGATATCTTTCAGGTATTTACGGAGTGTCTCTTCGCACACATATCCGCGTTCGTCGTTCTCGGCAGCACACGGATCCTCAGACCTGCTCAGCACGGTCACCAGGCGATAGTGCGCCAACGTTATTTTTCTCATCTCTTCATCAAACGCCGCGTCTTTGGCGAAACGGTTCGCATACAAAAGCGTAAAATCCCTCTGGCTGTTATCATGTTCCGCCTGCTTCAGGATGCTGCGCACTGGCGTAATACCGATGCCTCCGGCCAAAAACACGATCGGGCGCTCCTCCTCTTCCGCCGGCAAGACGAAAAAACCCACTGCCTTGGTGATCGTCACCGTAGCGCCCGGAACCAGTTTCCAGCACGTTTGCTTGAAAGAGCTTTCGCCCTGCCGCATAGCGAAGCACAATTCCGGCTCACACGGCGCGGAAGCGATAGAAAGCGAACGGATCAGCCCGCGAGCATCTCTCTCCACGCCATCCATCTTGGGAACCTCCAAGGCGACATATTGCCCCGCCTTGAATGTGTAGCCTTCCGGTTTTTCAAAAACAAAAAGACGCGTGCCATCGGCCGCTTCGCGTATTGCCTTGAGGGTCACGATAAAACCTTGCATAGCGATGAGAAAAATTCAATATTTTCCTTCCCAGTGTACTCTGCGTATCCTCCTCTGTCAAAGTGGCTATCCTCTGTTCAAGCCCAAAAGGCCGTGCCGCCTCAAACGATATCTGCCAGGATACGCTCATCCTCCCCTCGTTCCAGAAGCATCATCAATACCTTGCCGAGCTCTTCCGTGTCGTGCCGAATGAACGAACGCGTATGCGCGATGGCATCTCCTGGGAAAGAATGGAGTTCTTTGGAGCCGAGCAGATTGGCCTGTACGACGCGATAATGCCGTTGTCGTGAGGGCTGATCGAAACTGATCAGCTCGCTATCGCGCTCATATTTCTTCAAAAGCTCTCGGCTCGGTTTGCGTATATTGTATGTGGCGAAATCAATCCGCCCCTGCCCGACATGCTTTTCGACCGCATCGATATAGTCATCAAGAGTAAATCCCTCCGTCTGCCCTTTCTTGTTGACGAGGTTGCAATTATAGACTATTTTCGCTTTTGATTTCCGTATCGCCTCTGGAATACCGTTCACCAGAAGATTGGGCAAGATAGAGCAATAATGATTGCCTGGTCCGATAACGATCAGGTCTGCAGCCAGGATTTTTTCAATCGCTCGCGGATTGGCTATCGCTTGCGGCAGCAGATACATTTTTTCTACCCCGTATTTCTGGATCTCAAAATTATGGTTGATTTCGTTTTCTCCCTGGAGCAACCCGTCATTTTTCAATTGGATAAAAAGATGCGTATCGGTATTCGTCACGGGAATGACCTCTCCTTTGACATTCAATATTTTGGCGGCTTCTGCCACACCGAGAGCAAAACTGCCAGTAACCTTCTCGAGTGCTGAAAGGAAAAGATTGCCGAAGCTGTGTCCGGACAAGCCGCCTTCCTCAAAACGATAATTCATCAGCTCCCGCAACATGAGCGGGGAATCAGAAAGCGCTACCAGACACTGGCGGACATCGCCCGGCGGCAACACGCCCAGTTCATCGCGGAGAATTCCTGTCGATCCGCCGTCATCTGCCATAGACACGATGGCCGACAATTCAATCGGATATTTCTTCAGCCCGGAAAGAAGCGCAAAGCTTCCGGTTCCTCCTCCGATGGTGACTACTTTTTTCATGTCGGAGCACTCGGAATCGAACCGAGACTACGTGCGCCCAAGGCACGCGTACTACCACTATACTATGCTCCGAATTACCTCAAAGACTTTGCGTTTGGAATCCCTGTCCGTCCCTGCCTGCCGGCGGGCAGGTTTGGAGGAGAACCGAGACTACGTGCGCGCTCAAAAGATATCGTACTACCACTATACTCCGCATATGCGTGTGATCTATCCAGTCTATCGGGAAGAGGGCCCTTTCGTCAAACAAAACGACAACCCATCTGTCATCCGCATTCGCCGACTGGCGGATGACGGAAACAAATGGGTTGCAGCCCTATCTTTTTTCCGCAAGAAACAACTTGTCTCGCACGGAGCCTGATGCATACGACTATCTGACAGCTTCTTTCAAAGTCTTGCCAGCAGTAAATTTCGGAACAGTCATGGCCGGAATCATGATCTTGGCCTTGGTCTGAGGGTTGATACCTTCACGAGCGGCGCGATTCGAAACCTTGAAAGTACCGAAACCAGTGAGAGTCACTTTATTGCCCTTGGAGAGCTCTGCAGTCACCTCATCAATCATGCACTCGAGCATCGCTTCCACATCCTTCTTGGAAAGCTCAGTCTTCTCCATGATGGCGTGAACGAGCGTATCTTTGTTTATATTTTTCATACTTCTCACCTGCCTCTCTAGTTTAGACTTTTCATTCCCGGACATATCCCGAAAAGATATGAAGGGAAAAGAAAAGCGCTAGTTATCAAACTCCTGTCCTTTATTCTAAGCCATTTTTTTTAAGAATGCAATAGGCAAGCCATTTCTTCACAATATACTTTATTCAAGCCTTATTATAGCTTACCGGGCGTATTCAATCGCTCGCGTCTCACGAAACACATTCACCTTGATTTCTCCGGGATATTTTAATTCTTCTTCGATGCGCTTGGCGATATCGCGCGCCAATTTCATGGCGCTCAAATCGTCTGTTCTTTCCGGATTGACGAAAATACGCACTTCACGCCCTGCTTGGATAGCATACGATTTTTCCACCTCCGGGAAAGAATTCACGAGCGCTTCCAGCTCTTCGAGCCGCTTGATATATTTTTCCGCGGTTTCTTTGCGTGCGCCAGGACGAGCGGCAGAAATAGCGTCGGCTGCCGTTACGATAAACGATTCCGTCGTCTGATGCGGATATTCATCATGATGACACTTCATGGCATCAATCACGTTCTGCCCGATACCGAACTTCTCGAGGATACGCATGCCGATCTTCACATGTGTTCCTTCGATCTCGTGATCGACTGCCTTACCAATATCATGCAGCAATCCCGCCTTCTTGGCACAGGCCACATCCGAACCCAGTTCGGCAGCCAAAGCGCCCGCCAGATACGAAACTTCCAAAGAATGCAAAAGCACATTCTGTTTGTAACTATAGCGATAACGGAGTCGTCCCAATATATAGAGCAGTTTCGGGTGCAGCCCCGCGATACCGGCATCGTAGGCGGCTGCTTCGCCGGCTTCTTTGATCTTCGTATCGAGTTCTTTCTTGGCCTCTTCGACCGCTTCTTCGATACGGGCCGGGTGGATCCGTCCATCGGAAATAAGCTTCTCGAGAGCGATGCGGGCGATCTCGCGACGCACCGGATCAAAACCGGAAATAATAACGGTTTCCGGAGTATCGTCAACAATCAATTCCACGCCGGTCTCCTTCTCAAGCGCCCGGATGTTACGGCCTTCTTTGCCGATGATCTTGCCCTTCACCTCGTCGGAAGGAATGGTCACGGTCGTCGTCGTAAATTCAGAAACATGCGAACGGGCGTATTTCTGAATGATCGTCGCCATAATATTGAGCGAACGCTTTTCGAGCTCCTCATGGCTCTCATTCTCAAGTTTCGACATACGCTTCACCAGCGCATCCTTGCTTTCCTCTTCGGCCAATTCAAAAAGCTTCTTCTCTGCTTCTGCCTGGGAAAGCTGAGCGAGTTTTTCCAGCCGCGTCAATTCCTCTTGACGCAACTTCTCCGCTTCCTCGCGGATCGCTCTGATTTCATCCGCTTTCTGCATCAAGCGGCGTTTCTCCGTATCGATGTCTTGAATACCTTTTTCTGTCTGCGCTTCGCGTTTCTCGATACGCTCTTCCTGAACCAACAGCTTCGCTTCCCGCGCCTGCTCGTTTCTCTTGGCCTCCTCCAAAATCTCTACGGCTCTGTTTTTCGCTTCGACCGTGATTTCTTTCACTGTCGTCTCGGCTTCCGCCAGCATTTTCGCTGCCTGACCTTCAGCCGTTGAAAGCTGTCTCTTGGCGAGATTCTGCCTAACAAGATACCCTGCAACTACGCCGGCTATAAGCAGCACGACGGAAAGAATAAAATACATCAGACTGAATGTCATATATATATGCTGCGCACAACTGATAGCCCGCAAAGAGCGCGAAGACACCATTTTTCACAAAAAGAGGGGTCCTATCTAAAAAGGCATGATGTGTCAAAAAATTCTCTAACATAATGCTGAAACGCTCTATTACTTTTCGCTCTCTTTTGACCTCGCTATCAAATTGAGGCAATGAATCAACTATTTAATGCTGCATATCTATCATAGTCGCCCAAAAGGCTTTTGTCAAAAGGAGAAGGGTGTTATGATGCGTATCAGATGACCCTTAAATCGACGTTAAACGCACACACAATGTATAAGCCTGTCGTACTCATTATCCTTGATGGTTGGGGTGTCAGCAACAGCGTCGCTGGCAATCCTCTCCGAGAAGCCACTTTGCCCACTTTTGACAAAATCACCCGTTTTTATCCGATGACGACGCTCCAGGCTTCTGGGATTTCCGTCGGATTGCCCTGGAACACCGCCGGAAACAGCGAGGTCGGACATATGACGATGGGAGCGGGCCGAGTCCTCTATCAGAACATGCCCCGCATTTCGCTTGCCATCCAAGACGGCAGTTTCTTCAAAAATGAAACGCTGCTCCAGACCATGAACGCCGTCAAAGAAACTGGGGGAAAGCTCCATATCATGGGACTCGTCAGTTCCGGATCCGTCCATTCTCACAAAGACCATATTCTTGCCCTCCTCCGTCTGGCGAAAAATGAAAAGATAGATGAGGTGTATGTTCACGCTTTCACTGACGGGCGCGATTCCGCTCCGACAGCCGGCATCCAACAATTCAAAGAGCTCGTCCGAACGATGCGTCTCGTCGGCATCGGCAAGGTCGCCAGTCTCTCCGGACGGAACTTTTCTATGGATCGGAACAACAACTGGGATCGGGTGGAAAAAACATACCGTATGCTCACAGACGGCGCCGGGGCGACCGCCGCAGATCCTCTTCTGGTTTTCGAACAAGCCTATCTCAAGAATATTTCGGACGAATATATCGAGCCGACCATCCTGACCGAGAACAACAAACCTATCGCGCTGATCGAAGACAAAGATGCCGTCATCTTTTTCAACTTTCGTGAAGATCGGGCTCGCGAACTCACCCGAGCATTTGTAGTGCCTGATTTTGATGGCTTTGAACGAAAACTCCTCAAGATTTCATTCACTACCATGACCGAATATGAGCGCGGCCTTCCTGTCGGCGTGGCCTTCCCTCCGGAAGACGTCAATCATAGTCTCGGCGAGGAGCTCAGCTTGCATAACAAAAAACAGCTCCGTCTCGCTGAAACAGAAAAATATGCCCACGTCACCTACTTTTTCAATGGTGGCAAAGAAAAAGCCTTCACCGGCGAAGATCGGCTGCTCATTCCCTCCCCTGCAGTTTCACATTTTGATGAAATACCGGAGATGAGCTCCCCCAAGATCACAGAGACGCTGATTGCCTCTCTCGAAAAAAATGAGTACGATTTCATCCTCGTCAACTATGCTAATCCGGACATGGTAGCCCACACCGGCAACGAAGAGGCTTCTATCGAAGCAGTTGAAGCCACCGATAAAAGCCTATCTATCCTCATACCGGCCATACTCAAGGCGGGCGGGGCCATGGTCATCACCTCCGATCACGGGAACGTCGAAGAATTGAAAAAAATGAGTACGGGAGAGATGGATACGGAACACTCTACCAATCCGGTGCCGCTGTGGTACGTCACGCCTGACAATCACCGTGAAAAAAGCGCGGAGCAGATGATGCGCGAACAGAATGAAGTGAACGGACTCCTCTCGGACGTCGCCCCCACTATTCTCGATATCATGGAAATAAAAAAACCAGCCGAAATGAACGGCACCAGCCTGCTCTCGATTCTCAAATAATATCACCGAACCACAAAAAACAGGGAGTCTCATCCCTGTTTTTTGTTGATTGCATACTGTGCTTTCTGCTGATCAGCTCACTGGATCACTTTGTCGACAATGCCATATTTCAAGGCTTCTTCCGCACTCATGAAATAATCACGCTCGGTATCCTGCTCGATCTTCTGCAGTTTCTGTCCGGTATGCTTGGCCAGAATTTTGTTGAGTCGATCGCGCGTTTTCAGAATATGACGAGCGTGAATATCGATATCCGTGGCCTGACCCTGGGCACCGCCCAATACTTGATGGATCATCACTTCGCTGTTGGGGAGCGCCATCCGTTTCCCTTTCTTGCCTGCTGCGAGCAGGAGCGCGGCGGCCGATGCGGCCATGCCGATACAGATGGTCTGCACTTCCGGCTTGACGTATTGCATAGTGTCATAAATGGCGAGCGCCGAGGTAACTGCCCCACCAGGAGAGTTGATATACATTTTGATGTCCTCTTTCACATTCTGCGATTCGAGAAAGAGGAGCTGCGCGATCACAGCGTTTGCCACGCCATCATCGATCGGCGAACCAATGAAGATGATGCGATCCTTGAGCAGGCGCGAGTAGATATCGTACGCCCGCTCGCCCGCGCTGGTCTTTTCCACCACCATGGGAATGAGGTATTGATTCTTCATAAGAATGAGGGTAATTGATAAGAGATAATGGATAAGCGATAAAGAAAGACAAACTTCAAAGATTCCGTCATACACCACTCATCATGCATCGAACATCTCGCATCCGAAATCAGAGTTTTTCGAGAAACTCAAAAACTTTCGCATTGCGCAACTGTCCGCGTGTCGCGCTGTAGAGACGCTCCATATCGATGTTCTTCTCAATGTCCTTGATATTCTTGTAGCTCGAGAGTGTTTTATTCATTTCGGCCTCGACTTCCTGACTATCGATATCGATCTCCTCTGTATCCGCCAGCATATTCAATATGAGATGGGCGGCCAGACGCTTTTTCGCCTGCGGCTCCCACTCTTTCTTCATCTCTTCTTCCGTTTTCTTCGTCTGAGCGAGATACTCCGCGAAGTTGAGTCCCATGGACTGGATCTGCGTTTCGAATTCACGCACCATCCGAGATTGTTCTTCCTGCACCAGGACTTCTGGATAATCGATGGTAGCTTTTTCTACGAGGCTGTCGAGAATCGTAGTACGATGATCTTCGTTGCTTTTTATTGTCTTCTCTTCAAGCATCCCTTCGCGCATATTTTCTTTCAACTTCTCGAGCGACTCGAAACTCCCCAGCCCTTTGGCAAAAGCATCGTCGACAATCGGCACGTCGCGCTCTTGCACCACCCCGAGCTTCACCTGAAAGGTAGCCGGTTTTCCAGCCAGCTGTTTCGCGTGATATTCCGCCGGGAAAGTCAGTTCGAATGTTTTTCCCTCACCCGCCCGCATGCCGAGCAGCTGTTCTTCAAACCCCGGAATGAAGACGCCCTTCCCCAAGACCAGCGGGTGCTTCTCGCTTTTCCCGTTCTCGATAGGCACGCCACTTTGCATGACGGAAAAATCTACCAATACGTTGTCGCCCAGCTTGGCTTCACGATTCACTGTCACCAGCTTCGCGCGCATATCGGCCAATTTTCCCAGTTCCACGTCAATCTCCACATCTTCAATCGTATCTTGCCGTTTCGCGAAATCGGCATTGATTTTTTTCACTGCGTCTTTCCATGATGCAAGCATCACTTCAGGCATCACTGTTGTCACCACACTATAGGTACATGGCTCGCCCAAAGCGACTTTCCCCAATGTCACTTCCGGACGACCGATCGCCTCGATCTTGTGCTCTTTGAGGACCGTGGGATAAGAATGATCGATGACGTGTTCGGTCGCTTCCATGAGGATCGCCTCTTTGCCGACACGCTTTTCGATGACAGCGCGCGGTACCTTGCCCGGACGAAAACCGGCTACCTTCACATCTTTCGCCAAATGTTCAGCCGCATGATCCATCTCGCCCTTCCATTCTTCCCATGGCAGGGTCACGGAAATTTCCACTTTCGATTTCGGCAGTTTTTTTACGGTTACTTCCATAGTTTCAGAACAATTACGTCTTAAGCGGTCGATTCACGAGCCGCGTGTCTATTTTCCGTACTTCTCCTTGTACATTTTCAATCCTTTCTTGACGGCGATCAGCGCGTCGCTTTTCTTCTTGAAACCTTTTACGACGACTTTTTTTCCGTCAATCGTCTTGTAGGTCTCGAAGAAATGCTGCATCTCCTTGAGCGTATGCTTATTGATATCGCCGAGATTCAGGATTTCATCAAAACGGGGGTCGCTCTTGGGAACCGCGATGATCTTGTCGTCCCCTTCGCCGCAGTCCACCATATTCATAATGGCGACCGGTCGGGCTTCCACCAGAATCCCGGGATGCAAAGGATTGGTCGATAACAATACGACGTCGAGAGCATCATTATCTTCCCACAAGCTTTGCGGCACGAACCCGTAATCGAACGGATAATCCTGGCTCGTCTTCATGGCTCGATCCAGCTTGATAAGACCGGTTTCCTTATCGATCTCATACTTATTCTTGGAGCCTTTGGGACATTCGATAATGACATTGATGATATTCGGTACGTCTTCGCCGGCTGAAATTTCATGCCACAAATTCATAATTTTTCATTTACAATAATTATATCCGAAAAAATACATTATTCTTTTACCTCCTCAGAAACAGCTTCCGACGCGTCTTCCGAAACAATCGCCTCTGCCTCCTGAGCAACTTCCTTGACGCCCAGCGTTTCGTCGCTTGCCACATCGATTTTCCAACCAGTCAGCTTGGCAGCCAGACGCACGTTTTGTCCGCGCTTGCCGATCGCCAGCGACAACTGATCGTTTGGCACGTTCACCAGCGCCCGCTTCTCCGCCTCAAACAATGTGACGGAAAGCACTTTGGCTGGCGACAAGGCGGCACTGATGAACTTCTCTACATTCTCGTTCCATTCGATAATATCGATTTTTTCTCCGCCCAATTCATCGATGATAGCCTGCACGCGCGTCCCCTTCTGCCCGACGCAAGAGCCGATCGGATCAACACCTTCTTCAGCTGAAAAAACAGCAATCTTGGTGCGAGAGCCGGCTTCACGCGCGATGGCTTTGATCTCTACGGTACCCGTAAAGATTTCCGGCACTTCGAGCGAAAATAAGTGACGCACCATCTCCGGATGGATACGCGACAGGAGCAGCCCCGGTCCCTTGGTATCCGACTCTACTCGCACGAGGAACACTTTCAAATGTTGTCCAACACGATAGTTTTCTCCTTCGATCTGCTCTGAAGGAAACAGGATGCCGATAGATTTTCCGAGATCAACGAAGACATTGCGTCCTTCGACACGCTGGACGATACCATTGACTACTTGGCCTTCTTTTTCTTTGTATTCGATAAACATCGATTCACGTTCCGCTTCACGGATACGCTGGATAATCACCTGCTTCGCAGTCTGAGCGGCCACTCGTCCGAATTCATCGTGGCTCTCGAGAGGCAACTCGATCGTTTCGCCGAGCTTGATGCCTTTTTTCAATTTCTTCGCTTCTGCAAGCAGCATATCGCGCTCTGGATTGAAGCGCGGCAAACGCTCCTCATCCGTTTCACTCGCTTCTTTCACTTCATTGGCCTGATGAGCGTCAGCAATCTCTTCATCGTTTTCTTCGACAAATTCACGCGTCGTCTCATCGACAATTTCTTTAACCAAGAAAAACTTCGCCTCTTTCTGCACCTCGTCAAAGGCCGCCCGGATTACCTGGCCCCTCTTGCCGTAGTCTTTCTTGTAGGCGGCCGCGAGCGCTGCCTCGACTACTTCCAAGACCCGTTCCTTGGAAATGCCCTTTTCTTCGGCGATCTGCATTACCGCGCTTCCAAATTCGCCGAGGCGCCCAGAAAGACTCCCCTCTTCAGCAGCTCCTGTTTCTTCTACGGTCTGTTTCTTCTTTGGCATAGTAATATGTGAATTATGGATAAAAAAATTACGAATTATGACCGAATATGACATTTGAACGAAAAAAGCTCGCCACGAGCGAACTTCCATACCAGCCTTACTTTCATAAACTATTGTAGCTGATAAACTCACTTTTGTCAATCCCGCGCTCCTTTTGGACGCAGGAGTCCTTCTCTGCGTTTCAACAAAGAAAAGGGCGCGCAAGCTTCAGCCACGATAGACGCAGGAAAGAGCTTCGTTACGCCATAAACGTTGCCAAAAATGAGGCCGGACAACCCAACATCTTTTATGGGCGCGAAAGACGGCTCTTTTTTCGGTAGAGGGCATAATAAACGCACGCAAGAGATAACGCGCCGAGGCTGTCTATAAGAACATCGCTTATTTTCGCTCCGCGGTATGGCACGAAAAATTGATGCAATTCATCGGATGATCCGTATGCGACAGAGAAAAGCGTCGCCGCCAGCAGAATGTTCAAAAAAGTTTCTCGCGGAAAAGCCGCGTACACGAAGCGTACTGCGAGAATCGTCAGCACGGCGTATTCCATCACATGCGCGCTCTTGCGTTCCAGAAAATACGACCAGGTCGGTTCAAAAGGATACGGGCTGCCGGGGAGAGAGGAAAAAAAGAAAATCACTCCCATCCACAACAGGAGCGATGCTCCGCGCGACCAAAGCGGAAATAGTTTCAGCCAATCTTGCATATACGTCATTTCTTCTTACTGGATCGCTCTCCCAGCTCTTTGATGAGATCAAAAAAAGCATAAAACGGCAGCCACAGCCACAACGTTCTTCGTACGAAATTGTCGAGAGACTTGCCGAGATTCATAGTTTGAGATCATGAAGCCCTTCCGAGGTTGCTTCATAGACAACGTCTTTTTTCTCTACCACTATTTTCCAATGCTCTTTTTCAGCGACTGCCTTCAGATTTTTGTTCGGATTGAAGGCGATCGGGTTTTCCACAAGCTTGAGCAGGCTGATGTCTGATTCCGTATCACCCACGCCGTACGAGTCCTTGAACGTCAGCTTGTGTTCGTACACGTATTGTTCCACCACGTGACCCTTGTTTCTGGACGGTTCGAATTCCGCCGCTCCAGTATACCTCTTTTCAGCGTCAAGCGTATAGATGCTCCCGAACACATTGTCGAATTTCAAATACTGACGGTTGTATTCCTCTACCACTTCGATAGGCGAACCGGACACGGCGATCAAATGATATCCCTCGGCACGGAGCTTTTTGATCAGTTTTTCTGCAAAGATATACGTACGCTTGGCGTGAAAAGGAATCAGTACTTTGCAAGCCTTGAGTACGTCTGCCTGCGAACACCCCTGGATATGCTCGGCATATAACGCGACAAGAGCCTTGCGATAATCCTCATACGTTCCCTCATGTTGCAACCAGCTGGTATAGATTTCCGTCAATCTATTGCGCACTGCTGCGGGGAAAACTTTCATCCATGACAGCTCATTAATCAGCTCAAAATGAAGATTCTTGCGAAAAATCGTTCCATCGATATCAAATATAGCGATCTTGTTTTTTTTGGTTTTCATTGTCCTGATTTGAGAGGCACAAACTTTTTCAAACGCAGATGAAAGTGCGATCCGACACCCTCGATGCTCTCGACGGTGATGTCTCCACCCATCTGACGCGCAATCTCCCGAGAGATCCACAAGCCGAGGCCGCTGCCGGAAATCTTGGCCGTGGAGCCTGTTTTCACGCGATAAAACTTGGCGAAAAGATTCTGCACGGCTTCGGCGGCGATACCCAGACCCGTGTCCGCTACTTCCACGACAACCGCGTCATCCGCCTCTTTCACGGAAAGCGTGACGGTCCCGTGAGGCGTGTATTTGACGGCATTCCCTACAAGATTGACCAGTATCTGTTTCACGCGTGCCGGATCAGCAGCGACTGACAGCGGCGTTTGCGGTTCATACTGGAAGATGAGCCCCTTGCTCTTCGCTAATACGGAAAATTGTGCGGCTATATCGGATAAAAGAGGCAAAAGATCCACTGGTGCGATGGCAATAGGCAGACGGTTCTGTTCGATACGGGAAACATTCAAGATATCTTCGATCAGATCATTCAAACGCGCGATGGAACTGTCCATGTTTTCCAGATATGTCTGCGTCTGCTGAGCAGTTTCTTCCGAACGCGGTACGCCAACGCTCTCTTTCAACAGATCCACATACCCGCGTAATACCGTCAACGGCGTTTTCAATTCATGGCTTGCCATGGAGATGAAGTCGTCTTTCATATGATCCACTTCTTCCAGCTTCGTCACACGTAGCGCATAACGAAAGAAACGCATGTGGTTCATCAGAAGCAACAGCACAAAAAAGAGGGAGAGAAGAGAAACCGCGTACGCCTGAAGAATGGCTTTCTCCACGAAGGCGTCATGTTCCTTGAGCGAGAGCTGGAAAACAATCAACCCGAGTCCGTGGCCGCTTGCATCCGTTATTTTCTTCACAACATTCCAATAGCGCTCACCGTTCTCATTGGTGAGAAACGTCGACGCGACGCGTCCATCCTGCCAAGCGATGAGATACGGCAAAGACACTTCGGCAACCGGGGTACCGATAGACGACTGATCCGTCGCGGCGATTGTAATAAAAGAATCGTCGTCGGTGGCACGGCTGAAGACGGCTATTTCCGCTACGTCGCTGTTCTCTTCCTTCACTTGGTCGAGTTTCACCTGGAGAGATACGGGATCACGCAGCAAGTCGCTGCCGAGGGTGCGGAAAATATTTTCCGCGAGCACCGCCTTGCTCTTGAGGAGCGCGTCGGCGGTATCCTGAAATTTTTTGAGAGAATAATAGCTATTGGCGAACAGCGCTCCCGTAATGACGACAATGAGGGCAAGCGAATACAGAATCGTCGGATTTTTCCGCGTGAAAACTATCCCTTTTTCGATGGCTTGAAAAAACATGCTCACGTCTTTAGCGAATAAACGAGGATCGGCGGCCGATCAGCACCAGGGCAACCCCGATAAAGCTGGCAATGATGATAGCGGCACTCACCATAATTTCTGTTCGTGACCGCTCCAGCGGCGAGGTGTTCTTCTGTATTTCTCCTGCCGTAGCAGCGGTGAGTGGCTGCATCACGATAGCGTCAGCCGTCTTCACGAATGGCAAAGCCCGACTCTGAGAGGTGATTTTCCCGACATTATCCGTTACCGCCACGTAGACTTCATGGTCTCCGTCCGGCAACTCTTTATCCAGATCATACGTCCAATTTCCCTCCGCATCCGTCTTGACCGTTACGATAATCGGGTCGCTGAAGATGTACAGCGTGACAAAAATATTCGGCAGAGCCTTCCCGGAAAAACGCGCCGCCTTTTTCTGTGTACCTCCGGTAGCGGGAATATCGGCCATCGCGACCGCGTTGACCGTGAAACGACTGTCATCCACCGTCCGTTTTTCTGTTGCCGGCGATGCGGCGGCGTTGTCCGTTGTTGCCGCGACCGTCTTGGGAGATTCGAACACCACCTTGTCACTCTTGTCGCCAGACGAAAATTTCAGCGGGTTAAAACCTTTTTTTATTTCGTCCCCATCCAGGAAACCGTCTCCGTCGGAATCAGCGAGCGTCGGATTGGTGCCGAAACGGATTTCCTCTTTATTCGGAACACCATCGCCGTCCGTGTCTGCCTCGGAATACTCGAATTTCACCTTTTCCTCCGGAGATAACGTTTCCCTCGGATCATTCACGGTAAGCGCCGTCCCCTTGCCATTCACGATCGTGCCATCTTTCTGATAGAGCTTCGGAACAATCTGATATTCGCCATTCGGCAAGCGTTTTTCAGTGTCAATAGTCAGATTCCACTCTCCAGGATTGTCATTGGCGGCTGTTCCCAGATAATTTTTTGTCGCTACCGTCTCTGCCGCGGTGGTTTTTACCTCCGCCGCTTTCGTCTCCTGTGTCTCCACCCGTAAGGCAGACTGAGGAAGCTGCTTCTTTGCTACGGACGACGCCACCACGCTCTCTTGTTTCGGCTGAATATAATATTCCACCTTCGTCGCATCGGCGGTTTTGGTGGTCACTTCTACTTTTTTCTCCTGCACGCGGGGCTTGTTGGTGTCTTGCGAAGAAGATACGGCAGATCCCGACACATTCTTGACGCTGGTTTCCGCTGAAGAACGCTTCTCTTCTGCTTTTTTTGCTTCTTTCTGTGTTTCTTCTTGTTTCAGTGACACCGTCGTCTCTGAACGCGTATCGGTCATTTTCGGCGTGTCAATCTTCTTGACTGAATCCGCTGCCGGTACTCCGTCGCCGAGAGCACGGTCCTCAGCAAAAACAGCTCCGCTAAAAAACTTGACACCATATCCTCCCCACACGACCACTCCTCCGACTACCAAAGTAATCGCCAGTACGGCAAACAGGTTTATTTTTTTGAGCATACGGTTTTTATTTTTATAGGATACCCTGCCTCCATTATACCCCCTATTTGATAGAGAGCAATGCCGGCGGCGACTGAGACGTTGAGCGAATTCTTTGCTCCGCGCATCGGGATTTCCAAAATTACATCGCACTGCTTGAGAATTTTCGCATCCAGCCCGCGCACTTCGTTTCCGATCACGAGCGCTACGCCTGCTTCTGACGCGTACTCTCGGTAATCGATGCTCTTCTCGTGTTGTTCCAAGGCTACGATGGCGAAACCCGCTTGACGCAGCTCGGCCAGCACCCTACCGGGCGATACTGATTTTTTCCAAGAGACGATTTTTTCGGCACCCAGAGCCGTCTTCGCTAGTGATTTTTGTGCCGGTGTCAGATAGGCCGGCGGGAGAGCGCTTTCTCCCAAGGGATGCGGGCACGGAGTATAACCGGTGAGAAAAATACGCTTGACTCCTGCGCCATCTGCCGTCCGGAACAACGCGCCGACATTGAGAGCGCTTCGGACATTGTGAATAACGAGAATAAGTTCTTTCCTTTTTTGCATAATGACAGAAGCACCGAATTCAAATGCTCACGCTACTGTTGTTCGCTAAAGATTTTTTTTCCTTCGTCCCAGACGGCACCATAGCCTTTCTCAACCTTAAGCCAATACCACCATTCTCCGCCCCACAGATAGACTTCTCCAAAGCCGACGCGCTTCGCATATTCGACATTTTCTCTGAGTTTCGTTTCGTCCATGGTACGGAACTGTTCCGCGAGCGAAACATTTGCCACCCACCCGGAGGCCCACGGTTCCGCTTGGAGCTCGATGACCATGAGATTATTTTGCCGAGTAAAAGTACGCACCAACCACGCCTTGGCACGAAAAAAATTCGGCCCGATCGGATAGGTGATATATCCGTATTTACTGCTCCAAATATGCCGGTACATCGTCGTACCAAAAATGTCCCCGCGCTTGGCCGCGCTGATCCACAATGACAACTCACCACTATCGGTCAACAGCACTGGGCGAGTAGGATCCAAACCCTTCACGAAAGCGACCTCCTGATCTAAAAAAGCGCTGTCCAAAGGCGGGCACACGCCGAAGAATACCAAGAACGGTTCGTTCTCTACCTGCCACGTAATGACTGTTCTATTATTCTTGTAACGCTCGACAGTTTTCCCCATAAAATGCAGCAATGCGGCCTGTCTGGTATCCGCGGATTGATCCACCCAAGCAGGAATATGGCACTCCGGCCAGCGCGGCACTCTTTGCCCGATAGTGAGGATGACATCGGCGCCATGCCTCTCTGCTTCTCCCAGTTGCCAATCAAGATCGCCCCAATGGTATTCGCCCGGACTTGTTTCCACGAGATCCCAATAGACCGGCAGACGGAGTTTTTTCACGCCCACCTCATCGAGAAGCGCGAGATAGGTTTTTCTCCAATCAAGACCCAGGTCAGTCGCGTAGCGCGATGAAAAAGTCATGCCCAACTTCACGTCCTGACGCGGAGCGGGTCCGGCAAGATTGAAATAGCCAAATACCGCGGACAGGCCTGCGACGACTGTCAATGCTACGATACCAATT
The DNA here is from genome assembly GCA_049287005.1 of Candidatus Moraniibacteriota bacterium. Lineage (GTDB taxonomy): Bacteria > Patescibacteriota > Minisyncoccia > Moranbacterales > UBA1568 > UBA1568. Next base: position 236,500 of record JBAQEZ010000003.1, on the reverse strand, counting down.
ATCTTCAACACATGCCACATATGCACTTTCTCACAAAAAAATTATTGCAAATTTTTCTCCCATGAATCTAAAAAAGGTAACATCACATAAATAACAACTTCACTCCGCCGGTAGCAGAAAGCCATAATCCCAAACCGATAAGCGCGATAGCGCATATTTTCTGGAACCAGTCCCAGAAAGAAAGCCGCTCACCGAATATCCGCGGAAAACGGAGAGAGAGCGGCAACGCCAGCAGAAGAAGAAAGACATACTGCATGCCAGACAGAGCCTGCACGAAAGAGAGCGGCCCCAAAAACGTCGCATACGTGATGAGCAGGGTGGCCAGTCCCGCACACGCTTTGTTGGCTACGAAGACGATGCCCGTATGGACGGCCGTTCTGGATGACCCAGTCGCTTGCTTGGCATCACCAAAAATCTGACGTCGGAACTGCGGCACAAAAAGAAGGCTCAATCCTGCCAGAAACATACCCAGGCGCGACCACACCAAACCGCTGATAAAATTCGCCTGTCCGTATCCGTATTTCAAAAGGAGGAGCGACCCTCCCATGGCCAAGCCCGCGACAAATACGAATCGGGAAATGCGTTCGCCCTGTCGGAGCGGCAGATCGAACGAAAGAAGCAATCCGCCCCCGATCAGCAACATGAGCGCAAACATATATCGCACGGTAAAGAACGTCTCTCCCAAAGCATGAGGAAGAAAGATTGCCGCCCCAAAAGCTACCAGAGAAACCACCGTGCCAACCAAAGGCGAAATACGTGAGATTTCCTGTCCTTGCACGGCGGTGTACAGCGCCACCAGACCGTACAGGAACAAGATGCCGGAAAGCAAGAAAATTCCGGTCGATTCCCAACCGAAAAACTGGAAACCGAAAGGTATGAAAAGAAGCGTGAACAGGCTGAACAAGGAAACGAAAAAAGCATACGCCGCCGGCCCCTTGATCGGTCCCGACAGAAGATACTTGTCCAATATCGCCGCTCCGGAATTGAGAAAATATCCCAGCAACGCTACAAACACCCACGTCATAGGTACCAATCCTTTAATGATAGAGGCTCTGTCTTGAAAGTCTTTCTGTAGTATACCTCAAAAGACTCTCCTTTAAAACAAAAAGCTGCCACGCTGATTATCAGCGGGGCAGTCTTGCTCTGCTTCTCTTCCTTGCTTCTTGGCGTCAACAAGAAGCGTGAGAGGAAGTCACTTGGGTACTGAGAGAGCTTCCAACCGTTTTTTGGCTTCTGCGGGAGAAAGCGTGCCGGCGTTCACCTGATCTTGTAAGTCCTTGAGTTGCTTCGGGACAACCGGAGTAGCAGTAGAAGCCGGAGCGGTGGCAGTTCCTGTCGGCACAGGGATCGTCGTTTTGGAAACAGGCTGCGGAGTAGGAGCCGGATTACCGAACATGCCCCTCTGCGCCAAAATCACAGAGACGAGCGCTATCAGAGCGATAGCCAATACCACAAGTAACACAACTTTCACCGGTCGCTGAGATTGTTCCAACATATTTTTATGTCTGTTTATTTAATTAATGGGATATTTTTATTATACTATCACCTTGCGTCTCGCACAAGCCGTTTCTCTTCTCCTCTGTATCACGGCGCCACTTCTTTCCAGTTGTAATCGCAGTGACGCGCAGCATTATTGCAAGTTCCGCTGCAACCGTCACTGTATGGCTGACCGGCACAGACCGCACCGGCTTTCGCGGCACTGCAATCAGGCACGCAGGCCAACAATGTCACCGTTGCCATCTTTTTGCCGGTAGAAACACTCGCGCCGTTCCAACATTCCAGATAGTAGGTTTTGGAGCTGGTGATATTGGATTGTGTCTCGCTTTGTGTGCCGGTGGCTTTCGTTCCGCTCCAATCGCCAGTCGCGGTGCAGGTCGCAGCATTCGCAGCGTTCCACTGTAGCGTGGCTGATTGCCCCGAACTGAGTGATGGCGAACTGACCAAGAAGGTGAGTGAGGGCGCAGGAACCGCGGCGGTCACGGTCACGGTCCTGCTCGCTACGCCGCTTGTGACACCGTCACTGTTCCAACATTCGAGAGCATAGGTGGTGGTGGATGCGGGCCAGACTGTTTCATTGCCGCCCGTATTGGTTTTCCAGCCGCTCCAGCCATTGGAAGCGAAGCAGGATGAAGCATTGGAGGTGGTCCAGGTGAGGGTTGAAGAGTTTCCACTCATGATAGAAAGAGGCGCGGCGTTGAAGATATTGATAGTGGGTGCGGGTATACAGGACACATCGCCCCACACGGTACTGCATCCGTTCCAACAGGTATCGTTCGAACAGGTGCTCGCCGCGCAATTATTCGCAACACAAGAACAGGAGCTCTCCGACGGAGTGGAGGCGCTGCAGGAACCGTTGCAATCATATGTCCCGCTGTTTCTCTGTCCACAGGAGTTCGCGGATGATGAGCAGCCTACGCCGAGATACCATGGATCATCCGGGGTGGAGGCGCTGCAGGAACCGTTGCAATCGTAGGATCCTCCATTGGTATCCCCGCAGGAGTTCGCGGATGAGGTGCAAGCCTGACCTTCATTCGAAGCACAAGATGATGGACAACTGCTATCCGACGGGGTGGAGGCGCTGCAGAAGCCCCCGCAATCATACGTCCCTGAGTTCCGCTGCCCGCAGGAGTTCGCGGATGATGAGCAGCCGACGCCCACATACCAAGGCTCGTCAGGGGTGGAGGCGCTGCAGGAACCGTTGCAATCGTATGCTCCCCTGTCCCACTGCCCGCAGGAGTTCGTGGAAGAATAACAGGTGGCGCCCACATACCATGGAGTGGCAGGAGGAACAGGCGTAGAGGCCGTACAGGCACCATTGCAGTCGTAGCTGCCATTGCTGGTATTCGTGTCACCGCAAGCATTGGGAGAAGAAGTCTCCGAACAAGAGGAACCCGCATACGGAACGCATACCGGCCCACAGGATATATTGTAACAATTGTTGTTTTGGGCTTGCCATGAGCCATCGCAAAACCCAACCCCGTCTACGGTGCCGGCATAACAATTGTTGGCATCATTGAAAGTTGAGCAATCATAGGTAGTCCTCCCTACTTCTGTTATCGGAGGAGCACTCGGCGCTGACGCCGTACAGGCACCCTCGCAGGTGTAGCTGCCATAGTTTGTGTCGGTGTCACCGCAGGCATTGGGAGAAGAAGTGGCCGAACAAGAGGAACCCGCATACGGAACGCAACAACTTACTCCATAACAGCCGTTATTTTCATAATTCCAGGAACCATCACAATAGAAAACTTCATCTACGGAACCGGCGTAACATTGATCATTGCCCGGATCATCCCACTCCGAGCAGGAATGCCCGGTCCTTCCTGTTTGCGCTGGAGCAGGAGCTCCGGCGCTGCAAGCTCCGTTGCATTGAATACTGCCTCCACTGCAGGCCCCGCACGCATTGCACGATGAACAGCTGGCGCCGGAGTTGCTCGTGTCGCTACAGGCACCGTCGCACTGAATCACACCCCCGCAACTGCCGCAGGATTGGCCGTAGTTGCCCACGCAAGAACCACCACCGCCACCGTCACAACTACCCGGATTGAGAATGCCTCCATCGCCCGTGCCGCCCAAAGAATTAAAACCATCGCAATAGCCCGAGCTGAAACTTTCGCCAGTAACCAAATTTACCGTTCCCTGAACGACCCCTGAGACTATAGATATCCCATTCCCTACGGCATCCCCTACGGCATCAGCCACACTGCCCGCCTGAGCCGCGCGCGGCGCGCTGAGCATGGTGATAAAAACGAAAATAAAAAGCGCTCCAAAAAATTTATTTTTCATGATATATGTTTAATTTTTCATATGATTATAATAACATAATCGAACCATTATGCAAAAGGGGCCGCGCGATGATCTCTCCGTCTAACGGCGCGGCACGTCAACAGAGCCGCCACCAGATACGCGATGAGAAATGTCATGATCTCAAGAATCAGAAAAACACGGGTACCGTCTCTATAGTGTACGTATTGTTTCATCAGAGGCACCATGATCAGAGTGATAAAAACCGTCGTCAGATACACCGGCAAAATGTGCCTGCCGAGAGCGACAGCCGGGTTATACGGAGAAAGTTTTATGTTGTGCAAAAGCAACTCCAGCCAAGAGACCAGAAAAATGAAAGTGGAAGCCATGAGCACGGCATAACTTATCGACATTTGAGAGGTGAAGCCGAAAATATTGGTAAAATCAGGTATTCGCAAAAAGGGCACGACGAGCAATGTAGTTATCGCTCCGCCAAACAACCCATATCCAAGGAGTTTTGCCTTCTGGTACTGGCGATAGAAATGACTGGTTAAGAATCCAGCGCCCATCAGAAAAAACCATGGAAAAAAAGGGTAAAAACTTGCGATACCCGCCGGGTCACCGACAAGAACGTACGACGCATAATGCTGCGGAGCCATCGTACCCAAAAAGAAACGCAAAAAAGGCGTGAGGAGGAGAGATGCCGCGGTCAGCATCATAATCGCCCGCTTTCCGACATAACGATCCAGGAGAAAAATGGTCAAGACCGAAACGGCATACAGCATAAAAACATTCCAAAACACCACCAGAGGGTGCAGATTCAATCCGAATACGACACCCAGTAACAATAACAGGACTACTCGAAGCAGTATTGTTTTGAGCGTTGGCTGATATTTCTTCAGATAAAAGTACAATGAGGCGCCCGCGGACAACAGAAGAAAATGGATGACTACCAAAAAAGTAAGCATGAGCCACACGGGTGCTCCGATGAAACTATAGAAGGCGGCGCCTGTTGCTCCCCAATTTTTTCCGAACCACCAGACGAAAACATGGAAAAAAAGCGCACCCAAAAGCCCGACGGTTTTTATGATATCCAGTGTCTGCCAGCGTTGCAGGGCCTCCTGTTGATGCTTCATATGATATTGGTATGTGTCCACAGAACGACCTTACATTTTTCTCATGACTGTTTGAGAAAAAATATGCTCGCCCCGCAACAGCGTCTTTGACGAACACAGCGCCAAGCCTCTCCCCTCCATCAGTGTTTTTATTTCATCAGACATATCAAAACGGATTTTCCCTTTTCCTGAAATGCTCCGCACGCTTATCTTAGCAGGTTTGAAATCATAATCAAGACACTTAAAAAAGGATTCCTTGATGGACCAGAAGACGGCAACTCCGGAAGAATAAGAAAAGTTGTTTTTTTCACAAAACGTCTTGAAAAAAGGCAACTCACGGCTTGTTATTGCCGGCCCGAAAAAAAGTTCTGCGTTCAAGCCGGTCACGAGATGTTCCACATCAATGCCGATCCTGTACGGCGCCGGAACGGTAGCCACGGCAACAAAGTCATTCTTATGGGAGAGAGATACGTCCGCCGATGTACCGATACGGGGTCTGCCCATTTGGGAACGGCTCATTTTTTTCCCCGTCAACTCATACACCAACACATCCGCCACTGACCGTTGCTGGTCTATATCCCATAGATCCGCTTGCGCCTGTCCCTGTGGCTGCGCCAGAGATCGAGCGACGCGGGTCGCGAGCCTGGTTTGGCCACGAAAGTCTTTCGGATGCTTCATTTTTCGTTTGATATTTGATTATCTTCTGTCTTCTTCAGGAAAATCCCGACTAAATCAAGAATCACTTCCCCTTTTTCGTTGACCAATGCCACATCCCCCTGCACACCAGCGTCGGTAGCTACGACTGACGAAGGTATCGCATACACACGCTGAGAAATTTCGGCGTTGGGAAAAAAGGAAAGACTGGCAACGCCTACCGGCAACAGGATGGCGTCGTGTCTGAGCGCCGCGACACCCAGCGCCTGGAAAGAGGCGTCGATCCATTGAATCAATCTATCATACATGCTCAGGCCAAACACCGGAAGCAAGACGGAGTTATTGATAACAGCCAGAGCCACGTTATTCCCCCCGATCCATATCCGTTCTATGGACTGGAAAACCGTCCCCAGAAAGAGACTATTCTTCAAGGCATAATCGGCATAGACGGTGCTGCCTTCAATTTTCTTGCCTCTTTTCACGAAATGCCGCGGGGGTATCTTCTTTTCTTCTGGGTACGCCGCTTCGGCAGAGAAGTGGGGTACATACGATTTTATAGAGAACAAATGAAGCCCATCTTTGCTCGTGGTCTCCAACAAACACTCCGCCGGCCTCTCCTTCACTATGATCGGATTATTTATGGCGATATTCTTCAGCACGGGAAATCGCTTCCCATACATTTTCCCCAAACACAGGAACATGCCTATTCCCACCGCGGCCGGGACATAGCTTGTGCCGCGTACCATATGATCTTTCAGATACGTATCGCTTTGCAAATCGAATATTTTACGGAAAACTGCCCTGGATGCCGAAAGACTGAAGGGATCCGCTATCTCGCCTATCAAAGACCGAAATGGCTCCAGATTATTCAAGGCAAAGGAATAGAATCTGTCGTCCGCTTCATCCAGATAATACACCGCGCCTTCTCCGGGAGAAGAGAGGTCGGACAAAAATAATGTATCCGCCTTCCTCGAGCCCAACAAGGAAACCCCGGCCTCTTTCAATTTTTGGGACACGCCTTGGTTCCCGGTCATTCCTATGCTATCCCATGGCGGCCAATGAACGACAGACGCTCTGGTGCCGGACTTTTTCAGAACCGTGGCATAGGCCGCGGTTAATCCGCTCACGAGTTCATTCGCTGCCGTATAAACGCTCTGGCCGGCGCTGCCGTATCTTGAAATGATGGATGAAAAATGAATGATTCTCTTGGGCTTATATTTTGATGCGAGGTTTAAAATATGAAAAGCGGGCAGGACTTTGTTATAGAATTCAGACTCCATATCCTCATCAGTTTTTTCTTTCAAGAATCCTATCTTGACCGTACCCGCGCCGTTGATCACCAGATCAATCTTTTTATGCTGCTTTTTTATGCTGGCAAAAAGCTTATCCAGAGATCTCATATCACAGGCATCGAGTGATGCATAATATATGTTGGGATTCTCTTTCTTCAGCTCCTCGATATGAGCCCGCACCACCTTGTCATCTTCCCGACTTTTACCAGCCAGATAGAGAACCGGCTTGTATTTTCGTGAGATGTTCTTGATGAGCGAAAAAGTGATGCCTTTTGCCCCGCCGATCGCCACAACCACCGAGCTCTCATTCAAGTTTGGTTTCTTTCCTGCTTGCGCAAGCCTGGGTTTCAAAACAAATCTTTTTCCGTTTTTATACACGACATCCATACCGTCAGTTTCCCGCGCTTCTTGGCAAGCGACGCGCAGCGCCTCTCGCTCAGCGCCCATCCTGTCATAATGGATGTGCTTGAAAAACATCCCGGGGAATTCTTTTTTCAGGGATTTCAGGAAAGAAGCCAGCCCATAGATATAGGGGTGCGCATCTCGACCCGCGGAAAGAAGAACCACATTCACCCCATCTTCGACTGCCGAACGCGCGTACTCCCTGAAGAACTTGAAAATCAGCATCATCGTAGCGAAATCAAACTGGATCCCATCGGCGAGGATGATGATGTCGGGTCTCCTCATTTTCTTCCCGAGTGCCTCGCAAAAAGATCGTAGCCGCTCCAAAGCATCCCCACTCTTTCGCACAATGTCAGAAAGAGGCAGTAGAAAATATCCATCCTTGCGAGAAGCGTCCAAAAAATACTTTTGCGGCAAAGACTCTGCGACCGGCACAAAAATATATCTTTTGAAGCGTGTCTTTTCCTGTGCCAGAGCGGCACCCACGGACAGGGCTTTCCTCGTCCGTCCCTCCTCCTTCGCCTTTTCGATGTACGCGATGACGTCATTGATGCTTTTAAATTCCGAGGTGTTGAAATCCTCGCCCAGCAAGATCTTCAGTTCATCAAACACCGTCAGCAGGATATCGGCTCTTTTTATGGAATCGATGCCCAAATCTTCCTGGAATCTGCCTTCGGGGTATATTTTCTCGATTTCATAACCCGTGATTTTCCCGATGGTCTGGCTGATCAGGGTAAACAGTTTATGGCCCTTCAGACTGACTGGTTTGAAATCATTTTGCTTCTCTTGGCGCAGCACACCAAGCGCGCAGTCGGTTTTTACTTCCTTAGCATCCGCTGCCATAATGTCATCGATAAAAACGGCGAATAATTTTTTTGGACCCACTTCCAAAAAATAAGAGCAGCCGCGGTCGTATATCGACTTGCTTTGACTGATAAAATCAACTTGGGTCGTAATCTGGTTGATCAGAATCTTGTCTATATCTTCTTTTTTAAAATTATTTTCGTCAATCAGTTTCTTCAAAACTGAGGAAAAAAATGGGATTTTAGGCTTGCTGAAGGAAAATTGCTTGGTTTTTAAATATTTTTTAATCTTCTTTTTGGATCCTTCCAAATACGGGGAGTGATACGGCTGAGGCACATTATATAAAACTTTATGCTTTATTTTTTTGCTTTCAAATATCTGCGCGACGGCAGCGACGGCGTCCTTGGCAACCGCGATGACAGTCTGTCTGGGACTGTTGATATTGCTGATATGATACTCCCTTGTTCCCAGAATGGTTTTCACTTGTTTGACGTCCGCGTTCACCGCTATCAGAAAACCCAGAGCATGCGCCTGCGGACAGAACATATCTCGATGGTAAATAATAGCGATCATTTCTTCAAAGGGGAGGATGCCCGAGGCCACGAGTGCCGTGTATTCACCGAAACTGTGGCCGGTGATAACCTCAGGAGTAACTTTCAAAGAAATCAGGACATCACACAAGGCCGACTCCAGAGTAAAAAGAGCCAGATTCGCCATGGCCGGCAGCGTTTCTTGGCTGAGTCCGTCAGGATGTAAGATATAATCCGATATTTTGGGAAAGTGAAATTTTTGCACCAACGCATCGGCCAGCGCAAATTTTTCTCGGATGATATTGAATGCGAGGTACTCATCTTTGCACATCCCGGGAAAGGCCGATCCCTGCCCCGGAAAAACAAAACACCGTCTTGAAAAATCAGGGCCCCTATATGCGATCCCGACAATATCGTATCGTCCGAAATAATGTCCTTGGCTCTTATTCATGATAGTGTACGCTTTTAATCAGCCTGCGAATCGGGTAATTTTCTTGTTTCGCCACATCAAGCGTCGAGAGCAAGATACAGGATACGGCCTGCTTCCTTGCAATGCGCATTCTTTTCTTATCGAGCTTTTCTTCGCAAAACACCAGCGCGATGATGCCATCATATCTGGCAAACTCTGCCAGAGCTATCTTCAAGGCTGCAGGAAAAGAATTGAGATCCGCATCAATATTGAAATTCTTCCCTTTGAAATCAAACGTGTTACAGATCCTGCCCGCAATGACATTGTTCAGAATACCGGGACCGGTATCTTCCGTCACTTCAGGAAACCTGTTCTTATACGTTACCATCGCATTGAGCGACTCTTCATCAAGAAAATTCAAAGCCTCCTGAAATTCAAACGTCATTATCCGATAAGCAAAATCCAAAGCCGCATCCAATCCGATGATGGAAGCGGAGAGAACGGACACTTTTTCCTTATCCAAGGAATCGATTTTGATGTTGGATTTTTCGAAAGCGTCATGCACGGCGGACAGCGCCAATAATTGTATTTTGTCCGTGTGCGGAAGGCTTTTCGGAGGAATCTTGAATTTTTCCACGAACAAACTGGGATCGATTTCATCGTAACGCGCCGAACCCTCTCCTATGACCGCGATTTCGCGCTCACCCGCCGGCTTCTTCACCGCTGGCGGCATCACTGCCCCGTTCTCCTTGAATTCATCCAGCACCACATGGTAATTGATATTGCCGAATCCGAATGAAGAAACTCCGAAACGCAGTGGCTTGTTTTTGCGCCGAATCTGCATCGGTTTTTTATTCGTATAGACTGTCCCCTCTTGAGGCGCCATAGAGGATCGGATATATCGCGAAGACGGGATCGTTTTCTTTTCCATCATCAAAAGACATTTCAAAAGTCCGGCGGCTCCGGCGGCTCCTTTGGTGTGTCCGATCAGTGATTTTACCGAACCGATAGGGATCTTCCCGCTAGGAAAAAATTTGTTCAGTGATTTCACTTCCATCGAATCACCCAATTTCGTGCCAGTGCCATGACATTCGATATAATCGACACTCTCTTTATCGAGGCCTTGATACGCTCTTTCATAAGCCAAAAGCTGACCCCCCAAAGACGGCGAAAACAGACTGGACCCTCTGCCGTCACTGGAACCGCCGATGGATTGTATGACGCCATAAATTTTGTTCTTGTCTTTCACCGCGTCTTCCATCCTTTGTAGAGCGAAAATGACCGCTCCCTCGCCCTGAGACAGACCGTCGGTTCTTTTGTCGAAAGGCAGGCAGGTGCCGCTCGATAAGGCGCCAACCTTGCTGAATAACACGAAAGAATCGGGTTTCAAATTGCTCTCCGCCCCTCCGGTAATCGCGAAATCAGTCTGATAGTTTCTCAAGGCATTCGCTGCCGTATCGAGAGCCGCCAAAGACGAAGCGCAGGCGGCATCCACGAGAACACCTTCTCCTCGCACGCTGAATTGTTTCTTGATCGCGCTGACCGCTGACATTGCCAGCACCGTCGCGATTTTTTCATTTTCGGCGGTGCTCCCGCCTCCGCCGCAATGTTTTTTGATCGCTCCAAAAATCCGCTGCTGATCCTTCAGTCCGCTTTTTTCAATATATTTCTTCAGCGATGTTTCATTATAAGAAAAAAATTTCTCTAAAGCAAAGCCGGCGTCCGTTTCCATGCATCCCAAAAACACGGAGGTGTTTTCCGTTCTTTTTTTCAGGGAACCGGCTCGTAAACAAGACAGAGCTTGTCGCGCCGCTTCAACGGACATGACCTGCAGCCTATTGTTTTTTGAGAAATCCAAGCCCGCATCTTCGCATATTTTTTCCAGCCAGCTATTTTCAATGAACGCCGCCTGGTTGGAATACGCTTTGTCCTTTTCGTTTTTGTCGTTGCTGAAATAAAGGCTTTTTTTGAACCTTTCTTCGGGCATTTCTTTTATGGAACAGTTTTCTGCAAGGATGTTCTTCCAAAATTCACGAGGATTACGCGCGCCAGGCAAAACACACCCCACGCCAACAACGCAAATATCATTATTGTAATAGGAGTGCCTTTTCATGCAGTATCGTGATTACCTTCTGAGTTTCGCTTTTTGGCAGAGCGCGTTGCCTGAACCCCCGCGAGCGTATGCTCGAGGTTGTACGCCTGCCGTGAATCGCAGAGTACCCGCGCAGAACAAGACCGGCAGAGCAGATGACCCATAAATCACGAGCGATTGCACGTTTTTCTTGGGTCACCTGGGAAGAGGCGCCTAACAACGACTACTCAAAATGTCCGGGGTCCTGAGGATTGGCTTGCTGCGCTTGCCCTCGCGCCAAAAGAAAAGCAACCGCGAAAAACATATTGATAGCCGCGAATACAAAAGTAGAGATACGGTTATCGCTGAACGCGCTGAGCACCTCCAGGAGAGCCGTCAGACCAAAACCGACCATGTTGCCAAAAACGATGACTCGCAGCGCAGCATCGGGCTCCGCTTTCCTTACCATCCAATTGACAACCGCTATGCCGATGAACAGGCTGGCAGGGATACGCAGGTAGGCGATCATCGCCGCAGATGCCCCCGCAGGAACCGCCCCGAGACTCATCATTCCCGGCACCAATAAAAATCCGAGTCCAAGCAGTCCCATGTAGACGGCAGAGACTCCTAATAATGTTTTGATTTTCATACTTCTCATTGCTTTAATTGATTAAAAACGCAGGCTTTAACTCTTCTATTTTAACAGAATACGGCGACAATTTCAAATGAGGTTTTGAAACCAATGCGCTTCAACGGATCTTGCAGATCGCGAAATTCATATATGTTATACTTATCATGTTTTAAAATAAGCCTGCTTTTGGTGATAAAGATTGTCTCTGGATATCGCAGCGCTTCGTAATTCAAAGCTATGAAAGCGACCTCTCCCGCTGAAAATCTTCACTCTTTCTTCGCTTCTGCGGCGAAAAATAATCCCGAAAAGATCGCTCTCCTCTCTTGCGCGCAAGATGGGCTCATCACTGAGGAGATTTCTTATGGTCGGCTGGCAGAAAAGATAGAAGATGCCGCCGCCTACCTCTTGGGGTTAGGGCTCCGAAAAGACAGCCGCATTGCGCTGGCGTTCAGCAACTCAACAGAACTCCTGATACTCAGTTGGGCGGCATGGAGCATAGGTATCGTTACCGTTCCCCTCGACGTCAAGCATGATACCAGCGAGCTCTATCGGTACAAAATCGCGCTGAACCACGCCAAGCTGCTCATCATCCAAGACAAAATATCTGAAACTATCGATCGTGACGGTTTTTCGGGAATCAAGATCGAGATATTTTCCGCATTGCCGCGCACAGCGATCGGGAACACGCCATGGGCAGACGACCTGTCGCACCTCGCGCTTATTTTATTTACCTCCGGAACCACCGGCTATCCTAAGGGCGCGAAACTCTCACTACAGAATCTCGTAGTGAACGCGAACGGCATCCGCCACTGGCTGCGGATAGAGGAACGAGATCGTTTTCTCGTCAATTTGCCGCTCCACCATATCAATTCAACAACGTTCTGTCTCGCGACACTGCTGTCTGGCGGCTCCATCGCCATCCCCCCGGCGTATTCGAATTCGAACTTCTGGCATCAGGCCGCCGCAACCCGTACGACGTTCACGTCCATCGTTCAGTCCATCGTGCACGACCAACTCAGCCGCGAGTCCGAATACGCGTCCGTAAAAAAAGAGCTGCTCTTGAATCGGATCCAGATCGGTTCTGCTCCCGTCATTGCGCAAAGCGTTTTTGAATTCCACAATAAATACCACATCCCGCTCTATCAAGGCTATGGTCAAACCGAAACGTCCCTCCGTGTGACGGGCGTACCGATGGATCTCTCTGCGAACCTGTATCAAGAGATGATTGAAGCGAATTCTATCGGTATTCCGATGCCCTGGGCGGATCTGCAAATTGCGGATGACGCCGGTGTAATCCTCAACGAAAACGAAGAGGGCGAGCTTATCGTTGCAGGAGCGGCTGTCATGGATGGATACGTGGGCGGAGAGCCAGCTTTTCGGGACGGATATTTTTTGACGGGAGACATCGGATTGTTCAAAATTCTCGAAGGGCGGCGTTTCTTTTTCCTCAAAGGGAGAAAAAAAGAAATCATCATCAAAGGCGGTGTCAATATTTCTCCCTCCGCCGTAGAAAATAGTCTCAAGAAAATATCGGCCGATATCGATCAGGCCTACGTCATCAGCGTAACGGATGATCGCTATGGAGAGGAGGTCGCGGCTGCCATTTGTTGGAAGCCCGGCGTCGATATTGAGAACAAGACGAGACATCTGAAACTCCTGTTGCTCTCGGAATCGCCGCACATCAGCACCTATGAGACCCCACGATATATCACCTCCATCGCATCAGAAAAACTCCCTATGACTTCGACGGGGAAAGTGCAGCGCACTGTTCTCAAGAAACAGCTGCCGCCGAATCAGTTCGAACTGATACAGGAACTTTTGAAAACGGATCACCTCACGTTTTCTCTTCTTGTTCCGCACTCGCCCAGAATACACGCCTCCTATCAGCTTTACCATCAATGCTGGCAGCCGCTGACGGTGGATGAAAAGCAGTATGAAAAAAATATTGCCAAACATTTCGTGCTTATCGCTACAGAGAGGAATGGGAATATCGCCGGACAGATTACGCTTCTTCGTACAGATCTCGGTAGTGACCGACTCCTCTGTACACCCGCTTCACGGTTGCTGACGTCTGACAGCGGGAATCAACATGGCAATACTATCGTATGTTTTGCCCTCTGTCTTGCGAATTTTCATTGTGCGCCGCAATCAGTCGTCCTGAGGGGAGCGGAATTCGTGGGTATCGTCCCAGATGACTGCCCGGAAGAGCGTCACCCATACGGACAGACGCTGCTCCTGAAATACCCGCGAGCGTCCACATCGACCGGCATAACGGAAAACGCCGCGCTATCCGACCAGTTGATCGAAGCGGCACTCCTCCTCACAAAGGATTTAGGCCTGCGTGATACGTATATATATTCACATTCTGACAGCCCCGCCTCGTACGCCGCCGACTCAGACGATTCTCATGCCTGAAGAACGGAGGGGAACGGACAAAAAGAGAGAGCACGAAACCTCGCACTGGATACTCATCAAGAAATCTGTCGAGTGGTTGCAAGTATAAAAAAGCCGCTACGCAGGGAAAACTGTGCGTAGCGGCGAGTCATCAGTGCGACTCTGAAGGAACTAGGGCGTAACGTTCGTGACGCGCGTGACACCCCGCGAGCCGGCTACTGTGGCGATTTTCGTCGCCACCGAGAGATCCAGCGGAAGACTGAAGATGTCATCCGCGTGATTCCCGTAGACGTGCCCGCTGACACTGATCATGTCATCGGAGGTGCCGCCGAAAAACACAGCGACCGGCACGAACCCCCGTACGGCAAAGGTTTCCGGGTCAAGACGGTAGTATCCGCCCGGTGACGCGATCACGATATCGCTTGTCGTGAGCACCATGCCATACGACAGCCTGACACCGGTTGTTCCCGTAGCCGGCAAAGCGATCTCCTTCACTTTGGCTCCCGTCAGCTTGTTGAAAACGAGGGCGTCGGCTCCGGATGTCGTGCGGTCCACAGCGACGATGACATTGCCACCCATGATTTTCATCATGTTGAGCGTCGTGGCCGTGGCGATAGACAGATCGGTTTTCAGCGTCCCCAGATCAATACGATCCAGAACGCCGCCCCGGGAAGCGATCCACAGCTTTCCGCTCGCTTCATCCAGCTGCATCCAGAGGATGTAGTCGGAAGAAGTAGCATGAGTTGAGAGCGGGATTTCGGCGAGCTTGGTGCCGCCGTTATCCACTGCCACCACCCGCGAGCTGGATTTGCCGCTCAGAGGAAAGCCGACTACATAGTACTGCCGGCCGTTCGCGCCGATAGACAAGAGCGCCTTGGCCACCCCATCAAAGCCCGCGAAGGGTGCTGTCACCGGTGTCGCGGCTGCCGTGATAGGGTCGACATCCCAGAAATACTTCGTGGTCGGGGATGCGGAACAGTAGATGCGGATCATCCCCGTCTGACCGTTATAGGCCACGCCGAGACAACCGCTATCGGTAATCGTCGGCGTCTGGGTGGCAGATGTGGTGAGATCCATCATGGTGATGGACACTGCCCCCGATACCACCGCCTTGTCGAAGGATTGCGTGGCCGTAGTGAACGACCCGCTGGCCTCGATCGGCTTGCCGAACGTATCCGCCCCCTTGATGAGGTAGCTATAGGCCTGGCCGTACTGGAGAACCACCGAGGGGAGATACTTGAATCCCTTGTCGTCGGTCTTCGTGACAGGCCCGCTGGCCGTCACACTGCTGCCCACACTGATGGTAACCGTGAAGCTGCCCATATCGAGCAGACTGTCTGTCACCACCACGATCCCCGCGAAGGGAAGAGCCACCTTCTTGGTGCCATCGGCCGGAACGACCGAGAGTACGACCGGAACGAGACAGGCGGCCTTCGCCTCGGCTGTCGTTGCTCCCGTCGAAGGCTTCCCATTGGGGCAGACCACCTCGACGGTGGTCGGTGCGGGAGGCGGGGCTACTCCCCCGCTCCCTTCGTTCCCCCCATCGCCGCCACCGCAGCCGGAAAGGAAAATAGACGCAGCCACAAGGGCCGCCCAAATGATCGAACCACGACCAACGTTTCTGGAGCTTTCCATCTTGAGCCTCTCTTTCGTGTGCCCGTTAGGGCGTTGTTGAACAACTATTAAAGGACATCCTCTTCCATTACCCGCTCCCCGCACTTTTTTAAGCGAAGGAAGTTTCTCACTTGTGCGGTCTTCATAGCATTTTCACTGATACTTGTCAAGTTTTTTATATACTTCCTTTTGCGTAACTTGACGCAGGGTTGTGAGCCATGCGTATCGTACCAAAACATATGATTTCCCGCTCATGACGCGCGATGCTACCGTTACTCCGTCACCATACGGCACGACTGTCTTCGTATCCGATATTCAGTACGCAAAACTTCGTTGCGGCCCTCATGAAGTCTGCGGAAAAGAAAATAAAAAAAATCACCCGACAGGGACGCTGCCAGGCGATTACAACCATCATTACTTGAAGGCTACGCGATTATAATAGAGAGAAACATCACTGATCCATTTTCTGACACTCTCATCACTGTGACCCTTGCAGCTGGAACCGCACTTCCAGATGATCATATCTGCCGGCGCGCTCGTCTCTCTCAGTGCCACCAATGTTTTCAAACGATTGCCAACGGCCGTAACAGCCTCCTCAGGACTGCCGAAGCAGCCATGTCCCATCGCGACGCCGCGAGTCCCCGCCCCTTTGTATCCCCAATAATTGAAACAGTCTGCTCCCTCCTTATCCAGTGGGACGCGTTTCCCCCAATTGCTTTCTTTCTTGGCAATCCCAACAATGAGAGCGGCTACGCCGCGATCATACTGTGCAATCATCGGTGCCATTGCCTGCAGCGGATATCCGTCTGTCAATTCATGAATCGTCGTGCCCAGTTCAGTCTCGGAAACGATTCGTTTCTTTTTCGCTTCTGGGTTATTGGCCGTAAGCTTCTTTGCGCAAGGGATATCTGTTTGGGAGATCCCCTTCTTTTGTTCTTGCAAAGTCAAAAACTGCGTCACATCCTCCTGCCAATAGCAGCGCTCCATAGCCGAGGGATTTTCCGACGTCTTTTCACTGATAGCCGCGAGTGTCCCTCGAACAACAGAAGCGCTCTCTGGTATCCGTGGCAAAACAGGTACGATTCCCATCATACCGAAAGAAAAAAAAGCGAGACAGGAATACATGCCGCTTTTCGTCAAAAGCGCTCTTTGACAGAGCATATTCAATTGCGAGAGAGAGTTTCCAAAATTCCTTGCACCGAAACCATTCTTCATAGCGTGACTGTTCCCATCCTGCAATCAAAGCCTGTAATTGCCCCTGAAACAGCATTACGGATTAAGGTCTTGCTCTTCCTGACACAGACAGAAAGGTGGCAAAAACCTCTTAGCAACAGAAACCCAAGGATACCAAACTTCTGGCTTTTCGTCAATCATCTTATCCACAGACACAAAAAAACACCTTATTGAAGGTGTTTTTCCAATTTTCATACCCACCTATTCGTCGCCCACCTGGCTGAAGTACATATCCACATCACTGATCCATTTTTTCACGCTTTCGCGACTGTGCCCGCTGCAGCTGAACCCGCATTTCCAGACAATCATTTTTTCCGGCGTATTGAGTGCCTCAGAGCGGATAAGCGTGTTGAGGCGCTTGGCAACCGTTTCCACGGCGTCTTGACGACTATTGAAGCAGGTGTGCCCGCCCGTCCCCATCATCCGGCGTATCCCGCGATAGCCCCAATAATTGAAGCAATCCTGATCATCAAGCACCGGAACGCGCTTCCCCCAGTTGCTTTCTTTCTTGGCAATACCTATGAGAAACGCCACGGTCAACCGATCTTGCTCGAAAATATACGGCAACATGGCCTCAATCGGGTAACCCTTGACCATCTCTTTGACATTCTCCTTATATTTTTCATCCGCCGCTTCATTGAAATACTCAAAAAAGATGTCTGATCCGCTCCCCTGATCCGATTGCCCCAGGTCAACATTTTCTCCAGAGATCGAGGTGGCCGTGTCAGTTGGATCTCCTGTCGCGACGGCTACCGACTGCTCTATGGAAGAACGAGCAAAGACTCCTGGTCCAAAAAAATGTTCTATGAATCCCATGGAAACGATGCCAAAGGCTACCCCGCCGATCAGTGACCCATAAAGCATCTTGTGCGGGGCAATATTCGGAGTGAAGGAGATGATGATCCGCTTCACGAAACGGCAGTACAGCTCCGTTTTACGGAACAAACGCCATAAAATATCCTGAAACGACCGTGTCCTCAGCTGCTGGAGAAGCGCGCGTTTCTCCGTACGGATACCATCGAATCCGCGCTTCTTTGCTGTCACCTTGATGTCCACGCTCTGGGCACGAACATCCTGCGATGTATTTCTGACAGGAGAAACCAGTCGATGCGGCATCACGACATCCAGCATTTTTCTCTGCTTATAGAGACCCTGTGAAAATTGATTTTGATAAGGAAGCGGTAATTTCATGAGGATATTGTTGTCAGTTTTGTGTTGCAGCAGGCGCCTCTGTGTTCATACCGCTTTTGATTTTGAAGAAGTTGATAACATCCGGCTCGCCGATATAGCATCGCCCATCGCCACCGTAAACGAACGGCACGCCCATGCCATCCGGCTTGATGCCGCAGACCTTCGCGCGCCGACCCACTTCAGCAGCATTTTGCTTATCAGACCACACCTCTTTCTTCTCGAAAGAGACTTTTGCGGCGATGTCATTGTCATCAAGAAAATCCTGAACCACCTTGCAATGCGGACAGCCTTCGCCATAATAGTACACGATGGCATCCGGATCATCGACTATCTGAGACTGACCATTATCCTGAAGCCCCCAGTAAACCAAGCCGCCCACAACGACAAGCGTTCCAAGCAGAATAGCTATGGTCTTCTTTTCAAACTTTTCAAACATACCAGATGCATAAAGTAATTTACTTCTTTTGTATCAGTTTAACATGATTTTGATGTTTGAGCCATACGAAAATCACGCCCGCCATACCGAGCATACCAACAGAAAAAAGCTGCCCCGCAGTGAGTTCGCCAGCCAGAGGAACGGCAAAAAGTCCGAGTTGTTCGTCCGGCGCACGGAAATACTCCCCCAGAAAGCGCGCACTCGCATACCCGGCTATATAGACGCAGGCCAGCGCCCCGGAAAAGGGCATCTTCTTACGCAGTAACATCATGAGCACGAACAGGACGATGCCTTCCAAAAAAGCTTCATAGAGCGTCGAGGGATGCCGCAAGACTCCTCTGGGCGCAATAGCAGGAAACAGCATCCCCCAAGGCTCCGTTGTCACCCTGCCGGAGAGTTCCACATTGAAAAAATTACCCAAACGCCCGAAAAACGTCGCCACCGGCACAAGCAAAGCGACAAAATCCGCCATGTTCCAAAAAGGGATATTTTTTGTGCGCGCCCACCAGTACAGGGCCGCCGTCGCCCCGATCAAGCCGCCGTGATAACTCATGCCGGAAATACCGGTCCACGCGCTGCGCTGGAAATCATACGGAGAAATGATCGCCAGCGGGGTTCCCAGAAAGAGATCGAAGTTATAAAACAGCACATAGCCGATACGCCCGCCCACCAGAGCTCCGCAAAAAAGAAACAGCAGGACATCGAACATTTCCTCCTCTGCGCAGGGCGCCATGCCTCTCCGCGCCCAGAAGCGCGCCAGCAACCAGGCCCCCAAAACGCCGCCGAGAAAAAACACCGCATACCAATACAATGAAAAAAAACCGACCGTGAATGCGATCGGGTTTATGGTTTCCGGAAGATGCCGCCAAAAAGAGTTCATAAAGTCTTTCAAATTCATAAAGTTCGAAGTTGATACTTTACAAACTTTTTCACTTTACAAACTTGTAACTACTATTGGTTGTACTCTTTGAGCTGATCGCGGAACTCGATATCGTAGATTTCGCCCAAAGCCATGAAGAGCGAGACGACAATCGGCCCGATGATGAATCCCGACAAGCCGAACAGAGAAATACCGCCCAGCGTCGCGAACAGCACCAGAAGCGGGTGCATCTCCGTATCTCTGCCGACGAGCTTGGGACGCAAGACGTTGTCTATCACGGAAATGATCCCTATGCCCACCGCAAAGATGAACACTCCCTGCCAAATATCCCCGAGCAGAAACATGATGATACCGGCTGGCAGCCAGATGAGGCCTGAGCCGACCATGGGAATGATGGAGCAGAGCGCCATGACCAATCCCCAAATAACGGGCGATGGGATACCGGCGATCCAAAAAGTGATTCCCCCCAGAAAACCCTGGATCAACCCTATCACAATTGATCCTTTGAGCGTGGCGCGACTGATAGAGACAAATTTCTTGATCAGGAGCTTGTCATGCTCATCTTGCAGAGGGCTCAAGTTCATCAGATGTCCGAGCATCTGTTTGCCGTCGATCAAAAAGTAGAAGAGCGTGAAGAACATCACAAATACCCAGAAGAGGAAGCTGGTAATCCCCTGATAGGCGGCCTGGATCAATCCGAGGGAGTTCTGACTGAATCGTTTGATATCATCCAAAATACGAGCCTGATTGAGTGTTTGCGTATCAAAGAAAATATTGAGATATGGGATAGAGCGCCCTGTCTCGACGGTCTGATTGATGATTTTTTCAAGCGAAGATTCCTCGCTGAGCGTGTGATACAGATTGTTCGCTTCACCGATAGCCAGACTGAGTACCAAAAAAATCGGCGTCACAACGATAAAAACCACCACCAGACAGGTGAAGAACGCGCTCCAGCCCTTGTGCCCACGGGTCCATCTCTGAAAAGTAAAATAGGGTTTCTTGAAAAGAGCCGCGAGGATGGCCGCCGCCACGATGGCCGTCAAAAATGGCTGGAAAATGAAAAATACCGCGGCCCCGACAGAAAGCAAGAGGAAGAAAAAGAAATAAACATTGAGGTGTTTGAGTTGCATGGCATTGAACTATGAGTTTATGGCTTTTTAGGTTCGAGTTTATTATACTCCCTCACGCTCGCTTTTGAAAATACCCCGAACGGCGGCTCACCGAGCAGGATCTGCGCGTTGACCGAAAGCGTCGGCTGGCCTTTGATCACCTCTTTCTTGTGCGGTGGCCGGACCGAGAGGAGCAGGCCATATTTCTCCTGGAAATATTTTTTGATGCCGGTGCGCGTATTGTAACCAGCAGGCAGAATGAACGGCTGGAAACTTTTTTTCTTGGAAGAATAATATTTTTGATGCTTCTCGTGCAGGAAAACGTATACCCGCGCCTCCTTCCAATCAATGTTTCCCTCTTTCTTCTCTCTTTCTTGCCCCTTATCTTGCATCTCGCCTCTGCCTCTCTCCCGATAATAGACGCAAGCGCTCCGGAGCATGCAGGCCTTGCACTTCGGCCGCGCCACGCAGATGGCGCTCCCGAAATCCATGAGCGCCGCATTGAGTGTTTTCTTCGGCGTTTGGAATTTCTCTTCCCAAAAACTTTCATCCTCTACCAGCTGTTTACCTCCAAAAAAGAAACGTCCGATGACGCGCTTGAGGTTCGTATCCCAGGCCAGATGATCGTCTCCGTACGCGAAGCTCATGATCGCCGCAGCCGTATACGGTCCTATCCCCGGCAATGTTTCGAGCAAGCGCTTGTCGCGCGGAAATGTCCCGCCGTACTCGGTCGCGACGGTCTGCGCTGTCCGCAGCATATTGCGCCCTCGCAGATAATAGCCCAGCCCCTGATAATACGGCAGGAATTCCACCCAGCTGGCCCCTGCCAAAGTTTCCACCGTCGGAAAACGCTTGAGAAAGCGCCCATAATATTCCGTGACGCGGTTCACTTGCGTCTGCTGGAGCATGATTTCCGACACCCACACGGCGTAGGCCGTGATGTTCTTCCTGCGCCACGGCAGATGCTCCCGCCCGACTTTCGTGAAGAAATCATGCATTACTACTTCGAAATATTTTATTTTACTTGAATAGATTCTCATTACCTCATACGAAATAAAATTCGAATTATTAATTTTAAATTTTGAATAAATTTTTATTGAATGAAACTATTCAATTTTGAATCAAAATTCAAAATGAGAAATTCAAAATTATTCCAAAATCATTCCCCCACCCAGACACTCCTTTCCGTCGTACAATACGGCGAACTGACCAGCGGCAACACCCTGGTCTTTTTCTTTTAATGTTACCTGCAATTTATCATTTTCCAGAAATTCGATCGCGGCCGGATACATCTTGGCGCCATGGCGTATCTTGACCTGCAGCTCAGTTTTCTCCAGAGGACTCCCAGCAATCCAACTCAGTCCGCCGACGATAAACACATCCCGGGCTAATTCTGCGTGGTGTTCTCCGTGCGAGATGAAGACTTCGTTCGTCTCGGGCTTTTTCGCTACCACGTACCAGGGCCCGCCGTGGAGTTTGATGCCGCGCCGCTGCCCAACCGTGAAATACCAGAAGCCGTCATGCCCGCCCAACACTTTCTTTGTCTCGTATTCGATCAGCTGGCCCGGGTGCTTGCCCAAGTGATACTCCAGAAACTTATCGAAGGGGATCTTGCCCAAAAAACAGATGCCCTGGCTATCCTTACGCGCTGCGTTCGGCAGTTTGAATTCCGAAGCGAGCTCCCGCACTTCCCGTTTCTCATATTTCCCGATCGGAAAAAGCGCCTGCGCCACCTGGGCCTGCGACAGCTGGGAAAGGAAATAGGTCTGATCCTTGATCGGATCCGGTGACATCATGAGCACTGTTTTTCCGTCTCGTTCCTCGGTCCAGGCGTAGTGCCCGGTCGCCACCTTGTCGAAATTTTTCCCGAACGCCTCATAGAACGCGCCGAACTTGATGCGCGCGTTGCAGAGCATATCCGGGTTCGGCGTCCGACCCGCCTGCGCCTCGGCGATCGTATAAGCGACGACGCGTGCCCAGTATTCTTTCTGGAATGGCACCACGACGAGCGGCACGTGGGCCTGCTCGCAGACCGCGCGCACGTATGCCAAATCATCCTCCCAGGGGCACTCACCCAAAAAAGACAATTCATCTTCCAACCAGATTTTGAGATAGAAAGCCGTAAGTTCATGCCCCTCTTCCTGGAGCAGCCGCAAAGCCACCGAACTATCCACCCCGCCCGAAACGAGTACCGCTATTTTCATAAAAAATGATGCTGTTTTGAACCGGCTCTCAGTATATATCCAGTCCCCGGAAAAAGAAAGCGTGCCAGCGGTTTTTTCTTGACTCTCCAGCCCTCTTCCCCTATCATAACCCAAAGCTGGATTCCCAGTTTTGCGGCACATTAACAACTCAACTAACTGACCCTGAAAGGGGAAATAAATGAAAACTCTTCTGCCTCCCATCTGGGGAATGTCTGGCGTGCAAAACTTCTTCGGCGAGGGCTTCCCGTTCCACCGAATCTGCACACAACTCTTCGGCAAACGCTTCACGTTTAACGGCGTCTTGTTCGTCGCGAAGACCACCACCCTGCTCTCCAACAAGGGCAATATGCCCATGCGAGAAGACGGAGTCACTCCCAAGGAATTCCGACCGGCGTGCATCATCATAGGTCCCTGGCAGTTTCTCTTGGGCGTCTTGCTCAATGCCGTCGGTCTCAGCGGCCCAGGCGCCCTGTCTCTGCTGAGAAGGAACATCTGGCAAAAGATGACACAACCCTTCATGATTTCGTTCATGTCCATCGCAAAAGGAGCCACCGATGAAGACACGGTGCGCATACATCTCGCGGAATTTCAACATTTTTGTGTGATGCTCTCTGAACACCGTCACCAATTTTTGGCCCAGTTTTTCTCTCAGGTCAACATAAGTTGCCCAAATGTCAAAGCGGGTAAGAAGTCCGATGCCATCATCCTCAAAGAGGGCTTGGGCTATCTGGAAATCCAGGCTCGCTCTTTGCCGGACGTACAGATTGTTTTCAAGATCAACACCTTGATGCAACCGGAAGCGGCCGTCAAGCTCTCGGAGCATCCGCAGTGCGCCGGGGTCTGTGTCACGAACGCGTTCCCCTGGTCGACACTGACGTGGTTCCAAAAGGCACTCTATTTTCCGCTCAGCATCTTCACCGGCAAGTCACCGCTCGATCATTTGGGTGGCGGCGGATTATCCGGCAGGCCGCTCCTGAAAGAGGTAGAAGTCTGGGTACGGAAAGCGCGCCAAGCGGGATTCAAGAAGCACATCAACGCTGGTGGCGGAATTCTCTGCGCCAACCATGTCGACCGCCTAAAAAAGGCAGGCGCGGACTCTGTTTCTATCGCATCAGTTGCCCTGCTCCGTCCCTGGCGGCTCCGCAGTATCATTGCGCGAGCCTACACCGTCTTCGACGGCTCCTGTATGCTGTGAAACATCTCCGCAGCACATCTCACAACCGGCCCATAGCCTCGGCCATACTGAAAGGAAAGAATCATGGCAATGCGAGTCCTGCAACAAGATCCGGATGGTCGGATTATGAAGTTCTCAATGCGGCGGCCGGACAATTGGCACGGCCATGTCCGCAGAGGGAAGCAAATGGAAGCAGTCGCGGCCGAGTCGGCTCGCATCTACGCCCGGATGACCATTATGCCCAATACCGGGCCGATCATGACGCCATTCGAGGCGCTCGTCTATCGCCAGGAAATCGTTGCTACCCTCATCACACAAGGCTTCTCGAAGGAACGGGCCGAGCGGTTTCCGCACATGACGGTCTACCTGCATAAGGGCACAACCGTAGAAGATGTCCGGCTCGCCAAAGTGCACGGGATGGACTTCAAGTTCTATCCGAAAAATCCCACCCATGGCACCACGGGCTCCCAGGCCGGCGTACCCAGTCTCCGTGATGTCGATGATGCCATCGCAGCTATGGCAGAGTACGGCGTGCGCCTGTTGGTACACGGTGAATCAGCGGTGCATTCGGACATCCTCGATCTCGAACGCTACTTCATCCAGGAGGAGTTGGTGCCGACAGTGGAAGAGCACCCGAACCTGCTCCTCGTGGCGGAACATATCACCACAAAAGAAGCTGTGCAGTTCGTATTGAATACCTCTGCAAACGTGACGGCGACAGTCACGCCGCAACATCTCTGGTATTCCATCAACAGCCTTTTCGAAGGCGGTCTCCGGCCCTTCCGCTATTGTTTGCCTCTCTACAAACATATCGGGGATAAGGACGCGATCATTCAAGCAATCGTGTCGGGAAGCCAGAAGTTCTGTGCTGGCGACGACACCGCCCCGCATCCGGAACATGGCCCCAGAGGCAAAGCCAAGCTCGCGGATTGCGGCTGTGCCGGAGCTTATGTCGCCCCCGTGAGCGTCCCCATGTACGTTGCAGCCTTCGAAGCGGCAGGGGCATTAGATGACCGGCTGGAAAACTTCATGAGCGTGAACGGCGCCCTAACACGTGACCTACCGCTCAACAATGACCTTATCATCATCGAGCGCAAGCCATGGACTGTGTCTGAGAGTGACGACTACGGTGACGATAAAGTCGTTCCCCTGTGCGCCGGCGAAACGATCGAATGGCAAGCAGTCTCGAGTTGAACCTCTCAGTCCAAATGGACGCCAATCAAGCCCTCGGTGCGCAACGCGTACCGAGGCATTTTTTTAACCAATGCTGATTTAGAGATCGAGAACGCCGTGATATACTGTATAAATCCCAAAGAACTGCTGGAAAAACTTTTCAAATTTTTCCATACTAACTTTTTTCAGAACCCGCTATGCATGAGAAAAAAATCAATGTCGGCATTCTCTTCGGAGGCAAATCGACGGAGCATGAAGTCTCCCTGCAATCAGCCAAGAATATTTTCACGGCCATCGACAAGGAGAAATACAACCCGATCCTGATCGGCATCGATAAATCAGGCAAGTGGCACCTGCTCGACGAAAAAACCTTCCTCCTGGAGAGCCGGGATCCGGCCTACGTGCCCTTGCATGAGCTGGGCAATGCCGTCGCCCTAATTCCAGGAAGGCATGGCGAGATGCTCCCTCTATCGAACGACGCCCTCGCCCTAACGCTCGATGTTATTTTTCCCATTCTCCACGGACCGCTCGGAGAAGACGGGACTGTCCAGGGATTGCTCAAGCTGGCCGACGTCCCGTTCGTCGGAGCGGGCGTGCTGGGCTCCGCCGTCGGCATAGACAAGGACGTGATGAAACGCCTACTCCGCGACGCTCACCTGCCTATCGGGAAATTCATCGCCCTCCGCTCTGAAGAAGCCATCCCCGAGTACGAGAGCATCCGAGAAACCATCGGCATTCCTTGTTTCATCAAACCAGCCAATCTCGGATCATCGGTCGGCGTGAGCAAAGCCCATAATGAAGCCGCGTACAGGGAGAGCATCCGCGCAGCATTTCAGTATGATTCCAAAATCCTGATTGAAGAATATATCCAGGGCAGGGAGCTGGAATGTGCCGTCTTAGGCAACGCTGACCCGATCGCCTCCACGGTCGGCGAAGTGGTGCTGGCGGACGAGTTTTATTCCTACGAAACCAAATATATCGACGGAACAGGCGCCCGCATAGAAATCCCGGCCAAGATCTCAGACACCGTCTTGCAAAAAATACAGACCCTCGCCGTACAAACATTTCAAACCCTCTCCTGCGAGGGCCTGGGACGAGTGGATGTGTTCCTGACAGATAAGGACGAGATCATCGTCAACGAAATCAACACGCTCCCCGGCTTTACAGAGATCAGCATGTATCCGAAATTGTGGGAAGCGAGCGGTATCCCCTATACCGAACTCATCGACAGGCTGATCGGACTGGCCATGGAAAGATTCCGCAAGGAGCAGAAGCTCCAGACCAGCTACACCCGACTCTGAGCCAAAAAATCCGCCACTACTTTCTCTATCTCGCGCGCGGAATGACACGCCATCATCTGGACGCGCAGCTCCTTCGCCTGGGGAAAGTGATTGACGTAGGATTGGTAGTGCTTTTTCATCAGCTCGAAACTTTTCGTATCCCCCCACACCGTTTCAAAGAGCCGCGTATGCCAGACGGCAGCCTGTAATTTTTCTTCCACCGTTACTGCGGTTTTGTTTTTATCAAACAACCAGGGATTGCCGAAGATCGCCCGTCCGAGCATGACACCATCCGCGCCGGTCTCCCGCGCTTTCTCTCCCGCGTCGCGCAGATCTTTCACGTCGCCATTGCCGATGATAAGTGTCCCGCTCCCCGCCGCGATCTCTACCGCACGCTTGATCCTCCCCCAACGAGCCGGCACTTTAGACATTTCCTTTTTTGTCCGCGCGTGTACCGTAATAACCGCCGGCCGTGTTTCAAGCAACACCGGCAGCCACGCCTCCAAGTTATCCTCATTGAATCCGAGGCGTGTCTTCACAGAAATCGGTATTTCTTTTCCAGAAGCTTTTATTCCCTCTTGTGCCGCTCGAATAATCTCCTGCGCCAGCTTTGGATCTTTCATCAGTGTCGCGCCGGCTCCCTGCTTCATCACATTCTTGTCGGGGCAACCCATATTGATATCAATGCCATCAAACCCGAGCTCCGCGACGAATTTTGCCGCCTCGAACATCGCTCCCGGATGCGCTGTAAAGAGTTGAGTCACGATCGGCCGCTCGCCTTCGGTAAAAGACAGGTCGCGCATGAGTGCCTCGCGCCCCCTGGGGTGACAGAGCCCGTCCGCCGAGACGAATTCCGTCCACGTCACATCCGGCCCTCCTACGCGCAGCGCTTCGGCGGGTAAACTTGCCTCCGAGCCATTTGTTATATCTTTTCCTCCGTATTTCGAATACTTCGTTATGACGCGCCGAAACACCGCGTCCGTGACATTGGCCAGTGGCGCCAGAACGAAAAACGGTTTCTCTAATTTTCCCCAAAATCCGAGATATGGCTGCATAAAAAAACTCTTATTATCTTTATGAATCTTTTGTAAGTTTTTCATTTTCTGCCCTCCCGATCTACAGCGGTAACATTTGCGATAAAAGTGCCGGTATAAAATGAGCGTGACGCTCGGAGCCGTTTCGGCTCTTAGAGCAGGACAGCTCTTTTGTCGGCGACTTTTTTCGGAAATGTTCGACGGAGAAAAAGGGGAAAGAAAAGGGAAAACTTATAAAAGATTCTCTTTAATCTAGTCGAATAATCCCCACCGGGCAGGCATCGGCCGCTTGCTTATTGGCCGCACGTTCCTCTCCCTCGATTTTCGCCACGACAAATTCACCGCCTTTCCATTCGCCACCGCGCAGATCCGCCTTTCCGTCCTGTTCATTCATCTGCCATCTGTCCGGCGCCAAGAGCGCGCACGACCCGCAACCGATGCAATCATTCCTTTTATGACAGAGAGTGATCTTCTGAGTACCCATAAAATTATTTCTTATCTTTCCACAAATATACTTTGTCATTCACGCGCACTCGTTCCGTCACCGGAAAGGTCACGATATCCCCCTTTTTTCCGCTTGTTCGGGGTGTCATGTCGGCCGCCCGGAGCTCGCTGACACCTCCTTCGTACACTCCCGTTGTGGCACCCAGGATGCGGATCTCATCACCCTGAGCCAGAGTACCGGCATCAATCATTGCCTCAGCCACGCCCGCTTTGGCAAAATATTTTTTCACCGTACCGACAAAAACCTTCTCTTTGGTGGATTTCGATCCGTATGCATCACCGTAAGCGTCCAATTCGCGACCCAGATAATAGTTCCCATGCGACAATCCGCGATGATAGACCGTCTTCAAATCTTCGAAATATTTTACCACCTTTGCTTTCGTATATTCACCCGCTGCCAAATCACAGAGTGCTTGCCGGTATGTCTTGACTACCGTATAGACATATTCCGGAGAACGTCCGCGTCCCTCGATTTTCCATGTCTGCACGCCAGCTTTCAAGAGTTCATCTAAAAAATCAATCGTACAGATATCCGCCGCGCTCATCACATAATGATTGTCCAGCACGAGTTCTTTGCCAGTTTCCATATCAGTCACCTTGTACTGCCCGCGACAATTCTGCAAGCAGGCTCCGCGATTGGCGGAAGCATTATCCGTATACGTGCTCATGAAACAGCGTCCCGATTGCGCCACGCAGAGCGCTCCGTGCACAAACGCCTCTATTTCCATCAGCCGCCCTTCTCGCCCCATGAGTTGTTCTTTTTCAATACGCTCATGTATCACGCGCATCTGATCGAGCGTCAGTTCGCGTGCTAGCACTACGCGATTCGTCATCGTCGCGAAGAACTTCAGCGACTCATAATTGGAAACAGAAAACTGTACCGATATATGCACTGGCATGCCGATCTCGTTACAATACTGTATTGTCGCGAAATCAAACGCGATGACGGCATCGATAGTATTTTCTTTGGCAGCGTCCACGAGCTTGCGCATGATCTGCGTGTCATGATCATACAGGAGCGTGTTGACCGCCAAATAGGCTTTGACGTTTTTTGCATGACAGATCCGCGCCACCTCTGCCAGGTCGGACAGCGTCAGATTGGCCGCCGCCCGGGCACGCATATTGAGCTGGGTCACGCCGAAATAGACGCTGTCGCATCCGCCCTTGATGGCCGCCGCCAAGCTCTCAAAACTTCCAGCTGGCGCCATAATTTCCACATCACCTGGTTTGATCATAGTTGCACCAGTGTACTGTATTTTTCAAAAAAAAGAAACCATGCCCCGTTGGTCATAAAAAACAAAAATCCCTCGCGACGGCTTGAAGATTCTCAAGGAGTCACGAAGGAAAAAGGAAGAAAGTGTCCCTCTCAAACGACAGCGCTCGGCACTTGAACCGCATCTCAAGAAGGGTGCGAGAGACGACCTCGTTCCCCCCTTTCGCACGCAAGCCGAAAAAGAATTTTCCTTCCGTATAATCGAACGTAAGAAAGAGACAGACGGACTGCTCCGTATCATTCTCGCAAAACACAATCGGCTCCAGCGCGCCATTTTCCATAGGGAGGAAAAGAAACGCCAGACCATAATTGCGGATATTCTCATCGAGTTCGATGATATCGAGAACGACGCTCCTGTCCAAAGGGCGGCGCGGACGGTACACATACAGCCGCTCCACGCCGAGCTCACAAAACAGCTGTCCCGGACTGTACCATACGCCTTCATAGGAAGCATTCATGTCTCACCTCACTGTTAAACTACTCTCGGAGTTGTAGCAGGAAGCAGTCTCCTTGTCCACAGTAAGGTTGACAAAATCTGCCTTTTCTATTAATATCAGACTAAATTAGTCTGAATTATGAAAATATCATGAAGGTATCAAAGAAAGCATATTATGGGCTCAGAGCCATAGTAGCTCTCGCCCAAACCGATACGACGCTTTCTATTCATGCTCTCGCCGCCGCGGAGGGCTTGCCAGAAGATTATCTGGAAAAAATCCTCCAAAGTCTCCGCCGAGCCGGTATCGTAGAGGCTACCAAAGGCACGGCCGGTGGCTATGCTTTGGCGCGCGAAACAGACCGTATCAGTGTCTGGAACATCCTCCGCGCACTCGACGGACCGATCAAAACATTCACCGCTTCTGTCGCAGGCATCCTGCCCTGTCTCCATGTGAGCCACTGCCAAACCAATGAAGTGTGGCGCGCGTTGGAAAATAAGATCGAGGAAACGCTTTCGGACATTTCTATCGCCAGTCTCATTCCAAAAAATATTTCACGATAACACCCCTATGCTGCACATCAGAAATCTCTCTGTTTCCATCGCAAACAAGAAAATCCTCGACGACATCTCGTTTGATTTCAAGCCAGGCAGAACCTATGCGCTGATGGGCCCGAATGGCTCCGGTAAATCCACCCTGGCGAGTGCCATCATGGGACATCCGAATATTGTGTATTCTCGCGCATCCAAGATACTGGCGAATAGCAGGAACATCAAAAACCTTTCCCCAGATAAACGGGCCCGACTGGGTATTTTTCTCTCTTTCCAGACACCCATGATGCTGCCAGGAGTGACCGTCTTCGAACTCCTCCGGCTCGCTCTCGAAAAACAAGTGGATCCGGTTACCCTGCATAAACAAATAAAAGAATATGCCAAAGAACTCCGCATCAAAGATGAACTCTTGAAACGTTCTCTCAATGATGGTTTCTCCGGCGGAGAAAAGAAAAAGCTGGAAGCCCTCCAGGCCGTTCTCCTGGCTCCGAAATTCGCCCTGTTGGACGAAATCGATACCGGCGTCGATGTCGACGCGCTCCGCACTATTGCTCACTTCCTGAAAGAGCATCTGCCCAAGACTACCACTCTCGTTTTCATCACCCACTCGACGCGCTTGCTCAAATATATCAAGCCAGAGGAAGTTCTGATCATCAAAGATGGCCGTCTCGTCAGCACGGGAACCAGCGCTCTCGCCAAAATAATTGAACAAAAGGGATTCGAACACATCAAATAATATGCGAGACGCAAAGAAAAAAAACATCGACTTCGGAGATTACAAGTTCGGTTTCGCCATGCCGGAACGCTCGGTGCATAAAACCACCCTGGGTCTGAATAAAAAAATCGTGGCTGAAATTTCCCAGATCAAAAATGAATCTGCCTGGATGCGGAATCTGCGTTTGCGCGCCTATGAAATTTTCAAGAGCAAACCGATGCCCAGCTTCGGCGCCGATCTTTCCAAAATTGATTTCAACGCTATCACCTACTATCTCAAAGCGACCGACAAGCAGGCGACGAGCTGGGATGACCTGCCGCAGGAGATCAAAGAAACCTACGACCGCATCGGCGTGCCGGAAGCGGAAAAAAAATTTCTCGCCGGCGTTTCCGCGCAGTATGAATCCGAAGTAGTCTACGAGAGCATCAGTCGCGAACTCGACCGACTGGGCGTTATCTTCTGTGATATGGATACGGCGGTCAAAAAATATCCGGATATCGTCAAGAAATACTTCGGCACACTGATCCCGGCTCACGATAACAAATTCGCCGCGCTCAATTCCGCCGTCTGGTCCGGCGGCTCTTTTGTGTACATACCGAAAAGCGTGAAAGTCAAGCTGCCGCTCCAGGCCTATTTCCGCATCAACGCCGAGGCCTTCGGCCAATTCGAACGCACGCTCATCATCGCGGAAGAAGGCAGTTCCGTGCACTATGTCGAAGGCTGCACGGCTCCGATTTATACGACCAATTCGCTACATTCAGCGGTGGTAGAGATATTCGTCGCCAAGAACGCGCACGTCCGCTACACCACGGTGCAGAACTGGAGCAAAAATATTTTTAATCTCGTCACCAAACGCGCGCGAGCGGAAGAAAATGCCGTGATGGAATGGGTGGATTGCAATATCGGCTCCGGCGTCACCATGAAATACCCGGCGGTCTATCTCACGGGACGCGGCGCTCACGGCGAAGTCCTCTCCATCGCCTATGCCGGCGCGGGCCAGCATCAGGATGCCGGCGCGAAGATGGTGCACCTGGCTCCCGATACCACTTCCCGCGTTGTTTCCAAATCCATTTCCAAAGATGGCGGGCGGACTTCCTACCGCGGTTTGGTGCATATCGGACGCGGTGCCACAAATGCCAAGGCCTCCGTCGTCTGCGACGCTCTTCTCCTCGATGATACTTCACGCTCAGACACGTACCCGACGATGTCGATCAAGGAAAAGAGCGCCACGTTCGAACACGAAGCGACGGTGGAGAAAATAGGCGAGGAACAGTTGTTCTATCTCACCTCGCGCGGTATCAAGAAGGAAGATGCCGAAGGATTGCTCGTCAACGGCTTCATCGATCCGGTCGTCAAAGAGATTCCGCTCGAATATTCGATAGAACTGAACCGATTGATCAACATGGAAATGGAAGGAAGTGTGGGATAACAAATTATTACCTTATGCAATTCAGAGACATCTCACAAGACTATAAAAATACCTACCGCCTCGGCCAAGACGAAAAGGCTGTCTTCTTCATGCTCAATCGCTCGGGAGACGTCGTGTTTGAGCTCGCCGAGAGCGGCGCGGAAGCGCACATTTTTTCTTTTTTCATCGGAAAGAACGCCGACACGTCTTCTTTGCGGATACGACAGCAACATCTCGCCCCAAAAACCGTCTCTCATACGCTCGTCAAAAGCGTCGTGTCGGATGAATCGCGCTACACGTACGAGGGACTCATCTTCATTGCCGCGCATGCTCCACAAAGCGATGCTTCACAGGAGAGCCGCGCCCTCCTCCTTTCTCCTGATGCCTTCGCCTCCATGAACCCCGTGCTGGAAATCCTGGCCGATGACGTGAAATGCCGCCATGCGGCCACCGCCAGTCCGCTCAACAGAGAAGCTCTTTTTTTCGCTGAGACACGCGGCCTTTCGCCGGCACAAGCCAAAACGCTTCTGGTGCAAGGCTTTTTCAATGACGCCCTGTTAAAAATAGAGGACCGGGGTATAGACACGCAAGCAATAACCGCTACACTGAAAGAATATTTACAAGCACTATGAAAGACATCAAGCAAGCAAAATTCGATTTCCCTCTTTTTACACACGAAAAAGATCTCGTGTATTTAGACTCGGCTGCCACCGCTCTCAAGCCCCAGATCGTCATTGACGCGGAACGGGAGTACCTAGAACGCTATTCCGCCAATATCGCCCGCGGACTCTACCCCTTGGCCGAAAAAGCGACAGAGAAGTTCGAAGCGGTACGGGGGAAAATTGCCTCTTTCATCGGAGCCGCCAGCTCCCAGGAAATCATCTTTACCGCCGGCGCGACCGGCGCGCTCAATCTGGTCGCAGAGCTGCTGGCTGACCGGCTCCAGCCGGGAGACAATGTCGCGACGACAGAGATGGAACACCATTCCAATTTCCTTCCCTGGAAAGAATTGGCCAAGAGGCGCTCTCTTGATTTTCGCGTGCTCCCCATCACACCAGAAGGACTGCTGGATATCGCCGTACTCAAAAATTTCATTGATGAGCATACCCAAGTAGTCGCTTTCTCCGCTGTTTCGAACGTCCTCGGCACCATCAATCCGGTCCAAGAAATAACCGCACTCATAAAAAGCATCCACCCGCACATTATCGTAGTCGTCGATGCGGCTCAGGCCGTTTCGCATCTGCCCCTGGCTGTTTCCGAGTGGGGCGCTGATTTTGTCGCCTTCTCCGCTCACAAGATGTTCGGACCAACCGGCGTCGGCGTCCTCTATGGAAAACAGTCGCTCCTGGAAACGCTTCATCCTATCCATTTCGGCGGCGGCATGGTTCTGGACGCCTGCGCGAAAGAAACACTGTACAAAGACAGCCCCTATCGTTTTGAAGCGGGGACACCCAATATCGGGGGGGTCATCGCTCTGGGCGCCGCTATCGAGTACGTAGAAAGTATCGGGACAAACAACATCCGCGCCCACGAAATGGCGCTCACCGCGTACGCTCTCAAACGCCTGAAGGAAACCTTCGGCGAGACTATCCGCATCGTCGGTCCGCTTGATCCGGCGAAGCGCGGCGGTATCATCGCTTTCTCTTTCGAAAACATCCACCCGCATGATATCGCTCACCTCTTGGGCGAACAGAACATCTGCGTGCGAGCCGGCGAGCACTGTGCCACCCCTCTCCACAGGAGTCTCCATCTACATGCCACAACCCGTATCAGCTTTTCCCTCTACAACAATGAAAACAACATCAAAAGATTGATTGTTGTGCTGAAAGAAATTCAAACCCTGTTTTCCAAGTAATATGTCCCTTTACCAAGATCTCATCCTGGATCATTATCGCAATCCCCGCAACCACGGAGTCTTGGCAAAAGCGACCCATCGCGCCGATGCCGCCAACTTGGCGTGCGGGGATACGCTTCGCATAGACATAATCGTCAAAAATGATATCATAGAAGATGTGAAGTTTTCCGGTTCCGGTTGCGCCATCTCCCAGGCTTCCGCTTCGCTTTTGACAGAATACGCCAAAAAGAAGCCGCTTGGGGAAGCGCTCGCCCTGGAACCCAAGCATGTGCTCGATCTGCTCGGTGTCACGCTTTCGCCCAATCGGCTGAAGTGCGGACTCCTCTCCTTGGAAACGTTGCACCAAGCTCTCCTTTCCAAAGTCTGAACCGAAGATACCGTCGTCATAAAGAAGCAGAAGCGGTTTCATGGTTGTATTGTTTCATGGCTCATCAGGACTGAATGCTCGGCTATAAAACAATGTAACAATGTAACCATAAAAGCGTATGTCACAATGGAAAGACGAAGCCAGACCAGCCGGACCCGTAAAAATGAACAATGGTTGGACCGTAGAAGTCGATCATGGCGCCTGTATCGGCGCGGCGCCCTGTACTGCCATGGCGCCCAAGACATTCGCTCTCGATGACAGCGGCAAAGCCTCTATCCTGGCGACCGTCGATCAAGATAGCCAGGACATCATCTTGAACGCCGCGCGTTCCTGTCCGGTAGCCGCCATCATCATCAAGGATGAGACAGGCAAAGTCATTTTCCCGGAATAATCTTTGGAGCTAAGCTCCATAAAATAAAGATAGGTACTGAAAAGATTTCAAAAGTTTTTAGATGAGCCGTACCGAAGCAATTTCGCTAAAGGCTCCCTAAAAAACATTTTGAAATCTTTTCTCAAATTGATTTCTATTTTGTACCTTTTCTTCACGCTAAAAGTCATGTCAGCAGAAAAAATATCCCTCAAGGCTAAAGTGAAAGAAAAGCTCAAGCTCGTGCTCGATCCCGAATTGGGCGTGTCTATTTTGGATTTGGGGCTGATCTATGGAGTGATCGTAAACAAAGAAGGGGTGTGTACCATCACTATGACCCTGACGACCATCGGCTGTCCTCTCTTCGCGCAGATACAGAAAGAAATCGAGGATCAGGTGATGGAAATTCCCGCGGTCAACGAAGTGAAAATCAATCTCACCTTCGATCCGCCCTGGACGATCGACAAAATGTCCGAGGACTCCAAGATCCAACTCGGCCTTGATTGACAAAAACCGCTCTCTGAGCGGTTTTTTGTTACTGATAGGTATCGATCAAGGCGTCCAAAGCCCGTTTATCCAATGTGCTTTTATAGAGCGGCTCGCTGCCCTCGCGGATGAGTGTTTCATAGGTGGGTTTGCCCTCGCGCTGATAGATGATGCCGAGTGCCAAACGCTCGAGATCGAAAGCCAGTGACAGCGCCTTCATCTTGTCTCCCTTGTCGTGGCTTTCATCCACGTAGTAGCCCTTGTCTTTGAACCACTGATAGGTAT
The DNA here is from genome assembly GCA_049287005.1 of Candidatus Moraniibacteriota bacterium. Taxonomy (GTDB): domain Bacteria; phylum Patescibacteriota; class Minisyncoccia; order Moranbacterales; family UBA1568; genus UBA1568. Next base: position 200,884 of record JBAQEZ010000003.1, on the reverse strand, counting down.
TCTGCTTATTGAACACCACGCACGGCTGGAAGACATCGACGAGAGCATAGCCTTTGTGGAGGATGGCCGCTTTGATGATTTCTTTGCTCTGCACAATGTCCCCCGTGAAGGCGCGGGCCACGAACGTGGCATCGAGCGAGAGTGCGACGGCCAGAGGATTGAATTGATCCACGATGACGCCGTCTTTCTGGATAGGATTCTTCAGGCCCTTCTCGCTGGTCGGCGAAGCCTGACCCTTGGTAAGGCCATAGATCATATTATCATGGACGATGCTCGTGATGTCCGGGTTGCGACGGATGGTATGGATGAAATGGTTGCCACCCTCGCCATACGTATCCCCATCACCGCTCTCAGCGATGACGGTCAAGCGCGGATTGGCCACCTTGATGGCGATGGCCGGAGGTAAAGCCCGGCCATGCAGACCGTTGAAATAGTTGACGCGCAGATAATGCGGTGTCTTGGCAGCCTGGCCGATACCGGAACAGATGACCGCATCCTCTGGCGGTATATCCAGCTCCGCCAGGGCCATCTTCACGATATTCAAAATAGGAAAATTGCCACAGCCTGGACACCAGGCCATATCCGTCCCCCTCGGCATATCGTATATTTTCTTATCAAGCATAGGTTCCAACTTACAAAAGCTTCTTCAGCTGTGCGATTAATTCCTCCACGGAAAACGGATCGCCATTATACTGTAAAATGTTTTCTGTCACTTTGATACCGTATTCGAGCCTGAGAAGATTAGCAAACTGCCCGCCGGCATTGTTTTCCATCACCACAACTTTTTTCTTCGTGAGCAGTTTCTTCGCTTCTGCCGGCAGCGGATACACCTGATGGAAATGCAACCCGGCAATACCTTCGTGCCCCACCGTTTCCAGTGCCTCTTCCAGCACACCACGATTGGATCCCCATGACACGACGACCGTGTCCGCATGCTTCACGTCTCCGATCTCCGTCGGCGTGAAGGTTTCTTCGCGGATCTTCACCATTTTCCGCAATCGTTTTTCGTGCATCGCCACACGCATCTCCGCGCTTTCCGTGATGTGTGCCGCCTCGTCATGCTCATCGCTGTCGACACCCACCAGCCCCGCACCGTATCCCGGCACGCCCCGCGGAGAAACGCCGTCCGCGGCCAGGGCATAACGCTGATAATCCGCTGTCGTTTTGATGATGAAATTTTTCGGCGGCAACATGCGCAGGTTCTTGCGAGAAAAACTCCGGAGAGAATCCAAAAAGTACTGATCCGTCAGAATAAACACCGGGATCTGATACTTGTCAGCGATATGAAATGCTTGTTGCGCCACCAAAAACGCTTCCTCAGGAGTGCCTGGAGCAAAAATAGCCCGCGGGAACTCTCCGTGTCCGGCGTACAAAACCAGGTTGAGATCAGCTTGTTCGGTACGTGTCGGGAGCCCCGTCGCCGGACCCGGACGTTGACCGATATGCACGACGATCGGTGTTTCTATCATCCCCGCGAGGCTCACTCCTTCCACCATCAGATCAAAACCGCCGCCCGAGGTCGTCACGATCGCTCGCGCTCCAGCATACCAAGCTCCGATACCCTGATTGATGGCCGCGATCTCATCTTCCGCCTGATCCACCACCACGCCGCAGGCTTTACCGTGCTCTGCCAAAAAAGCGAGCAGTCCCGTCCCGGGCGACATCGGATACGAGGAAATATAGTTGCAACCGGCCGCCAACACGCCTAATCCCAGGGCATCATTCCCATCCAATAAAATCTCCTGTTCCACGGCCTTGCTTTTGGCCAGATTCACTTCGATGCCTTCGTTGTAGGCAATATGCTTGCCGAACATATACCCCTTCGCTCCGGCTTCGATATTTTTTTGCACGACTTCTCCGCCCTTGCGGACGAAATGCTCCCGCAGGTAGGTTTCGAACACTTTTTCATCGGCCTGCAAGATGCCGAGTGCCACCCCTACCGCTACCGTGCTGGTATAAATCGGATTACCCAATTCGCTGGCAAAACGCGTGAAGGGCACATCGATTATCTGGTGCTGCCCGTCAATACTGGCTATTTTTTCGCGTTCGCCCAGGAGAATCGTCTGCTTACTGATACGCTTCTCCAGATGCGGTATCACATCTTTGTCCATAGCGAACAGAAAATCGATCCGCTTGACGAAGGCGGCGCGCTTTTTATTAGTAATCCGGATTTCTGTCGAATTGCTCCCGCCGCGGATGCGAGACATGTACTCCTTGCTCGCGAAAACATGGTAGCCTTCACGTTTGAGCACCTGCACCAGAAGCGCCTCGACGGTCTGCACGCCCATCCCGGCCGCTCCGCCCAAAACCAAAGAAATATCACCTGAAAAATGTTTCATACCCTCCTGTATGTTTTTGTTTGTGTTTCGATTATACCACGCCCTATTCTTTTTCGAGTTCTTTTTTCACCACTTCGAATTCGTTTTCGATTTCTTTCAGGCGCGTGCGACTCTCTTTGATCAGGACCGTGCCCTCTCTGATTTTTTCCAATCCTTTTTCCACGTCCACCTCTTCCTGATTATCGAACCAGCGGATGATTTCCTGCACTTTCTTCAGAGAGTCGCTCAAATTTACCTTCGCCATAAGAGTCGTGCTATTTAATTATTTCTTCTACTGTTGCATTCAACTTACCATGACTGAGTTGTATGCTCAGTATATCACCGATCTTCACGTCTGAGATACTTTTTACGACCTGCGTGCCTTTCCTCACCAGACTATACCCGAGCTTGAGAACGCGCGTCGGATCGTATTGTTCCAGACGTTCGCCGCTATGCTTGATCCGCTCCGTGATCCGCTCAAAAAGAGCTCCAAATCCATTCATCAAACTCTTTCTCCCTTGCCTCAAGAGTTCGATTTTTCCCTCTATGAGAGCCTGGACAAGAAACAGTCTCTCTACCAGATCCTGACGCAGCGTCGTCACCAATTCCCGGAAGGAATGCAAATGGCCGAGCAGGACTTCGCTATCTGAGGCGAGCCTATTTCTGACATCCGAAAGCTGCTGGCGAAACAGCGTCGGCAACTGTACTTCGAAATGACGCACCGAGTGTCTGGCCTCGTCAAAATGGAAGCGCAGCTGCTTGGCCGTCGCCGTCGGCGTCGACACCATCATATCGGCAACCAAGGCGGCCAGAGTGATATCCTTTTCATGACCGACGCCCAAAAGCGTCGGGATCCGCGACTCTGCCACCTCGCGCACCAAGGTTTCGTTATTGAATGCTTGCAGGCTCTCTAGGCTGCCGCCACCCCGCACGATAACGAGTACATCGTACTTTTCAGGATGCCGATTGAAATACCGTACGGCTTTGATAATTTCAAACACCGCCTTTTTTCCTTCCACGCTCGTCGGATAAAACGTGACGCGGAAACCCTGCGCGCCGAGGTTCATCGTGAAATCTCCGATGGCCGCGCCCTGCTCCGAGGTAATGAGCGCGATGCGTTCCGGAAATTCCGGCAAGACCCGCTTTCTTTCGGGCGCGAACAATCCCTCCTGTTCGAGTTTCAAGCGAAGCATTTCATAGGCTTTCTTGAGCGCCCCCTCGCCGAACAATTCTATCACGCCGACTTTCAGGCTCAAGCGTCCGCTCAGTTTGTAAATCTCCGGACTCCCCTCGACGATAATCTCATCTCCAAGAGCGATTTTCACTCCGGAAATATCATACTGATAACGGAAAATGAGACAGTTGAGAGTGCTCTCATCCTTGCTATCTTTGATGGTGAAATAGACCACGCGTTCCCGCTCATCTACGCTCGATACTTCCCCCTGCACACGCGCTGCCATACCGGACAGCTCCGTATTCAATCCATCAAGGAACTGGCTCACTGAAAGAGTCGGGTCTTCATCTTCCTTTTTCCCGTCTTCCCTATAACTTGGAGGCTGAACCTCCAAGTGAGCGGTGCCGGGTGATTTTTTTCCAGAGGGCGTCTGTTCCGAAAGAATCTTCAAAAGAGCGGCTCCATATTTCCGATACTTCGCTTCCTTGATACCCTTGATAACAAGCATCTCTTCTTTGTTCTGAGGGAGGGTGCCGACGAGCGCGTCCAAAACAGCGTTCGGAAAAACACGAAATGTTTCCACGCCTTCGGTGCGCGCCTGACTGTTCCGCCATTCCCTCAGTTGATTGAGAAGAGACATACAATATATTTGACATTTGGACGTTTCACGTCCAAATTATTCTACTACTTACAGTATACCAAAAAAGAAAAGCCTCTGCTGGTCGCAAAGGCCCTCTTTTCTCAGAACCCGTAAAGCCACGGTTTACTTGAGATACTTATCGACGCTGGCTTGCATGTCTTTGAAGCTGTACGCTCCCTTGAAGTTTTCGGTGTTGATGAAAAATTTCGGGGTACCGCTCAGGCCGAATTGGCTAGCTGTGGCCGTGTCCTCTACGATACGACTATCGTACTTGCCGCTATCCAGGCAGGATTTCATATCGCTGGCGCTCACCGCGTTTTTCAAGAAGTCTGCCACAACGCCGGACTTGGTCTTGTCATTCTTCACATCGGTATTCATCATGTTGTACCCGGCTTCACTCATGAGCAAATCATGGACTTCCCAAAATTTCTTTTTCTCCTGAGCGCAATACAAGGCTTTTGTTCCCATTTCACCGTTGCCGTGTCCATTCGTATAGATCCATACGAACGCGGCCTTGCCGGCGTCTACCAGCTTTCTCATTTCCGGTACCGGAGCCACATATGAACCTCCGTCACTCACCAGAGTGAACTGCGCACCTATTTGCTTGTTGAGGTTTGGATTTTTTCCGGCGGCTACCTGACAAAATGGGCAGCTCGGATCACTGAACTCGACAAACAGCACCTTGCTGTCTTTCTTGCCGAATGAAATATTCTTACCATTGAACAGACCCTTTATTTGATCAAGGGTAACGCTCGGGTCGGATGGTTGCTGAGCTCCTTTATCAGCTGTCGGTGCCGCTGCCGGTTGAGCGGTCGTTACGGATGGAGATGACAGCTTTTGTGTCGCCGCGACAACAGATCCCGCAATAATCAAGCCGGCTAAAAGCACCGCCCCGGCAACGAGCAAGGCGTCCTTGCCGAACCTCTTTTCTCCTGTTCCCTCCTGAGGAGACATATCACCTGTTTCCATAGCATTTTTCATTAACACATTATTACTCGACAATTATACCAGATTATTGGCCTACGTTCAAACAAAACGGAGCGCTGCCGGATGAAAAATAAGGAGATAGCCGAGAATCAGCATGAGTATACCGCCGATCAAATTCGACCACTTCGAATAGGATTGCGTCAGGTGCAGCTTGTCAAAGCCCCAGAGTGCCAATCCGAACACTAGGAAATCGTCGATCATATAGAAAAAAATGTAATCCATCATATAGCCCTGCGTTTGCCAAAAGTTCAAATCATTCATTTGGATAATTTTGGTAAACGCCTGCGGAATACCGATAGAACAGGCAAATTCGATTACGTTCACCGAAAAGGCCAAAGCAACCACCCCGATAGCGGTCAGCCATGTGAATGGCTCGCTAGCCAGCTTCTTGATACGGCCGGAAATTTTCGCCCGTCCTTCGAGACCCACCACTTCGCAAGTACCATCAGAGTGATACCACTCATACAGGAAAAACAGTCCTCCTCCGATAGACACGATGCCTACGATCGGCGTTACAAAACGATCCAGTCCGACAAAATCCCATGTCGTAAACCAGACGTTTAAGATCAAGTAATACATGACTGTCTCCGCGATAATGAACAGGCCAGCTACCGTCCACATGCGGCGGCGCGATCCCATCTGAACGAGGACGATGAGAAATGTCACCAAGACCCACATGGCGCATGGGTTGAAGCCGTCGATCAATCCCAGAACACCCGAAAGTATTGGCAGCGAATACTGCGCCGCATCGATAGTCTTGCTCGTAAAGGGGATCGTCACGAACAGGGGTTCCGGTGCTGGCATCGTACAGATACCCGTCGTACTGTCGCAGATCGCTCCCCTGGTCTTTTCAATGTCACTCATTTGTCCGGATAGCAAGCCTGCGATACCGATACCAGGTTTACTCTTATTCGCATCAATCAAACTTTCTATGCGTTTACCCGTTGTTCTTTCTGAATCAAACCCCTGCAAGACAGTCGCGCCAATCACCGTGATCGGCGTGGCCTTGGAAAGTTTCTGTGCTTCAGTAAAATTATTGAACAAGTCCGTTCCCGCGGCGGTTCCGATATCGACATACTGCACCCGCACATCGTTTCTCTTCGCAAGCAGCGTCTCCAGATACTGTATTTCCGCCTGGCAATGAGCGCAATCCTGCCGTTCAAACACTTCGACCAACACCTGATCCGCGGCACCGCCAGATGTCACCTGTGCCAAAGAAGCCATCGGAAATATCAGAAGGATTCCGCTCAGAGCCACTGCGAGCAACATATATCGTACTGTTTCCATAAACCTCTCTGCATAAAAAATTATGGAGCCTGCAAAGGCGTCCTGGCCTTCTTCGCGAGAGCAAACGCTGTGTAACGTGCGCTAACATCGGCGATGCCGTCACGCAAGAAGGGCAAAAAATTCTTCCAAGCGAGAACCTTGAGCAAGATATATCCCAAAATAATACTGATGGGCGGAATCCACTCTATGACACTATACCCCCCGCGCATGCTCCGGAGGAAAAGCACGTGCAACAACACGACCAGCAAAAGCACATACACGATCCGGTGCAGTATTTTCCATCTTCTTCCGCCCAAAACACGCTGACTGAGGTTGTTTGAAGTCAGCAAAAGCGGCACCGTGAGTGCGAGCGAAAAGATGCCGAAATAAAAAAGCGGCTGCATGGAAAAAAAATGAGTGTTCAGATACGGCGCTATGTCGAAAGAGAAAGAAGCGGGATCAATAAAATATGCCGCTCCGTGCACTAAAGCGAAACACCCCATCAGAATGCCCAGTTCTCGCCGCAATCCCATCGCCTGAAACAAGAGGCGCATACGGAAAATCTTTGATATCGGGCTCAGGAACAGAATAAACAGGAGCATCGCTTCAGCCGCATTCCCGAAACTTCTTCTCGTCTCCGGAAACAGAATCCACAATAAGCTCAGATAAGCGACTACCAGCATGCCCCGTTTTATCACAAGAAAATTTTTCGCGATAAAACTGCTCGCGAAATCATGCAGCTCAAAACACAAGACGACCAACGGATCCAAAAATTTGAGCAGCGCGATCAGCATATTGTCACATCGATTATGGCTCTTGTTCCCCTTGCGACGGACCGCTCTCTATCGTCACTGGCGGCTTACCCTGAGAAGACGTGTGCGCCAAACGATAAAAATACAATCCGAATAATGTTAAAATGATGATTTGAATGACCCCCAGCGTAATAATGACTGATTGTTGTCGCATACATACCCCTCTGAGCGAATCAAATCCCTCTCTACGTCATTTTAGTATGGATTTCTTTCTCAAGCAATGAGCGTGGACATACTGTGCCGAAGAAACACCCTTTATCCTCAGGAGGAAACTGTGCTATGATAAAAGCAAAATGGCAACAAAAACATGAACGAACAAATCGATCCCATCATTTCCGTTGACAAGCTGCGCGTCATCTACAACCAGGGAGCATCCAATGAGATGCGCGCATTGGAAGAAACCAACCTGACCATCTATCCGCACGAATACGTCATTATTTACGGGCCATCCGGTTGCGGCAAGTCCACACTCCTCTATTCCCTTTCCGGACTGCAGAGCGCCACATACGGAACCGTCTATATCCGAGGCAAGGCCATTTCCAAAATGACCCGCGCAGAAGAGCTCGATCTCCATCAGACCGGTGTCGGTATGATTTTTCAGGCTTTCTATCTCATTTCCTCTCTCAATATTCTCGAAAATGTCTGCCTCCCAAAAATTTTTCGCGGTGAAAACCCCAGCGACAGGAAAAAAGCCGGCATTCAGCTGTTGCGCCGTTTCAGCATCGTCGAACAGGCCGATAAATTTCCCAGCCAACTCTCTGGCGGTCAAAAGCAACGCGTCGCCATCGCCCGTTCCCTCATCAATGACCCCGATATTATTCTCGCGGACGAGCCAGTCGGTAACCTCGATAGCGAAAGCTCTGAAAACGTACTCAAAATCCTGAAGGAGCTGAACGAGGTCGACAAAAAAACCATCGTTTTGGTAACGCACAATCCAGAACATCTGGTATACGCCGATCGTGTCATTCATATGAAAGATGGGCACATCATCAAGGAGGAAGTGCACAAGGAAAAACGCCCAATCAAAGAGGCCACCGCGGCAGGTTCGGATGGTATGGAAATAGTGCCACCATCCAAGGAGTCTCTCGAACTCAAAATGCTCATGGAATCATTCAAAAATCTCCTACCCCAACAGATTGACATCCTCTTGGTACCTTTCAAGGCGAAACAGCTCCTCTCACACCTCCTCTCTGAGTTGAATGACGAGCAAGTCAGTATGGCTGAGGCTTTTCTCAAAGAACTCCTGTTCAATAATATCGACCTCTCAACATTTTCAGAGCGTCTGGATATCTCTCTCGATGAGGGTGGCGCCGGTTGGAACAAGCTGCGCGCTCAATCATTTACTCAACACACAGCTCTGATTCTCGGCCAAGTGCAAAAACTCAAAGAAAATGCGCAAGAAGGCATCCTCTCTGTTACAGAATATCTCGCCACTCATTTCCATCTCAACCTTTCCCCCGAACAAATACTCCGTCTCCAGGCCATGCTCAAACTCCGCATAGAAAATCAAGTTGGCCAAACCGAACTCCAGAAACGCCTTGACAGCAAGATTTCCTCTGGAGGCGTAGGACTCAACAAAAGCACCGCGGAAAAAATCGTCCGTGAGATAGAAATCATTATGCTTCTCAAATACTCATAAATCTATGCGTTTTTTCGATCTCCTCAAACTCTCCCTCCGCATGTTCAAGGCTCGCACCATGCGTACGCTCCTGACGATTCTTGGTATGAGCGTCGGCATCGCTGCCATTATTTTTCTGGTTTCCTTCGGTTACGGATTACAACGGACACTACTCCAAAAAATCACTACTTCGGACGCACTCGTCACGCTGGATATCACGCTGGGGAAAGGCGATAGTGGACAAAAGCTAGACAGCGCCACCGCTGAAGAACTCAAAAATATCCAGGATGTCGTCGAGGTCATTCCGGTGTTGGAATCGCCTGGCCAAGGAAAATTCGATGATATCACTCTCGATGTCAGCACGGTAAGCTCTTCTGCTTCGCTCCTCAAAAATGAGGGTTTGAAAATTGAAAACGGGCGGTTTTTCACTCAAGACGAGCGCCAAAATATTGTCATCACATCGGCCATGGCGCGTATCTTCAACCTTTCTCCGGAAAAGATGTTGGGGAAAACCGCTCTGCTCACGCTCTTCCAAAGCACTGCCTCGGACCAGTCCGGCCAAAAATCATCGTACACGCTACCAACCCCCTACACCGTCATCGGCGTCGTCTCCGGTGAAGAAAACATCATTTACCTTTCACTGGATTCTCTCACGACTATTCCCATTGAAAGCTACACCAAGCTGAAAGTAAAATGTCTGACCACCAGCGTGCTGAACGCGGTGCGCGGAGAGATAGAGAGTCGCGGTTTTATCGCCTCTTCTATTTCCGAAACCATCGACCAGGCGAACAAAGTTTTCAGCATCGTCCAGATAGTGCTGATGATCTTCGGCATGATAGCCCTTATCGTTTCGGCCATCGGCATGTTCAACACCATGACCATCGCGCTTCTGGAACGGACGGAAGAAATCGGCATCATGAAAGCCATCGGCGCTTCACGCGGGAGCATTTCGATGATGTTCATCGTGGAATCCACGTTGATGGGATTTTTGGGAGCGCTCGGAGGAGTAATCCTCGGATATCTCGGGGGCAAGGGTCTCAATATCGTCATCAACCTGGTGGCGAACCGCTTTGGCGGCGGAACAGTCGACCTCTTCTACAGCCCGCTGTGGTTTATCGTCACCGTCATTACCTTTGGTGCATTTATCGGATTCTTGACCGGCATCTTCCCTGCCCGCAAAGCCTCTCATATCGATACCCTGGAAGCTCTGAGATACAAGTAACGACAGGCGTTACAGCCGAAAAGACTCCCATAAAAACGTGCGGAGTCTTTTTGTTTCCCTCGTTTCTAATACGTCGAGCGCAGGGCGTTGATGATCACGATGACATCGATGACTTCTTGGAGAATCGCGCCATACAAAGGCGATATCAGACCGAAAAAAGCCAGGATCATGCCCAGTGCCGATAAGCCGATACCGATCAGGATGCTCTGGAAAGCCACGTGATAAGATCTGCGTCCGATATGGATCGCATCGCGGATGAGGGCAGCGTCATGTCCGAAAATAGCCACATCGGCCGCCTCGATAGAGGCACTATTTTCCGTTCCGGAAAACACAATGCCGATATCTGCCAGAGCCAACGCCGGAGCATCATTCATGCCATCACCGACCATACCCACCAGATTCCCCTCTCTCTGATAACGCTGTATGAGTTCCGTTTTGCGTTCTGGTCGACATTCAGCATAGATGGGTAGCTTGAAATGTCCGAATATCCGTTCCGCATTCTTTTTCTTATCGCCAGTCAAAATCCCCAGCGTATAGCCATGACTACGCAAGTATGTGAAAACATCGCTGACCTGCGGCTTCAGCTCATCATCAAAATAAAATCTCGCGACCGCCGTAGCGGAGACGACCAAATCGACGACAATCCCGTTTTCCGTCTTGGCCTTCGTCTGCACGATACCGTACTCTGCCCCTGCTATCGTCCCAAAAATACCTTCGCCGATTTTTTCTTCCACCTCTTCTGCTACCAGTATCGTCCCTTCGTGCAGGGCGTGTTCGCGAACGATGGCTTTGGCAATAGGATGAAAGGAATGCTGCTCCAACGCTGCCGCGATAGATAGCGCTTTTTCTTGTGAAAACGCTTTGTCCAACAATTCCACTCTTTTCAAACGAGGTTCACCCAGCGTGAGAGTACCGGTCTTGTCGAAAAAAAACATCTTCGTTTTGGCCAGTAGTTCCAGGATGAGCGGACTCTTGATGATAATATTTTTTCGCGCCGCTTTGTTCAACCCGCCGATAAAGCTAACCGGAGCGGCGATCAAGAGCGGACAGGGTGTCGCGATCACCAGTACCGCCAGAAAACGCTGCCAATCGCCAAACGAGAAATACGCTCCGAACGCCAGGACGAGCGAAAAAAACGTGAAGTAGATATTGTACCGTTCCGCGAGACGTACCATCGGAGCGGGATGCGATTTGCCCTCTTCCACCAAAGAAAGTATTTTCCGATAACTCGAGTGTTCGAAATCACCGAGGACGCGCATCGTCAGCACCTGACCGACATTGACGGAACCGCTTTTGAGCATGGCGGTCTCTTCATAAACAACAGGCTCCATTTCCCCCGTCAGATTCGCCTCATCCAAAAGTGCGCGATCCGATAACAGATACCCGTCAAACGCGAGCATTTCATTCGGCCGCACCAGCAAAACATCCCCCTCTCGAATCGCCGGCAGAGACACCGCATGGGTTCCCGCGTCAGTCACTATCAGCGCTATTTTGGGAATATTTTCAAAAAGCCCTCGCAACGTTTTCTCCGCTCGCGTCGCGCCATATTTTTCCAAAGCCGCGCTGACCGCAACCATAAGGGCGATCACTGCCCCGGCCAAAAACTCCCCCAAGACGAGAGATGTCCCCAACGCCAAAAATGCCAGGTAGTCCAAGTTCCAGCGCTTCTTTTTGATGCGCGCAGAGGATTCGGACAACAGCTGCGCTATACCGAAAAGAATCGCCACCCCGTACACCGTTTTCTCGCCGAGCAGCAAGGATAAAAATATGCACAGGATGATCAGAAACGGTAAGCGGAATTCCCTGCTCCACAAAATATCAAAAAGACTGATCATAGGTGATTGTTTGTTTTCTCCCTCAAAGAATCTTCTTCTCTTTTTTTACTGATCCGCTTTCGTACCGCTTGAGCAGATGCTCATCAGCGCGTAAACGCGTTTCCAACACCGCGATTTCCCGTTCTTCGCGTTGCACCTGTCGCAAGACCCAGTACAACGCACCGCCAAAAAATCCTACGAAGAGCAGACCTACGCCCGCTAGGTAGAAAAAGGGATCACCCAAAGCACGAACCGAGGCTTTGATCCTATCGAAGCGAGTATTGAGTGCCGTCCCCGCCTTTTGCCATGCATCACATTTCTGGAAATATGCCCCTAGGCCGTTCTCTGTGACAAAGGTTCCGTTATTCCCCTCGAGCGCTGCGCGGAAAGCACTTTCTGCTTTCGTGCATTGTTTCTCAGAAAAATACAGAAACCCTTTTTTGAAATTATCGCCGTATTGCCCTTCAGAGAGAGGAACTCCGGCTTTCCGCGCCGCATCCCGTATCATTTCAATCGGCAAAGCAAAGGCAAAATTATCTCCCTGCGAGCGATTCAATTCATCCGTTTGAAAAGTGACTATGCCGACGACCGCTCCGTACTCATCGAAAAGAGGACCACCGCTCGACCCTTCGGATACTTTGGCATCGGTCTGGAACAATTTGAAACTCTTGTCGGTCGATTGTTTGATAGCACTGACCACTCCTTGGGTGAACGTGGCTTCCAGAGAATGATTTTGATTGGGTTCCGCTGTAGCCGGAAAGCCGAAAATAAACGCTTTTTTCCCGACCGTAATCGCCCCGCCTTCCCCGAGCGCCAGTGCCGGCAAGCGCGATTCATTAATCTTTATCAATGCGACATCCATCTCATCCTCCGAAAAGTTATCATTCACTGCAATCACGGTTGCGGGAAAACCGTCAGCCAGCAGATCAGGTATCGACTTCTTCAGGGAAGCTGGACGGAGGACTGCTACTTCGCTTTTCAGCTCGAAAACGCTCTGAGTGATGACGAACTGCAGCACCTGTCTGCTAAAGCTATTGGCTGTTTCGGTCTGTAAAAAACTCTGCATCTCCACGTCGCTGAGGAAAAGAGCATTTTCATACAGCGCCGCCAAAGCGCTATCAGACGCCATCATTTCTTTGGCTGTCTGTTCGGAAACCACATGGGAATTGGTAGCGATATACCCATCCGGATGGATGACAAAACCGCTTCCCACCAAATACTCGTCCACTGGCACCTCAGTAAAGGCATTGGGCACCACGGCCACCAGATGCTTGAGTATATCTACCTTGATGTGAGGGATTTTCGCCGTTCCGCTCACATGCTGCGCAATACGTACCACTGATGGTTTCACCAAATCAACCAGGGCTTCCTGGGGCAAGGCTTGATCGGCGGCAGAGGCTACAGGAACCGTTCCTCGTACGACGACAACACAGACAAAAATCCCAACTCCCCATACGAGAAGTGTGCGCAAGAAAGCATAGATTTGAACGGATGACATAGGATACAAGATAATTGATGCAAGACACATGATACGAGATGAGTTGCTCCGCTGATACCCTCTGATACAGGGAAACATGTACCCCTTTTATCCTTCATCTCATGTGTACCCCCTACTTCTCCTTGACCGTAATCGTTTGCACGACAACCGGCGTGACTGGTGCTGACCCCTCGCCACCTGATTGAGTGGGAGCTTCCGCGATCTTGTCCACGACGTCCAAACCGGTAGTCACGTGCCCGAAAATCACATAATTTTTGGGCAGTGCGGTGTCTCTGTGCATGATGAAGAATTGGCTGCCGTTGGTATTCGCCCCAGCATTGGCCATAGCCAACGTACCACGAGTGTATTCGCCAGCGAACGGTTCGTCTACGAATTGATACCCAGGACCTCCAGCACCGGTCCCCTCCGGATCACCCCCCTGAATCATGAACCCTTTGATCGTGCGGTGAAAAATCGTATGGTCATAGAACTTTTCCCGCGCCAAAAAAACAAAATTATTGACGGTGATCGGCACGGCCTTGGTGTCGAGATCGATGACGATATCACCGGCATCAGTCTTCAGGGTCGCACTGTACGTCTTGGTCTTGTCGATGGCCATCTGCGGTGCTGTTGTATACATTTTTTTATTGGTAAGTGTATTAACGGGTGGGGTGGCTGGCACAGCTTGCGGTGTCTTGTTGCCAGGTGATGCTTGGGGAGCGGTCACCCCTGATTTGCTGGCATCGGGATAAAACGACAGGTCATCTTTTACTGGTGCGTCTTTACGCACTTCGGGAGTGGCACATCCGGAAAGCAGCATCGCCCCCGCAATCAGAAGCGTTCCAAAAATTTTCCTGCGCATATCTTCCATATCTCTTATCACTCATCTGATATCACTTCTTAAGTATACCTGACATCGGATGAAGAGACAAAAACCGTCGAAACCCGATCGGGGTTGACGAGACCACAATTTTCTGCTATACTAGCTATATTGAGGAATAAAAAACGGGTGAAGACATCATTGTCTACAGCCCGTTTTTTCTTTCTCAATATGCGCTAAGCAAAGCCCAAAAGTCGAATTGGGTACCATAAACATTAATATAAAAATTAATATAAAAAATATTATGGAACCAACAATGGAAACGCAAAACACCGATACCTGTTCTACAGGCGGTTGCGACAAATGTGCACAAGTGGCACAAGAGGCGGCAAAAAATGAAGAGGTGAGTTTCGCATTCTTACTCGCTCTCGTTCCTGTCATAAGTCTCACCTTCTTTGGACAGATCGGTCTCTTGTAAAAAAGACTTTTTGAACCAAAAGAAAAGCCGAGCCCTGAAAAGCTCGGTTTTTTCTGTTTGCGCAGTAACTGCTAAAACAGGCTCCCTGTCTTGTCGCTGTTTACCCAGAGTTTTTTCTCCAAAAGATATGCATACGCGATGAAGACGAGCAGTCCCGACTTCACTACCATCAGAGGAAACCAGCTACTGGTCCGACATTCGTCCCAGGCATACCACGCGATGAGCGCCAGCGCGGTCAGTCCTGCCTCCCACGCCCACTGTGGCGCGGTAGCCCGATCGAACGTATACGAGAAATTGAAAATGAGCAGCGCGACATAACCCAGCAAGAGGAATATCCAGAGACCCCCTGGCAGCGTCAAGCATATTCTCGCCTGAACCTGTGCCGACAAAGATCTTTCGACAACGATCGTCCCCGCACCATCATCAATGCGCGCTCCGCGTATCTCAGACAGCTTCTGAATCGGAGCCTGCGCGACGTCCGCGGGCTGCTCATCTTGGGTACGGACGCTACCGGTACCTGACTGACTCGGCCCGACAAAAGCAAGAGAGACTGCCTCCGCGAGCGCGAGGAGTACCAGTCCGACGATGACCAGATTTCGAGAGCTGTCTTTATTGAAGAGGCTCATAGCGATTCTTGTAGTAGGCTCCGTAACCGTAGTAGCCTGCCCCTCCCACAACGAGGACCAGGAGCAACCACTGCCAGAAAGGTATGCCGCCCCCATTATCGGACGAGCCACCGGTTTCCGCACCCAGAACCTGCCCTGACTGATCCCCTCCTGTACCATTGGCGCCTTCCACCTGGCCGCCATTGCTATTGTCCGTTTCTGTTCCCAAGACAGTGCCCGCAGGCAACGCTTCCGTCCCTTCGTTCTTTACGACCGCCTGCGTTCCTTCGGTAGGTAAAGCAATTGAGAGGCTGTTGACGTTGCTCTTGTTCCCCGCATTATCTATGGTCACCACTTTGTAATAGTACTTTTCGCCCGGCGTGACATTATCATCCGAGTAGTTGGTGTCATTCCGATTATTTTTGGCGATGCGAGAGATCGTGTTCACACTGAAATTCTTGCTCTTACCGCGGTAGATATACACGGAATCGATATCCGAGTCATTCACGTCCCACGTCAGCTGCACTCTGTTTGGTAATTGCCTGTAGGTAGCGTCCAGATGATCCACGTTATCCGGATCAACGGTATCCACTTTGACGTTTTTCAAGCCGATACTGCTTGCATTGGAAGCCGTATCGATGCTCCGGTAGTAGAACTGCCAGACGCCATCAGCGAGAGTGACTGGCGCAGCATAGGTGGTCCAGCTACCTCCTGTGCTGTTCAATTGGTACTGGATCCGATCAATATTGAAGTTATCATTGGCAGCGAGGGTGATTGTTGGGTCCGTCGCATACCAATTGTTGTCTCCATTGGGATTCGCAGGATCGATAGTCAGCGTTACTTCCGGGATGGTCTTGTCCAAGATAACAGTGATCACATAGGAGTTTTCGATATTCCCGGCGGCATCGACAGCGTGAGATGTAATGGTATAGGTATCCTCGGCTAGGGTTTGGATAATAGCATAAGTCCAGTTTGTGGTACCTATGGACGTTACTCGCGTACCTACTTCAGTACCAGAAACCCAGTTTGAGTCGTTCCAGAATTTTCCATCGGAACTGCGCTCTATGGAAAGTGCGACGTGATCGACACTACTGGTAGTATCTGCGGCAGTGCCGGCGATAGAGCCATCCCAACTATTAGTGATGACAGTTTGGTTGGTGGCAGTATTTATTGGAAAGGTAATGACGCTCTCCGGATTCGTTTTGTCGATTCTCACTGACTCTCCGGCTGTTTTTACTATTTCTGCATTGCCAGCATTATCCACGGAGAGGTATTTAATCGTCGTTGTGCCTTCACTGCTTACTACAACAGTATTGCCCTCATTCGACGAGGAAGTAGGATTCGAGCCATCGGTCGTGTAATATGTCTTGTTACAACCACTACCCGTTCCATCATCACAAGAAAGAGTCACGGTCACATCAGAATTATGCCAATCAGCATCCGTACCACTATCAGTCGTTACCGGAGCGGTATTGTCTATTTTCAATTCTCTCGATTCGCTCCAACCGCTCCAATTTCCCGCCGCATCCTTGGCGCGCACTCTCCACCAGAATTGACTGTCAGGTTGACCAGCGCCTACCGACTTTGTTAGTCCAGTAAAGCTCTGTGTCCACTTCACGCTCCCACAAGAATCGCCCGTATCACCAGGATCCGTGTTGCAACTTTGGTATTCATACAAAACCGCATCGGAAACGGCGAACCATTTCTGAGTAAACGCTACACCTTTGGTCACGAAACCATCGGACGGAGTATTGAGAAGCGGGGTATTGGGAGCCGTAGCATCATAATTCAGCACAAGAGGATTGCTCTCGGCACTCACGTTTCCCGCATTGTCAGTGGTGGAAACATACAGAGTGTAGGTGCCCTGTCCATGGCCGTAGGTACCGCTATGCGTCTTGGGGTTGCCACTGGCGATCAGGCCAGATGTCCAAGGGATCGTCGCGCCGCCACCCATCGGAACAAAGGCATAACGGATCGTGTGCCCCTTGATTCCGGACTGCGTTGTTCCTGTGTCATCGCCATTGGACCACATCAAGGTAACAAAGTTTACATTCGTGAAGAGGTTGTTTGTTGGTGCCGTAAACACTGGCTTTGTCGGAGCAGTGTTATCGACAGTGAATTGCCAGGCATCGCTCCAGGCGCTTGTATTTCCCGCGGCATCTACTGCGCGCACGTGCCAATAATAGATACCGGCAGGCGTGCCCGGCGTAGGAATTTCTGAAGCTGAAAGCGCTCCTGAAGTATAAGCAGGACTGACAAACGAACCGTCAAGATGAAGAGCTGTAGAATGAGAAGATTGGTAGAAATAAGAAACCGGCGTACTGGAATCCGTGACATCGCTCCAGTCAGCCTTGATCAGATTGGCAGTGGTCGTATACGTACCATCAGCAGGGCTCACATGGGTAGGCGTGGCAGGCGCGACAGTATCGACAGTTACTTTCCAGGCTGAGCTCCACGCACTTGCATTACCAAGAGAATCAATGGCTCGTACATGCCAATAATAGATATTGTCTGGTGTTCCTGGACTATATACAGATGCAGACGCCAGACTGTGAAAACCCGATCTACTTGTGAACGAACCATCACCCTTCACAGTTGCTCCATATGAAAATTCCCATTCATAGGATACCGGAGAGCTTGGATCGGTAACCGTGTCCCATGAGAAAGTAAAGTCATGCGTTGTTAAATATGCATTATTACCTGGAGTAAGCAAAACGGGAACGGTTGGGGCTGCAGTATCCTCTAGATCACCAAATGACGTGAAGTGGAAAGTGAGAATCTTCGTATCGGTTCCGTTGTTGATGGCACATTCACCAGGGTATACGGCACCTGTCGGGTTCTCATATGTTCCAGTACAGACATTCGTTATTTCTTGCCACACAGTTGATCCTGATGGCCTGTAACCGACAGCACCAGTCACACCTGGCAATACAATAGTCACCGCTGTATCAAAGGTAAGCGTCCCATCGGGTGAACCAATTGAAATCACGGTCCCACCGACAGCAAATCCTGCAGGAGCATCTCCGGCTGGTGTCCCAGAAGTTGGTGGTGTAATTATGCCATCCCAGCCAGTTGGGCCGGTAATCAATGTTCCATCAGGAATACTGGCGCTGACACCGCTTAAATCTGAATTGGTCAACACAACATCCGCACCCGCAATTCCAGATTGCAAGGTAACTGCGTTATCCTGTAATCCAGCCGACAAATCTAGACCAGAGTCATTGTCTAATACGACATCGGTAACTCCGGCTGGTAGGTCGGCCTCGCCGAGAGCACCAGAAGGCAATTCTACGTCTACAGCGCCATTCGGTGCTGTAACGGTGTCGCCTCCAGAAATCTCACTTGAAAGAATCGTTTTTCCGGAATTAACATACCATGGGTCGAATGAAACGTTTGCCACGCCTGCACCCTGAATGTCGGTATTGATGATGGGGCCTGTCGTACTACCCCAATAATTTTTTGTTACATCAAGCGAATAGAACTCCGCGTCGTTTACTACTGCCGCAGTAGTCCCTGAAAGATCTACGTTATGAACGGCAATGACACCCAAGGAATGTTCACGAGGATTGAAGATAGCGTATGGACTGCCTGATACAAGACCACCAGAAACCGTAGAACCTCCCGCTTCAAACAGAAAGCCGAAGTAGCGGTTATTTTTGACGATATTGTTCAGCAGACTTGATGCGCCGCTGGCAAGCTCGTTGTAGATTCCTATGTCGTTGTTCTCTACCGTGTTGCCGGATATGGTAACCGTCCCAGCTGCACCTACCAACGAAATTCCGCTTGCTTGCGTCGTGAGATACCAATCAGCTCCGCACGAGGCTGCATTACAGAGGTTGTTGCTTACCTCGTTATTACTAATCGTTGCAGTATTACCTTCAGAGATTTGGATACCATTTTGCGCGACTGCGACCAGACCAGATCCGGTTACTATATTGTTGCTGATAGTCCCACTTACTCCTCCAGAGCCGGGCAGACTATTCGGACCAAAGGTTATACCATTTTTGTAGTAGCTGGTAATAGTATTTTTATCAACTGTTACTGCTGCGTTTTGCAGAACATCGACACCGCTTCCGCCGTGAGCAATATTTAGATTGCGAATGACCACCGTAATCGGTGTCGTGTCGCTGTTTATTGTGGTTGTTGCAGGATTAATGCCATCAACGCCATCAATAATAGGCGCATTGACACCAGCTCCTTGCGCGGCCAAAGTTCCATCACCAACCAAAGTAACTGATTTCGTGATATTTAATTTCTCGTTATAAGTCCCCGCCGCGACATTGACCGTACCATCGGTTGAGACACCATCCACACCGCCCTGGACGGTCGCAAAAGCATTCATGCCGATGTAACGATACGCGCCATTAACCAGCACTTCCGCACCCGTATACGACATATACGAAGCAAGTGATAGATCAACGATTACTGTGCTATTCGCATTCGTAGCCGATTTCCCGTCAAGCGTATTTCCTGAACCAATAATGACGGTGCCGGCGCTTGCATTGTCCTCAAGACGTACGGCGACTTCATCTGTGCCGCCCTTGTTGTCCGAGAGGCCGGTAACGGTGTTGCCGGACACGGTTGTGCTCGGTGTGTTCCCTTCAAGACCTATCGCGTGTGCCCAGTAACCGGAGAGATTGCTGATAGTGTTGCCGGAGATAGTTGCAGCCGTTGACGCAGTCGGCGAGCCAGAAACAATTTTCCCGAAGTTTATGAGTACGCCGTATGCGCCGCGCCCGAGTTTTGATGATCCAGCCCATGGTGTCGTCGAAGCGAAGACATTCGAGATGTTGTTGTTCGAGATGGTGAGTCCGGTAATCGTGCCGGTGCCAGCAGTATCTCCAATGAAGATTCCTTTTGCGCTACCGGAAGAACCGTATGCAAGCATTGGACTACCGATATTCGAGATGTTGTTGCCTGTGATACTCACACCGGAGATCGCAGCGCTCAAACCACCTACGAGGTCAATTGCTTGAGCTGAACCACTTGTGAGACTCGTGCCGATATCATGGATGGTATTGCCTGTGATAGACACATTACTCTTACCGCTAATGACGATACCGTAACCAACAGTCGGGTTCGTGATGTTCATGCCGTCAACAGTCACACCATCTGATGCAACGGTGATAGAGCCTGTGAGGTTGGCGCCATTTACACCTTGGAGGATGAGGGGCGTTGAAATTGTGACATTTCCCGCATATGTTCCAGCTGCGACATTAATAGTATCAGTACCATCACTTGTTGCCGCTGCATTTACTGCTTCTTGGATCGTATTGAAACATTTATCCGCTGCAGGATTTGCTCCTACAACATCTACACAAACTCCTCCTGTTAGGCCTGTTGGATCAACCACCACAAAAATCGTGAAGTGATCCAATGATGCGCTGACAGAATCATTCCCTGTTTTCACGGCACTCTTCGGTACGGTGTCAGCATTCTGCAGGCCTGCTTCATTCTCCGCATATTTGATCTGCACATTTTTTTGATCGGCTGACTTCGGCAAAGTCAGGTCATAGGCGAACGTTCCGTCGGCCATATCAGAAGTGATGTCATAGGCCTTGTTGGAAAGCGCGTGCAGCGAGGCGGCTTGCTCATCCGTCAAAGTGAGTTCTTCGATAGAAAGTTTTCCAGGATTTTCAGGAAGCTTGGTAAACGTGACGGTGACCTGGTCATTTTGCGGAGCGACATAGGTTTTTCCCAGCTCTACGGGATCATTCGTCATCGACTGGTGACCCTTCGTGGACCAGGTTTCTTTTGCCGGTGTCGGAGTTTCTGACAAAACTGCTTCTGGAGCGACGATGGCAGCGGCTTCCGGAGTAATGGCTCCCAGAGCAGGTTGTTCTGTCAGGGTCGGCGTGTCTGTGAGAACAGGTGCATCCACTGGTTTCGTGGTATCGGATGCCGGAATGGTTTCTTCTGATACCGATGAAACCACCGGTGCGACCGCTGCCGTTTGCGCCGTCACTGCGACTGGTTCGGTGGGCACAACTTCTTCTGTTGAAGGAGCAGCAGTCTTTTCTTCCACGACTGTTTTCTTTTCTTCCACCGGTGCGACCTTCTCTTCTTTCGGGGTTGCCGCTTCTGCTGGAACATCCGCAGCGGTTGTCACGACTGTCTCATCGGCCGCGAATACTCTGATATTGAAACCCGTCGCTCCAAAAGGCTGGAGGATAAACGCGAAGATAACCAAGACATTAAAACTTTTGTGCAAAAACGCAAATGCTGACCGTCTCACGAAGCGAGTCACAAACTTCATACTGATTATATTAAGAAATAACGAATGAATAAATGAAGAAGAAATGAACTGACCAAAGAATTTTTCTTTGTTCTAAGCCTTATAATGAAAACAAAGCCATTTAAAGCCTGTCTGATTTCACAGTAGTCCCCTATCGTTTCTCTGTCAAGCGGGAAAAAATGCTTCTTTATCCGCTTTTTATGCCCGAAACAAGAAAAAATAAGGCTCGTGGCCTTATTTCTCACAGAAAACAGTCCTATCTGATAGATATTCATATGTACGTCCGCCTCAAGACGTCTGACTCTCCGATACCACCAGGAAGTCCCTTCCCCTGAGTGATTATTCTCATTCCGTACGCGGAAAAGCAAGAGGAAAACGATTTGAAAATGATCGTATGCGCGACGAGGAGGATCCAGGTCTAAAGCGGCTGCCCTCCATCGGTCATGAAAAAAGCAGGACTCGTAGTCCCGCTCTTTTTTTTATGTGATTTTTTCTCTTGCGATTCATCCGGGCCGGATATCGTGTATGAGAGGTGTGTCCCGCCGTATATGCTGAGGCAACGTGCCGAAAGTCGCTTGCGGTAGCGCGATCGTATCAGCTATGAGAGAGCGCCCTCCGCCTGATTCCCGCGCTACCCGGACGATGATTTCCGCTGCCTTGTACAGAAAGGCCAGCGGACCGAGGAGTACGGCAAGCATCAGGAAAGTTATGGCCATTGCTTGGGTGATGACACCCCAGCGTACCTGGCCGAATTGTTCCGCGAGAACGCTCGCTCTCGTCTGCGTGTATGTTTTCGTCCACGAGAGAAATAGTTGTGCATCGCGGAGAAGAGGAGCTGCAGATGTCATGTGCGGAGCAAGCGGGGCAGCCGTTATCTCGGTTCCCTCCACTCGAGGGATGGCCGCTTTGGTCGCCACTGGTTGGACGACTGGAGGAACAGCAGCGCGACTCTGATCAGCCACTACTACTACCTGCGTACCGAAGAGTGCCACGGTGATGAGCGATTCCACTCCATCGATTTTCCCCTGTACCGTCGCCACGCCGATCTCCTGATACTGCGCGTTCAATATATTGGCACGGTGAGTGGTACTGTTCATCCAGGCGCCCTGCTGCGCCGAGGCACTGGCATAATTGACCGCCAGATTTTCTCCGGCATATTGGTAATCATAGCCTGCGATTTTGAACCAATGCCATGGGTCCACTCCCGCTGGCGAAATGTGTGCGAAATAGTCATTTTTCAGCATATCTTCAGCCTTGTCTTGGGCGGCGGCGGCCAGCTGAGCATTGACAACCAGCGGTTTCAGTCCTTCTTTCTCGCGCGCATTGTTGGTCAGCGCGATCACGTCAGCAGGCGCGATACCGCTGGCCCAAGCTGTAAAGACAAACACGAAAGAAAACGCAAAGCCGATCACCAGAAACGGTGCGGTAAGGGCGATGCTCTTCACAATGGTATGTATTTCTTTTTTTGGCATATCTAAGGGAAAATTTGGCAGAAAAAAAAGAAAACGGGCGTACACCCGTTTTGCTTCTTTGTGGCTATTTCAAGCCTTTATAGAACCATTATAGCAGTTTTTTACCCTTTTGTCCAGCTTTTCTTATTGTCTCCGCGAGAAACTCTCAACAAATGCCTTGACGCGCCGTTCCTCGAGCAGCGCGTGCAGGAAGCTGAGCGCGAACAACGTCAGCGCCGCGCTGAGGAAGATGCGAAAGGTGAACAGTACCGAAGCGGGAATATACGAAGCGATAGCCGCATAGTATGTGCGCGGTCCGATAAGCGGGCCTTCGGTCAAGAGCGGCTCCACTACCTCCACCTGCTTCGAAACTGAGAAATTTATTTCCGGTGATTCAAAAACCGTGATGCCCCAAATGTCCAGTAAGGCGCGTCGGATACTATCGGGCTGCACCACCTGGGCCAGCAACTGGATCGCGTACACCCCCGGTGCCGGTTTATCAGCGAGAAAGCTCATGGCTCCTCCAGCCCCCTCAGTGACTTCCGCGCCGTCTACGGACCACTCTTTCGTTGCGAGCAAACCGAGAAATCCAGGAATAAACGTGGCTTGGAAACCGAGAGTGCTCCCTGAATTGGCTTGAAAAATCGATTCACTGAGATCATCACACAAGCCATTCGGGCAGGTAGGCAATCCGGTAACCGGATTGACCGAACCCGATATATCTTTATACTGTCCCAAGAACTTCGGCCAGGCCGTCCCATCGACGGACTTGATCAGCACTTTCGGATCCACTATGTTGAAAGCGCGCGTCAGGGTGACGGTTTTTCCCGATACTATATTGTTGGCCGTCACAGTGACGGTGTAGGTATCGCCAGAATCACCCGTCACGGGAAAATAATTGATCCTACTCTGCGCCACGGCATCCACCGCACCTACTCCGCAATCGCTCGAGACCCGAGCTGTACAGACGAGCGGCACACCGTTGATAGTCCAGTTGAAATTCGATAAATTCGGATCATCAACTTTCAGTCCGACAATTTCATTTTTGATGACGCGGCATACTGACCGCTCCAAAGGATCGGTGTTGCAAATATTCGTTCCGGAAAGAGAAACCTTCATCGTACCATCTGCAAGATTGGCATCTACCTTCTTCGCAGTGATTATCTGGTTCGTGGAAACAAACTTCACGATCACATCGCTCTTCCCTTTACGCATCACACCGTTGGAAAAGTTCTCGGTCGCGGTCACCCTGAATCGTACATACCCTGTATCGGCGTCGCTGCCCAGCAAATCCTGAATCTTGGCATCAGGGATATCAAGTTTCACCTTGATACTGTCCAGGGCGTTGCCTGTGATCCCTCCCAAGAGTCCGTTCGCACGCAAATAATTCGTGACGTCTACCGTTCTATTGGCACCGGCATTGCTGAAGCCGATATTGTTACTTATTTGAACCGTCCACTCAAACAGTACGTCCGCCAGACCCTGAGCCGCGTTCGCCACCGTTGCTTGCGCTGCGACCGTATCACCGCTCTTATCATTGCCCGGGTCATTGACCAGATTGCTCGGGGAGGCTGTCACGCTGACATCAAGCCTTGTCGCTTGACCGCCCTGTGTCGGATCCACCAGACCTTGGACATGCTCTTTACCAGGCTGCCCATCTTTCCTTTCAAGCCATGCGATACATTTATTGAGATTGAAATCAGCGGTTGGGATATTGACCAGATAGCCTTTGATGGTTTCCGTATATGAGCCCAACCCATCATTCAGGTCGATAGGACAATTATTATTTGAAATGGCCCACATAATCATGGAGGAGGCGTCATTATGTTTGGTAGGCAGCATGGATGTCCCTTCTATCGCAACCCCCACTTGGTCTCCGTTGACATAATTCCACGTCAGTGTCGACTGACCCAGACCGACCACATTGGCCTCGTCCTTATTGCCATTGTCTGCCGTGTCCGGATCCTGCGGGTCGGTACCCCAGAATCTTTCTTCACTCGCTCCAAAAGATCCATCGCCGCTTTGCAGCGTATCTGATGCATGAGGGAAGAGATGTTTGCAATACGGATGAGCACTCGAGGCACCCGTCGTAGAGCAAGCGGCCAAAGCCGAGCCGCAAGAAGTGGTGGTTGTCGGATCAGCCACGCAGCGCGGGCTGCCGACGCTGCAGATCGGCGTATCGGAGGAACAGGCCGGAAGACCGGAAACATAGCAGGATTCGCTATCCGTGACATCGAAATAGCTATTACCGCCGTCACTGTCACTCGTCCCAGTTGCTACGGTTCCTTGACCCGCCATACAGACAGGAGAAGTACCATCCGGACACGTAAAAGATGTATCAGAAACATCAGCTAGTTCATACGTCACACCCGAACTCACATCGCTCACATAGCAATAATTCGGCACATTCGCCTTGTTGTCGCCACCGAATTTCGCTTTATAACCATCATCATCAGAGCTAGAGGTATAATCAGTCGCGGTATTATCATAGCCATTCTGGGTGAGCAGTCTCATGGCCTCGATTTTCCAATCCTCTACCGTGATGCGCCCATCGTCATCACGGTCACACAAAGCTCTTGTCGCCCCGTTCGGAGAATTCGTCAGGTCGCAG
Organism: Candidatus Moraniibacteriota bacterium; assembly: GCA_049287005.1. Taxonomy (GTDB): domain Bacteria; phylum Patescibacteriota; class Minisyncoccia; order Moranbacterales; family UBA1568; genus UBA1568. The sequence continues at coordinate 175,356 of JBAQEZ010000003.1, read as the reverse complement.
CCGACATGTTTCAAAAACCACGTATAATACAGAAAATTCTCAGGGTTGCCAAAATAGGTAGGAAACGCCTTGGCGGAAATCTTCTCCCCCTCCTTTGGATCACTCGGGGTGAAAAATAACGAGACTTGCGGCGTCAATTGTTTGTTTCCACCTACGTTGAAAGTCTCTCCCTGGCTCTGAAGATTGCCAAGATCCAAATGGTAGCGGTGTTCCAGATCAGAGGCCATGCTGGAAGCAGAAGGGATACTGACGCCTCCGCCGCCGAACAATCCGGCCGCGGCAGGAAAAGCGCTGGTGATGAAAAATTCCAAAACGAGAAGAAGAGTGAGGGTGGTTTTTTGTATTTTACGAAATCGCCGCATAGGAGAGATGCTAATGAAAGATGAGAAAAAAGATGTCAGTCAAAAAAAGAAATACCCAGCTCGCCGCGGATGAATACCAGACGGACTGCGAACGGTAAGCGATGAACCCCGCAAACGGACAAAAGATGAGAAGCGGTGCCGCTTGCCAAACAATATCCTGGCTGAGAAAGAGCAGCCCGAAAAAAAGCACGGTTTGGATGAGAATCGACCACATACCGAACGCTCGCAACCAGGAGAGCTGGACCAATCCGCGAAAAAAGACCTCGTAGAGCAGCACCGTGAACGTGACGAGCACCAGCTCATAGAACACGAACCAAAAAAAGCTCTTTTCCACCAACGCGGGGAAAATATACTGCTCGTGAAAACCCGGGAAGAAGCGGGCCAATCCCACGACTATTCCGCCGGCCACCGCGATGGAGACGATACTGGCAAAAACACCGGCTCCGAAATCGCCTTTCTGCCAACCGATATTTTTCAAGGACTCCTTGAGCACCATTTTACTATAGAAAACGGGAATGACCAAGAAAAAAGCGACGCTCACGATCAGTCCCTGCAACACCGGACTGAGACGATCGCTCTCCGTAAAAACACCCAAGAAACCCAAGGAAAAGAAGATGAGAATGCCCGTGACGATAAAGCGCCGATGTGTGGAAAGCGTTGCTAACATACTCTCTCTGCTAATGATTAGATCATTACACGTGCGAAGCCGTTGCCGCTTGCCGTGTGGCCCGCTCCTCCGCTCTCGCCTGGCGGATGGCCATTGAACGTTCTCTCCGCAGTTGCGGTTTGGAAGGGCGGCCTTCTGCCTGTGCCTCCTTTTCTTCCTTTTTCCACGCCCGCCTGGCCAACTGATACAAAACGATCACCATCGCCGTCTCGATGGGCAGAAAATTCAGTCCGAACCCGACCGCCTCGATCAGTCCGAAGCCTATCATGACCAGCCCGCGTGCCAGTTGCCGATTGCTTTTCGCTCCCGATTTGTCAAACACCGTCAGGAGGATCCAGATAAGAAAAGTCAAACAGAGGGTGACGACCGTGCCTATCCCCGGCAAGGATCCGATCCCAACGAGATCGAGCAGATCTTTGAAGAGCGCGATCATGCCTACTCCACCGTACAGCAAGAGAGATAGTTTTTCTCCGGTAAAATGAGCTTGAGATGCCGCTACACTGCTGACCCGCCTATCCATAACATTCTGTGGTTTCTCTTATCTATTGTTTCCCTGCTCTTACCGGCCTGCATCAAAATCCTGCTTGGCCTGCTCGATCTCGAGCAGCTGGCGCGGATCAGAGGTGATGATCTGGTCTTCGCTATAAGAAGCGATGACCTTGATGGCGGCATGCTTGGACCCCGCGAAGAAAATCCCCTCTCCCACGTTGCTCTCCAGGAGGAGGAACTTCTCGTGATCCGTGAGATAGAACGTCTCCGCCACCAGATCGATCGACGATGGCGATTGACGGAGCAGAAGCTGCATGGAAGAGTTGGTGATGATCGGCTTGCCATGCCGCGAGGAAGCGAAGTCACCGATGTCCTGCGTAATGGTTGTCAGACCCGTGTAATATTTGCGGCAGCGTTTGGCGATACCGAATAAGAAGGCGGCGGCGTCATCATGCTGCATCATCACCCAGGCTTCGTCCACCACGATCACACGTTTTTTCATATGCGTGCGGATCTCATTCCAGATGAACTGCAGAATAATATACATGGCAATAGGCCGCAGTTCATCTTCCAAATCGCGGATATTGAACACAACCAACTGATTGTTCGTCTCGATATTGGTCTGCTTGTTGAGAAAACCGCCGAAAATACCCTCCGTATAGCGCTCCAGGCGAGCTGCCAGCGACTCAGCTCCCTCCATGTTCTCCAGCACGGCGTAAAGATCTGACATGGTAGGAAAAGAAGAAGCGGTCAGCACGGAAAAGTCGCTGGATTCCGTAATATCACGGATCGCATACGTTTCCCGGATAGCCCGGTCAACGATCGAGTCTTCTTCCGGGGTGATGGCGCCGAGCATCAGATGGAGCAACCCGACAAGGTTGGAAATCGTATTGCGAAAAATGTCCGCGCTTTTTTCGTCGCCTATCTTGGTCGGCAAATCGAAAGGGTTGAGATGGACATCCGAGGAAAGCGATACCTTCAAAAACGTCCCGTCTACGGCGTCGCACAGATGTTTGTATTCATTTTCCGGATCGATGATGATGACACTGGATCCGAACATCATGGATCTGAGGACTTCCAATTTCACCGTATAGCTTTTTCCGGCACCAGACTTGGCGAACACGACCATGTTGGCATTTTCCATCTTGAAACGATCAAACAATATCAGGCTGTTGTTGTGCCGATTGATGCCATAGAGGATGCCCTCGTTGGAAGAGAGATCAGAAGAGACGAATGGGAAAGTCGTCGAAAGCGGCTCGGTATTGAGGTTGTTTGCCACATCCAAAACATCAGTGGCCAGAGGCCTCGTCGCCGCAAAACCCTGATCCATGCGCATCACAGCCGGTTTCACGTAGACGAGCTGCGCTTCCAGCACTGCTTCTATGGCTCGGCATTTGTCAGTCAGATCCTTCTCATCATTGCCATAGATAGTCATATAGAGACCGAAGCGGAAAAACTTTTCCGTTCCCTGCTGGAGGTTTCTGCGCAACGATTCTATATCCTCGAGCGCCGTTTCTAGCACCGGGTCGCTGATCTTGCCGCCTTCAGATTCAATGCGCATCTGAGACTGGACCTGGGTCGATGATTTCCGTAAATTTTTCAAAATTTCTACCGTTTCGATCGGATGGATGAAAAGCGCCGTATCCATGGCGAAATCGATGTTGATAACCGGCGAAAACCAGTTGGTAGAAAGGAATCTCGGGTAGGCGACCGCAAAATAGGTGCGAGAAAGTACGCTGCCTACCTGCATCGTGTTGGGGCTGAGCTTAATGGCTGGCGGCGCGATAAAATCACGGATAGTCGTGATACCGCGCTGATAGAGCGCTTCACTTTCACTCATCTCGGGATGACGGCCGAACATCGACAACACGCCATTTTTCTTGGGAGCGTCTGATTTCCGTGTCTCCGTCTCTACGATAGGAATACCTTGTGCCATGATTTTTATGTTACTAAACCGGAGAAAGCTCTATATTGTCCACATCCTTTATCACAGCTGCGGTAAAAAGCGACGGGTTGTAACTATTGAACAAAAGTTCGATGATCTCCTCGGTCGCAAGCGGCGTCGCATTGACGCCGGTTCCTCCGAGCGCTTGCGAGACATGCGCGACCCGTTGCAAAAGCTGTGATTTATACGTTTCGAACAAATTTCCCACGCTGCTCACGGCTTCTTTGGTACGAAAAATACCGAAAAGCTTGCTCACAATCCCGCTCTCCTGATCTTCCGCCGGAGAAAACGGGACGACGACATAAAAATACTTTGACATGATATTGGATACCTCCGTCAGATTCTGAATAAACGCCTTGTACTCAGAAATTTGAAATCTGAGCAATTCGTTTTGCTGTTGCTTTTCTTCATCGTGCAAAAGATTGATATAGGAGCTGATATTGAAGCGGCGCGAAGAGACGACGATCTGCACGGGGAAATCCAACGAGTTGAGAAATGCTTGGTACTGGGCGATGATAGCATCCTGTTCCTCCGTCGACTTGAGATCGAAATTCAAAGAAGACACGAGCAAGATGGAACGCAGCGCACCGCTCTTGAGCACGATGATGCCATCGCGAATCTCGTCGACTTCCACATACTTCTGCGTACTGGAAGCGTTCGCCTCTTTATTTTTTGGTTTGAGAAATTCCATTGTCTTTGCTTCTTTCTTTTTTATCTCTTATCCTGCGGCACTCATCAACTATCTCTTCGCCCCATGGCTATCCAAAATACGCGCCAATTCTCTCAATTTCTCCTCGTCTATCTGTTTCGGACGAATATCTCCGTTGTCTGCTTTCCTAGCTGGCGTTTTGACCGGTAGTTTCCCATTGATCGGCCTTTCCCACACCGCTACCTTGGGACGGAAAAGAAAAAAGAGGGCATAGAAAAGAAAAGTGGTGAGAGGAAAACCGTTGGGTCGATAAAAAGCCAAAGCGACGAAGAGCAGCACCGTCGGAATCGCCGCAATAAAAAACAGAGCCACATCGAAGAGGCTATAAAAAACAAGCAACACCGCTCCCATGCCGATCATCCACAGAAGCTGTTTCCAGGTGAGCGGGCCGGCGATCTTGTCTTCGACATCGATAAATTGCGGGACACTGAACATCATATCTGTCTGCAGAAAAATAATGGATCACGAATTGGGCATTGAGAATAAAAAAACATTTTCACGCCCCTGTATTATAACATGCCCCTCATTTTTTTTCATGCTTCCTGTTGCGTGCTTCGCCCGTGCCATTACGTAAAGCGTTTCAGTCCGGAACCCTCATTCTCTTTTCTATTCATCCTTCCTCCCCAAACTCACCGGGTGAATGCTGAACGGACTTTGCTTGGGCGCTGTAGGTTTGGGTTTCTGCTCTCGCGCAAGCGGTAGCGCAGGAGCGGGGAGAAATACCGCAGGGAGGGGTTCCCTTCTCATCTCGCCCGCCTTCTTTTCCACTCCTTCTTTTTCTGCCGGAAAGACATGACTCGCAGAAAAACTCATCTCGCCCGTACCGGATGGCACAGGCAGACGGGTCGCCCCCTGTTCTTTCTGCTCCGACGCTTCTCTCCTCAGAGCACTGAAAGGCATATTTTGATTGATACGCATCTTACCATTTCCGTACTGCGGTTTCTCTTCTCCGGGCTGCCTGCCCGCCACATCTTGCGTAGCAATATGGGAGGGATGAGAAAACGCCTGTCTCTGACTTTGGACAAGCCTACCCACATCACTACGCACATCATCGTCGACGGAACCCACGTGCGCTGTCACCACAGAGGTCGTCTCTCCACCCGACATACTCTCCGCTTGAGGCAAGATACCAGCCGGCATCGTTACACGGGACATTTCAGGCAAACGAGTAGGTACCAAGACTCCTTGAAAAACAGGGAAAACAATTTCCTGATGCTCCGTGTCGATAGCCAGCGGAAAACCTTCCTCGATAGATTTCAAGATGAGATTGACGCGTTCGCGCTCCTCGGGAGAAAGCTTGCGCCCATTTTCCGAACGAAACAGGAAATCTCCGCGTTCGACGCTGTTATGCTGTCCGATGCCCAGTTCATCGCGGTAGTATTTCAACCAATACAGAAGCGATGGCCGCACCGGCTCCGCTTGTGATTTCACTTTGATGCGTTCCCTCGTAATCAGCTGATTCCCCAGATTCTCGTATTTGGAAAGTGCCTGAAGAAGAGGCAGACTGATCGTTGCCACATAAAGAGAAGAGGAACTCCGAACAGACTGACCCTGATTCATAGATCCTGACTTACGATCAGAAACACCTCCTTGTCCACTATCTAGTTGCCCAGCCTTACTATACAGAACTGCTAAATCAAAAATATTGAGTAATTCACTGGCTATAAACTGACTATAAACGTCCAAAAGACGCTGTACAATAATCTGTTCGTTTTTTTTCAAGCTAGCCACTTGCTTACTTTGACGAAAAAATTGAGCAACAGCTGTGTCATCTCTGGTTTCTAGATCAAGAACCTTATCAAAAGCCCGCAACCAATCGCCTATAGTAACACCGCCAATCTGCTCAGTATTTTTAAGAATGACCTCTTTCAAAGACTTCCTCTCTGTTTCTTCCTGACCATAACCGGCAAACGTATAACGTTTGCTGAAAGCGTCTTTGATATCGATATCACTCACAAGAAATTCTTTGCACCGTGATTGCATTATCGTTTTTACTTCATCGAGCGTCAGTTCAGGGAAAGCCACCAGCTGCAACTCTTTTTGTAAATGTTCAAAATCACCTACCAAAGCAGGATTATTCCTTAATTCCTGTTGGAGCGCAGACATCGCTTCATTCCACTCTTTCAGACACTGCAAAGCTACTCCAGAATCATAGTGATCGCGAGATTCTTGAGCGTCTTTGTACCAGATTGCTACATCAAACGTCTGTGCCATAACTATACGAGATATTTACTTAGACTCTATGGATTCCTCCGAGGACCACCCCCTGCCGATGGGGTCGGCATAGCGATTGGCGATCCATGAGCGCCACTACTCATTGACCCTCCTGCAGTGGATGCCGGAGCTGCCGCACTACTCGCAGTCGGTTGAACGTATTGAGTCCCTGGTCCATTTTTTTGCACCCATTCATCAGGAACTTTATCACCCTTCTTAAAACCTCTCTTCATTTTAACAACTTCCGTGACGTACTGCTTGAAAATATCATTATTATTATACTGCTCCATAAACTTAGGCGACATATTGGTGTAGGCCTTATGAATTGCCTCCTTCAAATCGTCACGGCTACGATCAACTTGAGCTACATCAGCACCTGTAAACGTACTAATAAGCGCCTTGGCGACGTCACCATTGATATCACCAAACCCGCCATTTTCAGTTCGCGTAAACATAGAGTCCGGATGTATCGTCGTCTGTCGTTTCTGGCTTTCCAGATTTTTCACTTTGCCCGCTGCCCATCCGGCCTGCTCTGCTGGCTTCGAAAGACGGAATCCACCACGACCATGATTCATGGTTTCGTCAAACTTAGTCATGCCACCAAAAGCGAAGTTCCCTGACGCAGTAGCGTTCTCGCTGATAACCATCATCTGCTTCGCAAGAAGTTCCGCGTTGTCCACGCCTGCTTCTTTCAAAATTTGTGGCAAGAGCTGCATCATATTTTCGCTACTGACAACGACTTCGCCCGCAGCATCCTTAGCAAGACCATATTTTGCGTCTTTACCAACCGTCGTCAACATATCATTGAGATCATTATTTTTAGCCAATATCTGAAGGGCACCGACGACCTTGGGCGTTTCTTTCGACGCAAGCCCCGCTTCCATTTCGTGGATGATGTGTGGACCGTCAGAAGTCACGGCTGTCATTTCTTTTTTATGTACCGCCGCCTGACTTTCTGCTTCAGCAAACGCGTGATCGGTATGATCTGTATTAGCCCAAAGCTTTCCCCAATTCCCCGGCAAGTAATTCGCTGGAACAATCGTATTTTTTACTCGAGAGATAGCTCCATTCAACTGATCTTGCATCGTACTCGCCGCAAGCTTTATTGGCTGTTCATCTCTGTGTTTCTGCTCTTCACTACGCTGTTTGAAAGCCTGCATCACAGCATGAGGAGCAAGATACTTTCCATACTTAGTGTTTGCTAATTTGCTTTCTATTTTACGCCCGGCCCATGGCACAGGAGCAAGAGCAGCCTTACCTGCCCATTTGGAAAACTTCTGACCCATGCCGACGACGGAGGAAGCGCCGGCGATGGACATCTTCTGCGCCAGGGCCATCGCCATCCACAGCATGATGATCGGGATGGTGAACAGCGCCATGGAAGCAAAAAAGGTTGTTTCACCTGGTGTCGCAATATTCCCTGAAATTTTCTGCATACTCATCATAAGCTGTCCGCTCTCATCACCTATCGCAGCGAAGAAGCGCGTGGCGATGAGCAGCATCAGCATCGCCGCGGGACCGAAAATGGCATATTTCCAAAAGTTGTCCCACCACATTTTCGAATACTGCTCCATCCCCGGAATGATAGAGGCCACGAATCCCACCGAGGAAAACATGACGAGCACGACCAAAGCCACCAAACGGATGACAAACATGATGGACAAAACCAGCAGGGTAATAGAAAAGAGAAAAATAAATACTATCGCCATCAAAAGACGTGCCACTCCTACAGAATCAGTGTCAACTGTTCCTTCAGTTTCACCACCAGGCACAAGTATTCCCTTTATATGTGATGCTGTTAGCGCTCCACCAAAAACGCCCGTCCCTTCTGCTGCATTTCTGCCTCCCATCTGATTGACAAAAAAATACATCGGCACGTTGGTCACATCAATGAGGACACGCGAGATGGGGAAACTGAAGTTCACGAAGAGGGCCGCCAGGACTAGACTGAGAAGCGCTTTCTTGAAGTCCTTCTGAATTTGGAAAACCACCGTGAAGGCGATATAGAGCAAAACCAGAATGAAGAAGAGGTTGAAGAAATCACGGACGAATTTCCAGGACTCATACACTCCGGCATTATTGAAAAGCATGTTGACATCGTTGGGATCAATCGCCCACTCAAAAATAGAGATGGCCAAAGATGCTATCCATCCAAACATAGTAAAGATACCCACCAAAAGAGTCTTAAATGCAGTATCCAAACCAAGAAGAGCAAAACTCGCATGTGCCACATGCGTCTGGGCGAGAAAAACAGCACCACAGAAAAAAGGAAGTGCCAAAAGCGAAAAAATCAGATTTTTTTTTCTGTTTTTATCCGTAAAAAACATACTACTCTCAAAACCCGAGCAGAAAGAATTATCTGTCCGTAGTATATCATAAAAAACAAAAGAAGGAAGCGCTTTTCAGCCCTCCCTTCTCATCTTTTTTCTTATTCTTGATCCTACATCGCTTGTTTTCTTCCACGCCTGTTTTTCTCTTGCTAAAAAGCTATCGAAGCTAATGAAGCTACAAGCTAATATATGAATCCCTTGATGGCACGGCTCGAAGCAGAGAGTATCCGGCGGCTCGTTTTCGCCCATCCGGCATAGTTCATTTCGCTGACCGTAATCGTGTCTCCGCTCACCTTTTCTACGATAGCGACATGGCCGTAAAAACGATTTTCCGTAGTAACCATAATAGCTCCGACGGCCGGTGTTCGCCCCGTCCTATACCCCGATGCTTTGGCGCTATAGAGCCATGTACCGGCATTACCGCTCCAAGGAACATAGCGTTTCTGAGCGACATACCAGGTGCAATACCCATAAGGGAATCGATGCCCTGTCCCTGCTTTGCCATCCAATTTGCGGAATCCGGAAGAAATGTCCGTCGCCGTCCCGCCCGCAGAAGTCGCGTATTGACGTCGCTCAAGCGTGCCACCGGGAGCGGCGCTTGTTCCAGGACGAGGCACTTCATCTTTTTTCCCATCCGGAATGATGATGACGTTGCCCACTTCGATATCACCATTGGCCGGCAAACTATTGAAAGCGATGATTTTATCTTTTTCCGCTTTGAAGGTAGCCGCAATACTGTCGATGGTATCTCCTGACTTCACGACATACGAAACACCGGCAACAGGCAGAATGAATATCTGGTCGCCCGGCTTGATCTGATCGACATTATCCATGTCGTTGGCCCACAGGATAGTATTCACCGTAATGCCGTTTCTGGCCGCGATACCGCTCACCGTATCGCCAGACTCGACGGTATAGATCTTCACACCGCCATTTTCCTCCGGATCACGGGCAATCAAATTCGTCTGAGTCGAAAGCATCACCTGATTCTCGAGGGATAACCCCTGCATATCGAGCAGCGTCGTATCGTCTTTTTGGCTCGGATCAACAGCTCCGGCAGTGCTCGCCAAGGGCACCAGCGAGAGGTTCTCTTTTTTATTCGTCTGAGCAGCAATGCGATGTTTTGAAGAAGCAGTTGCCTCAGTCGCCGTATCGCCATTCACATAGCCGAAAAGAAGGCTGTGCGAATCTTTGCCTTGCGTGAAATTACTGGCTGATACCAAGAGCGTACTGGAAGCGACGATAGAAAAGGCTGAGTAATTGCGAAAAACGCGTACCACCCGATAACCAGAAATTTCTTTGATAAACTGCAAAAAACGTGTCTGAAAATGATGCGTGCGAGTATGCAGATCCTTCATGCGGGTCCGCAGATCTGATTTCTCCTCTGTTTTGGGGATATGGAAGAGCAAAGACCGGATACGTCTTCGGCTTGCGGCAAAACAAGCTTTCACAAAAGAAACGAGGGGTGGGGTATATATAAAACTCTCGCCTTTCAACCGATAAGATGCCCTAGGTGTGGTCTCTTTGGAAAAACCAGAGGGAGCCGCCCATCAAGCATTTATCCTAATTTTTACAAAATTCAGTATACCTCGCCCCGGTCCTGAAGTCAACGCTCCCAGCGTGAAGATTCCAATATAATGGCTTATATCAAGCATTCTTTGTGTGGACAAGTCATTTTTTTGCTTCAAATAAAGCTTTTATATTTTCTCTCTTCACGCACTCAGGACACCCCATGCTCACCCACTGGGAAGAGCGGACCTTCCGGTTGTTACAAAGCCTCCTGCGGTACTTATCAATCAGTGATATACTTCCTCTATATTCTCATAATCCAGCTATGCTTTCATTCGAAAAACCCAAAAATGAAATCGAGCGCTTGGCAAAACGCTTCTTCGATCACTTGGAAATAGAAATGAGCCGTTCCAGGCGGACTCTGGAAAGTTATGGCGGTACCCTCGCCTCCTTTTTCGCCTGGGGAAATATTCAAACGCCCGCGGACATTACCGCCGACAAAGTCCGCGAATACCGCCTGTACCTCAATCGGAAGCTGACCCGCCGCGGTACCACGCTCAAAAAAAATACCCAATCCTATCAGGCGATCGTCCTGCGCACCTTTCTCAAATACCTCGCCAAACAGGACATCCCGACCCTGGCCGCCGAAAAAATCGAGGTGGGCAAATCCCCCGATCGCCAGGTGGACTTTCTTGAATATGAAGAAGTGGAGCGCTTGATGGCAGCCTCCGCCGGCACAACAGAGAAATCTCTCCGTGACCGAGCCATCCTGGAACTCCTTTTTTCTGCTGGTCTGCGTGTTTCGGAGCTCGTCAGCCTCGACCGCTATAACATCAACCTCGACAAAGAAGAGTTCAGCGTACGCGGCAAGGGAAACAAGCTGCGCATCGTTTTCATCTCGCCGGCCGCGAAAACCGCTCTCCAGGCCTACCTCGCCAAGCGCACTGACATGGATCCGGCTCTCTTTGTCGCCTGCGGGAAAGCGGGCCTCGTCAATAAGAAGAATGCGGGACAGGAAAGCAAGCACCCCGCCTTTGGCGAGGCTCGCCATACTGGGCGGCTCACACCCAGGAGCATCCAGCGCCTCGTGAAGCACTACGCGAGCAAGGCCGGTATCATCAAAGATGTCCATCCTCATACCCTCCGCCACAGTTTCGCCACCGATCTCCTCATCAACGGTGCCGACATCCGATCGGTCCAATCCATGCTCGGCCACGCCTCCATCACCACGACCCAGATCTACACCCACATCACCAACGAACACCTGAAAAGCATCCACCAGGCATTCCATGCGAAGAGGAAGAAGAAGGATAGTAGCAAGTAGAAGGTAGTATGTAGTAAGCAACTCATTTTAAAAATATGGAGGCAAAACAAAAAATTCAGTCATTCACTGGGTTAGTGGCATGGCAAAAGGGACATAAACTTGTTCTTGCTATTTATAAAGCAACAAAAGTTTTTCCTAAGGAAGAAATGTTTGGTCTAACAAATCAGATGCGAAGAGCAGTAGTCTCAATTACCTCAAATATCGCAGAGGGCTTTAATCGAAAAACAGCCAAGGATAAAACACATTTTTATGCCATGGCACATGGGTCAGTAGCAGAGATACAAAACCAACTTCTTATCGCTCGAGACGTTCAATACCTAAATAATTCCGAATTTTCTCAAATCGCCGAGCAAACTATTCTCGTTCATAAACTCCTCACCGGACTCATAAAGTCTCTTTCGAGAAGCTAGCTTCTCGCCCTTTCTACTTTCTGCTTACTACTTACTTCATATTTTCCGCAAAGGCGCGACGCCGAGCATCATTTTCTTGACACCGGAACGCTTGAAAGCGATGGTGGCCAGTGTCCCGGAGATAGAAATGATCAGCCCCGAGCCGAACTGCGGATGCTCCACCATATCGCCTGGACGCACGTCATCTTTCCCGAGCGGCTGAATCTTCGTTCCTCCCTCCGGCGAAACCTGTCCTTTGACTTCCGTGCTGGAAAGAGGATGCTTCTTCGTCACGGCCGGGAAGCGGTGAAACGATTTCTGAAAATGCCTCTTGCCCAGCATGCCCGATGAAACACGCTCCGCCTCATGAATCAGATGGTTGGGGATTTCCTGCAAGAAGCGCGAGGGCGGATTGACCTGGGTGGCACCGAAAATCGTGCGCTGTTCCGTGTAGAGCAAATAAATCTTTTCTTTGGCACGAGTGAGACCGACATACATCAGACGCCGCTCTTCTTCCAATTCCTGCGGAGAAAGAGTGCTCCGCGAATGCGGAAAAATCCCTTCTTCCAGTCCAAGAATGAACACGACAGGAAATTCCAAACCCTTGGAGCTATGAATAGTCATCACATGCACCTCATCGCTTTCTTTGCTGATTTCATCGGTATCCGAGGAAAGCGCAACCTCTTCTAAAAAGCGATGCAAGGCTTCATTCAAGGCTATATCGCTATATTTTTTGGCTACCGAAAGCAGTTCTTGGACGTTTTCCTGGCGGGTTTCCCCTTCGGTCGTACCATCGGCCAGGCTGCTGAAATAACCGCTTTCTTTGCTTACCTTGTCGAGCAATTCCGGAAAACGCATCTCGGTGCGCCGATCCATTTCCGCCCGCAGTCGCAAAAATATATCTATGAAATCCCTGATGGCTTTGGTCTTGGTCTCTCGTAATCCGCTGTTGTCTGTAGTCAATTTATACCCAGCGTCAAAAAGATCGACACCGGCCTCTTTTCCATACTGTATCCATTTCTCCAGCGTCGCCTTGCCCAGGCCGCGCTTCGGTTCATTGATGATGCGTTCCAATGCCAATGTATCGCGCGGATTTTCGAGCAACCTGACATAGGCGATCATGTCTTTGATTTCTTTGCGCTGATAGAATTTCAACCCGCCGACGACCCGATAGCGGATCGAGTGCCGCAGAAACATCTCTTCGATGATGCGCGACTGGGCATTGGTACGATAGAGCACGGCGAAGTGGCCGTAGGGCCGGTCGGCCGCATGTTCCCTGGCGATCGTCTCCGCCACGAAGCGCGCCTCCGCCTCCTCGTCTTCAGCGGGACAGAGCGTGATCAATTCTCCCGTCTCTATATCCGTCCACAATTTTTTGTGACGCTGATTGACATTCTTCTCGATGATACCGGTAGCCGCATCCAGGATGATCTGCGTCGAGCGATAATTACGGTCAAGCGTGATGACAGCTGCCTCAGCATAATCTTTCTCAAAATTGAGGATATTGCGGATATCCGCCTGGCGCCAGCCATAGATCGACTGGTAATCATCACCAATGACGAAAATATTATTGTGCTTCTTCGCTAGGAGATGCACGAGCAGATACTGAGGATAGTTCGTGTCCTGATACTCGTCCACCATGATGTACTGAAAAGCTTTCTGGTATTTCTCCAATACGTCCGGATGTTCCTGAAACAGTTTCACGGTGAGCATGATAAGATCATCAAAATCAAGCGCATTCTGCGTACGGAGCGCGTTCTGATAATGCGCGTAGACTTTCGCCACCGTTTCTTCATAATAGCTTCCGGCCTGCAGAGCATACTGTTTTTCATCGACAAAAGCGTTCTTGGCGCGTGAAATGGCATCGAGGAGAGAGCGCGGCCGCATCTGATCAGGATCGATCTCCAGCGCTTTCATGGCCTTTTTCACGAGCGACTCCTGATCCTGGCTATCGAGGATATTGAAGCGCTTGTCGTATCCGAGCGCCTCGATCTCACGGCGCAAAATGCGGCAGCAGATATTGTGAAATGTTCCGATATACTGCGGCAGCACCAGTCCACCATACTCAGCTGCCTCACTCTGCGCCAGCAGCGCTTCGATACGTTCGCGCATTTCTCCAGCCGCCTTGTTGGTAAAAGTCACTGCCAAGATGGTGTTCGGTGCTACCTTTTTCTCGTCGATCAGATAGGCGATGCGATGCGTCAGCGTCTTCGTCTTGCCCGATCCGGCTCCGGCCAATATCAAAACCGGCCCCTCCGTCGTCAGAACGGCACGTAATTGCTCAGGATTGAGGCCTTTTTCCCAGAATTTCATACCCGGTAGGAGAGCTTCGACATTTGTCTTCTGCCGAAAGCTAAAAAAGTAACGTAAAATATGCTCATAATGCTTCATCTTGCTTCAAAAGCATCCAGGAATGCCTTCGGTCAAGGCTTCACCGCCGGCATATGCAGCACACTCTCTCAGAAAAGAAAGGTAACTTCATCATTCTAGCATAATTTACCCACTCCCTCCATACTCGCATGGCATGTGCTACTATATGGATATATGCGACACTTTCTCTCTCGCGCTATAACAACCATCGAAAACGCGCCCCTCACACTGGCAACGTTTGTGACGACTTTTTTTGCCTTGATTTTGGCGCGACTGCTTATTGAAAATACTCTCGGATATTTCAGCGAGCATACCTTCTTCTATCTTTTCTTCGAATTCACCCATACATTTCTTTTCTTTCTTTGTTCCTTCATTCTCATCTTGCCGATCATCCGATTTGCTGGGGCAGCTGACCTGAAAAAGGCTGCCAACATCCTTCTCTTCGGTTTTCTTATCATTCTGACGCCGCCCCTCATCGACCGATGGATCATGGGCGCCGGAAAGTACTGGAGTTTCTATGAATTCGACGGTTTCCTCGGACTCCTCAAACGGTATGTAACGTTGTTTGGCGACACGCCTGATATCGGCGTTACCTACGGTGTCCGGGCAGAAGTCGTCATCGTCACTCTGGTACTCGGACTCTATACGTTTCTCAAGTCGCGGCGCGCGCGAAAATCGCTTCTCGTCGCTCTCCTCGCGTATACGGTCCTGTTCATCCTCGGTACGTTTCCATCCTGGATCACGTTGTGCCTTCTCGCGTTTCAGAAAAGCTTTCTCGCCATAAGCGGCAATGACGTGGCCGCGCTCTTCCTCGCGCCAGAGCATATCTTCGCGCGCAACCTGACAGATTTCCGTAGCGTCCTCAATGTAAAAATGAGCGGTATCTACGGAACCCTCGCTGTTTTTCTCGCCGGCCTTCTCCTCTTCCGTGAGTATCCGAAATATTTCATCGCGCTCTGGAGCAATGCCCGGCTTCCACAGGTCATCTATCACGGCGGACTCCTTTTCCTCGGCATAGGACTAGCCTTTTTCTTCACTGAAGCCACATTCACACTCAATTTTTTCCATATCATCGGCGCCATCATCCTGCTGGCCGCCGTCATAAGCGCCTGGATCGCTTCCGTCATTACCAATGATTGCTACGACATCAAAATCGACACAAAAACCAACCCCGTCCGTCCACTCATTCGAAACACGATTCCACTCGAACTCTACAAAACATTCGGCGTCTTATTTTTCATCACCTCTCTCATTCTTTCCGGTATCGTGAGTTTCCCTGCTTCGCTTCTCCTCATCAGCTATCAGGCATTGGCCTGGCTCTATTCCGCCGAACCGCTCCGCCTCAAACGCTATCCTCTGGTCGCCACTGTTTTTGCTGCATTTGCAGGTATTCTTGTTCTCGTTACGGGCTTTATTGCCGTTTCTCCTGAAAACGGCATCCACACGATTCCTCTTTCGATACTCTCCTTCCTTTTTATCGCTTACGCCCTCTCCTTGCCTGTCAAAGATTTCAAAGACATCAAAGGAGACCGCGCTGATAAGATCTACACTATCCCAGTTCTCCTTGGCAGAGATAAAGCCAAGCTTCTCATCGGCAGTCTTCTCCTTCTCCTCTATGTAATCAGTCCGCTCGTTCTGAACGCTCGCTTTCTTTTTTTGCCCGCACTCTTTTTCGGTAGTCTGACATTCTGGAGCATGCAAGAAGGAAACGACAATGAGAGGTCCTTCTTCGCTTTCCGCAAACTCCCTCGTATTATTCTCGCTATCACTGCCGCCTATGGAGGCGTGATCGCTCTTCTTCTCTTCTAAAAGATCTCCCCTAGACGTTCCCAATCTTCGATAGAAAGTGCCTGTGCCCGGATATCCGGACGCAGACCAAGTGATTTCAATTTTTCTTCCACATCCTCTTTCGAGAGAGATAGACTGGAGGAAAGATTATTGGCCAATGTTTTTCTCCGCGCAGCGAATCCGGCTCGCGCCAGACGGAATACTTTCCGATCCTCTTCGGGATCATAGGCTCTCCTCGGAATAATCTGAATCACCGCGCTGTTCACTTTCGGCACAGGTTCAAACGCTTCTTTCGGAACGAAGAATTTCTTCTCGACAGTCGCATAGTATTGCGCCATGAGAGAAAGAAGAGACATACTCCCCGGTCGCGCCGCCAAACGATCCGCCACTTCATCCTGCACCATGAGTGTCATCGTCTCTGGCTGATGTTTGAGCGAGAGGAGCGTTTTGATGATGGGCGCAGTGATGTAATACGGAATGTTGGCAATAATTTTATAGGAATGGGCAGCGAATCCTGATGCATCGAGCAGTTCTTTCAAATCTACATCCAGAATATTCCCTTCCAGAATCGAGACGCTCCTCGAATCGACAAACTGTTTCTGCAAACGCGTTACGAGTTCATGATCTAGTTCGATGGCCAGCACTTTTTCCACCTGCTCCGCCAGCCGTACGGTCAGGAGCCCTGTTCCTGGGCCGATTTCAAACACCCAGTCCGTCTTCTCTACTGCCGCCGCCTCGAAAATACCCTCGATGACTTCCGCATCCTGAAGAAAATTCTGCCCCAATGATTTTTTCGGTTTTACGAGCATGTTTCTCATATTTCAGATAAGCGGCAGGGAAAAACCATGCTACCAAGGTTGGGAGATAAAAGCAACCAAAAAGTGTTGTCCGTAAGTCCGGCCTACTTGTAACGCAAGGCATCCAACGGATCTATCTGACTCGCCCGTCTGGCCGGGACGATTGCCGTCAAAAAACCGACAAAAGCAGCGAAGACGACGATCAGAAGAATGAACCAGTTCGGCGTATAGAAAAGATTGACCGATGTTCCACCGAGCCGCACCGCCAAAAAATTGATGGCTATATTCAGCCCGTGCCCGCCGATGAGCCCGAGGGCTACCCCACCCAAACCGCCGAGGAGCCCCATGATGACCGATTCCCACAAGAACAGTGTGGAGATGCTTCCGTCGGAAGCTCCGATCGATTTCATGATGCCGATCTCCTCGGTGCGCTCCATCAGCGTGATGGTCATGGTATTGAACATACCGATAGCGGAAACGACCAGAGCGACAACACCGAAGCTCATGAGTACGATCTGCACGATGGAAAAAATCTTGTTCGCCTGATCCACTGTATCCGAAAGCGATGATACCAAGAGTCCCTCCTCCATGATCTTATCGCGTACTGCCTGCATAGTCGCGCTCGACTGGCATTTCACTTTCAGTTGGGAATAATGATCGATGGCGTCGGCGGGCAGAGAAGTGGCATGGACGAAAATGATATTCTCCTCACTCGGAAGGATGCCGATAACCTTGTATCCTTGCTCTGAGCCTATTTTGTCCAATTTTTCTTGGGTGCTTTCTTTGTCCACGCGCGGCACAAAAAAAGTAAGCTCGATCGACTTTTCCAAAATAGTCTCTCCATCCTTTTCGAGTACTTTGGCCAGCGCGGAAGAAATCAGGATGCCGTAAGGGTCGGCATCGTTCATCATTGATCCTCTGTCAAGACGGAAGCCACTCAATTTCATAAAATTTGGATTCGTCGCGACAACGGCCAAATCCAGCGATATATCACCAAGCATCCCCTGAGCAGTCAATCGAGAAGCGGGGCTCACCTCAGTCACTCCTTCCAAAGAGCGGATTCTTCCTACCATATCCCGATTGATCGGCACCAGGGCAGCGTTGGCTTCCGTGACATCGAGCGTGACAAGAGAATCAGCTGTCGTGATGCGATCGAGCAATGCTTTCTGGAGACCATAGCCCAAAGAGACCAGGAAAAGAACCGCGCCGATACCCACGCTCATACCCAAAATAGTGAGAGCGGTTCTCATCTTGCGAGCCTTGAACATGCGCGTGGAAAGGCTGAATGCATCGGAAAGCTTCATAGATCTATTGTCGCCTTAGTATTTAAGCAAGAGAATCAGTTCTACTTCCCGAGCGATTCTTTCGGCGGTGAATTTATGGAGCCCCAATCCCTCCTGTTCCCATGGGATGTCCAGCAAATGACCCAGCCCGGCGCAATCCGTTGCGTTATCGAGACGCTCTTTCAAAAGAGCTTCGAAACGCGCGGATTGTTCCTCGTTCAGACGCAAAGAGAAAGCCTGGACAAGATAGGCGCTGAGCGTACTCGACGCTGTTTGAGGCGACTCTTTGATCTTTTTTGCCTGAACAACAAGCTCATTCACACGATTGGAAAAAGAGAGAGCCCGGCGAGTGTTCCAGTTCGCCCCCCCCTGAGCGAAACCAGCATCCAATACCCCTGCCAGCTGCTCCTTGTCCAAGGTATTGAAAAAATAATCCCGGAGAAATCCCTCCGTAATCCTGACTTGCTCTTCGGTGATTTCCGAAAAAATATGGAACATCAGCTGCTTGATCTTATACGGCAGGAGCAACACTGACGCTTGCTCCTCCGGCATACCACGGAATGAACGGAGCAACATCTCCAGTTCGGGCAAACGCTCTGCGGCTTCCTCTGCCGGCTTCGATAGAGATCCTCCGAAGGCCCGTTTCTCTTTGCGCACCTCTTCCTTTACCAGCCGTCCGTCTTTCATAAAGAGATTGCGGTCGCCGTATTGCAGATGATTCTGTTCATGAGTCACCAGAATAATCGTTTTCTTGTCAACCTCATTCAGCTCTTTCAAAATTTCCAACACGTTGGTAGCGGATGCGCTGTCGAGGTTTCCTACCGGCTCATCAGCAAAGATAATATCCGGCTTATTGATCATCGAGCGGGCAATGGAGGCTCTTTGTTTCTGCCCGCCGGACAGTTCGCTCGGGAATTTGAAGGCCTGTTCCAAAATACCGAAGCGTTTCAAAAGCTGCATCCCTTCTTCGCGGCGCGCTTGCTTATCTTCGTTCCTGAAAAGTTTCGGGAGGCAGATATTGTCGATGATAGTCAGAGAAGGGATGAGAAAGAATGCCTGAAAGATGATGCCCATACCCAATTGATGATAGAGCAGCTTGTCTTTCTTGCTCATCTGGGAAAAGGCCTGCCCATTGAAGAAGATTTCGCCGGAAGTCGGCGCTTGCAGTGCAGCCAGCGAATACAGCAGCGTCGATTTTCCACATCCCGACGGTCCGAAGACGATCACATATTCTTCCGGATAGATGTCCAAACTGATGTCCTGCAACGAACGCATCTCATTCTGCTTTCCCTCGTTATAGGTAACGTTCAAATTTTCGACGTGCAACAATGGACCATTCATTGCGTTAGCATGCTGAAGAATTACTGATCTGCATTTCGTATTGTAGTATACCCCTCATCTACAATTTCGCCCAACTGAAAATGTCCTTGAAATTGCCGATGATCATCTGCACCACATTCTCGCTCAGCTGAGGAGTGAGGATCATCCGTTCTCTCGAGACGGTTTCGTTACCTGCTTTGTCAACGGAGTGGGCTTTGAGGAAATACACGGAACCGACCTTGAATGTGGTGATGATGGCGATGTGCGCCGCGGAATAGTCATCCTTGACGTTGAGCATCCTTTCGTCCCCTCCCGAGCCTTCTTTGTAGGTCACGACGGTGGTGGTCGGCTCATCGGTATACCAGGAGATGATGGCCTGAACCTTCCCATCTTGAGCCAGAGCCATGTCGGTTTTCAACTGATCGATTGTCGGAGAGGTATCGTCTTGGCTCAGGGTGAAGTTCTTGACGATTTCCGTCACTTCGTTGCCCGCCTCATCGTGCGCCACCACCTTGCCGGAGTACGTGGCTCCCGCCTGCAGTCCTTTGAGAATGAGGCTGTGAGAGGTGCTGAGATCCGGCTTGCCTTGGCTCCCGGTATCTTTTTCGTCCTTCGTGTTGGTGAAGACTACCAGGGCATCCGTCGGAGCGCTGGTCGTGAAATCCACCTGTACCTCGTTGTCGGACAGCACCTTGCTCGCGACGTTCTGGATCTGCGGAGGAGATTTCGGTTCGAAAGTGTAGTCGGAAGAGGAATAGAGGTTGCCGTCCTTGTCTTTGCCTTTGACGCGGAAGTGGTAGAGCTGATTGCTCTGAAGCTTCGCGACCGTCAGGCTGTGCGTTTCCGTCGAGGTGCCACTTTCTTGTTTGTCGCCGTAGGTTTCGGTGAGACCATATTCCACGATGGAGGTCATGGCGGAACTGGTTTTCCAGGTCAGGGTGGCTTCGCCGATCTTGGTCGAGAGGATATTGATGGAGGAGATGGTGGAAGGAGAGGCAGTGGTGAAGGAGGAGTCTGAGGAAGTCGTCAGATTGCCGGCAGCATCGGAAGACAGGACGGTATAGTAGTATTTCGTCGACGGAATCAGGTCTCGCAAAATGACGGTGTGCTCGGTCGCGTACGTGGAGATGGCAGCGTTCACCAAATCATCGCCGGCCATACTGCCGTAGTCCGTGGTGATGCCGTAACGGACGTAACCATTCGCATCCTCATCCGTCGTCCAGGTAATCGTCGCGTTCTCGCCGGTAACGGTCCCGACACTGACGCTGGAAATGGCCGGGGCGACGATATCTCCGCCCTCGCTGCCCGTGTCCACCTGTTCGACTGTGGTAGCGAAGCTCTCCTCATCGGATTCCACGGACGTATCCAGGTTGTCGATGCACGTCGCCTGGTAATAATATGTCGTGCTGAACAGAAGCGAAGGAAGCGTGATCGCATGACGCTTGTTTTCCAATGTTTCCGTCACGGGCGTAGCGGTGTAGCTGCCTGGGGCCGTGCCGTATTCGATAGTACACAGTGCCGGTTGGTCGGTTGTCAGGGAGATGACCGCGTTGGTATCCGTGACAAGAGAGGCAGAAACGCTCGTGATACTGCTGAGGGGATCATGCTGGTAGCTCGGATCCTGAAGCGTGGTGAAAGAGTTCTCCGGAGACAGTGTCGCGTTGCCGGAGAGATCCCGGGAGTAGGCCTTGAAGTAGTAGAGGGTGTCGGTGATGAGGGAAGGCAGGATGACGAAATGATCCTGTCCGTAGGTGGCGGTTTCGGTGGTCTGAGTGTAGGGGCCACCGGAGACGGTGGCGTAGCGGATCTGGCCAGAACCCTGTTCATCCGTCTTCCAAGTGAGGGCAGCTCGATCGTAGGTGATGACGGAGGCCGCGAGCGAGGAGATGATGGGGCTGGTCGCATCCGACGTAGTCGTGAATTGGTAGAAGCTGCCGGCATTGGTATCTTGGGCGATATCGCTACCGTGTTGTGATTTGACGGAGAAGTAATACGTCGTGCCCTGCGTGAGCGCAGAGAGGAGCACACTATGGACAGTCACCGGCGTCGAGCTGCCGACTTCGGTCGGAGTGACCAGCGCCCCTCCCGAGACAGACGCGGAATACACGACTGTGGAGGTGGAAGCGATGTCCGTATTCCAGGTGATGGTGGCCTGCGTATTGGCAGCCGATGATATGGCTACGCCGGAGATAGCCGGACCGGGGAGTGTGGTAAATACATACCCAGTGCCGCCGTTGTTGGCGATGCCCTCGTTGGTCGAAGGGTCGGCAGATTTCGCCTGATAATAATAGGTGGTATCGGGTGTCAGACCGGAGAGAACAACTTGATGGATGCCGGAACCGGCGGCGTTGTCGGTATACGTCGCCACGCCGATTTCATCCGTAAAGATTCCCTGCGTGGTCGAGAAGCCGACGGTCGAAGTGGAAAGCTCGTCCGTTTCCCAGGTGATGGTGGCTTCGGTGGTAGAGACGCCGGAACTGGCCACCGTAGAAATCGTCGGGGCGGTCGTTTCCGTTCCCCCGCCCCCTTCCCCCGCGTCCTGGGTGCCGTTGGCTTTCCCCTGCAGAACGCTGGAAAACCAGGAAACGTTTCCGACACTGTCTGTCATCTTGATTTTATAGTAGTAGAGAGTATCGAAAGCGGCAGTATCGTCAATGTAGTAATTCATGACTCTCGAAAAGATCGTGGTAATAAGCGAAAATGTAACATTGTCCGTGGAGCGATAGAGCTTGTAGCTCGCGAAGCCGGCAGACGGCTCAGCGACAGCGCGCCAAGAAGAGAAGAGACGCCATTCGGAAGTCGCTGGATTAGAAATATCCTGCACGATCATGAGCGTCGGCGTTTCAGTAGACGCCACCGAGACGATTGCCGTTTCGTCGCCATAGGTATCGCGGAACTGCGCGTAGACGGTATCGGGATTGGTAACGAGAGCCATAGTCTTGCTCACGCTGTAGGTTTCCCATGAAGCTCCTGCCAAATCGGCGTTGAGGGAGACTTTCATCTGGAGTGAGGAGTCGTCCGTGACGGAAAAAGTGGCTGCCGCCGGTACTGTCGAAGCGTCGACGATGATCGGAGCCCCACCCAAAACAGGATCCTTGGAATCGAACGCGAGCGTATCGGTGGCGGTCGCCGTGTTGTTGGCCGCTTCATTGTCGTTTACCGTAACCCGCACCTGGAGTGCTGCCGCGAAAGTGTCCGGGATATCGGTTTGAGCGTCCCAGATCGCCTCATACTGAGTATAGCTCGAAGCATCAACCGCTTTGCTCGTGAGAGAGCCGGCCGCGATACTCGGAGCTGTGATCGTCGTGAATCCTGAGCCGGTGTCGTAGGCAAAGGAGGGAGTGACCGAGCCAGGAGTGTTTGTTCCATCTCCGGTATCGACATCGCGCACTTGATACGTGATGCGGACTTTTCCCCAGTCAGGATCGGAAAAATCGGAAATCTGCGCCACCGTGATGCCATTCGTGCCGAAGGATGTATCGAGATTCGGTGCGGCGTTGACGACATATTGAACCGTCACGCTGTTTAACACGGGGGTGACGGCACCGCCCGAAAGGATCACTTTGTACTGAAAATACTGATCATCTGTACCGATCATAAGAGGATGGGAGGGAGAAAGTGTCACGCCGCTTTCGGCCGCGTCGAAGTAGCTCGTGCCCGAGCAATTTTCATACCCGCACCAGGTCGCGCCCGCCACGCCTTCCGAGGTAGCGGCGGAACGGACTTGGAATTGGACTGTTTCCATCCCACTTGTACCGGTCGCCGTCCATGTCAGTCTGGAAAGAAGATTGGCCGCGGAGGAAGAGTTGTAAATAGATGAGGTAAGCGTGCCGCTACCGTATTGGCCATAGGCGATAGAGACGCTATTGAGAGCGGGGGTGATGGCGGTATCGGCAGTGGAGAAGGCGGCTTGATACTGAATGTATCGGTGACCATCGGTGATGCAGCCGCCGGTAGAGAGCGCGGCGCCGCTCGTGATGTCGGTACAGCTCGCCCACGCGGTGGCGCCGGAAAAGTCTACCGTGGCGGAGGAACGAGCCTTCATGGTGAGCGTCTGGCTGTTGAGCGTGGCCGTCCACGACATCGTGCCAAAGCCAACGCCGGTCCCCAGATCAATGACTGCGGAGGTGAAGGTGCCGGGGGTGGAATACGTGGTGGTGCCGGTGACTATTTTAGTGATGTTATTAGTGCTGTAGTTCGCAACCCAGATGGAATTGGTGAAGGAGTCGAAAGTCACTCCCGATGGTTGAGTCCCCACCGTATAGGTCTTTATTGTCGCGCCAGTAGCAAGATTGAGTTTAGTGACAAGCGTGTTACTAGCACCCCCACTCGACACCCAAACAGAGCTCGTGGTGGGATCGATGGCAATCCCACTGGCACTAGTTACGGTATACGTACCGGTAACCGAACCGTCGGCGGCACTGAGTTTTTTGACGTTATTGGATCCGCTATTGGTCACCCAAATAGAGTTGGTTGAAGAATCGAAGGCCAAACGTGTCGGGGTGGTGCCTGCGGCATACGTGCCGACAAGCGCACCGGTGGCGGCAGTGAGTTTGGTGACGTTGGCAGTAGCGCTATTAGCTATCCAAATGGAATTAGTGGAGGAGTCGAAAGCAACACCAAGAGGGTTCCCTCCTGTGGCTACAGGATAGGTACCGATGTACGAGCCATCGGCGGCAGAGAGTTTGGTGACGTTATTGGAGGTGAAGTTTGATACCCAGATAGAGTTGGTGGACGAGTCGAAAGCAATGCCCCTGGGACTGGTGCTTGCTGTATAGGTACCCGTGACCGTGCCGTCGGCGGCAGAGAGTTTTTTGACATTGCTGGATCCGCTATTGGTCACCCAGACGGAGTTGGTGGACGAGTCGAAAGCAATGGCATAAGGACTGGTACCCACGGTATAGGTGCCGGTGACCGCTCCGGTGGAAGCATTAAGTTTTTTAACATTGTTGGAGCCGTAGTTCGCTACCCAGACGGAATTAGTGGAGGGGTCAAAGACGGCATTTTGCGGAGTAGTGCCGACAGTATAGTTCGCCGAAGTGGACCCGGTGAGGCCACTGATCTTGGAGACGGTGTTCGTGCCGTAGTTCGTCACCCAGATGGAGTTGGTAGAGGGGTCGGCGATGGCGCTTTGCGGGGTAGTGCCGGTGCTATACACACCAAGAGTCGCGCCGGTGGAGACATCGAATCTCGTAACGGTATTGTTGCTAGTCCCTGTCACTAAGATAGTGTTGGTCGCAGGGTCAAAGTTGACATACCCAGTATCATTAACGGATGCAATATATACCGTAGCCGTGTTTGCCCCGGTGGTAACGTCGAATTTTTTAATTTCGGGGTCAGAGTAACCGAATCTCCCCAGCCATATGGAGTGAGTATAAGAATCGTAAGTCAGTGAGGACCCCATACCCGAGGTGGAGCTAGCAGTCAGGGCGCCCGTAGCAGCGTTGAGCTTGTAAAGCTTGCTGTCGCCGCCGCTCGCCTGCCAGATAGAGTTGGTAAAATCATCATAGGCGATATTACCCGGATAGGCAGACGTGGGATACGTACCGAGGAGGGCACCGGTGGAGGCATTGAATTTAGCGACGGAACCTGAAACATACGCACCTTCTTGCGATACCCAGATAGAGTTGGTGGAAGAGTCGAAGGCGAGCGTTCTCGGGTGGGTTCCCGTGTTATAGGTGCCGGTCGGGGCACCGGTGGAGGCATTGAGTTTCGTAATGGTGTCTGAACCGTTGTTCGCAACCCAGATAGAGTTGGTGGAAGGATCGAAGAGGACACCGACCGGATTGGTGCCGACCGTATAGGTACCGATAACCGCGCCGGTGGCGGGGTTGAGTTTTGTGACGTTGCCGGAGGCGTAATTCGACACCCAGACGGAATTCGTAGAGGAGTCGAAGGCGGCAAACTGGGGGTTGGTGCCTACTGTATAATCATCTCGGGTATCGAATGCGGTAACCGAACCCGCGAGCCCCACGCTCGCCCCTGTCCCGCTGCCGGTTACGGTCGTGCTGGCATTCGTCCCGTTCCCAAACCCGCCCCCGGATGTAGCGACTCCTCCGGTTGGCGAGACATCCGTTGTCCCATCATCGGTGAAAGCGTAGTTGGTCGACGTCAGAGTCACGTCCGCACCTCCATTCACCGCTGAGACATTCGTGTCCTTGCTGGCATATTCCGTCCAACCGGTCTGGTTGCTCGCGTGAGTGGCGGGATTCGCGGTGGCTCCGCCGAGCCAGGAAGTTTGGACGAACGTGAAAGTCGCACCCTGTGTTCCAAAAGGAAAGAGGTACACGCCACTAAGCAGCATGACGATAAGGAGGGCCGAAACCTTGGCCACCGGATTGAATGCTATATACCGCCGGTACCACATGGAAGCAAGACCGAAAGGAGATCGCCCTCTCTTGTTCCGGGAAATACTTCTTTTCGCCTTGACACTATCGAATGATTTCGGCCTCTTGGTTCGCACGAAAAAATCAAGTATGTGCGCCGCCATAGGCGCGGATACCTCCGCTTGCCATCGCCGATACTGCTGTCGTAAGCGTCGCCACAAAATACTGACCCGCGATTGATACGCGCCGCCGTCAAAACACCCCAGCCGTCTGCGATTTTTCATCTGATACCGTTTTCTTCTTTGATGCGCCGACAAGACGTTTTGCATACTGCTGTTTCTTTTTTCTACACTCAAAATAGCTGTTTGAACAACAACCATCCATTGAAATAATACCACAAAAAGAGGAGAAAAAGATACTCTCAGAAGGCAAAGAAAAATCTCATACAGAGGTATGAGATTCTTCTGCGGTAGGCTGCTTGCAGTCTTTGCCCATGTCCATGCGCGCTCTTTTCCTCATCTACAATTTTGCCCAGCTGAAAATGTCCTTGAAGTTACCGGGCTCATCTGCACCACATTCTCGCTCAGCTGACGGACATCAATTGATGATTTCCTCCATTTTCACATTGATGACGCCGGCGCCAATTGAGGCAATACGAGTAAAGGCTGCTTTATCAAGATCAATAATACGCCCAGGAACGAACGGCCCACGATCGTTGATCTTCACGATCACGCTCTTACCATTGCCCACATTGGTTACTTTCACATAGCTCCCCATCGGCAGCCACGGATTGGCCGCTGCCATCGTTCCAGTGAAAGCATACCACGAAGCTCCGCCACTATGGCTTTTCCCCAACTGTACATGCGTTCCTTGCGTCACTATCTGCGCAACCGGGTCCCTGATAACTTCCGTATTCAAAAGTTTGCGATTTACTTCCCTACCGTCGTATTTGCTTACTCTATAGATAAGCTTCTGTATGCCATTCTCTCCTTTTTGCGTCACGACATTTTTTCTCCAGGAGAGATTACCATCTTCATTCACCTTTTTATCAAAGGCGATCGGTTTTTCGACTGATTGCTCTTCAATCTGCACCCGCGTGATCACGACTCTGATACCGTTCACTGCAAACATATCACGGCTCGGCTTCACGATATCGTCTTCGTCTATCGCGATGGTACTCTCCTCGAGAGCTTGCCCCACTGAGAGCGCCTGCGTATGGAGTACCTGCTCGCCACCATCAACCACGACCGAGAGCGGATGAGAGCGCGCGATCAGGATACGCGTACCGGAGAAAAGCGGTGCCTCTACGTCAGGAAAAATGCTGTCACCCAAAGTCAGGATGATCTTTTTCGAAAGGAGGAGTTCTCCGACGGTTTTTTCAGCCACATCAGCAAACGGAAATTCGAGCCCGTTATCGACCACCGTGATTGTTTTTTGAGCATTGCAGTTCCACGCTTCTGATCCTGTCTTCCCCAAAACAATATATGCTCCCACGCCAAGAAAGAGAAGGATGATGAAAAAAGAAATGATTTTCATTCCCCTTTTCCTCTGCGCTTTTTTCGTTCGAAGTCCGTAATCCATAATTTCTCGTTCACTCATAGTCACTCAATAAAAGTGGTCTTTCATCGCAAGAATCTTTCTAGGAAGCTTGAAGTTTTTTTGAGCTTGGACAAAGAAAATAACCACCAAAAAATTCTTTACTCTTTGAATCGATACTGGAGCGCTTCGGCCAGATGCGAGACCCCGATAGACGGCACCTGTGCCAAATCCGCGATTGTCCGAGCCACTTTCAAAATCCGCATATAGGCGCGCGCAGAAAGCTTCAATTGCGATACAGCACTACGCAAAATATCCCGCGTCTCATCGTTCAACACACAGAATTCTTTCACCATATGGCTCGTCATTTCCGCGTTGGTTCGACACGTTTTCTCCGCGAAGCGCTCTTTCTGTATGGCCCGTGCACTTTCGACTCGCGCCCGGATAACGTTGCTTTTTTCTGCACCGGTTTCTTTTTCTGCCAGCTTCTCGAATTTCACTCGCGGCACATCAATATGCAGATCGATACGATCCAGGATCGGTCCGGAAATTTTCTGTCGATAACGCACCACCTGATACGGCGCGCAAGCACAGGCACGCTGCGGGTCTCCTGCGTGCCCGCACGGACACGGATTCATCGCCGCCACCAACATGAAACGCGCCGGAAAATGCAAAGACCCTCTAGCTCGGGAGACGGTGATTTCCCCGTCTTCGAGCGGCTGACGCAAATTCTCCAAAACCGTCCGCGAGAATTCCGCGAACTCATCCAGAAACAATACTCCTCGGTGTGCCAGACTGATTTCTCCCGGTTTCGGAAAAGAACCGCCACCCACGAGAGAGACCGCACTGGCTGTATGGTGAGGGGAACGGAACGGTCGTGTCATGATCAACGATTTATCTTTTGGTAAACATCCGGCGATCGAAAATATTTTGGTAATTTCCAGACTCTCGGCCAAATCCAACTTCGGCAGGATGGTGGGCAATGTTTTCGCCAAAAGCGTTTTCCCCGATCCCGGCGGTCCGATGAAAATCATATTGTGGTCAGAAACACGCTTTTCTGGGAATTCTCTAATAAACCAACTCCAACCCCTTATTAGAAAGGATAGTGGATTAAGGAAAGTTAATTGAATAGCCCCCTGTTCCATAAATGAGATATATCATAAGCCACTATAAAACGACAACAACATAAGTACTCCCTACATTGAATATAAATGCGTTACTAGGGATCTCCCTGCTCAATTGTTTTAAGCCTATCCGACTGTCATACTCTATTATACTCCCAAAACTCCTTAAAGGAATAGAGCCAAAGGAAGAACCAGCTACCCGTGGAGTAGAAACTCTATCCTGATTTTCCCGGGTTCTTTCCATAACGTTTTCACCAAAAAGGCTTTTTTCTAGTAATCTATTCAATTATCCGAATTGGGGGTTTCCCGTCTTTCGGCTGGAACATTTTATCCATTTCTTCTGCTTCTTCCTTGCTATATGGAGCAAAGAAAACTGCCGGATTCTCTGCTGTAAATTCCACTTTTTGAACGTCCGTTAGCATACCCTTGCTCCTAGCGATCATTTCTAGTGCTTTCACTCCGGCTAGTGCCACTTTGGGGTTCTCTAACCCTGCTTTGGCGTATTTCATAGCCGTAGCAATAACCCAAGCGTCCGTCGCCGTCTGAACGTCATAACGGTTTCCGATTTCTCCTATAATGTCTGCGTGTGTCAACAGGCGCGACCCATTGCGCCTCGCCGATTCCCTATTAACTTCTGGGTATGCTGTTATATAGGCTTCCGTAGCGTTTCCCCCGTTTTTGATATATTCTTTTATGAAATTGAGCCATTGTAATTTCAGTCCCTTGCCATTATTGGGGTCATATTCTTCTAGTTTCTCTTTCTGTTTCATATTTTTTAGATAAACACCTCTCTTTTTTTTCTTTTTTTTGTCCATATACTTATAAATAATTATTCTTATTAGCTATTTAATATGGTTATAAGAGATTGCGATATATGGTTGTAGTTTCCCGTCTTTTTGAGTGGGTTATTTGATCGGCTATGTATCCGGAACCTGAAAATGAGGGGGTCGCTAACGATTTTGAAACTATTATCCTTACATCGCTATCCACACGATTGTTCATATGGATAGCGACACAAGGGCGGTAATTTAGAGCGTACCGCAGCCCAGCTTCCTTTTTCGGAACGGTTATCTTGCTACTGTTAACAAGAAGCATTGGGTAGGAGATTTCACTCTCCATAATGTGTATTCCTTGCGCCCCAGTTCCTGTATAACGCACGGACTATCGTTTTGAATTTACCGGAACGAACAAACCGGCGTTAGCTTATTACCTTGGGCTTATTATTCGCCACCGGCAAGAGCTATTTGACCCTCATTTTCAATGGACAGGTTTGTTAGAAAAGGAATACTTATAATAGTTTCTATTCCTTAACCATTTCTTTTTCATATTTGATTCTTATTTTTACAAAACTCGTTTTAAGCATTGTTTCTCGTGGTACTTGGTAAATATGTATCATTTACCCTTTGCCCCTCTCCCAAACCGCCTTTACCCCCGCATTTTCTGTCGTCCTCGGACGTTTCATAAACTTTCCAGATATAGCAATAACTCTTTTTTCTCTCTTTTAGCATAATCGTCTTTATTGACCAGTTTCATAAACCAGCGATGGATCACTTCCCTGCTAAACTTCTGCCCCGATATTGCCTCTGCAAAACAATCATAAGAACTCTTGATAAAATTCCTGACCTGCACTTTTTTGAACCTTGCTTCTATTGACCGCATACTTGTGTGTTTAATGGATTAGACAAATAAAAGAGGGCAGGCAAATTACGCCTACCCTCTTTCTTATAACAAAAAAACTCAAAGAAATAACCACCAAAGAGAGCAGAAACTAACCTGCCTAATTTGATAATGATTTCTTTGAGCCTTACTTAACGTTTATTCTGAACGCCCTACAACAGTTACAATGATCGGACTGACATATCTCTTTTTATGGAGAATGAGTTTTCGTCAGAGAGGATATCAACCCTCTTTTCCGCCCTCTGTGTGTATGCAATAACCTATGATAAAAATAATGTTCCTCAAAAGGAATCGTCTGGGATCTTATTTAGCTTCAATCAACCAACAAGTTACTGGGGAGGTTCTCTCCGCGCAGTGGAAAAATCAACATTTCACTAAACAGATTTCCAAACTCTTTACAATAATTGATAAACAACTGCATACAGTATACACGCAAATTGGAAAAAAGTCAAATTTTTACGTTTGATTCTGGACGTTTTTCGTGGTAATTTAAGTATGCAACACTCAACTAAAAACCCTTGCTTTATGCAGGTGGGATTGTGCCTGAAAAGGGCAATCCTACTTCAAACAGCTGGGCATAATCGTCTAGTTGGGTGTTGCAACCAGTAGGGTTGCCTTTTTTTATTTATAGTATCTATGGAAGAAAGCTGTGTTTGGTGTAAAAAAATAATGGATTGTCCTGATAAGTGGACAGAAGATAATGAACCCCTTTGTGGTGATTGTTCCGAGAAATATTATTTTGCTTTACAACGAAATCTATTAATTGAGAAAGTTTCTGATCTCACCAAAGAACAACGAAAATTAATAAGTTCAAAGTTGCGTGATATAAAATGTTTTATACGTACAATGCACTATATAAAAAATACCGAGCTGACCGGTGGCGTGAAAATAGTATCAAATATACTAGCCACTACGTTAGTGATTATTTTTTTATTTGGTTTTTCACAACTTTACGATCTAACACCAAAAGGGATAGGGCTACTGGGTGAATTGATACTTGGGTTGGTAGGATTGGCTCTCTTTTGTGGATTAGCAATGGCATTACTTACATTCTACACAAAACTCAATTGGTTATTAAAATTACATCAGTTAAAAAAAGAAAACGGCTGGTCTGACAATAAATATGATTAAAGATTTTCTTCAACAACACCGGGCATTATTGCTCACAGTAGTTATAACGTCAGCAGTAACAACAACGGTTGCGTCTGGCTATTTTGTAATCAAAAATGAAAAAGAAAAAACTAAACAACAAGTTGAAGCCTTACAAAAATCAGTAGAGGAATTGCAAGCAAAAAATGAAACCAATCAAGAAGCAAATAAAGAAGCAGAAAAAGACATTCCAGTATCGGAAGCCACTACCCAACAAACCCAGACAGCCATAAAAAGCGTAGAAGTTGCTCCAATAAAAGTAGAAGAAAAAATAGTATCCTGTCTGGCTTTTGACGGCACTACCCTCAAAGTCAGCGAGAGCGAGTGTGATTTAATAAAACAGAAAAACGTTATAGCTGAAAAAGCCATAGATAAATATAACGATTGTCTTTCAAAAAGCAAAGAAAGATTTCAAGAACAGCTTGCTAATGATTATAAGCCCGCCTATACAGAAGAATATAATAGCAACATTACTGAATGTGTAAATGAAAGGAATAACCAATTGAAAAAATTAAAGTAGGTTTTAGATTGAACGTTTTATGTTAGACAATAAAAAAGAATCTCTGCTTCAAGAGCAAATAAAGAGGATTGAATCCTACAAACATAGAGATCCAATTCCCAACGAAAGCACAAGCACTACTATCATCAGGCTTTCGCCCAAAGAGAAATACGATAGCCAAGATAGCCTATCAGAAGCTACCGTGTTTTATAACAAAACAGATTTACGAACAAAGCCAAGCAATTACCCGGAAGATACACAGGACACTTATGGTCTTTTGGAATTGGTGGATACCGGTCGGGTAGCTATCTGTTCCAAATCTGACGGGATACTTGTTGATGGAGTAAAAAAGGAAATCTTTCGGGATCCTTTTGAAGAAAAATATCTGTACTATTTTCCGAATGGAAAGCTCTTTTATGAAATCCAAACTATGTGCATAACCCCCCGATTTCGTCACTAGATACAGCACAATAATATCTATGAATAAAGAACTAGACAAAAAAGAATACCCAACACTAGCCACCTACCCTCCAAAAATGATTTGGGACGCGGTGGAGAAGCTTCAAGCGAAGTATCCGGATATGACCGAGCAACAGTGCTTACTCAATCTGGAAATGGATTTGGGGCAGATAGATCAAATGGCTTAACAAAAAGAGTGAAAAAGCTACTTTCAGCTAGATAGAAACCACTAAAACACAATGTATCTATTCTCTTTCTTATTTCGCCATTTCATTACGCCACCAGTTTTCGTTTGATGTGGGATATATTGAGCAAATTTGGAAAAGACATTTTTACTGATTGGAAATGCCGCAAATGGATTATGATAAACAGCCATATCATAAATATACGACCCATTCTTATATTTTTTTGTTTTCCCCCACTTCCTTGCACACTGAATTACCGCACTCAATCTAGTATTTCTTGGTGATCTATCAGCATTTCTTTGCATAAAAATTCCGCTATTATCTCTTCCCCAATAAGACTTTCCAGAGCCGTCAATGCTAAAATGAACAGTTGGTCTCCCGAATAAATCATATTCCACAGAATTCCCAATAAACGAATTGCTATTATCATTACAGACCGCGACAACTAATGGTTTTTTGAGATCAACCACGTTTTTATAATTTGTAATTTTTTTCTGCAATCTAGATTTGATTTGTTTTGACCCAAGAGTCCCTGAATAACCGGGATATGAAACGCCTGCCAAAATTTTCCCACGTTTCTCTTGGAAAGAAGAAATATCAATTTCAATTACATAGTCTTTCTGACGATATGTTATCGGCTCAAACTTTTCTTGATTTTGATTTCTAGCCAACAACAATAAATCTAACTGGTTCACTACAAATTTTAGAAACAATGAAGATTTGAAATCGTGACCAAACCACTTATCTAACGAAAGGCTTATCCTAAAATGATGACTGATTTCACTCGTTTTCCCTAAAATTTCCTCCGTAATCTTTTTCTTCTTATACAAAGTTTTCTCATCAAATGAGGTTATCACTTCAAATAAAAAATCACCATATTTTGTATATAAAAGAAACTCTGGCTTTTTCCCATTGTCTAGAACTGGTTCATTACAGACGCGAAATTTCTCTTCAAGAAAAAATTGATGCCACATCAATTCAAAAAATGCAGAGAGGTGATTCATATCGTCCCACTGCGTCAACCTGCTCGCAAGGTCTTTTCTTTTCTCTTTGGGAACATTTTTCAACCATTTTTCTATTTGACTTCGTAATACAACTAGGCTTTCGTGGTTTCCAATACACAATTGAGCAAAAATCGGCGTTGCCCACGGTTTTGTCCTAGTAATCGCCTTTCTGATCCTATCCCTAGTAAAAATGGTTTTCATCATTAAAACATATCCAGATTTATTATCTAGACTACCTTACTTCCAGACCTTTGCATAAAGATTCTTTTCAGCAAGATAGAAAAATACTTTTAAATACATAATGGGGGAATCTACAAGTTTAACTTTTTGACAGGCAATAACCCTTTTTCTTCAAAGATTTTTTGGAAAGATTTGTAATGCTCTACCAACTT
Organism: Candidatus Moraniibacteriota bacterium; assembly: GCA_049287005.1. GTDB lineage: Bacteria > Patescibacteriota > Minisyncoccia > Moranbacterales > UBA1568 > UBA1568. Next base: position 141,509 of record JBAQEZ010000003.1, on the reverse strand, counting down.
TTCCACTTCTTCATCAGACAAAGGACGTTCTTCTTTCCCCGTTATACTAAATTCGCTTTCAAAAAATTGGCGAATTCTTAACTCAAAAGGCAAATCACAAATTAAAGTTTGCCTATCTTTTTTGAGTGCTTGTAATAGCTCTTTCAATGGGTAGAAGCGGTAGCCTATGTGGACGGTCATAATTAACGATTATATATTAGAAGAATAAAGCTTTTTATCTAGTTCCTTTACGATTGGCTTACCGAGATTTATCACAAGTTTATTCTGTCTATCCCATTCAGGACGTGTCATACCTTTGAATATCCCGTGAATAGATTTATTTCTTTCCTTACGAAATTTTTTTACCCTTTCTAATTCTTCCGTGGTAAGAACACTATTCACCTTTAAAACATAGAAAGACTGGCTATACTCTTGATATGGTTCTGGCTTGTGTACGACGTTCCTTTCCTCTAAAAAATTGCTTGCCAGTGAAATTATCTGCCACTCTATAAATGCAGAAATTACTGTCGCGCGCCTTACACCAGATCCTTTTTTGTTAAAGATAAAATCAAACTCTTCTTCATAAAGTTGTGACCGATTGGAATTATTCATTTATTTTTTGAATAGATTCATTATCTAGGCTATCGGGGACTTTGCATAAAAGACTTTTTCTTACAACAGTTTTTTTACACACTCAATCTGGGCGGGCAAAGAATTGCCTGCCCCCTTTTATTCTTCAGTTGATACACATAAGACATTGACTACCTTCATAAATTATTACGCTGTAACTTTTGTAATTTTTAGTGAAACCTCATTCATTGAAAATAGCGTTTCAGGCTCCGGGAGCGTGTAATTTGTAATGATAAGCTCTTTCCCTTTCGCCGCAGTTTCCTGCTTGTAGTTGTTCATACCATACTGAAACTCCCAACTTAAAATGTTGGCAAATGCAAACAAATCCCTAACCTCTGGACAATCATCATAAGTAATCATCCATTTATGCTTCGTTTTTTTCATAACTCTCGCAAATCTTTTGTGGTCAAAGCTTGTATGCAAATTACCTTTCTTCCCATATAGACGAGACTTTGTTGCAGACAAATATGGGGGATCTAAAAAAATGAATACGTCCTTACCTTTTTTGTTAATCAGTTTCTCATAGTCAAGGTTTGTAATTTCAGTATCATTTAATACTGAACTAACAGGCTTCAGTCTACGAATAGAGGATTGTGTAAAACGAGCCTCAAACGCACCTTGGGAATAACCACCCGCTTCAATAGTCCCAGAAAATGTTATTCTGTTCAGCACAAAAAATCTAATTGCCTTCCCAATACTTGATTTTGGATTATTTTCAACAAGATTTTTATGTAACACCCTACCATCTTTTTCTATATCCTTTTTCCTCTGAACCCCTCTTACAAGTTTTTCACAATTATTCTTTAGATTTATCCAAAAATGATATAGGTCATTGTTTAAATCATTCACCCAGTATTTCTTATCTGGATACTTCTGCTTCAAAGCCAGGAAAACAGAAGCGCCGCCAAGAAATGGCTCTCTAAACTCGGAAAATGTTGGGACAAGAGGCAGTATTTTTTTTATTGCTTTAGCTTTTCCGCCCGGATATCTTAAAGGTGTTGTTATCATATCTCTCAAATTATGGGTAAATTGGTTGCGTAAACAACTTTCTTTTTTCCTTTCAAATAATCAAGTTTTGGTTCTCCGAATGTTAATTCTTTTATTTGATAGGGCGGATAAACAGTGCAATCAAAAGAACCATCTTTATCATTACACTCAACAAAAACCACCCACGCGTCCTTATTATCCAAAATTATATCCCTGCGCTCTGGTGATGCCTGAAAAGTCCAAGATAAGCCAAATCTATCAGCGGCTGATTTTTTTTGTGTTTTTACGGCGACCTCTACGCTACTATCTATCAGGAGGTCAGCATCCCAACTTTTTTCTTTTTTTTCATAAATAGTGTAATTGGGACCCTGAACGTTTTTTCCCAAACTTTCAAATACTTTTTTAGCAGCCTCCTCGCCAATTTTACTAATAAAATGGTCGTTTGCAATTTTGATTAGATCAAACTGATTGCTATCTCCGTAATTAATAGTCCCAACTACTTTGTCTGCGAACTCTTTTGCTTTTTTTATAATTTCATCATCCAGCGATATAGTTTCTTTTGAAGAATAATATCTCATAGGGGATTTTAATTACTGGTGATTTTAACCTCATAGTTATTTTCTGTAGCTTCCTCGTTCAGCATAAAAATAGCTCCCATATCAGGACCGGACAGTTTTTCTTTTTTGATAAAGGCAGATATATTCTTTTTATTGTTTGGAAGTAGCAAAGTTGAAGAAAGGTTACCAGTTAGCTTCAAAGTAACTGTATAGTCATATTTGATGCCATCCAAATGAATTGTTTTTATTTGGGAAAACAAAAGTATTTTGAATAAACCGTCTTTTATATCTGCCGATTTTGGTAACTTCCCTGTTGTTGCGTTTTTGGCTTCCTGTATGGTCAGGTTTTTCTTATCTCCATCAATAATGATTTCGTCAGCAGTCAAAAAATAACTGCCACCAAGGTTGTTTATTATTTCAAATAGGAGTTTTTCGCTATCAAGAGACAGGTATTCGTTTTTGTGTTTTACAATAACTTCCCTCGCCGCCGCCAACCTTGATTTAGCTAGAGTTTCCAAGGCAAAACCGTTCAGACTAATTATCTTGGGGTTTGACTTATCAATTATTTTTTCCAAGAAAGCTTTGTGTCTTGATGATGGGTGCAACTTCACGGACAGTTTTTTTGCTATATGCTCATATGAAGAAACTGCTTTTTCATACACAGCACGAAAATCTTTTATAAAATGATTATTGTTCCAGTGATGAGCATCAAACTGGTATTCACTGATTTCCTTTATTTTCGTTTTTATATAGTCATTGTCAAACCTTTGGTTAGTAATGCGGTATTCACTTTTCCTTTCTGCTTCTGAATACCAAGCGAGTATTACAAATATATTGGTAAGGTTCATCCAAGACAACGTAATGAAGTTTATTCTGTCATTATTTGATTTATTTTTTGAAGCACCAACGCCTTCATCTTTAATAATTGGTATTATGGTTATTCTCTTACCACCAAAACTATATGTGTCATAAATCCTTGCAAATGGATATGACCTTGTTCGTTTTGGCGTAACCCATTTTGAATATGCAATTTTGTTTTTGCCATTAATCTCTACTATACCACTTGCCGATGCTTCGTTCACATCAAAGTTACCAAGTTTATATTCAGTCAACCCGTTTTCCCTCATTGAGTTACCCGCTCGGTATTTTAGATTTTCAATCTTTGCTTTGATTATTTTTGCCATATTATTTTGTGCTTACTCTTTTTAAGACTGCGGTATTCTGCGGTATTTCCAACACAATTATTTTACCACATAAATTACCTTTAATCAAGCCTCAATCTGCATTTTTTGACCACCCAATAATACTTATAAATTACCTGATTCCATAGCCAAAAGTTAGAAGAATGATTAGAAGTGAGAGGGGATTAAAGATACTCCCCGTCCCTCTTTTGCATAGTTTTGTAAAAGCTCCGGTTGATCGTGTAAATAAGGAAACTTAACAAACAATTGGAAGTTATTCACAAAACTTACCTCAAATCCTACAACAATTGCCGCATTCCTGCGAAGCATATGTTCCTTATTAACAACACTAAAATATAACTTCCGGTAACCCTCATTTCCCTTTTTATAAACTCCCCTGCTTCTCAATTCCAATACCCCCCTCCGTAGTTTTTCTGTTTCTTCATTAAGAAATCTTACTACCACCTCTTTCAAGTAAGTTCTCGCTAACTTAATTTTCTTATCAAGCGCAGATTCGTCATATTCTTCAATGTCCTTTTGAGTAATATACGCAAGTGCCTTTTTGAGGTCTTTGAATGAAGAATAATCAATGCTTTTTTCTTTGAGTTTCTTTATTTCCTCTACTAACTTTCCTATTGTTTCTTTGTGTCCTTTTGTCTTTTCTAAAAGATTATCTGCCAGCCCCTCAAATATCCTCGCTTTATCAGGATCACTAGATTGGAGAATAACAGACTTCTCATAGTATTGTTTCAGGTTGATGATATCCGATTCATACGATTCTTTCGTAGAATCAAGCTCCTTTTCAAGACGGTTCAATGGCTCTTTTAACGTAGTAAGCTTTTTCAGCTTTTCTTCCTTTAAAAACTCTTTATCTCCAATCCTTTCTTTCACCTCCTGCAAAAAGATTCGTTCAATAAAATCAGCTTTAAACGAATGGATCTGACAGGTTTTTTCACTTACCCCTGCTATATTCCTTTGAGGACAGCGGTAAATCCTCTCTTTTGTCCTTGCTTCCGTGTAACACTGCATTAACTTGCCGCACGCACAACGAAGCATTCCCTGCAAAAGAAAGGTGCTTTTACTGTTTCTAGGATTAAAGCTAGTTTTATTTTTAGACAATTTCTCCTGAACAACATCAAAAAGAGTTTTGGAAATAATAGCCGGGACATTAACAATGGTTAAATCTTCCTCTTTTCTTTTTGCTAATGAATACCTTGTTTTATGATTTTTCACGTACTTCCCAAATCTCCACTCGCCATAATAAGTAGTGTTATGGAGAATCCGCAAGACAGTAGATTTACCCCATTTCTTCCCTTTGGGTGGTTTTACCTTGCTGTTGCTCAAATACTTTAATGCGTCAAAGGAAGTCCCATTTTTTGCCACGATTTCAAACATTCTTTTAACGACTTCTGCTTCCTCTTTGTTTACCTCAATTGATTGCCTTTTTATGACTTGCCTATTCTGTTTTACGGTCAAAACGAGGTTATATCCATAAGGACGCCTGCTTATCTGCGTAAACCCGTCCCTGACGACTTTTCTACGTCCTGACGAGGTTCTATCTATGATTGTCTGCTTCTCATAGTCAGCGATTGCTGAAAGAACTGTAAATAAGAGGTTGTCCTCTTTATTACTCCCAAATTCACCCTTGCCTCTTGTGAAAATCCTAATGCCTTTCTTTGAGAGTGCCTTATAGGTCGTTACCTGCATAGCAGTATCCCGCCCCATACGGCTGATCTCATCAAAGATAACTATCTTGATATGAGAATTCTCGTCTAAAAAAATAAGAAGCTCCTGAAAGCCTCTCCTCTCATCATAGTCACTTCCAGAGTGCTTGTCCTCAAAGAATTTAACTACTGTAAAGTTGTTTTTAGCGGCATACTGAATAATCTCGTCCCTTTGACGCTCGTAGTCTTGTTTTTCGGAAGATACCCTTATGTAGCCTACGGCGTTCTCCATATAATGGCTTTAACTTATGTATAGCCACTATATACCTTATTTCCTATTTGTCAACTTTATAGACCGTATATTAGCGTATTGTGCCCTCCCGCCGCCGCGATTTCGAGCGCCCGCTTGGCGTGTTCTTGGCCCAGTACGTAGGCCATATCCAGTCCATCATATTCCTCCGTAGAGAAGACTACCGCTTCTCGCCGGTACGGCTCTATCAATTTTTCCCCGCACAGATGTTTCGCGACAGCAAAAAGATGCTTCACGGGAATCACGTCGATATCTTCGACCAGCGCCGCTTCATACGCGTTATCCTCCGGAACATAAATTTCTTGGAACCCTTTTTCTTTCGCATACAAAGCGATAGGCAAGACGCCTTGCACGCGGCGCACGCTACCATCCAAAGCCAGTTCTCCGATGAATAGTTTTTTTCGATGATCGAAAGAGAGTTGTTCTGTCGCCAAGAGAAATCCCAACGCCATCGGTAAATCATAGATGGGAGTATTTTTCGGCAGATCGGCCGGAGCGAGATTGACGGTCACGCGACCGCATTGATGCGGCGGCCTGAAACCGCTATTTTTGAGCGCGGCGCTGACACGGTCGCGCGATTCCTTGATAGCCGTATCCGGCAATCCAACCAGCGTAAAAGCGTGAAGTCCTGCGGACAGAACATCCACCTCCACTTCTACAGAAACGCTTTCCAACCCCAAGGTTGTCGCAGAAAAAATTTTCGCTGACATAGTATTATGAAGAAACAGCTCATTACTCATTTCTAATATTCAGTGAATCTTTCTCTTGTTTCTTGGAACGCGCGCCCCACAAAATCCCTATCGTCCCGATGGTCAGTAACACATCTGCCAGATTGAACACCGGAAAAAACGGCAGGGCTACATAGTCTATAATACAACCAAAAAGGATACGTTCCAACAGGTTTCCCAAGCCACCGGAAAGGATGAGAAGCCATAGCCAACCAAAGACAACGCCTTTTTCTTTCAGCCACGCTCCCAACAAAAGAAGCACTATCCCGCAACTGAAGGCGATCAGCAGCCACACTGGGAAAATCACCCCAAATGGTCCACCGGGGTTGCACAGTGTTGTATCATCGTGTGTCGCCACCATCCAGGCGCGTAGCCAAAAATGCAGCCAAAGAAAAAAGGCTACAAAAAGCATCGATAGGAACACTTTCCGCAGCCTCATAGTATCCGAAGTTTAAATGGCGGTACGGGCGGCCGGATAGGCTTTCAAACGATCCACGCTTATCTCCTGCCCAGTATTCTCACAGATCCCGTATGTCCCTTTGCCCATTTTATCCAAAGCATCATTGACATCCTTCAGCTGCGCTTCCAGGTTTGTTTCCAGTCCGAGATTGTCGACATAGCCTTCTACTTCAGTAGCATTGTCCTCCAGGTCGGTGCCGATCTCTTCCATCTGCGTTTCATAACCGCCAGGAATGCCCGTCGGCTTGGCGAAAACCGAAAGCTCAGCCTCCAAATGAGTTTTCTCTTGCAGAAGCTTCTCTTTCAACGCTATCAAGGTATTTTCATCAAGCGACATACGATTATTCTCAAAAGGATTATCTCTTCGTCACGCAAGTATAGCAGAAAAGACAGTCCTCGTCCAAGCCCATCAAAGAAAAATGTGTTCCAAATGCCGGATCAAAGCCTTCTTGGCGCCCGCATCGTACAGAATAGCCAATGCATCAAAGTGATAAGCAGCCGACCGACACTTTCTTTCTCTCAAATAATGCGCCGCGATGCGCTCCAATTTGTGTAATTTCTCCCGAGTAATACTGGCTTCCGGCACGATATCGCTCTTGGTTCCACTCAAGCGTGTTTTGACTTCCACAAAGACTATTTCTTTCTGTTTTTGAGCCACGATATCGATCTCTCCTAACCGCCGCCCGCTCGTGTTGCAGTAGTTGGTAGCGAGAATCGTATAGCCTTTCTCCCGTAAATAGCGGCAGCCCAACTCCTCGCCCAAAGATCCGGCCGGGGATTGTACTCTGAAAGTTCCCATGGAGATATACTATCATATGAAAAGGTTTCTTACAGGGTTGTTGTTTGTAAGCTGTGCTAAACCGCGCAGATAAACAACAAAAAAACGGCCCTTAAAGCCATCATGTCTTCCTTCCTCCCGATCACCACGAGAATGTTGGTGTCGGGCGTTACGACGCCCAATAATTAAATACTTGGCTGTAACGCCCGAACTTGCATGTGCCAACAGGTATGTCGGTTACGTAGCTTCGGGTGAGAAAGCATCGGTAATCCAATTTACATTCCTGTAGTTTGTGCTCATGCACCATCGCATTTGTCCTAACTGGCAAATACTTCTCCCTTCACCGTTCTCTGGCACTTGGCCTTTGTTTTTTTTGAAAGAACATTTTTTTGTTTCTTTTGGTTTTTCTCCTGGGTTTTTTATTTTTCAGGAGCAAACTTTGTTTTTGTTTTGGTCCTCGTGTTAGGGCGAGGCGGTCTCGAACTTTGTCGAAACTCTTGAACAGTGAAAGAGTTCCCCTTCACAATTAGGGGAAAATTGTGATTGGGAACTCTTTCACCGTTCGGAACGGTTTGAGAAGAGAAATTGTCAAAGTTCAGTTACTTACAGATTCATTATAACAGGAAAAATGCTCTTGGTCAATCGTGGCGGCCATATTATGCTTCATTCCAGTCGTTTTTTCTTCTCTGGATAATAAAAAATAAGTTTTTCTGCTTCTCCGCTCAAAAATAAAATAATTTACTTTCTGTTTATCACTATTTTTGCTTCTGAAAAGCCATTACTTCGTGGCCGCATCCACAATGGCGCGCAGCGTGTTTTTACTCGTTCCTATATACCAGCGATTGCTTGCCACCGCGTAGTCGATCGACAGGTTCCGCAGGATATCGATATTCGCGTAACGGAGCGAGATTCCCTGCCCGCCTGATTGAGGAACATACATACTGGACTCAAAAGCCAGCGCCTGTGGAATACTAACATCCGGATCCAGGATAAGCGCCTGAAACGCACGAGGCAACGTATGCTCTATTTTCGCGATGGCCAGAAGAGCCGCCGCCTGATCTTTGAAGGTAAGCCCGAGTCCAAAACGCATACCGCCATCATCATTGTACGCGTACAGGGAAAAAGTCTCATCGAGAAGAGCCAACACATCGGGCGCCAGATCAAACTGCGCAAGAAAGGCGAAACGGCTGAATGCGAGCGGATTATTGTTCTGGTCTACTACCAAGAATTCGACTGGCCGCGTAATAGGAGAATCTTTGATACGGGCAGCGACTCCCGAGAGGGTCTTTTGAATATCCAGAAGTGACACCGTTTCCGTGTTGATAGAAAGATAGTTTGGCTTGTCCAAAGCGTAAACAAGGTTTTCCTCAGCACTGGGCATGGCTGTCTCTGGTATATTTTGAACAGTGTCGGCCGACCCCGCGCGCTCCGCGGCTTTTTTGCCAGTCACCAGAAAGTAATAATACGCTCCACCTGCAATCAAAAGAAGGATAGCTGCCGCTATGAGAATATTTATGAACAACGCGCTTCCTCCCCCCCGTGATGTATCCGTGAGGAGTTCCCCCACCAACGTTGTCGGAGTCAGTCCGTTTTTCATACCCTGTGGCTGAGAAAACTGTCCGGGGATGCTGGCGTTGGTTTGAGAAGCGACTCCGAAAGGATTATCGACTTTTTTCGCTACGCCTTCCTCCTGTCTCTGAAATAGTTTCTCCTCATCTCTGCCCAGCGGGTCCGCGGACGGCTCTGATGGCATGCGGCGCACAGAATTTTCTTCCCGCTGGCTTTGCACAAAAACCATGCCCTTCCCTCCCTGCTTGATTGCCTCCATATCCCCTCGCATCGTACGGATAGTCGCGAGAGACGCTATCTTGTTTCCCATACCTGTCTGGGGAGAAGATTGCTGGCTTGCAAAAGGAGAGAATGTCATACGTTTTTTCAGTAATGCAAAAAATAATAGGAGAGAATTTCTTCTCTCCTATTATACACCAAATTATTTCTTTTGCATCCTGTCACGCACTTTTCTCTTCGCTCACGTGATGCAGAGCTGCCTTGTGCGAGAGGTTGATTCGACCCTGACTATCGATTTCTTTCACGATGACCGGTATGATATCGCCGACATGCACGACATCCTCCACGTTTTCCACGCGCTTATCAGCCAGTTCCGAAATGTGAATCAGTCCTTCCTGATTGGGCAACACTTCAGCAAAGGCGCCGAAATTCATGATACGCGTGATGCGTGCCTGGAACAGTTCACCCGCCTTCACTTCGCGCGTGATGTTATTGATCCATTCAACGGCCTTCTTGGCGCTCGTTTCATCGGTCGATGTGATGAATACCGATCCATCGTCTTCGATATCGATAGAAACGCCGGTCTCATCGATGATCTGATTGATCATCTTGCCTCCAGGACCGATGACATCGCGAATCTTTTCAGGGTTGATATGAAGCGTGATGATACGCGGGGCATACGGCGACATCGTCATACGCACTTCAGGAATAGCCTCAAGCATTTTTCCCATGATGAACATCCGTCCTTCTTTGGCTTGTATGATGGCTGTTTTGAGGACTTCTGGGGTCAGACCATCGATCTTCACATCCATCTGCATCGCGGTAATCCCATCTTTCGTTCCGGCTACTTTGAAATCCATATCACCATAATGATCCTCCAGCCCCTGGATATCGGAGAGTACTTTGTACGTGCCATTCTTGCCAGTGATGACACCCATCGCGATACCGGCGACCGGTTTCTTGATCGGCACTCCCGCATCCATGAGAGAAAGCGTTGAACCGCATGTCGAAGCCATCGAAGACGAACCGTTGGACTCCAATACTTCGGAAACCAGGATGATCGTGTACGGGAAATCTTCCTTGCTCGGGAGAACCGGTACCAGCGCTTTTTCCGCTAGCATGCCGTGGCCAACTTCACGACGGCCCGGTCCGCGCATCGGCTTGACCTCACCGACAGAATACGGGGGGAAATTGTAAAAATGCATATAACGCTTCTTCTCATCTGTTTCCATGGTGTCGATAACCATCTCATCACCGGGAGCGCCGAGAGTCGTAACGGTCAGCGCCTGTGTTTCACCACGAGTGAAGAGTCCTGTACCGTGCGTGCGTGGCAAGATGCCGACAGCACAGGTGATCGGGCGGATTTCCGTGATGCCCCGTCCATCCGGACGAGCCTCTTTCTCGAGAATATTCATATGCACCGCCTCATCTGATACCTCATCAATGATAATCGCGAGCACTTCGGAAAGGTTTTTTTGATCGGGATATTTCTCGGCCGCATAGACTGCGATTTTTTCATTGATTTCAGCCACTTTCGCTTCGGTCGCCTGCTTCGGCCGGATATACAAGGCTTCCGCCATACCGAATTCGGCGCAGACCCTGCGGATATCCGCTTCAAATTCATTGGAACCGTGGAGCAGCGCCGCTGCCCGTTTTTCCTTCCCTGCTTCCACGCGCACCTCCTCAATAAAGTGAGTGATTTTTTTGATGGCTTCGAATCCGAATTCGAACGCTTCCGCCATTTTCTCTTCCGTGATTTCTTGGGCGCTCGCTTCGATCATATTGATCTTTTCTCCGGTGCCGGACAGGAGCAAATCCAAAGCGCTATGCTTACGCTCTTCACTGGCTGGATTCAAAACGAAATTGCCATCCTGCAAACCGACGCGTACGGCACCGATGGGACCGTTCCAGGGAATATCGGAAAGTGAAAGCGCTGCCGAAGCTGCAATCATCGCGACAAGATCCGGGTTATTCTCGCCATCATAGGAGAGGGTTGTCACGACCACCTGCACTTCGTTGCGCATGCGGCTGTCAAACAGCGGGCGGATTGTGCGATCCACCGCGCGCCCAGACAAAACGGCGTCATCTGAAGGACGCCCTTCGCGCTTGATGAAACGAGATCCTTTGATCTTTCCGGCGGCATAATACCGCTCTTCATAATCCACCATGAGCGGAAAATAACCCGTGATCTTGGACATTTCTTTGCTCATCACGGCCGCGGCCAATACGACTGTGTCGCCGTACCGCACCGTCACCGATCCGCTCGCCTGTTTGGCCAGCGTGCCCGTCTCAATAACAAGCTCCCTCCCTCCCAGCTGGAGAGACCATTTCTTTTCTTGCATATGGTGTGCCCGCTTTCAAACAAGGGAAAGCAAGAAGAAAAATTCAAAGCACAAAAGTCAGAAAGCAAAAAACTTTTTACTCTTTGATCTTTGAGATTTGAACTTCTCTAGCACCTTCCTTGGCAAAAAGCAGGTTGTTAATGAATATATTTGCCTTCGCACTGTACCGAAAAAATCGCTTTTTGTCAACAGATTCGGTGTTCCGGGGTCTTTTACTTTCTTGCCAAAGATCCACTCGTCATGCTAGCTTCCATGCAATGCCCATTAACAACCGAAAATAACCCAGGGAGACTCTCATGGTCCGCAAAACAATAGCCCGAGCAATCACGCTTCAACCGCTCATTTTGATTATGGGCATGATTTCAGGAGAGAGCGACATCATCAGCTTTCTCGGCGGAATCAAAAGCCGGCTCCCGGACTATGGTCTGCCAGGAGTAGCGATCAGCTTTGCCACTCTCAACGAATTTTGTATTCGTTTTGAAGCCATGCTGAAAAAATATCCGAGCGTCAAAATAGTGGTATTGAGTCTGCGTGGCCTTCATAATCCAGGCGAGTATTTGAACACCATCAAGATATCCGGCCGCATCGTCATCGGTATCGCCCCCTTACGAAAAAACACTTCCGTGAAACCCGTTGATTTTGTTGCGCTCCGAATCGCGGGGTACTACGAACAGCGACTCGACCATATCGAAAGCGTAGCTCTGGCAGCACGGAAAATTCTCAGAATAACCACGCCCATCAAAAAGAGTGACAGTTTCCCTTGCTCCGGTGGCAGTATTGCCCGCGTACCGCGCGGCATAAGCGAAGAGTTTACTTTGGATGGATACCAGGAAGGAGAGACTCTTGATTTCGGCATTATATGCAGAGGACGTCCATTGACCACCGACCTCACCGAGAAAAAGGCTACCGTACCTGCGAAAATACGCCACCCCGCCCAAATTCCATCGGCCTCAGCTTCTGCTACAAAAAAGGGCGCGGCGGCCGATTTCATGTCTTCTATACCCTTACTTCTCGCTCCGACACAACCGAAACAGATTACCACTTCCATGACTGACCTACCACCCCTCTCCAAAACTCAGCCGAAGGAAAGGAACCATAGCATGACAACCAGCGTAACCCATGACATCAGCGACATTCACGCCGCCCTGACTGACGCCATCGAACAGCTGACCGCAGCTGTCAATCACCACCGCGCAGCGATCGATGCCGCCAAAGATACAGCGGAAGATATCCACAAGGCAACCGGCGCACTCCTTGAAAATATCCGTCGGAATACGAAGGGTACTCACAGTAAGCCGGCCAAGAAAAGGTCACCAAAGGCGTCACTCGCAGAAAAACCTGGCACAAAAATCCGGAAGGGATCAGAAGAAATCGCGATTGCCGGGAAAAAAATCATTCTGCCTGGAGAAGCGGCTCGGATCATGCGCATCATGATCGAAAAATCCGGAGATCTCTGCACTGACGAGCAGTTAGGCAACGGGACCGCATCCGCACTCCCTTCCCACCTGACTATTATCAGGAAGGCGCTCAAAGAAACTTTCGGCGACAGAGGCCTGACCGCTCTCATAACGCATCGCGGGCAGGGTCACTCGTTCGATCTCCAAGCGCTGCATTGACAGACGCTATCGGCACTACTGAAAACAGCTATCGCGCAAGTCGCAATAGCTGTCTTTATTTCCAAAAGATTTCACACTCAGATCAGAAAACGCTTCTTGTTGTCCGAAAGATTGATGAAGTCATCGACTTTTTCTACCAACTTCTGGCTGGCGGACTCCGCGAACGCAATGGCCTCGACGCGGCAACCGTAGGTACTCTGGATATATTCTACCAAAGAAACATAGTCCCCATCACCAGACACGATCACCACGACATCGAGCTTGGCCGCCATCTTGATCGCGTCGACTGCGATGCCGACGTCCCAGTCGCCTTTCTTGGAGCCATCCGGGAAAATCTGCAAATCCTTGGTTTTCACTTCGAAACCGCTTTTTTCCAGCGCTTCGAAAAATTTTTCTTCCGTGGCCTCGACGGTCTTGATGCCATAGGCGATCGCCCTGATCAGCTTACGCTCATCCGTCGCTGCCAAAAGCACGTTTTTGAAATTCACTTTCTTGCTGTACAGCACCCGCGCGCTGTAATACAGGTTCTGGATGTCCACCAAGACACCCACTCTTTGTTCTGCAAACTTCGCCATAAATGTCTTCGGGTGAAACGAGAAGCTCCTTTTATGCCTGCCCGCCTTGGGAGGGAGCGCCCCGCTTCAATTCATTATTAAAAAAATTATACTGGCTCACGCGAGAGCCGCTAGGCGTTCCCGATTCTCTTCTCCCATTCTTTCACGAGAAAAAATCGGAATTGAAGCGGGATAGTCAACAAACCATACCCTTTATAAAAAACAAAGAGGCTTACTTAAGCCCCAAAGTTTTGATCACTCCTTTGTACGATTTCTCATTGGTCTTTTCGAGATACCCCATCAGCTTCTTTCTCTTGGAAACCATCTTGAGCAATCCGCGACGGGAATGAAAATCCTTCTTGTTCTTTTTCAAGTGCGTCGTCAGCTTCTTGATCTGTTCCGTAAAAAGCGCGATCTGGTATTCCGGCGAACCCGTATCCTTGTCGTGACGTTTCACTTCCCCTGTTACTTTCTCTTTCTGCTTGTGCGTCAGTGCCATAGCTGTATTCGGCGATACGTTCGTAGGAGTCATCCCTCTCCACCAGCGTACGCTACATCAAAAATTTATTACTTACAAAAAATACCATACTCCCCTCATTTTAGCAAATATTTGACTTTTTCTCTCGGGAATGTTTTATTGAATTGTCCCAACCCGAGGACGCAAACCAGAAGGAGTCGCGATGACCACGAAGTCTCCGCACACTATCATTCCGGCGAGTACTCTGCGGCTGCAGCTGCAGCATCCGCCTCGCAAGCCCCAGTGGAAAGGCATCACTATCAGTACCTCCGATCCCGTGATCGACAAGAGCAAACTCTTGGGGTCGGCTCCCGAGGGTCTCCTGGAGAAACACCTTCCCAACGGGGAACGCATCATGGTGAGCTTCTGGGAAGAGGTCGCCGTTCTGGAAGCCAATTTCAAGATCACCAGAGGCGGCCACATCGTTCGTCCCGGAAAGGAAATCGTTATTCCGAGGATGAGCGGCAAACACGCCATCGGCATCGGCATCGGCAACATCATGTACGTCGCGACGGTTTGCTAAATGCGCTGACAAGCTCGCTTGGCAGTCCATTCCGACAGCAACAAGAAACGGCCCGAGCAGCGACTCGCGCCGTTTTCAATTTGTGCTCAATATATTCAAGAAAAAAAGGCATGCGCTGCATGCCTCCAGGCGACGGGGTTCCGTCTCTCACACTGCATCTCGCTTCTCACGGCCTGCCTCTTCTCCGGAGACGGGATGACACGCGGGTCGCGCGTCTCTTTCCTGGCATACTCGCAACGACCGAACAACAGGACTTTCCTCTCCGGGGACGGTCTTTCCCCATCTTTCCAGCAGCGCCGCAAAACAGGGCATAACCGTCACTCCCGATGAACCGACGTCTTCGCTCATGGTATCTCCTTTGGTTGTAGTATCCTTTTCATACAAAAAAACTTGCCCATTGTCAAGTTTTTGAGAAACATGCTCTCTTTTTTTCAAACAGTCGGCTCGACCCATTGACCGTCTGATTTGATCAGGCGAATGAGTTCGTCCACGGCTTCCTTTTCCGACACGTTCCGCTTCACCAGCTCTTTTTTCCGATACAGGCTCACCTGGCCGTGCGCCCCGCCGACATAGCCATAATCCGCATCCGCCATTTCTCCCAAACCGTTTACGATACACCCCATGATAGCAACACGCAGACCCTTGAGATGCCCCATGCGTTCTTTGATAATATTCGTCACCGGTTCAATATCGAACAGCGTGCGCCCGCACGAAGGACAAGAGATGAATTCTGTTCGCGTAATACGCCGGTGTGTCGCCTGAAGAATCCCATAACAAGTGGGGATTTCTTTCACCGGGTCTTCCGTCAAAGAAACGCGTACCGTATCCCCGATACCCTCCATCAAAAGCGTCCCAATGCCGAGCGTCGATTTGGCACGTCCTTCTTCACCGTTGCCGGCCTCCGTCACGCCGAGATGAATCGGGTAGTCCATCCCCTCCTTGTCCATCGTCGCGACCAGCAACCGATTGGATTCGATCATGATGAGGGGGTCTGACGCCTTCAGGGCGACCACCATGTTGTGAAACTGATGCTTGTGGAAAATCCGCAAGTATTCCATCGTCGACTCCACCATCCCATGCGACGTGTCGCCAAAACGAGAGAGTACGCGGTCGGAAAGCGAGCCGTGGTTACATCCGATGCGCAGCGCCTTGCCGGAATCTTTCACGGCTACGATAAAAGGCAGCAAGCTTTCTTCTATCCGCTCTATTTCCTTGGCATAGCTGACGTCACTGAACGCGAACTCTCGAAACATCTTGCCATCCAGAAAGTTCCCGGGATTGAGCCGGATCTTGTCTGCCCATTTCAGCGCCTCAAACGCCGCTGCCGGTAAAAAATGGATATCTGCAATCAGCGGCACATCTATGCCGTCCTGAAGCAGCGCTTCTCGAATCGATCCGAGCGCCTGGGCATGTTTCGGGGTAGGCGTTGTCAAACGAATGAGTTCCACGCCAGCTTTCACGCAAGCTTTGATTTGAGCCACAGTGGAACCAATATCAAGCGTATCCGTGTTTGTCATCGTCTGGACTCGGATAGGATTGTCCCCGCCTATCCCCACTCCACCGACGTTCACCACACGCGTTTTTCTTCTTGGTTTCAGTGCTGAAAAAGAATCCATAAAAAATTCAATCGATACAAGGCTCTCCTGATTACAACACCGTAAAGGCAGCCACACCGTCACCGGCCTGCGGTTTCATCACGCGCACACCCTGTGTCACACGCCCGAGGAGCGGTACGCTTTTGAACGGCACCCGGATGATCGTTCCTTTCTCCGAAGTAAGAATCAAATCGCTTTCAATGTCCGCCACGCTGGTCACAGTTGCTCCCACGAGCTTACCCGTCTTGGACGTCACCTTCATCGTCTTGATACCGGAACCACCGCGTTTCTGCACCTTATATGATTTCAGTTCGCTTCTCTTGCCGAAACCGTTCTGTGAAAGAATCAAAAGCTCCAATCCCTTGGCATCTTTCGGCAAGACATCCATCCCGACAATCTTGTCTATGTTTTTCAGCTTCATACCTCGCACTCCGGAAGCATTGCGTCCCATCGGCCGGACATCCGTCTCCTTGAAACGGATCGCCTGACCATCATTGGTCGTCAACACCACATCATCGGCACCCGTCGTCGGGCCCACCCAGCCGAGCGTGTCGCCTTTATCTAATCCGATAGCGATCAATCCGCTCCGTCGTACGTTTTCAAAATCTTCCAGCTTGGTTTTCTTGATCGTCCCCTGCTCCGTCGCCATAAAGAGGTACTTGAAGGCATCGTTGTTGTTGAAAGCGATCACGGCCGTGATCTTTTCTTCCTGAGCCACTTGGAGGAAATTCACGATGGCCTGTCCTTTCGAAGTGCGCGTAGATTCTGGAATTTCGTAGGCTTTGGTCTGAAAGACTTTGCCCGTGTTGGTAAAGAACATCAAATTGTCATGCATTTCGATGGACAACACCTGTGCGATCCGGTCTTCTTCTTTGGTCGTCGCGCCGATGACGCCCTTGCCGCCGCGTTTCTGCACACGGTACACGCTCGGATTCATGCGCTTGATGTACCCGTCTTCCGTCAGCGTGATGATGGCCTCGTCGTTCGGGATCAGATCCTCCTGCTTGAATTCCGTCACACCGGTTCTAATGACTTTCGTCCGGCGCTCATCACCAAATCTGTCTCGGATCTCGAGGAGTTCACTCTTGACCAGCGCCAGAATCTTCTTGCGATACTTGAGCAAATCCTCGAAATATGCGATGAGTTTCATTTTTTCTGCCAATTCGTCCTCGATTTTCTTCCGTTCCAATCCAGCCAACGTCTGCAGCCGCATCTCAAGAATAGCCGTGGTTTGCAAATCGGAGAGCTTGAATTTCTTCATCAGGTTCGCATGCGCTTCCTCTTTGGTCGGCGATTTCTTGATGGTCTCGATAATGGCGTCGATGTGATCCAAGGCCCTTTTCAATCCTTCCAAAATATGGGCGCGCTCCTTGTTTTTCTTCAAATCATGTTCCGTGCGACGTACCACCACGATTTCGCGATGCTTGATGTAGTGTTCAAGAATGGCTTTCAGCGTAAGAATCTGCGGATCGACGCCATCCACCAGCGCCAGCATATTGACATTGAAATTTTTCTGCAGATCCGTCATCTGGTAGAGCTTGTTGAGCACTTTCTGAGGAAAAGCGTCTTTTTTCAGATCGACGACGATACGCACGCCATTCCGATCGGATTCATCGCGCAGATCTTTGATGCCCTGGAGCTTGTCCTCCTTGACCAGTTCGGCAATCTTCATGATCAGCGATGACTTGTTGGTAGCGTACGTCATTTCCGTCACGATGATCTGGAACTGACCGCTTTTGTTTTCCACTATTTCCGCCTTGGCGCGCGCCAAAATCGGCCCTTTGCCGGTAGCGTAGGCCTCACGGATATCCTTCGTATTATAGATGGTTCCGCCCGTCGGGAAGTCGGGACCCTTGATGAATTGCATCAGATCATCCACCGTCGCTTCCGGAAATTCGATCAGATGACAGATGCCGTCCACTAATTCATTCAGATTGTGCGGCGGAATGTTGGTCGCCATGCCGACAGCAATACCCACCGTCCCATTCAAGAGGAGTTGCGGGAGTTTGGCAGGGAGCACCAGCGGCTCCTCGTGCATCCCATCGAAGTTCGGGATGAAATCCACCGTGTCTTTGTCGATATCGAGGAGCATCTCTTCCGCAATGGCCTTGAGCTTGGCTTCGGTATACCGATAGGCAGCAGCGCTGTCGCCGTCCATCGATCCGAAGTTTCCCTGTCCCCACACCAATGGATAGCGGAGGGAGAAATCCTGCGCCAAACGCACCATCGTGTCATACACCGCCGTATCACCATGCGGATGATATTTCCCCAGCACCTCTCCGACCACCGTCGCTGATTTGCGAAATTTGGCCGTGGAACGCAGTCCGCTCGACCACATCGAATAGAGGATGCGGCGATGCACCGGCTTCAGGCCATCGCGCACATCAGGCAAAGCACGCGCCACGATCACGCTCATCGCATAATCAAGATAGGATTGCCTGACTTCATCCGTTATGGAACGTAATTCGATTTTCCCCTCGTGAAAAGCTTTTTCTTGCATATGGTACGCTCTCTTCAGTTAAATATATTTCTCTTGGATCCGCTTTCAAAAGTATACGACACCAGACTGACACTGTTACAGAGCCTGCGGCGCTGTCTGGGCATTCTCGGTCGTATTTTGCGCGCCTTTCTGAAATTGCTTATCAAAATAATCCCCATTCTCCTGCATGCCTTGGTTATCAACCTGCAGAGGCGTTGTCCGTTCCAATAAGCTGCTGAATGACGGCACTTGGTTTTTTGGCAGTAATTCCTTGCCTTTGAGGGCGGCGGCCGGGACCTCCTTGCTGATACTGTGAAAACTTTCCCCTACGGTCAAAAGCCAGATACCGACGATAAACAACATAGAAACGAACAAGCATCCCACCACATAGCGCATACGGATATGTTCCGGCTGCGCACGGATCGCCTCTATTTTTTCCCACAAGCCTTGTGCCATAATTTACACGCCTCGTTCGAGTAACACTACTTCCATCACCTTGCCTTCCAGATCTTTCTTTTTGATATTGAGTTTGGGGAGTGTCTGCGATGGACAATTCCCCATCGCATTGCAAAAGGCTTTTTCGGTATCGAGAGGCAACGTCAGCCCCGGAATCTGGTAATGCATCGGGATGATGATATTCGGTTCGATCTTGTGCACCAGCTCGGCCGCCAATTTGGCGTCCAGAGCATCGGCTCCCCCGACCGGAAGGAATAAGATATCCACGCCATTCAATTTATCGAGCAACTCCGGCGACAAATCATGCCCCAAAGCCCCCAAGTAACAGATATGGATATCTTCGCTTTCAAAAATAAAAATCGTGTTCTGGCCCCTTTCCGTGCCTTCACTCATATCTGCATAAGCCGAAAAGCCGAGGGAGGAAATACCCTTGGCAGCGTATTCTCCCGGAGCGTCGAGAACAATCGTCTCCTCTTTGAGCGTATCTTTCGTTTCTTCTTTTTTCCCATGAGACAAAAACACGATGTCGACTTGTCCTTGCGGGGAACGGAGTCCCGCTCCTTTTTGCAAAGGGTCCGTCCAAATGACTACATCTTCCGTCGCTCGTCCCGCTGGTTTTGTGCTTATTTTAAAGCAATAATCACCGTAATACTGTATATTCATATTTCAAGAAAGTAAACATCCAAACCTTCCGAATTCCATCGGACTGCACCCAGTGTATCATGTTCTCCCTCTCCCTGTCCACCTAAGATTGCTTTACTTTGTAACACTTTTTATAAGAGGCACTTTCGCTCCTTGCCAAAAAAGGCAACTTCCTCTATTATACTACTGAGTGCTGAAGAAAGCTCAGGGTAATTAGACTAACACAACTGAATACGAAGATGTTGCAATCTTCAACGTTACAGTCGTTTTTCTAAGACACCCACATTGAACGGTGTTTTTTGCTTTTAATGAAGCCTTTGCTCGATTAATTCTTTATCGCAAGCCGGAGCAAGCCTGCAAGACATAACACATTTATGACCAAAACCACACAAGTTAAAGAAGTCAATCTCAATCCGTCAGCTATGGATGAGCTTTTTACCAAACACGTGGTAGAAATTCCCGAAGTGGGCGAGGTGGTCCAGGGCACGGTAATCCACGTGTCTTCCAGTTACGCCTTGATCGATCTGGGCTCTATCGGAACCGGAATCGTGCTGGGCAAAGAAATGCGCGATGGCCTCGGTCCCGAAGGAAAACTGAAAGTCGGCACCACTATCGTCGCGACACTGATGGACTACGAGAACGAGGACGGGTATATCGAGCTGTCCATCCGCGAAGCTTCCTATGAGAAGTCTTGGGATGATATTGAACACAAGCTCACGAACCGCGAAGTGGTCACGACGAAGGTCGTCGAAGCCAACAAAGGTGGTTTGATGATCGAAGTGAACGGCATCGCGGGCTTTCTTCCGGTGTCTCAGTTGTCGAGCGAGCACTATCCGCGCGTTGAAGACGGTGACAAGAACAAGATTCTTGATTTACTCAAAAAACTGATCGGGCAAGAAGTCCATGTCCGCATCCTCGATGCGGATCGGGAAAACGAAAAGCTGATTGTCAGCGAAAAGGCTGCGCAGAGCGAAAAAGAACGTGAGCTCATCAATCTCCTCCGCGTAGGCGAAGTCGTCAGCGGCGAAGTGAGCGGGGTTGTCGATTTCGGTGCCTTCATCAAATTCACTCCCGCCACCAAAGAAGGTGAGAAAAAATCCACGGAAAAACTGGAGGGTCTGGTGCATATCTCCGAACTCGCTTGGCAGCTCATCGATGATCCGCGCGAAGTGATCAAGACGGGCGACCACGTCGAAGCCAAGATCATCGGCATCGAAGATACGCGCATTTCGCTTTCTATGAAGGCTCTGAAAGAAGATCCTTGGAACGCCGTGCTGGAAAAATACAAAGTTGGCGATATCGTTCCCGGCAAAGTGGACAAGATCAATCACTTCGGTGCCTTCGTCTATCTGAATAAGGATATCCATGGCCTGGCTCATGTCAGCGAATTCTCTGAGGTATACCCCGGTAAAAAGATTGAGGAAGTTTTCAAGGAAGGCGAGACCTACACCTGGAGCATCCTCTCCATTGAACCGAAAAGTCACCGCATGGGTCTCCTCCCGGTGAAAGAAGGAGCCGCCAAAGAAAGCAAGACGACAAAAGCGGAGAAAGGAAAAGAAACCGAGGAAGAAAAAGCGTAAGTCTCACGAAAATGTCCTGCTCATCCAGGACGTTTTCGTCCTTCCAATCAAGCATCAAAAATATGAAGAATATTTTTATTATTTCCGGACCCTCCGGCGCCGGAGAAGATTCCATCATTGATGGCCTCTCGAAACGGCTGCCGACAGAAACCATCATTACTACCGTCACGCGTCCCAAACGGATCGGGGAGAGCGACGGTCATCCGTATTATTTCATTTCCCGAGCAGCGTTCGAGGAGAACATCGAACGCGGCGACATGGTGGAATACGCCCAACACTACAACGGAAACTACTACGGCGTAACCAAGAAAGAATTGGAGCGCATCGCCGCTTCAGAAAAAATCGGCATATGGAAAATTGACTATCAGGGCGTAGCCACCGCCAAGCGTCTCTTTCCGAACATCATCGCGATATTCATCATCGCTCCCTTGGAAGTATTGGAACAGCGCATCCGCAGGCGAGACAATCTGACAGAAGAATATGTACAGGAACGCATGGAGTATACGAGAGAATGGCTCAAACATACAGATCTTTATGACTACACCGTCGAAAACAAGCAGGGCAAGCTCGATGAAGCCATCGAAAAAGTCCGTGCCATTATCGAAAAAAGTGCTTCCGCCGCGTGAAGCGCCTCTTTCGACGTTTGTCCGCCGCTGTATCAAGCGCGCGCAGAACACGGCACACAAATTCGACCTCTGGCACAGAGGAGACGCTTTCATTGTCTGTGTTTCCGGAGGGTCGGACAGTCTCTGCCTCCTGGATATGCTCGTGCTCTTGCAAAAAAAACAGGCCTTCGCGCTCCACGTCGTTCATGTGAATTACCATCTGCGCGGCAGAGACTCCACTCAAGATGAGCGGTTGGTGAGAGGGGCGGCACTCCGTTACGGACTGACCTTCTCTTGCCTCTCCCAAGAGAAAAAATTGAAAAACGCCTCAGAAGAAACGCTCCGCGATATTCGTTACGCTTTTTTCGAAGCAACCCGCCAAAAAATAAACGCGCATTCCATTGTCGTTGCTCATAATCAAGACGATCAGGCAGAAACGCTGCTCATGCGACTCCTGCGCGGTGCCGGATTATCTGGATTATCCGCGATGCGTCCCAAGAACGATCATGTGATTCGTCCGCTCATCGAAATGAGCCGGTCGGATATCACGCAGTATCTGAAGGAGCGTCACATCACCTCCCGAGAAGACAAGAGCAACACTGACCCTCGGTACTTTCGGAATCAAATCCGCCACGCGCTCATCCCCTACCTGGAAAAAAATTTCCAACCTCAGACGAGAAAATTGCTGGCGGAAACCGCCCTCTTGCTCGGCGAAGATTACGCCACGCTGACCAGTATCCCCGCCACGCTGGCTATCAAGCAAAGCCCGCTCGCCGTAGAGTTCTCCTGTGCCGCCATCGTGGCATTGCCGCTAGCACTCATCCGTCAGGAGCTACGTTTCGTACTGACGCCGTTTCTGTCCGGAAAAAACCCGGACAAAAACCTGGTTAATGAGCTTATCAAGGCCCTCAAAAGCACCAAAGGCAAGACTCAAACATTGACCTTCAGGGGATTGAAGTTCGTCCGAAAAGGTGATATAGTGAGACTACTCAATTTTTAGTTTTTATCTTCACACATACTATGGAAAAAATATTCAAGAACCTTTTCACCATCATTCTATTCTTTCTGTTGGTCTCCGGCATCATCATTCTCTACCAGACACCGGAGAAGAAACCGGCTCCTGTCTCTTTGAGCGAATTGGTCTCCGAAATCAATCAAGGCCAGGTAAAGACCATCACCGTCCAAAGTAACAATCTCGACATCGAACTGCAGGATGGGAACAAGCAAAAAGCCAGCAAAGAAGGAGAGAGCTCGCTGACCGAAACGTTTACCAATTACGGCATCGACAAAGAAAAATTGAGCACTGTTTCCATCTCGGTCACGGAAGTTTCCGGGTGGTCGTTGTGGCTCGCTACGCTTCTGCCGTTTTTGCTCCCCTTCCTGCTGATCGGCGCCTTTATTTGGTTCATGTTGCGTCAAGCGCAGCGAGGCAACGCTCAGGCGCTGTCTTTCGGCATGAGTCGTGCCCGGATGCTCGATCCGAAAGATAAGAAGAAGCGCACCATGTTCGCGGATGTCGCGGGCGCGGAGGAAACCAAGGCCGAACTCGAGGAAATCGTCGACTTTTTGAAATATCCGAAGAAATTCCTCAGTATGGGAGCGAAAATCCCCAAGGGGGTGCTGCTCCTTGGTCCCCCAGGAACAGGCAAAACGCTTATGGCCAAAGCGGTAGCCGGTGAGGCCGGCGTACCATTTTTCAATATCAGTGGCTCAGAATTCGTTGAGATGTTTGTCGGTGTCGGCGCCAGTCGTGTCCGCGATCTTTTCAAACAAGCGAAAAAGAATGCCCCCTCAATCGTCTTCATCGATGAAATCGACGCTGTGGGACGCCATCGCGGCGCAGGCCTCGGCGGCGGACACGACGAACGCGAACAGACCTTGAACCAAATTTTAGTAGAAATGGATGGATTTGAAACTGACACCAGCGTTATTGTCATCGCCGCTACCAACCGCCCCGACGTACTTGATCCAGCTCTCCTCCGTCCCGGCCGTTTTGACCGTCGCGTCACGATGGATCTGCCGGATATCAACGAGCGGGATCAGATCCTCGTGATTCATACGAAAAACAAGCCCATCGAGAAAGAGGTCTCTCTCCGCACGATCGCCGAACGCACCCCCGGATTCTCCGGTGCCGATCTCGCCAATCTGGTGAATGAGGCCGCTATTCTCGCCACGCGCCGTAACAAAAAAACAATCGGCATGCCGGAATTGACTGAGTCCATCGAGAAAGTGATTCTCGGCCCGGAACGCCGGAGCCGCGTGATCAACAAGAAGGAAAAAGAAATCATCGCCTATCATGAAGGCGGACACGCGCTCGTCGGTGCCAGTCTCCTCTACGCCGATCCCGTACAAAAGGTCTCCATCATTTCGCGCGGACACGCGGGCGGATACACGTTGGCCGTCCCATCGGAAGACAAAAGTCTGCATTCCCACAACTATTTCCTCGATGAGTTGGCGATGCTGCTCGGCGGGTACGCCAGCGAAAAAATGATCTTCGGCGACACCACTACCGGCCCCTCCAGCGACCTGGAACGCGCCACCCAGATGGCTCGCAACATGGTGACCCGCTACGGTATGAGCCGGTTAGGAGCACGGACATTCGGCAAGAAAGATGAGCTGGTCTTCCTTGGCCGCGACATGCATGAAGATCGAGACTATTCGGAAAAAACCGCCCAAGATATTGACGGAGAGGTGTCACACCTGATCAATACCGCTTTCGACCGCGCGACACAGATCCTAAACGAAAGACGTACGGTGCTCGATGTATTGGCACACACACTGCTGGAAAAAGAGACTCTCGAAAAAGATGAATTCGATGCTATCGTGGGGAAAATATCTCCCACCGCGGAGGCTGCATAAATACCGTTTGTCTGCAGCTCGTGATACTCGCGCACCTGCCAGAAACAGGTAGGGCTTGGGGCAATAACTGGTTCGTAAAATATGGAAAAGGTATACTTTCATAAGCTTGTCCTGGAAGCCTGGGTCGCTTCTCGTGCGAGAAGACTGCCGTGGATTTTCGGATCGCTCGTGGCGCTGTCCGGCCTCATAGGCACCTTCATGAATGCGGATTTGGCGAAGATATCCTCTCTGGAAGAGCTTTTCCGTGCCATCGTGCAAAAGACGCCACAAGAAGTATTCTTTTTCTCGCTGCTTCTGTTGGGACTCTTTGTCGTCAGCGTTATCGGAAAAAGCAATCTCATCGTGGCTCTTTCCTTCATCGTCCATAAGCATCAGCTCCCCAATCATCCCGGCACCCCTCGAGCCGTAAGAAACAATTTCCTCCGCGCCTTTTCCATTGAGTCTCTCACCCTCTTGTTTCTTCTTGCCGTCATAGGTATCCTCTGCGTTCCCCTGCTCATCGCTTCTCGCACCAACCCCGGAGCGCTGCCCACTCTCATCAGTTTTGGTTTTCTCACGTTTCTGCTCATTGCCCTGATTGTTTTTCTCATCAAGCAATTTACTCTTTTTTATCTCCTCTTTTCTTCGCTCTCCCTCCGCGGATCCATCGAAACAGGCAGTTTTCTTTTTTCTCGCTTTATGTCCCTCTCCTTCTTTTTTGCCTTGTTTTCTTTCATTCTGACGTTGCTCTTTACTTTTTTCGTGAACCTCGTTATCCTGGGTATTACTGTTCTTTGGGAAAAGTTTGGGCTCTCCGCTGGAGGGATGGTTCTTCCTTCTTTTGCCCTTTCCGCTCTTTTCCTCACCTGGTTTGCCATTTTCGAACAAGCTCTCTGGCTCGCTTTTTTCAAAGCGATCGCAAGTCCACAGGAAAAAAGCAAAGTGGCGGCAGAAACAGAGGGCGTCCTGGAGAACGGGGTTCTCCCTGAAATTCCTCCGACACAGTAAACTCGTTATGATCTTGGACAATTAGCTCAGGCTTGCCCTGTCACCTATTCAGGAAAAAACTTCAGTTATCGCACATCATAAGACGTAGTCGCCTAGCGGCTTTCGCTGACAACTAAGATACGGTTTTGCTAGAATAGGTGACGGGGTGAAGTTAGAGTGCCGCGGTTCCTCATTTAAAAACGGGTCTGTAGCTCAGTTGGTTAGAGCGCTACATTGACATTGTAGAGGTCTCCAGTTCGAATCTGGACAGACCCACCCGCACATTGTAGAGGTTTCCAGTTCCCCGCCTGCCGTCGGGTAGGGAACCCGGATAAGCCAATCATTTTTCAAACCCACAAAAAAATTACCCCGCTTCTCACGAAAGGCGGGGTAAATTTTTCACACGTATTCGTCAACGAACCGGCGAAGGCGGCGGAGGCGTGCTAGTTCTGATATTGACATTCAGGTTCTTATTGATATCTCCCATATAGCGGACTGCCGGTCCCAATGTTTTTGTCGCATTATTTATCTCACCATACATCTTGTTATTGACGCTGCTGATTTCCTTGGTGATTTTTGACTGCACCTCACCTACTCCCTTTTGAACCAGATTACTCACCAGCTTGTTCGCCATCGCCGATACGACGCCACTCAAAAGTTCTCCCGGATTGGATGCGGCAGCAATCATTTGGTTGGGGATGTTCTGCACATTGGTCATGGCCGCTTCGATCGTCGCCGCTGGTGCCGTCACCACTCCATTCTTTTCATTCGGCAAGAAACCACCCGCCGCAATCGCCTTGGCCATCGCCATCTGCTCTTCCTGATCCAATTGGTTTTGATACGCTTCTTCAGCTTGCAACGTGTATCCGAAAGTATTATTGGCCGGATTGGAAAAAAACGCATTCAACCCGCGAAAGTCGCCACGTGCGAACAACTGATCCGGACTCGCGACGTACTCTTCCAAATCGTACACATTAGCTGCGCCCCTTCTCGTGGTGGTGCTCTCCGCGACACTTCTCAGGTAAGCGGCGTAGTTGCCGCCGAGGCCACCCATATCCCCCACGCCGATATAATTCGCTGAAGATCCTTTCCCGCGCGTGGTCGTCGAGAAGAAATCATTCATATACAGATCCGTCCGCTGGCGCGGCCCCTGATACAGAAATTCATTGTAATCGGTAATAAAGAGCGGTCTCCCTCCAGCTGACCCGCCGACCAGCTGACTCACCTGGTTATTCAGCGTCTGGATGGCCGCCATTTTCAATGTTCCAAGCAACATCCCTTCCATCTGACGCTTGATAGTCTCAACGACATTCATCATCAGGTCAGAAAAAATATTTACAGCTCCCCACGCTTGAGCATGCGCTGGTTGCGGAAACAAACCGAACGTCACACTCAAGAACATCAAAAGAGAAACTACCATGCGCCTGGTCATCATCTTTGCCATTTTTTCCTTCATACGCTCCATCACCAAGAACTAATTAAGCGGGATTTCCTCGATACCATAATCAGCGAGTTTCTTCTGTACTTCATCAGCAAGTCCGGTAATGCTTCCAAAAAATCCCTGCGCTTTGGAAAGCACCGCTATCTGCCCCAACGGATCGGTATCCGATGGCCTCAACTCCCCTTTCAATTGCATGGCATATTTGGCCATCTGCAAAGCCTTCACGTGCACATCCACCATTTTCTCCGGCACCTCTATATCCTTCAGCTCCCCCAGAATTTTTTCTCCCTTCTTCGACAGATCATCGAGAGGCTGCGTATTCCCTGATGCCAAGGCCGATATGGATTCCGTTGAAAGATTATTCAACAGCCCGCCTAAATCACTTTCTGTCTGAAACATTTTCGGAGAATTATTCGCAACCAAATACGCCAGGACGGTCAGATACTCGATAGCATCTTTCTTTTCTTGCTCTGCCTGTTTTTTCTTATTCAAATTCTTCGGCAAGCTTTTTATTTTTATCTCCTTCATGTCAATATCCGGCAGAATAACCGTTTCGACATTACCGCTCATGACCTTATCTACAGAATTATTGATATCATCCAAAGAAATGGTCTGCCCGTTTTGATCCGTACTTTTGAGCAGAGTAGCAATCTCTCCAGAAACTTGTTCCGTGAGGTTGACTGCTCCCTCCTGGGAGGCTGCCGGCGCCGTTCCAGTCTTCTTCCCTTCCTTGATAATCTTATCCCCCGGCGCATGTCTGAGCGGATCATACCCGCTCTCGACTTCTATTCCATCGCTATAACCATCGCCGTCCGTATCCTTCTTCATCGGATCCGTACCATACAACTTTTCTTCATCATTGCTCAAGCCATCCTGATCGGAATCCTGAAAAATATTCTTTGTGCTGGTGGTGTCTTGAGCCAAAACAAAAAAGGCTGAACTGAGAATAATCAACCCGAAAAAAAGAAACAGTGTCAACTTCGTCCCCAACTCTCCAAAACTCGGGAGGGAAATTTTGAACATATCCGGTGTTTGTTTTTTAGATAGCTCAATTATAACACAATTCTTTTTTCCTGCACTACCTGCGTAAAAAAATACCTCCACTAACGCATGGGCGCTCTGGCTCCATCCGTTCTGATGATAATAACAGAAGCGATGCGCAAGGAAACAGAACATTGCCCCTCAGCCAGACAACAGAGCAAGACGACATTCCGGCGAAGGTGTGTGTACACTGAAAAAGGATGATGAATATTATATCATATTTTAACTATTTGTCAATAACCGCTTTCAGAAACGGCTAGAGCCAGTATGATCCATAGTACGAGTTCTCCCTGCTGTATATCCCAGAAATAATGATCAAAGAGCATAGCAATGACTACTACTACCAAGAGAGACCTGAGCAGATAGGCAGCGATAACTTTCCTACCGCCTTTTGATTCTCCCCGAAACTGAACGCCGGAAAATTGTTCCACGTGGAACATTCCTCTAATTTTATTCCCAATGTTCCACGTGGAACATTGGCTGCCCTTTTGTTGATTTGTTCCACGTGGAACATTTTGGTTATTTTTTAGAAAAACATATATGTAAAACCAGAGAAACAGCCCAAGGCCAATGACTCCGATTTCACTGAAAACAAGCAAAAATACGTTGTGGATCGGCTGAAACTGCCAGCTCAAGAGCGGTTCACTGAAAAGATCCTGTATCCTATACACAAATTGCCCTATTCCCAAGCCCTCAAAAGCATATTCTTGCCACAACACCCGAAGTGACCGCATATAGAAGAGCCGTTCCGTAATGGGCTGAACAATAAAAAGTTTTAAATTCACTGAGGCAAACACAAGAACGGTGAGTACAATGCCAAACATAATGATCCAATGTTCCACGTGGAACAATATACCCATTTTATTGAAACGAGCACTTAATTTGTTCCACGTGGAACATTTCTGCACAGTATCTGGTTCTAAGTCGATTAATGTTCCACGTGGAACATTCTTCATGCTGTTTGATTGTTCCACGTGGAACATTTTTTTCATACCAAAAATGGCTAAAACAAGCCCAATAATAAATCCAGCAATCGCCGTCTTGGAAAATGAGAACAAAAGAGCGGCTGATTGAAAGAAAATAATCATTCTATACAGAAAGAGAGACCTCGATTGTTCCACGTGGAACATTTTTGCAAGATGAGACCGTGAGGTGTTCCACGTGGAACATTTACCCATACAACGAGAAATAAAAGACAAGAATGTTCCACGTGGAACATTCTTCATGCTGTTTGATTGTTCCACGTGGAACAATTGGGAAGTAAATAGCAATGGATAGACTATGGTCATCAGCAAAGATACGGCCAAAAAACCTCCAAGAATGTTCGGGTGAGGAAACAGCCCGTATGATCTTATGAATATCTCACTACCAATCACTACTTTGGCTACCCCAGGACTTGCCGGTGAAAGGATACTTTCCTCTAAAATGCTTAATCCAAGGGATTTTTGCTCTATGAATTGCAGAATAGCAATGAGGGACTGAAAAAAACCTGAGATTATAAATACCAGCATAATCACTTGATATGTGTTCCACGTGGAACATTTCTTTGTGGACTGGGCTATCCAAGACCAGAATGTTCCACGTGGAACACGGTTCATGTCGTGCGATTGTTCCACGTGGAACATTTCCACCGTACCAATTTGAGACTTGTTCCACGTGGAACACGGTTCATGTCGTGCGATTGTTCCACGTGGAACACAAGAAAGAAAAATATAGACGTATAAAAGATACCCTGCGAAGAGATGAGAGAAAGAATACACAGCGAGTAGCGGACTTGCCGACCAAAAAATAGAGAGCCCGGACCATACGATCAAGAGGGCTGGAATAAAAAAAGGGAGGAATAAATGTTCCACGTGGAACATCTTTCTCCAGTATACTATTGACAATATTGATACTTTATTGCATAATATGTATGAAAATACCGTACAGAGGAGCAAAATATCCGAAAGATACAAGGATACGTCTAAATACTCATTGAAAGTGCCATCGGCAGAAAATACAACGAGAACCTTGCGAATGGAAAAAGGAAGGGAGAAAAGAAAAAAAACAAAAAAGATGCGATGCCAAGAGAGACCGGCAGGGAGATGTTCGCTCTTTCGTATCATAGGAGAGAATAACATAAATCACTTCATTATAGCGGAAATAGGGTGTTTGTGAAGAGGCAACGCATTGACGAATCAAGAAAAACCAGTATGATAGGAAAGTATAGCATAAGCGATGCGCACGAATGGCAGCTCCTCTAAGAGGCATCGTGATTTACATGGGCCGTTGGCACAGTTGGTAGCGCGCCTCCATGGCATGGAGGAGGTCGCCGGTTCGAATCCGGCACGGTCCACACTCAAATACTTGCGGTACAGAAGGATATCGGCGTTCTATATTCCTTGTTACTATCCATGAGAGTGAAAGGTTCTCTCTGTTCCGGATAAGCAGAGCCGGATGTCCGCCAGAGAGAATGGCAATATACACAAGTGAAAAGCAGCAAGTTTGCCTCTATAGCTCAATGGATAGAGCTATCCCGTCCTAAGGGAGAGATGGGGGTTCGATTCCCTCTAGGGGCACTGAGGATATCCTCTTCGTTCTATTTCATATATACACCTCTATGCCGTCAATGCGCATTACCAGGGTCAACGAGCTGATCCGCAAGCTTCTGGCCGAAATTATGGAACGGGAACTTTCTCTCAAGATCGGGGTGTTTATTACCATTGCCAAAATTGACACGTCCCCAGATCTTCGCTATACTCGGATGTTTATCAGCGTGTTCCCGGAGAAAGAATCTCATTACGTATCAGAAACGCTGAAAAAAGAATTGCCGAAAATCCAAAGACACCTCTACGGAAAACTACACATGAAGCCAATGCCAAAAATATCTTTTGAAATAGACACGACCGCCCAAGAAGCAGACGTCGTCGAGAAATTACTCAAAGAAATTTTTTAGCTTGCTTGCGGTATTTTTCAGGGTTATCCACACGTTATGCCCAGGAACAGAACTTCGACTGGAATTTTGGCCGCGGGACACTGGACACAAGAATTCTCCATCAAGAAATAATCTAATTTTTGACAGTTTTTCTCAAAAACTGTCAAAATTTCACTACTGAGTATGCAAAATTTTGACGCTGAATTTCATACTCTCGAATACATCATCGAAAGAGCCAACCGCGTATTGCTTTTCGCGCATAGTCGGCCGGATCCCGATACCGTCGGCGCCAATCTCGCTCTGGCGGAATACGTCAAAAACTGTGGAAAACATGTGGATATCGCTTGTTTCGATGCTTTTCCTGATAATGTGAAGCCGCTGCTCGATCATACGTTTCTCCACCCGGATCAGCTGGATATCACCAGCTACGACGCGGTCATCGCCTGCGACAGCGTCGATCGCGGTTTCGATAAAGTCGTCGGGAACCTGGCAGAAAAACAAGTGGTGGTGCTCATCGATCATCATCCGGATATTCACATCACGGGCGATGTCGTCATGATCGATGCGGAATACTCTTCGTCATCCGAATTGCTCTATCTTTTTTTCTCTGTGACAAAAGCGAAGGTTACCAAGACGATGGCCACGATGCTGCTCACGGGAATTTTGTTCGATACCGGCGGATTGCAGCACTCCAATGTTTCTCCGCGCGTCATGGAAATAGCCTCCGACCTCGTGAGGAAGGGGGCGCCGCTGGAAAAGATTACCCAGATCCTTTTCACCAAAAAAAATATCGGCGCGCTGAAACTGTGGGGGAAAGCGTTTGAAAAAGCGCGTTTCAATAAAAAAAACGGGATGCTCGTGACCGCCATCACCCAGCAGGATGTCGAGGCCTGTCAGGCTTCCGCGGAAGATATCTATCAGGTGTCCTCGATTCTGAGCGCGGTACCGGATGCGAAATTCGCCCTCGTCCTATCGGAAAGAAGCGACAACATCGTGCGCGCCAGCCTGCGCTCGATGGAACATAACGGCGTCGATGTCTCAGCTATCGCTCATGAATTCGGCGGGGGAGGACACAAGCTCGCCAGCGGCTTCGAGATACAAGGCAAACTGCTCGAAACGAAAGAGGGCTGGACCATACAATAAGAAAAAATCTTCCGTGGAAAACCAAAAGATCATGGACAAAGAAAAAACCCTGACGATGCTCAATACCCTCATGGCAGAGTCGTGTACCTGCGTATTGAAACAGGCGGCCACGCAAGCTGTGCCCGGGGACGGCAGTGCGTCCGCCGAGATCATGTTCGTCGGGGAAGCGCCGGGAAAGAACGAAGATCTGCAGGGGATTCCGTTCGTGGGAGCTGCCGGAAAATTCCTCTCTGAGATGCTCACCACGATCCATCTCAAGCGCGCGGATATCTATATTACGAACGTCGTGAAATATCGGCCGCCGAACAATCGTGATCCGCTCCCGGAAGAGATCGCCGCGTGCATGCCCTGGCTCCATGAGCAGATAAAAATCATCCAACCGAAGATCATCGTGACGCTCGGCCGCCACGCCATGGAACACTTCATTCCCGGCAAGAAAATCTCAGACGTGCACGGTCAGGCTTTCCGCAGAACATTCGACGATATCGGTGAGCAAATTTTCTTCTCGCTCTATCATCCGGCCGCTGCGCTCTACAACGGCGGGATGCGCGAAACGCTCAAAAAAGATTTCAGCAAAATTCCAGCATTGTTGGAGAAAATCAAAAAAGCCGAGTAATCACTCGGCTTTTTTATTTTCTTGTGCCGCGGGCGAGACTCGAACTCGCATGGTTTTGCAACCCGAGGATTTTAAGTCCTCTGCGTATACCATTCCGCCACCACGGCAATACACCTCTTTGAGGTCCGAAGCGGAATTGAACCGCTGTAAAAGGTTTTGCAGACCTTTGCCTAACCACTCGGCCATCGGACCATTTTTCCACGCTCTTTTCGCTCCAAAAGAGAACATCATCAGTCTACCGAAGTTCAAGGATAGCGTCAATAAAACATCTCTCTGTATATATTTCGAATTTTCAGTTAGAATAGGCTTATTGAACAAATATACTCACACTGTGTCTTTCTATCAGATCATCATATTGTGTTCCGTCGGCGGCATGCTTGCGGCTGGAGATTTCTTCATGAAATCTTGGGCAGAAAATCATCCCTACTTTCAACAGAACTTCGTTTGGTATGCCTTCGCTATCACGATGTATGTCGTCGGTATGAGCATCTACGGCTATACGCTCCGCTCCGCAGATTTCGCTTCCGCTTCTTACAGCATCCTGCTTTTCAATATGATTTTCGTAGCGATTGCGGGTTACGCCTACTTCGGAGACACGCTCTCGGTGCTTGAAATCGCCGCTATTGTCCTGGGGATTTCTTCTGTCGCTCTATTCGCCCTTTCCCCGAAATAGCTTCTTCTGCAAACAAAAAACGCCCTGAGCTTATCAAAGGGCGTTTTTCATTTGCCTTACTCTATCACTTCCGCAACCAAGTTGCGGCGACCGAACGCGAAGGCTTCTGTTTTTGTTTGAACATAGATATCGAAGTGATTGCCCTTGATCGCTCCGCCGCGGTCTTCGCAGCGCAGTTCGCCGACACCTTCGATACTGATCTTGGTACCGAACGGGAAAGCCGGAGGACAGGCCAGGGTACGCTTCTCAGCGACCTTCAGTCCTGAGGCAGTGATCCCATCGCTTTTACCACATTCATCGGCCGCGGCCGTATAAGCAGAAGCGTTGATGGTGAATTTCGCTTTGGGAAGGGCGGCCCACAGATGCGCCTGCTTCTGTTTCCAACGGTTGAGCGTCTTGTCTTCGAAAGACAAGGGGGCGACAACAGCTGTTTCGATCTGCTTATTCTGGACAATAAAGTTCCAATTGAACAAGAAAGGATCGCTTTTGAAGTCATAGGCAGTCACTGACGGCAACACTATTTCAGTCCCCATCGCCTGCGCGGTATGCATATTGGCAAAGATCGCTATCGCTACTGCTACGAAAAGAAAGTCTTTCCGAAATATCATAGTTTGCTCTTACAGATGAGCTGCGACCCTCGTAAGGGGAACAGGCCAACCTTCTCAGGCCAACCGATGATAATAGCACAAAATGTACAGGGTGTCAATCGCACGATACAGATATTTGGCTTATATAAAGCATTTTTATGCATTAATTCTCATCTTATCCCTTATCTAAGCCAATACCAAAAGAGATAACAAAAAACCGCCCTTCGAGTAAAAAACGGTTCCACGTGGGAAGGTTTTACGAGCCGCATGGCCTGTCAGGCTTCTTTTTTGGCGTCTCGCACGAGCTGGAGGGACAAGACAAAGATGGAAACGATGATTGCCGTACAAAGCAGACACAGGATGCAGTAAGCATGAATGTAGCGAATCTCCCGATAGATGATAAAGCCGTTGAAACACATACCGAGACCGGAAAGCACCACGATGATTTTCGCCGGCAGAAGAGAAGCCTTCCGATAACCGTACCAGGCCACTATCAGCAAAATCGGGTATACCACGAGGGCTATCCAGGGGAAGGGGATACCGAAAACGAGAGACAGGGGGTGGCGCAGCACGTCCGTGCAGGAACTAAAGCGTGAAAAATCACATATGGTCGATAATTTGTTCGGGTCCACAAAATGATACACATAGGCTTTGTAACTCAAATACGTCGCATTGACTATCGCAACCGCCGCAAGCCACATGATAAGGGAGTATTTTTTCATAAAGATACTGTTTTAATGATGCTCCTATAATATCTCTTTTGCGATCCTTGCGCCAGTCATGGACATGCTCAGATAAAAATGCTATAAATATAAGTCCGCAACATTTCGTTCGCCACCTGGACAGTGACCTTAACAAAGGAGAGTACCCATGCAAAGCATCGACCCACGGGCGTTTCAGCCCGAGAGTAGAACCAAAAAACCCACCGTACTGGTTCCCACCATCAGTGTGGAACGGCTCACGGAAAACGAGAAGCCTTATATCTGCGTGCAATGGTTTGGTGAGGCCGCTTGCTTGCCAGGCCTCACAGAAGAATATGGGAGCATTGTCGCGAAAACATTCGCTGCGGCGCAGTTTCTTTTCCTCGTGCCGATTGCGTCTGATGCTTACATCTGGGTGAATCACCCGGAACGCTTTCAGGTGATCTCGCTCGGACAGGCCAAGGACTGGCCCAATCAAGAAGCGGTCATCGCTCGCGGCAACCCCGAAGAGTGGATCCTGTACGTCACGGCGACCCACTACGCCACCGCGCAACCAAGCGGCGATGGGCCTCCTGCTTTCGCCATTCCGCTTAACGTCATGCTCGGGGACGGAATGTATGGCATCATTACGCCGCGGAAATATGCCGACTTCACGGTAGCAGAGCGCGCCGCTGAGAACCTCAGGCAGATGGCGAGCGCTTCCCGCTGACTCATCGCTAACAAGCAAGGCAGAAAGAACGGATAAACTGATATCCCACTGGTAGCAACACTATCCAGTGGGCTTTTTTTTAATACCAAACGAGGTGCTGCTGAGGTTAACTGATCCGACATGTCAAAAGTTCTGCCAGTTTTTCTTGCACATCGTCGCTGCCCTGGAAGAGATAGCTCTCTATCCCGATGCCTTGAGCGACGGCGATATTGGTTTGCGAGTCGTCGAAGTATATACATTCTTCGGGCCGCAGATTATTTTCTCGCAAAATGAGTTCGTATGCCCGTCTGTCCGGTTTGATGAATCCTGTTTGCCATGAATAATAGATTTTCTGGAAGAGAGCGCCCAAAAAAGAAAAGCGCTCCTGGTAATATCCGGATCGCTCTCTCAGATTATTGGAAAGAATGAATAGGGAAATGCCCTTCGCTTTCAACGCTTCTGAGATCTTTATCATGGCAGGGTTTTCCTTTTCCGCCGCAAACCAATAATCAAGCAATGATTCCTCATCGAATGGCACGCCCCACTGTTCCAGATAAGGCTGCCAATAGGAATAGGCGCCGCCGGCATGAGGCTGCCGCACTTGAGCCATGACATCTTTCAGCGCGAGCAAAAAAGCCTCTTCATCAACTCCGAAATCCTGATGAAATCTGTGGCTCAACTTGGGGCTCGTGATAAAAACCCCGTTCAGATCAAAAACGATCGCCTTGATATTTTTCATACCATTACCATAACATTCATCGGTTTGACCGTCCACTGTGAGGATAACAAATAAGGCTCTCTGCCGACTGGCGGATGAGCCTTGTTTTTATCTGAGCTGGGTAGTTAATACGGTTAGAACTGAATTTCTGACTAGTATCACTAAATCAACTCCTTATTGAAGTGCTTATCTGTTGTGACTTAGATAAAAAGAGCAACAACTAGAAAATAAATAACTTTAATGGATTCTAGCGTTTAGCTTAAAAGCGGCGGCCTCAAACTTAGCTGAAAAAGAGTACCCCAAAACGGCACGGATAATCCCAAATGCTAGAAAAAGAGAAAAACAGCTAATTAAAATACCAATAATAATAAAAACCTCTCCAAAATAAAACAACTTTTGCTCTACAAATAGTCTCGTAATAGGCATTGAAATTAGAGAAAACCCCACATTCAGAAATGAGAATAAGCTAAAATCAACCATTTTCGTTCTAATATCTCCTCGATCACTAGACAATTTGCGCAGTTTATTCCAATAAATCTCAGCTCTCTGTATAGAATCAGAGTACATACCTGTTTTATTCTCGGGTGTATTTATGATTCTTCCCCCCTCATTCATAATTTCGGCCCAAGAATGAACACCTTCAACTGATTCAGAGAATGGAGGGAAGACTTTTATAAAGAAGTATAGATTATTAGATATTTTTTCCAAATCAGACTCAATAATCTGCAATTTATAAATGACCACTGCCCCAAGGAATGCAACCAATGCTAGAAACCCCTGGACTATAGTACTAAAGGTATAATAGTATAAATTTTGGTCAGAAAATACCTTATTAGCAAATAATGTAATTAATCCAACCAGGGAGAAAAACAAAAATACCACGAGTATTTTAAATCGTCTCGTGCTGTGTTGGGATAAGTAATTGTATAGCCCGTCTTTTATGGATCTCACTTATGAAGTGTATATCAGTTTAATATTTTTTAACAATCCATTAGTTCTTTTGAACGGATAATCATGCAGTTAGAGCTGAATTTTTACAAACTAGCAATCATTATGTTCAATGAATACAGCTATTGGCACTATTTTTTGAGGTTTCGCCCCATACGATAAAACAAGTCTTTGAACTGGTATTAATGAAAAAAAGTCATCCACAGAAATCAAACAGGTCATCTTACTTTTAAATGTAAAGCTAATTTCATCCTTCTGCTTCTCATTGTCTTTCCTGATTGCTTCTAACTCTTTTTCTGACTTCTGGTGCGCTAATATAATTTCGTCAGATAAGGATTTGTTTAAAATTTTAATTTTAGGAGCATCTTGCTCATTTTTTATTGTAGTGCACAATCTTCTTACAGCACCCCTTATTAATCCTAATTTCCCAGTTTTTCTTATTTTAAAATTAAATAAAGGGTCAATTTCAAGATTGAAATCAATATCATTAATTGTTTTTGCTAAAAACTCCCAAGGCATTTTATTCTCATCCTCACTGGCTTTAGTTGATCTTGTTATTTCTTGCCATCTCACTTTACTATCTGTATAAATAAACGAGCCCGTAAGCTGCGCAATAAAGAAACCAAGCTCAAGATTTGGGGTTACATGAGTAGCAGTCATCTGTCCACTTTTTTCATTGTCTTCCATGGGCTGAAGTAATGCCAAGGGGTCTTTCAATCGCTCTTTTTTTATATAATCCAATAATTCTCCTAATTCTCTATCAGGTAGCTTTGGCAATCTTTTTTTTATGCTTTGTATTAGATGTTCGTCAGAAAAACCAGTCATCCCCCTTTTAAAATCATCTTCAAATATTTTTTTTATTGACTCGTCAGATTCGAGGTCAAAGTCAAATCCTTCTAATTTATATCTTTTATGACGTGACTCCGCCAAATCCCAGATCTGTCTTTGTAATCGATAATTAGTAGAACAGGGATCAGGAATTATATTCACAGCGCCTATTTCTATAAAAGGCATCAGCTGTAAGAAAAATAAAACATTTTTTAACACCTCTTGTTTATATTGACCCGGAAAATTTATCGGATTGTACTCCGGGCTTATATAGGCGGGATTCATAAAGGGATTTATGACCAGAATTTCGTCGAAATAGGGCGTATAGCTGATTATATCTCTCGCTGCAGTTCTAGGATCTATTAAACCAGCATACAGCGCTCTCGATATTCTTTCATCTGGGTGTGGCAATAAATTAATAATATTTGTATCTTTAGGCCATAAACCCTGAAAAGCTTCGTAGATTTTTTTTACTTGCTCATCACTTAATTCTTTTCGAACATCTTCCCAGGTTTTTCCTTTAGATAGACCCAGTATGTCTTCTAGAATTTTTGAGAATATAATATTTCTTTCTCGAATACTGTACTCGGTAGTATCCGGCATATCTTCAGGCTTCTTTCCTAAACAACATTTTTTATATTTCCTTCCGCTTCCACAAACGCACGGGTCATTATTACCAATTTTACCTTTCGGGATTGGCTTTTTTAAATACGACGTATCTCCAGTAGTACGCCCAAATGCATCCTGATAATGAACTGTTCCGTCTTTGTATCCCATGTACATCTCACCTCCAAAATGGTGTAACTCATTTTTTGGAGGTAAAAGTACTTGCCCTATTTTTTGCCAAGTTTCTTTAATATCCTTTTCAGGATAAAGCCACTCTTTCTTGGAAGCAGCGATATGCTTAGATGCTCGTGACTTTAAGATATAATTGATTTTTTTAACCTCTAAATCCTTGAGCTTTCTGGTTCTAATCCAATTATCAATACGAGAAGTTGTTTGTCCAAAATTCCGCGCATTTGTCCTATTAGAAAGTAAATCTTTTAAAAATGGCTCCTGCGCATATTCTAGATTGGTTAAAATCAAACAATGGTTTAGATCCAGCGGGAAAACGGTCTGTGTTCCTTTTAGGGCTATAGACGGTTCATTTGGATATGTGCAATATTTTGTGCCTGGAGAGCATCCGGGATTATAAATAGTAACAGGATGATCAGTAATTATAAATTTAATCTCTGAATCTTCAGCAGAAACTATTTCGCGCACCGCCTCAACCCACATAGTGCAGTGCAGTTGTCTGATTTGTTGCATCTCAAGCATCAATTGAAGCTGAGTAAGCCTGGGATAATTAACATTTATCCAACCCAATCCCTTTGGAGTTCTCAATTTCTGAGCATCTAAATATTCAAAAAAGCTACTAAACGAATCGTGGAGTTTTTGTATATCATTACTTACAATGGCACGGAGTGCCTTAGCTCCAGTTATATCTATACTCCCAAAAAGATATTTCTCGATTTCATCATTTTCATTTCCAAAAAGGGATGTCGTATACAAATCTTCTTTGTAAAAGCACTGACTTGGCGCCCAGAAGAAATGAGAATTCATTGTTACAATTCTTCCATCAGCAAGTATTTTTTTATCTGGGCAAAGATCCAAATAATGTAGTTTGTTTTGTCCTGGTAATATAAAACGTTTTTGATACCATTCAGGGACATAATGATTACGATGTGTTATGGACATAATTTTTGGTGAAAGCCTGAAAAAGAAACACTTTCAGTATATACGCAATTCACAAAAAAATCGCCGACCGCAATCAAATGAAAAATAATTAAGCAAACATATGAATTGGCTTCAAATGAAGCCTTTTGTTTGTGAGTTATTACACGACAAGCTTACAAATCCATATTTCATCCCCAGAGGACACCTCGGCGTACTGGCTATATATCTTTATGCTTTTTGGATTTCTGTATAACTGAGAGTATTCTGTGAATCCGAGGAATGAAATCATTCAAAAACACTCTCTAAAAAAATATTTGGGCGGGTGCAGTTAGAGCCGAAGTTTTTTCCTTCAATGAGTACCTTGCTCACCGCCCCTTGCACAAAAAAGTTTCCTATGATAGACTCTCATTGTACTTAAATAAACTACATATGATATTGAGCGAAATCGTATCAGAACTCCGAAAAAACAGGGGCTTCACACTGGACGAATTAGCCGAGAGAGCCTCCCTCTCCAAGAGTTTCATTTCAAAGATAGAAAATGGGGAGTTTGATGAAAAAAATATCTCTCTTGATACGCTTATCAAACTAGCTGACGGGTTCAGCGTCAAAGTCAAAGAGATTTTAGGCCTTCTCAAGGTTATAAGCGACCAACCCTCAACTCCATCCTTAAGCGTCTATCTCAGACAGCAATATGGCATGGATAATAAGGAGGCTGTCCGCATCATAGAGAACCTCATCGATCACCTCAAAAAGTAACATCATGAATTACCCAAAAATAAACATCGAGGCAGAAAGAACAGCAAATGCCATCTTTCACAGTATTGGCTCTCCTATGCCATCCATACATGAATTGGTCAAATGGGTTGAAGATCAATTCGGGATAAAAATCTGGATTGGACATGGTGATGGAGAACATTTTGTGAAAATCTCTGGTCTCACATATTACGATCCCGCTACTGACGAGTACAGAATTTGGATCAAAGAGTCCGACTATCCGCGAAGGCAGAATTTCACGCTCTGTCATGAAGTTGGTCATGTCATCCGTAACTCTGGGATTGCATTCGGCTTTTTCGATGGAAATCTATACACAATGAACGAGGAGGAGCGGTTCTGTAACCGATTCGCAGCAGCATTCCTTATGCCCAGAGAAGTCTTTAAAGAAAAGTGGGAGGCTTTCAGCAATTTAGACATTGATCTGCGGAAAGTCCGAATGACTTCCATTTTCAAAGTTTCTGGAGAAGCTTTAGGCTATCGTCTGAACGAACTTGGTATAGAGAAAGATTTGAGGGTCAAAAAAAGCCGCCAGTAATAGCGGTTTCTTTGGGCGTTTAAATTTGAGGAGTTCTCTCTTAAAGAACTCGGCGTCGTTCTCTTAAAAGCCAGCTAATACAAAAATATTGCATATCAAATGTATCATGCTGACGCCCACCTAATCAACCCCACACATCACGCATATGCGTAAATCACCGTGGCACTCAGTGAAACAGTCCGTACATCATGATAATACGGAATGTAACACCGGGAACAACATCGAGCGAGAGAATCTCCGTCAGGGCAATGGCGGAAAACCTCTCTGCAAGGAATGTGAACGGCTCCGAAAATAGCAAGACACTTCCATTACAAGACCGCTGAAAGGCGGTCTTGTTTTTATCTAAAAAGTTAAGCAAACATATCAATTGGCTTTATTTAAAACCTTTTTTTGTTTATACATTATTATTAACATGGCTCCGAAGCCCATTTCATCCCTAGAGCACACTTCGACATACCGGCCATATATCTTTATGTTTTTTATCTTTCTGTGTGACTGGGGGTGTTTTGTGAGTCCAAGGGATAAAAGAAAGGCTCTTGCAATAGCATAAAAGATCAATCACTTGAAATTATACTTTTTAAAAATATTTGAGCAAACACATAGATTTGCTTTATTTAAAGCCTTTTTTGATACATTGATTAGAAAATCTGTCTCTACACAATAAGCAGACATCTAAATTGAAAAAGTATGAGCAAACACCTATCTTTGTTTCAGATAAAGCCTTTTATTGCAGGCACTTTATTATGTAGAAACAAAAAACCCTCTAGAT
The DNA here is from genome assembly GCA_049287005.1 of Candidatus Moraniibacteriota bacterium. Lineage (GTDB taxonomy): Bacteria > Patescibacteriota > Minisyncoccia > Moranbacterales > UBA1568 > UBA1568. The sequence goes on along the minus strand of JBAQEZ010000003.1, from coordinate 99,622 downwards.
GAGAGGGTTTGGCGTAAAGAAAATTGAGTCTAAACACTAATTTTGTTTTAAATAAAGCATTTCATCAATAAACGCTCATCGTTGTCTTGCATTGTTTGCCCAAAAGAAAATCATCCCAACAAGTTGTCGTGTAATGGGTTGTCGGCAGATCCACCTTTATTGGCTCTGGCGCTTTTGCAACAGGGAACGGCTTAATAGCTGGCGGAGGAGCAATCGGTGTGCTCAATGTCTTCTTGAGTTCATCGAAGCTCTCTTTCGCTTGCCTCTCAATTTCCTTGGCTATCTTAAGCTGCTTCTTCAATTCATCTGTCTTTATTTGGTCTGCTTTTTTCTGATCTGTCTTCAAGGTAACATCCGTAACATTACTCGGTTCAATCGGCTGAATAGCCTTCTTAGTTGAAACGGATTGCTTCTCGACAACATCTTCCTTCTCATCGAAGAGCGACTTTGTTTCCGCAGGTATAATTTTTTCCATCATCGCTGGTCGTACTCGTGTCGAAGGTGCTATCTCAGGATGCCACCCAGATGCTGCGAGCACACCCGCTGTACCGACGAACATAAAAACAAATAAGTATGCCCCAGCGACATACTTAGCATCGGTATCCATGCCCCTTATCTTCTTTTGCAACCTCCTCAGATATTTTCTCATAATTACTGTGTACAAATTTTGAACATGCCAACGAATCTCAAAATATGACGTAATCTCAAAAAAGTACAATTTCAGCCAATTTTGCACGAACTTAACATTTCCATGTGTTCTGACTGGAGATACTTATAGTGATACGGCTTGTTTGTATTCCATGTATCACTATTCTCAATTGATTTAATGACTTTTTTCAAAATTTCATCATGATTATATAGGTACCAGCACTCACTTTTCTTATCATAGAAACAAATGTATATACCCTTCCCTTGATATTTCTTATCGAAAGTTAAACGACCCTTCAATTGAACCCTGAGATACTGCGATCCGTCGAAACTGATCGCGATAAAATCAGCCCCCATCCAATCATCAGAGAGCTTAACGGTCGTATATCCAAATTCAGCAAAAATAGCAGAAGCCTTTTGAAAGTTGTAAATCTCTTTCTGTCGAGCGTTTAAAGCATTGTAGTCTACCTTTTTATCAAACATAAAAGCGACCTAAATGAATTTAAGTCGCCGAGAAGTTCACTACGTTCACATGTTCACTTGAGTGGACGACCCGACGGAACCCACAATCGAGAAGCACCGAGGTGTCCTATCATGTGCGCCGAGCCGCCCGCTAAAAAGCGTGATAGGACAAAACCTCAAAGGCTTTACCTCAGTATTTTTCAATTGTGGGTTCATATATAAAGTACACTCAAATAAAGCAAAAGGCAACTTGCTTTTCTGTACAATATGCGGGAATATCAAGATAAACAACTAAAAAAATCAAATGACACCCCTCACTGTCGAATCCAAAGAGAATGATCCAGCCATAGCGCCACTATCTTCTTCATGGAAGAATCCGGAATATCCACGATTACCTGATAGTATTCAGCATTTATTTTCAGGTTTGCCAGATAGTCAGATTGAAAAACTTTTCAAGGTCATGCAGGTGCTTGCGGACAGGGCCGGGAAAGAAATTAGCACACTCGATACAAAGTCGCGACAAGATGAGCTTAGGCGGTATCCGCATGGATTATGGTTTAACCTCCCATTTCATGCTTTCCCCGAGAGTATCAGTAGGGAAGATATTATGAATGCGCTTGGAATGTTTCATGAATATTTTGGGATACTGAAATCTGTCACATATTACGGCGATTACGAACTCGCGATTAAATTCAATTCGGAAGCCGCTGACTTTCTGTTTTTAAAGCACCTTGTTGATGCTCGGATGGATATGATTCCTAAAACCAAAACAAGCACCCAAGAGAAGGAATTGAAGTCTTTAAGTCTGGTTGCTGAAACGCTACAACCAAACGACGTGATATTTCTTGTGTATGATGGAAGATACGAATCACCCATACGCTTTGAAGTCAAAAATGCCAAGGGTGAGGATACTTATATAAAAAAACTCCACTCTATCGCCTATATAGTGAATGCACCTGGAACGAGAGTTGATTTCGATAAAAATCTACAGGACTGTATTAATAATGGATTATTCAAAAGAAGTCGCCTAAAAGAATACATGAAAACCAACGGCTTGAGAAAACCTACTTTGATACAAAAATCGAAGCAGGAGAATATTCTCGTATTAAAAAACGAAATCCCTGTAAAGGTTGAGTTGGTAAAAAATATTCCATCACAATACCGATCACTATATATCGATAAAACTATCTAGCATTCGAATATTAATCGAATAAAATATTGGTCGAACGATAATAACCGCTCTAACAAGCGGTTTTTTATTTACTCATCCGACTAATCGAAGAGTCATTATATGAAGCGTAAGCTATTATGCGCATTCAAATATGAAACAAGACTTTTCGGATGATGAAGAACTCTTTTTCGCTTCGCTTGATTGGGAGAGGGAGTGGAGAAAATCATTGCCGAAACTGAACGATCGAGAGCTTCTCGAAGTGTTTCCAATAGACAAGGAAACGCTACAGGAAAAGATCAACGAGCAGCAAGAGAGGTGTGACTGCCTGAAAGCGCAAATACAGGAACAACTCGCCTCTATACCCGAAAAAGATCACGACATCTACGAGGTCTTTATCGAAAAACTAAGCATACCGAAGTTAATCACCGCCGAAAATCATCTCTTTCGTCTCAAAAGACAGCTTGCAATTATAAGCAGTCCAAAAGAAAGTAATTCTCGACGATGGATAGACATGCAGGAACTCATTGCGGCTGCCAGGGTTCGTCCGATTTGCGATCTCGCTCGAGACAAACTTGAACTGAAGGCTTCGGGAAAGAACTTCGTAGCCCTTTGCCCGTTCCACAACGAAAAGACTCCTTCATGTTATTTCTTCACCGATAGCAATACATTTCACTGCTTCGGATGTCATGAGGGAGGCGACGTAATAACTTTTACCATGCATCTTTACGGAGTCAGGTTCACTGAGGCAGTAAAGATGCTCATTTAACCTATGGAATCCAGAGAACACATCAAATTAGAAACATTAAAAAAGGAATTGGAGAAAAAAGACACACCAGAAAAAAGCACCTCCCCGAAGCCGACTGAGATTGCTTTTTTGGCTCTAAACGACGGGACATTAGTTGAAATGCTTTACGATGCCGAAAAATCCGAGACGAGCTTTGCAGTCTGTTCAAGCGGAGAAGTAAAGATCGAGAAGATGTTTGAGCACAACGGGATAACATATATTCCTCATTCGCCGAATAAGAACCTACTTCGAAACAGAGTCGTGTTGTTCCCATCGGCAGTCGGCGAATATGTTTCACGCGAAGACCTCGCCAAGCAGATAAAGGCTTTCATGCGGAAGTATCTTGCTGTTTCTCCTTTCTTCGAGGATGTGGCGAGCTACTACGCCATGTTCACCTGGATACATGACGACTTCAACGAGCTTCCGTATCTGCGTGCTCTCGGTGATTACGGTACAGGAAAATCACGGTTTCTGCAGGTTATAGGCTCGGTCTGCTATCGGCCGATTTTTACCGCTGGAGCAACGACAATATCACCCATATTTAGGATACTGGAAGACTTCAGGGGAACGCTCACGCTGGATGAGGCGGATTTCGAGATGTCTACGACAACAGCGGACATCGTGAAAATCCTCAATATGGGATTCATGAAGGATGTTCCTGTTCTCAGGAGCGAGGCGAACAACAAAAAAAGCTATGATGCGAAATCATTCAATGTATTCGGTCCGAAGTTGATTGCGACACGGGAACTCTACAAAGATCCTGCTCTTGAAAGCCGAATGATAACCGAGGACATGAGTCTGATAACCAAGCGAGAGGATATTGCGACCAACATCTCCGATGATTTCAAAAGAGAGGCGTTGTTACTCAGGAACAAACTCCTCATGTTCCGTTTCAAAGAGAAGGGTAAACACAAATTACGACCGGAACTCAGCAACCCCGACATCGAGCCGCGATTAAACCAAATTTCATTACCTCTGATGAGCATAATTTATGATCCGAAAGTGCTAGAGGAATTAAAAAGACACTTCAAGGAATACAACGAAAAGATCAAAAACGATCGAACGCTTAGTTATAGGTATCAAATTCTCGAAGCCATTTGCGAACTGATGGATGAGGGCTGGACAAGAATAACAATCAAAAGGATCACTGACAAATTCAACGAGGGTCAGCGTATCGCCGATCAAAAAAGCCCGAAGACGATGGCGTTTTTGATCAAAAGGATTATGGACTTGAAAACCGAAAAGACAAGGGACGGGTACGCCCTTACTGAGGATGGCTACGAAAAGATCGAGATTCTCCGAAAGCGCTACAAGATTACCAAAAAGGATGACGATGTGAACGTCGTGAACAATGAGAACATCCCTGAACAGGAGAGCGTCCCTTTTTAACTGACCCAATACCACGATGATCACCGAATCAGATGCTCTCAAATTCCAAAGGCTCTACGAGAAAGAAACAGGAGAAAAACTGTCTCTCGAAGAGTCTTTGGAGTGCGCCGAGAGCTTGGTCGAGATGATTCGGTCGATCTATAAGCCCATGAAGAAAGATGATTCTCAGTGTACGAGAAAATGAGAGCGCGATATGATCGTTCTTGTGCGTACAAATTTTTAGTAACAGCATGAAAAGGGACACCGGGTATTTCATGTATCTTCGTAAGTCCACGGACAGCGAAGATCGTCAGATCCAATCAATCGAAGATCAGAGGAAAGAACTGGAGCGGATAGCCAGACTGCTTAAGCTTGAAATAAAAGGCACCTACCAAGAAAGCATTTCCGCCAAAAAGCCCGGCCGTCCGCAGTTCGAAAAGATGCTGAGCGAGATCAAGAAAGGAAAAGCGAATGGAATACTCTGCTGGAAACTCAATCGCTTGGCTCGAAACCCGATCGACGGAGGAGAGATCATGTGGCTGATGCAGCAAGGCATCGTCCAATCGGTTCAAACGCCAGGAAGAGACTACAAGACTGGCGACAACACGATACTGATGAGCGTTGAATTGGGGATGGCTACGCAGTACAGCATCGATTTGAGCAAGGATGTGAAGCGAGGGATGCTTTCCAAGGCAGAGAAGGGATGGCGACCAGGACGAGCACCTATCGGATATAAAAACGACAAAGGCGGCGACCAAGGCAGCAAGATTATTCATACGGATGAAGAAAAGTTTCCTTTGGTTCGGAAGATGTGGGATTTGATGCTCACTGGTGAATACTCGATCTCTAAGATAATTGAGATTGCTAACGAGGAATGGGGGCTACGAAGAACGAAACAGAATGGCGAGGTGAAGCTCTATGAAAGCCATGGGTACGATATTTTTACCAATTCTTTCTACTACGGTGAGTACGAATGGGATAATAAGGTGTATCAAGGCAAGCATGAGCCGATGATCACGCCTGGGGAATTCGATTATGTCCAGAAACTCTTAGGAATCAAGGCAAAACCGCAGACGAAACACAAAGACCTTCCTTATCGTGGGACGATCCGCTGCGGTGAATGCGGTTGCTATGTGACGACCGAAATCAAAACCAAACGGATAAAGAGCGAGAATGTCATCAAAAGCTTTATCTATCACCACTGCACGCGAAGAAAGATTAATATTCCTTGCAAGCAGAAGTCTGTTTCTTTCGATAAGCTCAATCAGCAGATTCTTGAAAAGCTAGACAGGATCGCTCTACCAGAGAGCTTTCTCACTTTTGCCCTGGAAATACTCAACCGCGACAACGAGCTTGAGGTCGATAACAGGAATATCATGCTCAAGAATCAGCAGAAAGCTCTCAAGGCCTGCCAAGAGAGCATCGATAACCTTCTCAAGATATATATCTCAACCGCTAACTCCGAAAAAGAACTCTTGAGCGATGAAGAATTCAAAAGCCAGAAGTCATCCCTTCTTAAAGAGAAAGCTGAAATCGAACAGAAATTGATCACTTTAAGTCAACGGGCGGATGAATGGTTAGAACTGACCGAGAAAACATTCAAATTCGCCATCTACGCCAAGCATAATTTCAATCAAGGAGACTATAAAACCAAGACTTCAATACTACGGGCGCTTGGTTCAAGCTTCGTCCTGAAGGATGGACAGATCGATATCACTCTCCGAAAGCAGTATCAGATCATTGAAAAAGGCATGGAAATGATAACGGCTCAAAACCCTAGGTTAGAACTGACTGATTTTGCTTCAGATAAAACAAAAACAGACTCTTTTGAGCCTGTTTCTGCAACTTGGAGCGGGTAAGGGGAGTCGAACCCCTATCTTAACCTTGGCAAGGTCACATAATAGCCGCTATACGATACCCGCCTACGCTACGCTTCGGCGAGGCAGGCCCGCTAAGCGATGACATTGGCTCAATTTTTCATTTCTTCTGTGGGACTGGATGGGATCGAACCATCGACCAAGCGGTTATGAGCCGCGCGCTCTACCACTGAGCTACAGTCCCCCAGGGCTAGAATAGGCCTTTTCCCAGCTTATCCACACCTTATACAGCCATTTTGGTGCTGAGGGGCAGGAATTTCACTGCTTGTCCTTCGGGCTGCGCTCTATAGGGCTTCCGCCCTCTAGCCCGCGACAGCTCGCGGTCACCCCATACGGGAAACTCCCGTTTCCCGACCCCTTCCCAGTTCAATCTTATCATTTCAAAACGATAGCTGAAACCCAGGGACTTTCCTTTCCACAGACATTCTGTGCCGAGGGGCAGGATTGAACTGCCGACACAAGGATTTTCAGTCCTCTGCTCTACCACTGAGCTACCTCGGCAAATTGTCAATCTCCTTGTATTTCCTGTGGATAAGCGGACTTATACACTGAAATACCCCTATCCTTACACAAACTCATTCCATTCGCTGGTGCGCGCTCAAGGATTCGGTCACGAGTCTTACTTTCGCAAGCTCTCGACCCCGCCTCGCGGCCTTACGGCAGCGCTCCGGCCTTCTCGTCCCTCAGCAAGCCAAGCAGTTGGCTTGTTGAGCGTGTACAGGCTTCACTTCGTTCTCCTGTGCGCGCTCAAGGACTCGAACCTTGGACCCCCTCGGTGTAAACGAGGTGCTCTAACCAACTGAGCTAAGCGCGCTTTCTTGTCTCCAGTTGTAATTCACCTTCATTTCATTCCCCCTGTGCCCAGGAGAGGACTCGAACCTCCAATCCCTTGCGAGAACTAGCACCTCAAGCTAGCGCGTATACCAATTCCGCCACCTGGGCATATCGTACTGTATTCTACCTTATTTTCCTCTTTCTTTAAACTCTATGGAAGTCAATCCCAGCTTGAAACATTTCGTACGCAAAGCGTAACGATATGAGTGCGCCGCCGAGGAAGGCGCAGCACAAGTTATTCCTTCGCCTCTGCCGGTGCTGTTACTTCTTCAGTGGTTTGAGGAGCAGCCTTCTTCTCTTTCCCTGTTTTTGCTACGAAACCGCCTTTGACAGCCACTTCTTTGAGTTTCTTGCTCAGCACCTTCACAGACTTGTCACGCACGAAGTACAGCTTCGCGCGACGGGCACGGGTCCGTTTGATGAATTCAATTTTCTCAATTTGTGGCGAAGACAAAGGAAAAACAATCTCGACACCGACGCCGAAAGAAACCTTGCGCACGGTAATCGTTTTCGAAGAACTCTGACCGCCCTTGATGGCAATCACGGTGCCCTGAAAGGACTGAAGGCGTTCCTTGCTGCCTTCTTTGATCTTACGAAAAATTTTGACCACATCTCCGGCTTGGAGTTCCGGGGTATCAAGCGGCTTTCTCTGCTTCAAATTGAAAGATATGAGCTTCTGTTGCATACGTTTGAGATAAATAGGGGGTCTTCTCTATCGAGAACCGCCAATGGATAAAAGATGAAAAAAAAGAAAAAACCTTGACCTTTGTTATTCCGGTAAAAGGCTTTTCAAGGCCTCATCATCATAGCCTGCATCCAGCGTTTCGTCAATATCTCGGAGCACCGACCGGAAATCAGGAGGGAGAGGAGCTTCAAAAGCATACTTTTTGGCGAAAAGCTCGAATTCCAAGCGGTAGGCGTGCAGCATTTGCCGCTCCGAAAAGAGCTTGTCTCCACGGCGCATAGACTTGAAAGCGTAGAGTTTGTCGCCCACAATGGGACAACCGAGAGAGGCCAGATGTACCCGAATCTGATGCGTCCGCCCCGTTTTTGGCGTGACGGCCAAAAGATCGAATTCAGCATAGCGGGCGATGACACGATAGAGAGTGAGAGCTTGCCGCGCGCCATCCGGTATGTGCTGTGTCTCCACGACGAAGCGTTTGAGCTCGCCGGAGTGGCGTATCAGAGGTTTGTCTATCTGACCTTCCAGCGCCGGCATATGCCCGTACACCAGAGCGATATACGTCTTTTGGATAGTACGTTTCTGGAACAGCTCCTTGAGCGCTTGAAAAGCCGAGTTTGTCTTGGCGATGACCAACACCCCGGATGTCTCCCGATCCAAACGATGCACGATGCCCGGCCGCAGCGGATCTTCTCCAATACCGCGTATTTCCGGGTACCGCGTGATCACCCAGTGCGCCACCGTCTTCATATCGATATTGCCAGCCGGGTGAATCTGGATCCCTTCCGGCTTATTGATGACCACCACGGCAGTGTCTTCGTACAATACAGGCAAATCGATGTCGGTGCGCGGCTCCAGCTGCGGCGCGGCCGCAAAGAGATCTTGGGTAGAAACTTCCGCCCGATCATGCAGCTTTACCAGATATGTCGCTGATACCAGCGCGCCATTGAGAGAGATCTTGTGCTCTTTGATCAGACGGGCAACGCTTCCGCGTGAAAAATCGCTCCCTGGCAGTTTTTTGTGCAGCAAATCAAAAACTGCCACATCCAGCCGCTTATCGACGAGACGGCGCGGAACCTCCAGCAGTATTTTTTCGCTTGATACTTGCGTGTCCATAGAGCAAACAGGTGATTGACGTGAAAAGTGGACGTTGAAGTATACTATACGGTATTCGCCTTGAGGGCAAGCTCTGGAGCAGGCACGCATTATGAAAACAGCCTCCTACGAAGATCGCTATACCTTCTTTCGGAAATACTCCGTTTCGGATACGTTTCACTCGATGAGGTACTTGCGTGAAAACCGCGCGCCCGATCAGATACGACAGATCGATCAAGGCAAAAATTTGCTCGGCCGCGACAACGCTGTCTTCACTCCGCATATCGGATCTTATAGCGAAGAATCTCTCGGGCGCATTCTCGATACGATTCTCGAAAATATCACACGGTTCGCTCTTGGGAGAAGAGGAAATCAGATCATTCCTCCGCTCAAAAAATGAGCCTCTTGCAGCCTTCAAAATCGATGGGATCCCCTCATTTTTTGAAGGAATTTTTTCTCTCCTTCTTTTTTTGCTCTTGTGGTAGAAATATAAAAAGCGCCACTACATATTGTTGAAATTATCAAAATCATAAAATAGTACCCCTCTTTATCGGCTTAAAATCAGGCGAGTTGACACGTCGAAATCAACCCTCTATCATGGGTACACGGAACGCTCCGTTTGTTAATATTTAAAAGCAAACCTATGTATCAAGATTCATGTTGTGGCGATGGCTCATGCGCTTCCGCTCTGCCTCCGGTTATCGGACAGCCAGTCGCTGATTTCGAAGTCGACATCTACCATCAGAATGCTTTTCGCAAAGCGCACCTCGCGGACTTCAAAGGCAAGTGGGTCATCCTGTTCTTCTATCCGGCTGACTTCACCTTTGTCTGCCCGACAGAGCTCGAAGAAATGGCCGCTCACTACGAGCAATTCCAAAAGCTGAACGCTGAAGTGCTCTCTGTCAGTACGGACACCAAGTTCGCTCACAAAGCCTGGCACGATGCTTCCCCGACTATCAAAAAAATCGCCTCTCCCATGGTCGGTGATCCGGCTGGTGATTTGACCAAGTACTTTGGCATCTATATAGAAGAAGGGGAGGACAGGGGCCTGGCACTGCGCGGCAGCTTCATCATTGATCCCGATGGTGTCTTGCAGGCCTACGAGATACACGCCAACAATATCGGCCGCAGCGCCGCTGAATTGCTCCGCAAACTCGAGGCGGCTGTTTTCGTCCGAGAACATGGCGGGGAAGTCTGCCCAGCCAACTGGAAAAAAGGCGACAAAACACTGAAGCCTGGCATCGATCTCGTCGGAAAAATTTAACACACGCTCTTATGTCTGACATCTACACGCCACAAGATTACACCCACCTCCTCGGTTTGGACGGTTTGAGCGACGCGCTCCTCAACAACCATTTCACGCTCTATGAGGGGTATGTGAAAAATACCAATGTTCTCGTGAATCTTCTCAAGACAAAGGAGCTGGGCACTCCAGAATATGCCGAGCTGCAACGGCGGCTGGGCTGGGAATGGAATGGTATGCGGATGCATGAGCTCTATTTCGGCAATATGACCAAAGCGGCCGGCACTCTCCAGGACGGTCTCCTCAAAGAAAAAATTGAAAAAACCTACGGCAGCATGGCAAATTGGGAGAAGAATTTCCTCGGGTTGGGAGCGATGCGCGGTATCGGCTGGGTAGCCTTGGTCCATGATCCGGAAACCGACACGCTGTGCAATATCTGGATCAACGAGCACGATCTCGGTCACCTGGTCGGAGCGACACCGCTCCTTGTCATGGACGTGTTCGAGCACGCTTTTATGCTTGATTACGGCATCAAACGAGCAGATTATCTGGCGGTATTTTTCCGTTCGATCGACTGGAATAAAGCAGAAAACAGATTCTCGCATTAAATACAAAAATATGACGCTGACCCAAATCAAACGTCGTGATGGCGAAGTGGTTTCCTTTGACCGTCTCCGTATCGAGAAAGCTATTGAAAACGCTTGCGATGCGACAGGGGAAACCGATAAAGAGTTCATCCCACAGATGACCGACGCTGTCATCCAAGATATTATCCTTGCCTGTGGTGAAGAGGCCGGTGTACATATTCCTTCCGTGGAAACCATCCAGGACTTCGTCGAGAAACATCTGATGCGGGAAAGCCGCTACGAAATCGCCAAGGCCTATATTCTCTATCGAGAAAAGCGGGGCGGGGAACGCGAAGAACGAAAAGAAAAACTCATCGAGCAATTCGAACGGCACTCGATGCAAGTGGTCAAAGCCGATGGAACCAAGGAGCTTTTCGACATCCAAAAGATAAAAACGGTTTTCGATCGAGCCGCCCTCGGTTATGAAAAAATGTGCCATTTCGATGATTTGATCGAGGCATTTAAAAAGAACATCGTCGACGAAATCAAGACATCGGATATCAATCAGCTGCTCATCAAAGCCTGCATCGATCTCGTCACGGTAGAGAATATCTTCTGGCAGAATATTGCGGCTCGCATCCTCTTGGGCAACCTCTACAAACAAGCAACGAAAAATCGTGACTTGGGGCAGAAGGATGTCTATTCTCCAGAAGCGTATAAGGCGCTCTTCGATGATTACATCGAGTGCGGATTGTATTACAAAGATTTTTACCAATATTATTCCACCGCAGATATCATCGAGGCGGGGAGACACCTCTCTTTGGATACCGATAATGGCTACGAATACACGACTGTGGTTTCCTTCGCAAAACGCTACCTCCTGAACCCGAACAAGATAATCAAGGAGTTACCGCAGGAGATGTATATGTCCGTGGCTCTCTTTTTGGCTATTCCGGAAAAGCAAGGGGATCGTCTGGCTTTTGCTCTTAAGATTTACCGGCACTGTTCACAGCAGCGCATCTCCTTGCCGACACCGACACTCCTCAATGCTCGCACCAATTTTCATCAACTTTCCAGCTGTTTCAAAATCAATATCAACGATGATCTTCGTGATATCTACCATGCCGTTGAAAACATGGCGCAGATTTCCAAATTCGGCGGTGGAGTAGGCGTCTACCTGGGCAATATCCGAGCCCGCGGCAGCGCCATCCGTGATGTCAAAGGGATGTCAGGCGGGGTCAACCCGTGGGTAAAAGTCATCAATGATACTGCTGTGGCAGTCAACCAGCTCGGGTCGCGCCTAGGGGCTATCTCCGTGACGCTCGACATTTGGCACCTCGATATCTACGACTTTCTCGATCTGCAGACAGAAACGGGAGACATCCGCGCCAAGGCATTCGATGTTTTCCCCGCGGTTTCTATTCCGGATCTTTTTATGCGCAGATTGGAAGCAGATGCCGATATCACGCTCTTTGATCCGCACGAGATCGAAAAATTCTACGGCAAGCGTCTCCAGGATACATTCAATCAGGATTTCGATGCACTGTATACGACGCTGGAAAAGGACGAGCGCCTCGGCATGAAGAAGGTGGTCAAAGCGAAAGAGGTCTTCAAAAAGTTCTTGAAATCTACGGTGGAAACCGGTATGCCCTATGTCTTTTTCCGCGACACGGTCAACCGTCTCAATCCGAACAAGCACGTTGGCAACATCTATTCCACCCAGCTCTGCACGGAGATTTGTCAGAATACTTCCGCCACAAAATTCATCGAAGAGACGATCGAGGATGGCAAGATTATTATCCGCTATGAACCGGGAGATCTCGTGGTCTGCAACCTCGCCTCCATCAATATCGCAACCGTCTGTACTCCGGAAGTCATCGCGGATGTTTTTCCGGTGGTCATGCGCATTCTCGATAACGTCGTCACACTCAACTATTATCCCATTCAGGAGGCCAAACGGACAGCTCTGCGGTACCGGAGCGTCGGCCTCGGCTACCTGGGATTGGCGGAATATCTGGCCGTGAGGAAACTCGCCTATGACAGCGAGGAGGCTCGCCAGGAGACCGCCCGTCTCTTCGAACGGTATACCTATCACACCTACCGCGCCTCAATCGATCTCGCCAAGGAGAGGGGAAATTACGAACTTTACCCGGGAAGTGAATATTCCAAAGGCGTCTTGCTCGGACGAGAAGAAGCTTGGTTCGAAACGCATACGTCCTTCGCGAAGGAATGGAAGCAACTATTCGCCGACATGCAGATCTCCGGTGTACGTTTCGCTTATCATACGGCTCCCGCTCCCAATACTTCTACCGCCGGCGTCGTCGGGACTACCGCCGCCCTCCTCCCTATTTACAAGAAGTTCTTCATAGAAACCAACCTCTCAGCCCCCACCATCCGCGTAGCGCCCAAACTCTCCACAGAGAACTTCTGGTACTACAAAGAATACATCAATATGAATATGAACGATGTCATCGATATGATGGCTGTCATTTATCCCTGGATCGACCAGTCTATTTCTTTCGAGTGGATGATCGATCCGACGCGCGTCAGCCCGGAGCAACTCTACGGCTACTATATGAAGAGCTGGAAACAAGGCATCAAAACTATCTACTACGTACGTAGCCTTTCCGGCGAAATACAAGAAAATTGCGTCAGCTGCAGCGGCTAGGCAGAAGGAGTAGCAAGAGAGGTACCCGTAACAAACAGCATAAAGCGCACACTTATGACCGAGGAAATGCGAAGGAACCTGATGTTCAACCCGCAAGGCAACGACGATGTAGCAGCAAGAACCATCATCAAGGGCGCCACCACGGGACTTTTTAACCTGAACGCCGTAAAATATCCCTGGGCCAAGTCTCTCTATCAGGTCATGGTAGGAAATTTTTGGATTCCCGAAAAAGTTTCCGGCCTCAAAGACGATGCTCGCATGTTTCACGCGGATCTTTCGGCAGAGGAACAGAAAGCCTACAAAGGCATCCTCTCCTTCCTCATTTTTCTCGATTCCATCCAGACCGTCAACCTCCCGCACTTTTCCGACTACATCACTTCGCCGGAAGTGAATCTAATCCTCTCTATCCAGGCCTACCAGGAAGCCATCCACTCACAGTCCTATGCCACGATCCTGGAATCGGTTGTCGAAAGCAAGGAGCGCGACGAAATCTACTATTTCTGGCGCACCGACGAGACCCTCCTGGAACGGAACAAATACATCGGCCAGATCTATGAAGATTTCATCAACGACCCGTCGGATGCACAATTCTTCCGTGGCATCGTAGCCAATTTCCTCCTCGAATCAGTCTATTTCTACAATGGTTTCGCCTTCTTCGACACGCTCGTCGATCGCATGAAAATGCTGGCCACGGGCAGGATGATCGCTTATATACGCCGCGATGAGCTCACTCATATCACCATTTTTTCCAATATCATCCGCGAGATCCGCAAGGAGTTCCCGGCCGTCTACGATGAGAAACTCATTTTGGAAATGATGGCGGCCGCCGTCGAACAGGAAACCGAGTGGGGGAAACACATCTTAGGCGATCGCATCCCAGGCATCAACAGCACCACCACCGAGGACTACACGCACTGGCTAGCCAACAATCGCCTCGCGATGCTCAATATCGGCCCGCTCTACCCAGGAGCCATCACCAATCCCTACAAACATCTCGACCGTCTCCAGGATCCCAACAGCGACAAAGGAAATTTCTTCGAAACCACCGTCGTCAACTATACCCAGTCGAGCAGCATGAATGGCAGTTGGGATTTCTGATAGAGCTTCTTCGCTTGTGGCTTCGTTAGCTTTTTAGCTCAAAAAATTAAAAAAATAAGATTCTGTCCCAAGCATAGTCTGGGATTTTTTCTTAAAAGATATGTGATATAATAACGATACGTTGCTATTTCCATATGCCAAAAAATAAAAAATTTTTCATCCTGTTTTTCTTGCTTCTGTTTTCCGCAAGTACTTTTCTGTTTGTTTCCGAATCCAGCGCCGCAGGACTTGATTATCAGCTCCTGGAGAAAATTCCTGGCTTCGCGAGTACCGACGGCAGCAACTTGCCTCGGTATATCGCCGCTATTTACAATCTCGCGCTGGCCGTCATCGTTTTGTCCGCCGTACTGATGCTTTCCATCGGAGGATTCATGTACCTGACGAGTGCCGGTAACACCTCCGCCATGGGGACGGCCAAAGGCGTCATTTTCGATTCCTTGATCGGTCTTGTCATCGCCCTCACGGCCTACTTGCTCTTGAACGTCATCAACCCGGACCTGGTGACCGTCACCCTCAATGGTCTGTCCGCTGTCGCTGTCCCGGCCGGACCACCGACAGCTCCGCCCCCGACAGGTGTCGGTGTTGCTGGTACGTGCGGTGGCTATGCCGTGAGAGGTATCAGCAGCAGCCAGTGCGCTGATGCGTCTCAAGCGTTATCTGATCTGCTCAAGTGTATGTACGATAAAGATCCCAACACCAAAGTAAATAGCATCTCCGATAGCGCCGGATTCGCACGATGCAAAACAAACTGGCAACAAGGGGTATGCGCGCATGCCGCGACTTCCTGCCATTACGGCGGCGGGGCATCGCAAAGCTGCCAGAAATCAGAGGCTGTTGATCTTTCCACAAGCGGTGTTTCTGCTCAGGCTATTGTAAACGCCGCTTCTGCTTGTGGAGGAAGAACCAAAAATGAAGGCAATCATATCCATGTTAGCACACAGACGAACTGCTGCACCTTATAAGAAGAGCGTCTGCCGCGAACCTTTCTTTCTATGAAAAAAGTTTTCTATTTTTCTCTCGGCTTTCTCCTCTTGGTGCTTATTTTTTTAGCAGCTTATAATTTCGTCTTCAAAAATAATGTCAACAGCCCTATCGCTGACCCAGACAAAAAGGCAGAGAAGGCAGCAACAACATCCAATGTCCCGCCGGATATCACAAACATCATCGCCTCTGTCAACGAAGATGTGATGGGAGCCGCCGTTTCTCCCGACGGATCCCTCTGCTACTACTCCCTGGATGAAAAATCCCTGAAAAAAGCCTCGCTGGAAGGAAAAAACAAATCAGTTCTGTTGAGCAATCTCCCGGGAGTGCCGGTGCGCATAGTCTGGTCACCCAAAAGGGATCGCGTCCTCCTTTTTCTGAAACAGAGCATGGGGCCCAACCTCTGGTATTTTTCCGACCTGGTTACCAAAACGCTCGTGCCGCTCAAACCGGAGATATCGCGCATCGTCTGGAATAATCTCGGGGACAAGATTTTCTACCAATACACCGACCCGACCCAAGGAGACCGCACGATCAATGTGGCCAATCCTAATGGCACCGGCTGGCAAAAGCTCGCGAACTTGTCTCAGGAAACCTTTATTGCGCCCATTCCGCAGAGTGCCGGCGTTTCCTTCTGGAGCAGACCGACGGCGTTGGAACAAACTTCTTTTGAGAGTATCGGTAGCTCAGGAGACAATCGGCGCACCCTGCTCTCCGAAAAGTTCGGCGCCGACTATCTCTGGTCACCGAATGCGGAAAGGGTGCTCGTCAGCGCAAGCACAGAAAAAGGGGGGAAAGGCATTCTCTTGAATATCATGAATGCGAATGGAGGAGAGTTCCAAAGCTTGGCTATCCCAACGCTCGTCTCCAAAGTGGTGTGGTCCCAGGATAGCAAGACCATCTACTATGCCTTGCCCGGAGCGCTCCCTGAAAACGCCGTTCTTCCCAATGATTATTTTGACAAGCCCCTGTATACCAAAGACACTTTTTGGAAAATGGACACGCTGACCGGGAAAAAATCTCGCCTGGCAGGCCTCAAGGAGGTCACGCAAAACTTCGACAGCTCCGATCTTTTCCTTTCGCCCGATGAAGATACGCTCTTCTTTACTGACAGAGCCACCCACCGCCTCTATCGCATCGACCTCTAGAGCATGCCCAGAAGAGCCTCCTACCGGAGGCTTTTTTCTTGGTTCATAAGTCCCGCTCCAAAGGCGATCAAAAACCAAAAGGCGAATGCCGAATCAGTCTTGAAAAACGGCGTATCAACTAGACCAAAGACAAGGTACAACACCAGCAAGGCCACCAAAAGGGCGCTCAAATTGCGCCTCCCGCCATTTTCACCCTCTGATCTGCGGAGTGCCAACATCTTTCTGAGCCACGCCACGATGAAGAGGGTGAACCCCAACAGACCGAGCAGTCCTGTCTGCAGCCACACAGCCAGGTACAGATTGTGCGGCTGTGGCACCGCCCATTCCAGATACGGCGGGAAATATTGCTGATAAGAAAGGTACACCTCTTGAAAGCGGCCGAGACCGATACCCAGCACAGGGTGATCAGAAATAATTTTTACCGCCACTCGCCAAATCATTTCTCGAGAGGCGAGAGATGATCGTTCTTGGAGCGAAGTCAGCGCTTGCCATTTCGGGCTTCCTGATTCCAAGAGAAGCAGGGCGCTGAAAACAGTTACGAGTAAAAAGAGGGCTGCGCTTTTTTTCCACCTAGTAGCGCTCTCTGGCATGTCGAGAAAAAGAAAAGCCAAACCGGCCACGACCAGACCCACCCATGTTGCATACGAACGTGTAAAAAAGAGAACGACCATGAAAACAACAAAGGCGAGAAGGAACACGTGTCTGAAAGTTTTCATTCTCGCTCCAAACGGATGAAAATAAAAATGATGCGCCAGCAATGTTCCGGGCGCCAAGAAAAAGGCGAGGTAATTCGGGGACAGATACCATGCAGCGAGGCGGCCATCATAGGTGAGTCTGCCTTGAAACAAATATCCGAGACTTGCCAGAGAGACGGCCGCCAAGGTGCTCAACCAAACAAACAGAAGCTTTTCCGTATCCCGTTTTTCCGGCCTTGTCTGCAGCCAGAGCCATGCTGCGAGCAGAGGTACGGCAAGCCAGGTCTTGATCATCCCCAGCCCCATCAGAGAAAATGGGTTGGCAGAAAAAGAGAGCAACGCGCCCAAGAGAAAGGCAGTGCCACCCAACACCAGCGGATTGTGCACATCGATCTTCTCACAAGATGAAGCTGTCCCTTGCCACCGTCCATACCCATAGACTGCCCAAGCCACCAGTATGGGTATCTCCACGCTATACAGAGGGATACCAAAAACACTTGCCTTCCACTGTGCCAGAGGCAAAAGCACGATGCTGGCGGCGATACATATCCGGATGACGGACGGTACTTTCAACATATGTTCCATATAAATATTTTCTCACTACACGATGCTCGCTGCTATTAGGAAAAAAAGCGACGGCAATACATGCACGGAGAAAAGCGGTGTTTCGAAAAAAGAATGGACAGAGAAAAGAATCAGTGACGAACAGAATGCCAACGCAAAAATATCGTGTTCTCCCTGCCATTTCTGCCAAGCAGACAGTATGCCCAAGACAAGCAGCCCGCTGAAAAAGAATAGTCCAACCAGCCCCAGTTCCGACGCGACATCCAGATAGAGATTGTGCGCGTAGATAGGCTCTCGATAGCTTGCGCTCGGCTTTACCGCGAGAGGATAATTCCCCAGACCAGCCCCCAGCACCGGATGTTCAACAATAAAGACGGCGGATTCCTGCCATAAACGGAGGCGTTCGACATTCGATCCATCGCTGCGCGAAAAGCTTGAAAAAAGGCGCGCTCCCACCGGACTGAGAAAAACCACGCCGCAGACAAAAAGCGCTCCTAGACCTATGTGTGAGAGCTGTTTCTTCCGCTGTGCAGATTGCGCAAGAAGCGGAAAGAAAAAAGCACTCATCCCAAAAATCAGTCCTATATACCCGCCGCGTGAGAACGTCAGCAGGTCTGCCAAAAAAATCATCCCCGCACCGATCACCCAAACATGCCGCTTCCCTGGCGCACTTCTCACGGCGAGAGCCAGCGTCAACGGCAAAGACATGCCAAGGAAAAAGGAAAACATGTGCGGGTCAGGAAAAACCCCGATGGCTCTCATGAGCGTACTGCCAGAAATATTTACCAGCAGGCTCGGGTAATCCGCTACAGCAGCACTAAAATTCGGACCAAGAAAAAAAGGCAGCACTTCTCGGACCCAGAAAGTGAATGTTGCGCCTACCCCGAAAACAAACTGGCAAAAAAATTGCGCCAGCGCAAGAAAAGCGCTCAGAAAAGCGCCATAACCAAAGGCCTTGATGGCTTTTTCTCGAAAAGATGTCTCGCCCAGTACCGCAACAAAAACGATGAAAAGGGGCATGAACGAAAGGAGAAACAAGACTTTCCGGAGCGCCCAGTCTGTGTTTCCTGCCCACACGATCGAAACGACCGCCCACGCCAGGTATGATGAAAAGAAAAAGAATGCCTGCGGCCGCGGGAGGATGATATTTTTTCTCAGCAAGCTTCTCGCTCCCCACGCGAGGAACATGCCGACAGCCAAGACGCGGGCCAGAGCCAAATCTACCCCTGCGGCCGGGTGCAAAGCGAACTGGAAAGGGAGGCCGAACAGAAAAATGAGCATCGTTTTTTCGAGGAAGCTCATACGCTCGTCTTACAAAAGAAAAATTGGAGCCACTTCACCGCGTGCTTTTCCCATGCTGGCCGGTGTTTTTCAAAATACTTCCGCTGGGAAGCATAGAAGTGTTTTTTCTGGAGCTGCGGAGAGTGGCTGCTTTGCCCGCCGAGATGGATCAGCGCGTGATCTGCGGAACGAGCGACAGAAAAGCCGCGTCGGCGAGCCTCTTTACAAAGATCAACATCTTCAAAGTACAAGAAAAAGCGCTCATCAAAACCTCCGATGAGAGAAAAGAGGTCTTTCTGTACGAAGAGAGCCCCTCCGCTCACCCAATCCGGAAAAGAGAGGCCCGGTGCTTTCCAGTAAGATTGCTGCGGAGCCAAGAGGTTGTTGCGGAAAAGATTGGCCAGACTCGGCTCCGTCCCGGCGCTCCAGGCCTCTTCTCTCCTCTTCGCGTCAACCATTCCCATGCCGAGGATGCCGATCTGCTTCTTTTCAGCAAACACTCCTCCGATACCGCGCAGGTGCGGTCCTGCCCACAGGATGTCCGGATTGATAAATCCCAAAAGCTTACCCTGTGCCCGCTTGGCGCCGACATTGTTGCCTCTACCAAACCCGATGTTGGTGCCATTCTCAATCAGGAGGAAAGGGAATCGTAGCCCCAGCGCCTCCAAACTCGAACCTTCTGAAACATCATTATTCACCACGATCACTTCAAAAAGGCCTGTCTCTTTTTCAAAAGAAAAAAGGCTCTCCAAAGCCTTCGCAAGATACCGAACGCTCCGGTAGTTCACAAAAATAAGAGAGATGTCCGGTTTAGTGTTCATGGGAAAAGTGTTCATAGGCGCGGTGGACTTCTTCGGCAGCACCCCCTCTTCCGAGGATTCTATCGAGAGCATTTTTGACTCTCCGTATTGTACCATAAAGCGCCATGTACGGCCGTAATAAGGGGGGCGTGTGTTTTTCGAAAAAAAGTAGCCCCGAGTATACCAGATGGTATGTTTTGCTCGGATTTTTCCTGCTGGCTTCGCTGTGCCATACCATGGCTTGCGGGACAACCAAACAATCGAATCCGGCCCGTGCCGCCCGCAAAGAATAATCCGCATCCTCGTAATACAAAAAGAAGCGCTCGTCCAAAAAACCGATGGTGTCAATGAGATTTTTTTTTATCAGCAGGGCACAGCCCGTAAGGAATTCGCTTCGGTAGGCGTCCGATGCGAACGCGGCACGCGGCAACCCTCTGTGTGTCGCTCGCATACGGAGAAACTCCACTCTCCCTTGCGCGAACCAAATCTGTTCACTGCCTTTTTTGTAAATCACCGGGCTCAAAAGCCCGGCGCGCGGATGCCGGCGCGCGGCCGCGATGAGGGAAGACAGCGCTTGCGGAGCGATTTCCGCGTCATAATTGAAGAGGAGGCACCACTGCGCGCCGCGCGCAAGCGCCAGCCGCATACCGACGTTCATGCCTTTCGCGAATCCTTCGTTCTTTCCATTCCGAACAAACACGAAGCGCGGGAAGTGCCGCTCTGCGCGGAGGAAGGACCCGTCCGTCGAGCCATTGTCCACCACGATTACTTCCTGGTTCGCGTACACAAGCTGATCGAGTGAGCGCAGACACGCGGACAGGCACGCCTTGCCGTTGTAATTCAAAACAATAATGCCTACTTTTTGGTCTTGAGACATAGGATTTCCTTTACCTGACGCGTGGATCCTCTCTGTTGGCAGCCAAAACATTATGAACAGGACGAGACCCCTTCCAAAACGAAAGGGCTGCTATGGCACCATCGTTTCTATCGGCTCAACGGGCGAAAAAGGAGACTCCTCTTCTTTTTGGAAAAGACTCGTGATTTCGTCAGGACTGATCGCTTTCGTGAGCCACAACATCCCGAGATAAGCGCAGACGCCTCCTATGCCGGACAAGAAAAAAGGATACGGGGACAGGAAAAAAAGGACGATTACCATCACCGCTCCGGACAACAAAATTCTTCCGATATTTTCAAAGGAAGGGACGTAATGGATGTATTTGTACACGAGAACACTGGTCAGGGCGACAACGAGCATTTCCGTAGCCAGCGAAGCGCTCGCTGCTCCTGTATACGAAAAGCGGGGGATCAGGAAAGAGTTGAGGAGCACGTTGAAGAGAGCGACAAAAAAAAGCGTTTGCATCAGCTTTTTTTGAGCGTTCCCGACCACCAAAAGCATATTGAAATAGTTGCCGAAAAAGATGAACCCGAGAGCGAAAATAAGGATGCGCAGGACAGGGGCAGATTCAGGAAAGGTGTCACCACTCACGATGCGGATGATGTCTCCAGCCAAGAACCACGTCCCCGCCATGATCGGGACGACGATAATAACAAACACCTTGAATGTTTTGTTGGCGATTTCTTCAAAGCGCTCCCGCCGAGTATAAATAAAGCGTGAAAGCAGCGGGAGAATAAGCCCCGCCAGCATGGCCGGGAAAAAGATAAGATTCTCCATTACCTTATAGGCGACATTGTAGATCCCTACGTGGGCGCTCGTCTGCAAGACAGAAAGCAAAATCGTATCCATCTTGAAATAAGTGAAGGTAATAATGGCCGTCATCCCCATGGGCAGCGATTCATGGAGGAACGTTTTCCAATACGCGTAATCGATCTCTGGAGAAAATTTCACGAAGCGGCGGCTGAGAAAGAGCACGACAAGCGCGTTGAAAGAAAGTGATGCTAAAAGCGTTGCGGTGACGGCTAAAAATCCAAGGTTCGCCCTCACCACGAGAATAACCGCGCCTACCTGGAAAAGCTTGCCGAGAAACTCCACGAGCGCCACCTTGTCCATGGCTACCCGTTTCTGGAAAATACCGTTCAGCATCAGCGACAGCGTAGAAAAAAGGACGGCTCCGGCACCGATGAGAATGCCGATTTTCAAATCACGGGAATAATTAAAAAAGACCACCAGAAAGGGCGCCAACAAAAAAACCACGAAAGAAGACGTGAGCCGCAAAGAGAGCACCTTGCTCAGAATCTTGCTCTCGTCTGCTCCTTCACGGGAAATCTCACGGGCCGTAACGGAGCTGAGGCCCAAGTCGGCCAAAGCGGAGAAGAAAGCAAAAAAGGCAAGCACCGTCGCATACTTGCCGAAGCCGTCCTGCCCGAGATAGCCGGTGATCAAACGGATCGAATAGAGAGAAAGAGCTACCGTCGAAAATACTTTCAGAAAAGAATTGAGAACGACGTTATA
This sequence comes from Candidatus Moraniibacteriota bacterium, assembly GCA_049287005.1. Taxonomy (GTDB): domain Bacteria; phylum Patescibacteriota; class Minisyncoccia; order Moranbacterales; family UBA1568; genus UBA1568. Next base: position 77,247 of record JBAQEZ010000003.1, on the reverse strand, counting down.
AGCGATTTTACGCGCAAGAGCCATTGCTGTGTCTCTTTAATTTTAAAGACGCCTCACACGAGGTCTGACGGCTTGTTTTTCGACGTTTTTGGACTGACCATGACCTTCCTTCCTTCGCCTTTCCCGACACTTTCAGTACTGATACCCGGATTTTCTGCGAGGAAAGAATGCACCACCTTGCGCTCATAGGGAAGCATCGGGCGCAAAGAAACGGAAATATCGCTTGCGAGAGCCTCCGCGGCCGCTTTTTCTGCCTCCGCTTCCAATGCTCCCTTTTTTTCAAGAAAATACTCGTTGACATCCACGATGACATTCACTCTTTCAGTGATTTTCTTCCGCAGCATAACGCGTACGAGATGCTGGACAGCGGCGAGATTCGCCCCATATTGACCGATCAGGAAGTTCTGGTCTTGCTCCACGCGAGCCATGCACAAAAAGGCATCCTGGACACCCGGCTGTTCTGCCACCTCAACGGACGCCTTGAAATCAAGCTTGTGCAAAAGCTCCGCAACCGTTTCTTTGATAATTTCTGAGCGTGTTTTTCCCATACATTAATTCTCTTGTTTCGGCTTAAAGATGACCATTTGCTGGAAGAGCATAAACAGTGTCGAGAAGAGCCAGTACAAGGCGAGGGCGGCCGGAAATGTCGCTCCGATGAAAAACGTCAGTCCAGGGCCGAGGTACAGCATCTGCTTATTCATTATAGCCGTAAAGTCGGGTTCAGAGGAAGCCGCGGTCTCGGCAGCGGGATTGTTTTGCTTTTGAAACAGCATTTTTGTCTGAAAATATTGAGCGGCAGCGGAAAGGAGGGCGAGGATATAATTCGGCTTTGTCAGATCCACAAAACGCAAGAAGAAATGGTTGATGGCTCCGGGATCGGGGATAAACGCATACAAATCACTCGGGTTCACCACGAAGCCGGCTTGGGAGATGTTGATGATCACGCGATAAATGGCGATCAGGAACACCAATTGGATAATGAGAGGCAAACATCCGGACAGCGGGTTGGCTTTATTTTCCTTATAAAACGCCATCAATGCCTTCGTTTGTTTTTCTTTGTCGTTTTTGTGCTGCTGCTGGAGCGCTTTCATCTGCGGCTGCAGCTCCTGCATTTTTTTCTGCGATTCAATCTGTTTTTTGGAAAGCGGTATGAGTAAAGATTTCAAAGCCAGCGTGGTGAGGATGATAGCCACTCCGAAATCATGCCCCGGAACAAAGGTATAAAAAAATATGAGGGTATTGTACAGCGGCTGATAGATAGCGATGTCAAAAAGATGCATCATACTCTTTTTTAGGCTTTATGGCTTTTATTTATAGCTTGGAGCAGGGTTTTCACAATCTCCCGGGCTCGCGTTATCCCCATCTTTTTTGGCTTTCTGACGAGGAAAAACAGAATGTCCCCACGTTTCGGCCACAGATCCCGATACTCAGAGAAAGCCCCGGAAAGGACTCTTCGCAGCCTGTTACGATCAACTGCCAAAGGAAGGTGTTTTTTCCCCAAAGAGAAGCCCAATCGCAAAGAAGGGGCGTCTAACAAGCAACGGCAGCCGATTTCTTCAAAAAAAAGAGGCTTGCCGTAGCGAAAGACTCTGTCGAAATCCTCTTTTCTTCGCAAACGAAAGCCTTTTTTTAACATATTTCACGCTACTGTCAGTTTTTTCCGCCCTTCCCGGCGCCGGCTAGCTACCACCTTTTTCCCGCCTACGGTGTTCATCCGTTCCAAGAAACCATGCCGTCTAGCACGCTTACGGGTCTTCGGTTGATACGTTCTCTTTGGCATACGATGGACATTAGATCTTAAGCGATTGGATGTTTTTCCAGTGTACCAGAAAAGGAAAGAAAGTCAATCTCCAAGCCGGTAAATTCATCTATCCGAGCTGCTTTTTCCGAGATTCCCTCAAGAAACCGCCTCCGAACACTCTATCCTAAGTTCACAAACGGAACCGGCGCCAAAAAACATTTTTTTCGGAAGGCTCCGGAGGAGGAGGCACCTCGAGCCGGCGCCAAGCCCTTCCCAGAGTTATGCACCGCTTATCCACCCTTCGCGCACTTTCCCGCCCTATGCCTCCCTATACGGGCGTGATATACTTTAATTCAACGTTTTTATCACTTGCTAAGGATGGCTTGCGCTTATGACAAACGAGGAGTTGTGGGGGGCTGTTTTGGGGCAAATGGAGCTCTCTATTTCCAGAGCAAACTTTATCACCTGGTTCAAGAACACGAGTGTCATAAGCCATCAAGACGGAGTGGTCACGATCGGCGTGCCGAACGGTTTCGCGAAAGAATGGCTGGAAAACAAATATAATCTTTATATTTTGCGCGCCTTAAAAAGTCTCGATCAGAACGTGCAGAATATCCGCTGCGTTATCGCTCCAGAAAAATTTACCTCTTCCTTGCCAGCCATAGATTCCGTCAAGAATGTCGACGCGGTGCGGTCCCCCGAGGCCACCGGATTCGTGCGAAAAAAGCTTATAGAAAAGCCTTTTTTCACCGAGTCGGGGTCATCTACCCCGACATTTCATGAAACAAATCTCAATAACCGGTACACGTTCGAAAATTTCATTGTCGCCGAGAACAACGAGCTGGCGCGTGCGGCCTGTTACGCTGTCTCACAGAACCTCGGTATGGCTTACAATCCGCTTTTTATCTACGGGGGGGTCGGGCTCGGGAAAACTCACCTCCTCCAATCTATCGGGAACGAGGTGGCGAAAAATTCACCCGAAAAAAGAATCAAGTATATCAATTCTGAACGCTTCACAACAGAACTCGTCGACTCTATCAAAAATCAAAAAATCGACAAATTCAAAGAGTACTACCAACAGATGGATCTTCTCATTATTGACGACATCCAGTTTCTTTCCGGCAGAGAAAAGACCCAAAATGAATTTTTCCATATCTTTAACGCTCTCTACCAGATCAACAAGCAGGTCGTCATCTCCAGCGACCGCCCGCCGAAAGCCATCCCCACCCTGGAAGAACGCCTGCGCTCACGTTTCGAAGGCGGCATGATCACCGATATCAGCCGCCCAAATCTCGAGACGAGAATCGCCATTTTGGAGTCAAAAATCGCGGAGAGGAGCTTCGTCATCGATACGCCAGCCATCCGTTTTATCGCCGAAAATATCAGCCAGAACATCCGTGAGCTCGAAGGAGCCCTCACCCGAGTGATCGCTTTCTGCGAATTTCATAAGCTTTCTCCGACACTGGAGAACACCAAGAAAATCCTCTCCCAACTCATCGAAAACAACAAAAAAACCATCCAGGTAGACGATATTTTCCGTGTCGTGACGGAGTTTTACAATATCACCAAAGAAGATATCGTGAAAAAGGGCCGGAAAAAGGAAATTTCACACCCGCGCCAAGTAATGATGTACATCCTCCGAACCGAACTCCAAACGCCCTTTTCCGCCATCGGGGATATTTTCGGGGGGAGAGACCACACCACCGCCCTCCACGCATTCGAAAAAATCAACATGAATAAAGAGTCTTCCCCGCGGCTCAAAGAAGAATTAGGCACCCTCCGAGAGCGTCTCTACTACCCTGTGTAGTGTATAATCCTGTATAACCCCTCAACGCCGGTGCGGAGCGTTTGTATAAAAGAGGTGCTGGTGTGGATAATTAAGAACTCTCACGAACACCTCTCTTTGTGCCCCATTTATCCATCTCTTGCCGGGGATATAAAAAAATAATCCCTCAAAAAATAATCCCTCATACAAAGAGAAAAACCGACTTATCCAGATATCCACACCTCTAATGATAATAAGAAGTTTTTATATATAATTTTAAAAGAATATTAATACAAGTCTTATGAAACTCATCTGCACGCATGAAAATCTTAACCGAGTCATCTTTTATTTGGAACGTGTGGCAGGGAAACAATCCACGCTTCCTATTTTGAGTAATTTTTTATTGGAAACAGAAAAAGGGAGATTGAAGATTTCTGCGACAAACTTGGAGATAGGGGTGATCGCGTATATCGGGGCAAAAATAGAGCAGGAAGGTAAATTAGCTGTTCCTGCAAAACTCCTGAGTAATTTTATTCACAATCTTCCTTTAGGAGATGTTCTTGAATTAGAGAGTGATAATGAGGGGTTGAAAATAATCAGTACTTCTTATCAGATAAAGATAAAAGGCTTGGATGGGAAAGATTTTCCTATTATCCCTGAGTATAAGCAGGATTATTTTTTCTTTTTCCCTGCACAAGAGCTGAAAAGGGCTCTTTCAAGGCTGTTGTTCTGTATCAGTTTGAATAATGCGCGCCTGGAGCTTACGGGGGTGCATATTTTCTTTTATCAAGACAAGATTGAGCTTGCGGCGACCGACAGCTTTCGTTTGGCGGAGGAGACTATCGCGTTTACGAACCAGGGAAGCGGGTATAGCGATTTTCTTTCTCAGAACCCTTCCCTTATTATTCCTGGGAATACTTTACAGGAAATTATTCATGTTATTTCTCCGGAAAGCAAAGAAGTGAAAGTTGCCTTAAAGGAAAATCAGATATTTTTTGAAATAGACGGCGTGCAGATCATATCCAGGGTTATTAATGGGAAGTACCCTGATTATAAGCAGATTATTCCAAAGGACTTCTCTCTGCAAGTGGTTTTGGAAAAAGAAGCCTTCCAGAGAGCGGTAAAAATAGCGAGCAGCTTCTCTTCTTATAATTCAGGCGAGATCACTCTTTCGTTTCAGCCAGAGGGGAAACAATGCACCATCTCGTCGCAATCTCAGGAAATCGGGGAAAATAAAACAGTGTTGCCGATGGAGGTGGCCCAGGGCGCGGAACCGCTGACTATCGTCTTTAACCCACGTTACGTTCTGGAGGGGATAAATGTCCTTGCGAGCGAAAAAATTCTCTTTTCAGCGAACGATGGAGCGACCCCCGCGGCGCTTCGCGCACAAGACGGGGCGAAAACCGCCCTTGCGGAGAGCTATCTCTACATTGTGATGCCTATTAGGAAATAGTTATTATTATGCGTTCCCTGAAAGATCTTCTACCGAAAAAACAGCGGGCATCCTCGGAGGAGGTGGATGAAAAAACAATTTTTCATATCGCGAAGCGTGTTTTGGTGGAGGAATACGGTGTGCGAGGAGGGGATAATATTATCCCTACGTATTATAAAGAAAAAAAACTTTTCCTTTCGCCGCGGAGCTCGCTGTGGGCGAGCGAGGTGTATCTGATGCGGAGCCATCTGGCGCAGCGCATCAATGAGGTGTTGGGGGGAGACGTGGTACAAGAAATCAAAATCACTCAACAGATGTGAATGAGCAGAGCCTAGAAGCTGAGGCTCATGTTTTTGCTGTCGCTTGCGATATTGCCGTTCGCATCCCTCACCTTGACCTCTATGGTTATCGTAGAGGCGGCGGGGGCGGTATACGCGATCGAATAGGGGCTGGAAGATATAGAACCCACTTCGTCGCCGTCAACCGAGTAAGTGACGGAGGCTACTCCATAGGGGGCGTTGACATCGGCGCTCAAGGTTATTGATGCGGATGTTGAGCTGTTCGCGGTGGTCAGACTCACGCTGGGCTGATATTTTTTGAAGTCGCCTTCTTTGCATTCATCTGTGGGAGGAGCTCCGAGGGCAGACTTTTTCTGCTCTTTATACCAATCTTTCACGCCACTCTCCCAGTTTTTGTACTGAGAATCGAGTTCTGGCTTGTCAGGGATGGGCCCTCGGGGGTCATCGCGACTAACATAATACAGGATATCGTGTGTGCTTACGAAGTCTTTCTTGTCAGCTTCGCTGTCAGGACAATATTTGTTCGCGAGGCAATAACTTCCCTTATCGCCAGGGATGCCGCAAACCTTCAGATTCTGAGTGGTTTCAAGTTTGCCCGCGAGCATAGACTTGTTGGTTTTCCCGTCCCCGTCCCCGATTTCATCGTCCGGATTGTATTTTTGGAAACTTTCGATAGCGTAGTTTGTCAACGCTTTGTCCAAGAAGGCGCGCCAAATCGGAGCGGCCACATTCACGCCGTCCGCACCGGTGACCATGGCCGTATTGTCATTGTTTCCTGCCCACACGCCGACAGCGAGAGACGGAGTATAGCCGATGGTCCATCCGTCACGGAATTCGTTGGTGGTGCCTGTTTTAGCGGCGACAGAGCGGTTGTCAAAACGCAGGGGGGAGTTGTCTCCGAACACCCATGCCCGGTTCTCGTTATTGGAGAGAATGGAATCGAGCATGGCGACATATTTTTCGTCTACGACACGCTCTCCTCCGTCGGGCCGGGCTTCTTCAAGCATGTTCCCTTTCGCATCTTCGATACGGAGGATGGCAGTCTTCGGGTGTTTGACCCCTCCGGTGGCGAGGGTGCTGTAGGCGCTCACATGATCGAGGAGTGTCACCTCCCCACCGCCGAGAACGAGAGAAAGCCCGAGCTTTGAGGGGTCGTTGAGGCCGGAGATGCCGAGGTTTTTTGCCATGGCGATGGCGTTGTTGACACCGACAAGGTAGAGGGTCTTGACCGCCGGTACGTTGAGAGAGCCGCCGAGAGTCTTCATCATCGGCAGCGGGCCATGAAATTTCCCGTCATAGTTGTTTGGCTCGTAACTTTTCCCTTCCGCTGTTTCGAACTGTGTTTTCGTATCGTAGAGGATAGTTTCAGGGAGGTATCCTTTGGTGAAGGCGGTGAGATAGACATACGGCTTGAAAGACGATCCTGGCTGTCTCTGAGCAGTAGCGACGTTGTAGTTGGGTTCGAAAGCGCAATTTTTCCCGGGGATGCAATTCTTGGGTTCTGAGTCGCCGAAATAATTTTTTGATCCCACCATAGCTAAAATTTGCCCTGTTTTCGGGTCCATCGCTACGAGAGCGGCGTTTGCCGCTTTCCAGCGTCCGTTTTTGTTAGCGCCATCGAGCACGGCCTGTTCAGCAATCTGCTGCTTGTCCCAATCGAGCGTGGTGATGACTTTGTAACCGCTTTGTTCTACCGCCTGGTCCCCATATTTTTGCTGGAGGTAGTCTTTGATGTACATGACGAAATGTGGCGCAGCGATGATGTCTTTTTGAAGCTGCAACTTGTCGAGCGTATTGGTGCCAATGGCTTCATCGGCCTGTTCTGGCGTGATATAACCGAGTCGGGCCATGGTTTTCAGGGCGAAGTCTTTCCGCCCGATGAGCGCGTCCGTGTGCGAGCCATAGGGCGAATAATAGGCCGTCGCCTGGGGGAGCGCCGCGATGAGAGCGGCTTCGTCGAGCGTGAGCTCGCGAGCCGGCCTGCCGAAAAAAGTCTGAGCGGCGGCCTCGATGCCGTACGCGTTTGAGCCATAGGGTATCTCATTGAGGTACATGGCCAGGATTTCATTTTTGGAAAACTTCGTTTCGATCTCCAGGGAGAGGATCACCTCCTTCACTTTGCGGAGGAGTGTTTTTTCGTTGGTCAGGAGGGAATTCTTGACGAATTGCTGAGTGATCGTCGACCCGCCTTGCGCCTTGCCGAGCTGGATGGCGTCTTTGAAGATGGAACGGAGGATTGAGGAGAGTTTTATGCCGTAGTGACTGTAGAAATCTTGGTCCTCGAGACTGATAGTAGCATATTTGACGACATCAGGCATATCAGAAAACGCGATGACCGTGCGCTTTTCTTCCCCGTGGACATCGTAAAGGAGGTGCGTGCCGGTGCGGTCATAAATTTTCGTTGATTCGGCGATGACGCGCTGGTTGACCATCCCTGGGTTGGGGAGGTCTTTGGCGATGTAGGCGAACGCGCCGAGCGCCAGCAAGAACAACCCGGCAACGAGAAAAAGAGCTGTTTTCCAAAGGAAAGGCCAAAAACGGCTTTTAGGCTTTGCTTGGCTAGGAATTTGACGTTTTTTGCGGAAAAAGGCCATACGCTGTGTGCATAAAGGTATCTTCATTGTATAGCACGGAATGGGCGAAAAGAGAAGCTAATCTGCCCGTATTTTGAGAGCGAGGGCTATTTTTTGTCTAGCCGCGGAAAGATTCCCTTGAGGATTTCGCTGGAAACATCCACTCCTTTGCCTTCCACAAGTGGTTTCTCGTGCATATTGTAGAAAGGGTTGGGGTTGATTTCGATAATAACGTATTCGCTTGCCGAAGAAGAAATATCCTTTGCAAAAAAATCGATGCCGCCATAGGTGAGACCTACTGCCTCAATGGCCCGCGTACAGATATCTTTGAAAGCAGCATGCATGTCTTTCGTACAATCGATAGATCTCCCACCGTCAGACATGTTGAGATTATTCCTTAATTTGAAAAAATGATTTTTTGGGAGCACGGACTTGAGAGAGAGGAGGCGCGTCTTGAGGGTCTCCTTCGCTGTCTTGTCGAGCTTGATTTCAAAGCCAGGCAATCTTTTCGCATTGAAACGGGAAATGAGCTCCTCGATAGTAGAGACCCCGTCGCCAGTGACCCCCGCAGAAATTTTTTGCACGCAAGAGAGCACTTTGCCATTGAAGATCAAGACGCGGTACTCGTTCGCAACGAACATTTCCTCAATCAGAAATCTGGCTCGCGGACGCTTGCCATAGGCGCCCTTCGCGTGGGCGACAGCGACGCGCAGCTCTTGGGGCGAAGCGATATCCCAGGTCACGCCTTTGGCCAGCGATCCGTCAACGGGTTTGCAAATGAGCGGGTAGCGGAGTTTTTTCTTTCGGACGAGATCCAGAGCTTCCCTCAGGGAAGTGGCGGTGATTCCTTTGGGCGTTTGGATGCCTGAAGCTTCGAGAATCGTTTTGGTAACCGCTTTATTTTTTGTGAGGTTGCCCATCCTTTTGTAAATAGGCAGATTCCTTTTATAGCAAAAAATAGCTTTCTCTTTGTAGGTGAGTTTCAAGATAGGAGAGCCCTCTTCCTCGATCATCTCTATCTGTACGCCGAGACCCGATGCCTTTTTGAGAAAGGACTTGAAGCCGCCGTGCTTGATATTCTTGATGTAATCTTCCAACGTCATAGGGGGTGTCAAAAAAAATTAAAAACAATCTCTAAAAAAGGAACAATAAAAAAATGGGGCAGATTATTTGTTGATATCGATGAGAAATTTTCTCAAATGTTTGCGGCCGATAATAACAGGGTAGGCGAGATGCGAACGATCGATGCAAGAAACCTTCGCGGGGATAGCGACTGAGTCGACGATGAGCGTGAGGAGTACGACCGGACGGTAGGAAACCCCGTGGGAAGATTTGATCGGGACTGTATCTGCGAGATCAGGGATATGAGAAAAAAGACTCTCGCGTTCTTCTTTGGAAAGCTCGGCAAGAATATTTTTTCCTGAGGCTCTTTCCCCGAATGTTTTTAACGCTTCTCCAAACCCGAGTTGTCTGGCTAGCTCCGTGTCGATAGAGGTGGAGTCAGCACCGGTATCGATCTTCGCTTCCACTTCGATTTCTTGACCATCCTTCCCGATGAGTTTGATCTTCTCAATGCTCCCGATGACGTGCTTGCCGGAGAGCTCCTCGATTTCTTCTTCGATCTCGCCGCCGAAGAGGTTCATCCCGACGCGCATGCCGCGCTCGGGAGTTTTGATCTTCAGTCCGCCGATGCGTTTCAGGCGCTCTTTCAGGCCGCTCAGATTTGCCAGCTGGATAGACAGCCCCGGCCGGGCATTCAGCTCCAGGATGACCGGACCGCGGTCGCGATCGATGGCGATATCGGCGCCGAGGAAGCCGAGGTGTGATATCGATTGAGCATCGATAGCCATACGGAGAATGGTTTTCCAGTAGGGGATTTTGATGCCCGAGAGAGCGAGACGTGTGCCGGGAACATATTCGATAATGTGGCCTTTCCCCAAAATAGCGCTCGTCGTTGTGCCGGTCGCCAGGTCGATGCCGACGCCGATGGCCCCCTGCTGGAGGTTGGCCTTGCCGTCAGAGGCGCGGGTCGGGAGACGGAGCATCGCCATAACCGGGATGCGGTTGAAGATGATGATGCGGATATCGGGGATGCCTTTGTAGGAGTATGGTTTGAAGAGCTTGAGGAGCTTTAGCCGCTCTTCAAAAAAAGCGATATCGGGAACGTTGGAAAGAGAGAATGATCCATCGATAATGTTGCGAATATGACTTTTGAGATCCTCAGTCGTAATGGTAGATCCGTCGGCTTTTATCCAGACATTGCCATGATTTTCGCCGGCAGCGCGAGCAGATTTTTTGCGAGCGTACACCACCATGATGCCTTCGCCTCCGAAACCGCGGTTCGGCTTCAGGGCAAAACTATCGGGCAGCGTCGTAAAATCGAATTGATCGAGTTCTTCGTAATTTTTTATTTTGGCAATGAGTGTGGAGACGCCGAGACTATTTTTTTTCAAGATGCGCTTGCAGAGAAGTTTGCTGTCGGCAATCTCCATGCCGCGGCGGCGATTATGAGGGCGGATGTACTCGAGGTTCCGCGCGTTCATGCCAAGGAGCCCCTGGCTTTTTTTGAAAAATTCAAACATAGAGAAGTCGAAGAAAGAAAACTATAAATAACGGGCGATTTTGCGAAAACGGAAATATTCCGTAATGCGCAAGCCCGTCCATTTCCCCAAAGAGAAATTGATGACGAAAGTAAGAAGAACCAGCCAAGGGTATTCCAGAATCAAGACGGTGAGCGCGTGCCAGCTTACCAGGAAATAGCCAATGACAGAAATGACGAGCGTCTCGGCCGCCAAGATGAAGGCAGCTCGGCTCCCTTTCTCGATTTGTGTCGCGATGAATTTCTCCGCGAGCGTGATCATGATGAGGAGCGGAAAGATAGATACCGAAGCCAGCCCGGTGCGCTGGTACGCCCCGCCCACCACGAGAATGAAGAGGATGGCGAGAGAAATGATGGAAAGGGTGATGGCGACGCGCGGCAGATAAAGCAGGCGGAACCTTTTTAAGATAAAACGGGTCACCATCCCGACCAAGATAACGCTGATGAAAATGGCGATGCCGTACTTCACGCCATTCGGATCAAAGGCGAGCAAAGCAAAGGTGATGATGGAGGGAGTGTAGATGCCGAAAGCCTTGACACCTATGACTTGGCGGAAGAAGGCCACCAGCGTCGCTACGATCGGCAGCATCAAAAGAAGGACGATAGTTTGCACCGGTACGCCCTGTGTCACAAAAAAAGTAATGAGAGGATGGTACGCCATAGGATAGCCCGTAGTTTATGAACTTACTTATTGGGGAGAATTTTTTATAGCCTCCATCTTGCGACGGCTGGCATGACAGAGCGCGATGGCCAGTGCATCCGCCACATCATCCGGTTTCGGTATAGCCGCCAGATTGAGGAGCGCCTTGACCATCAGCTGTACCTGGGCCTTATCGGCGCGTCCGTAATTGGTGAGTGCTTGTTTCACTTCGAGAGGAGTGTAACTGAAAATATTAACACATAAATTCTCCAATGTCAAGAGGATACAGCCACGGGCTTGGGCGACAGAAATAATGGTTTTTTGGTTATTGGAGAAGAAAATCTCTTCAACGGCCGCTTCCTCGGGTTGGTGTTCTCGGATGATATCGGAAAGGTCCTGAGCAATTTCCAGTAAGCGTTTGGGGAGGGGCAAATCTTTGGAAGTGGCTATATGACCATAGGCGACAGCCGTCGTCTTGCTACCGTCTGTATTGATGACTCCCCAGCCGACCGTCGCCGTGCCAGGATCAATGCCCAATATTTTCATAGCGGTGAGACGAAGCATTTTATAGAGCGGACCCACGAGATTTTTGCGGTTATTCGAGGTTGGTCCAAACGGTTTGGACATCGGCGTGATCCTCGAGGGTTTCGAAGAGTTTTTCAAAAGAAGCCGTGGCATTTTCGGGGAGGGCAGCTGTTTGCAGCGGCACATATCCAAGCGTGGCGGTTTCAGGGGCAGGTCCCCGTGTTTCAAAATAATCTTTGACCCTCTGAAAATCCTCTGGCTTCGTATAAACGATGAAGTAGCCTTCTTCGGAAGAAAAATCATCTGCTCCGGAATCGATAGCAGTCAGTTCATAGTTTTCTCTTTCTTCTGGTTTGGCAGGAAACGAAAGCATACCGACGCGTTTGAAGAGAAACCCTACCGATCCGGCTGGGACGAATTTTCCCCCGCCTTTCGTGAGGATGCTTTTGATTTCGCTTACGGTGCGATTTTTGTTATCCGTGGTTGTTTCTATAAGGAGCGCAATATTGCCCGGGCCGTAGGCGTCATAGGTGAGCTCCTCTATCTGGACTCCATCCTTCAGTTCGCCGGTACCGCGTTTGATGGCGCGCTCGATGTTTTCTTTGGGCATATTGACCGTTTTTGCCTGGTCGATAGCGAGACGCAAGCTGAAGTTGGTATCAGGGTTGCCTCCGCCATGACTGGCCGCCACGATAATATTGCGGCCGTATTTAGTGAAGACGGCGCCGCGCTTCGCATCGTTGACGCCTTTCTGCCGATGAGTAGTGGCCCAGTGTGAGTGTCCTGACATAGTGAAGAAAAACAATGAATAGAGGATGAGGGGCGAAAAATGCGAGAGGAAGATCTATTGTACTGATTTTTTGAAAAGAATCAACCCCCGCGCTGATTTTCTAGCGCAAGCCATCGGAGCGAGAGTGTTCGGAAATTTTCATGATAGCGTCTTTGATTTTGTAGGGGTCCGGAACCATATGGAAGACAAAGCGTTCTTTCTCACCAGCGGTCTGCACTAGGACTTCGCCGAAATTCAGCACCGTGGGGATGATGCCTTCCACGGTCGTAGTGACATCCTGAATGTTGGAGAAGTTGAGCTCGCTTATGTGGCGGTTAAACAACCCTTTCTGCTCGATGTTGACGATACGTTGGCTGGTGATGATCCAGACATCGAAATAATAGTCGATCCATATGAGAAAGCTGAAAAGCCAGAGAAAAATGAAAAAGGTGTTTTCCATGAAGATGAAAAAGCGCGCATCCACCGCACGGAGCATATCCGGAAAAAGAGCAGGGAGTGTCACGAGACTCCCGACCAGCAGCAAGGAAAAGAGCAGGATGAGCAGAAAATGAGCAAAAATGTTGAACCAGTGGCGATGGATCACTCTAACCACCTCTTCGCCTTCGCGCTGCCCAGAAAAATGATAACGATGAAATAGAGAGGCCATAAAAATGTTCAGAAAGTATGTGCAAGGAGCTCATTGAATGGAAGCGACAGGAAGAGGAGGAAGTTGGCGAGAAGTAAGACGGCCAAGACAACAGAGAACAGAGTGGCGCCGAATAGAGCCGCGCCGCGCTTGAGAGAGTAACGGAAAATATGAAAAATGATGAAAATCGCGACGAGAACGTAGCTGAAAAAAAGCAGCAAATAAACAATTCCAAAAATCGATTGCATACCACGTTAGTTTACCACCAGGCGCGCGAAATCAAAAGTGTGGTCGATACGGTTTATAGAGCAACCAGAAGCGGGAACCTACAGCAATTTATCCTGATGGTCGGTAGGCATATGGATGTCGAGGTGTTTGTAACCTTCGGGAGTGACGACGCGGCCACGCGGCGTGCGTGCCAGAAACCCCAGTTGCAGAAGGTAGGGTTCGACGACATCTTCGATAGTTTGCATCTCTTCACCAGTGACGGAGGCTACCGCCTGGAGGCCGGCCGGGCCGCCCTTGAACCTTCTGATGATGGTTTCGAGGATGTGTCGGTCGGTCGGTTCGAGACCGAGATGATCTATTTCATAGAGATGCAGCGCTTCACGGGCGATGGTGCCGGTAATCGTGGAGAAATCTTTCGTCTGCGCATAATCGCGGACACGTTTCAAGATGCGATTGGCAACCCGCGGCGTCTGACGGCTCGAGCCAGCGATCGCTTTGGCGCCCTCTTCATCGAGACCGATATCCAGGATGCCCGATGAACGTTTCACGATCTTCTCGATTTCTTCCGGGGTATAGAATTCGAGGCGATGCGTCGAACCGAAACGATTGCGGAGAGGATTAGAAAGAGAACCGAGCCGCGTGGTGGCGCCGATCAACGTGAAGCGAGGGAGATCCAGTTGAATGGTGCGCGCCGCCGGTCCCTTGCCGATGATGATGTCGAGCTTGTAGTCTTCCATGGCTGGGTACAACACCTCCTCGATCATTTTGTTGAGGCGATGGATCTCATCGATGAACAAGACGTCTCCATCGTCGAGGTTGGTGAGGATAGAGCCCAAATCCCCCACCTTTTCGATGGCGGGACCGGAGGTGACTTTGATGTTGACACCCATCTCTTTGGCGATGATATGGGCGAGAGTCGTTTTGCCGAGGCCAGCTGGCCCATACAAGAGGACATGGTCGATGCTTTCCTCGCGTTTTTTCGCGGCCTGGATAAAGATATCCAGATGACACTTGATTTTTTCTTGGCCGACATATTCTGAAAAATGTTGGGGACGCAAGACATTATCGAAGTTCTGCTCATCGGCGAGGGTGGTATCGGAGGGGACTAACATAGGACTAAAGAGGCTTAATGAAAGGAAAAAGCGAGATACCGGCTCCTGTATTGTAACATGTGTTGACAAAAGAATAAAGCTATGCTAGTATGATATTTCGCTTAACAAGACTCCTCGGAGCTTTCCGGGGCTGTTTCATCTGTAGACAATTGGGGATTACTATCTTTTGTCCTCAATCGCGGAACTGTCAGTCAAGATTCGGGTAGGGTGGTTTCGGCTGCGCTATACCTCGACACTTTTCCTTTCCTCGGGCTCCTATACTTGAGGTTTGTCTACAGTTTAAACAGTTTTTGTTCAGCGAAATCCAGAAAGACCTCCGCACGGAGGTCTTTTTTTGATGCTTTGGTTGTTGAAGAGAGTTTTCCTGACGGGCTCAGATCAAATATCCGTCACGCGCTTTATTTCTCCGAGCGTGGTGTCGCCTTCCAGCACAGAAAGAATGCCGTCTTGTGTCATCGTGATCATGCCGAGCTCGATGGCTTTTTCTTCGATTTCACTGACGAGCGCTCCGCGTGAGATGAGCTCAGAAAGATTTTTGTCAACGAGAAGCGTTTCGGCGATGATCATCTGTCCGGCGAAACCGGTGCCGCCGCACTCCGGGCAACCCTTTTCATGAGGGAGGGACATGTTTTTCAAGGCAGCCTCTTTTTCTGCCGATGCCGGCATCGAGCTGAGCATTTTTTCGATAAGAGCCTTTTCTTCTTTGGTAGGCGGCAGGAGCTTTTTGCACTTCTGACACGCTTTGCGGACGAGGCGTTGGGACATAAAAAGGTTGGCGGTGTTGGCAATGTCATCGTTGCTTACCCCCATGGCTGTCAGGCGAGAAACAACCCCGGCGGCTGAGTTGGTGTGGAGCGTGGAAAGGACGAGATGGCCGGTACTGGCTGCCTGGACAGCCATTTGAGCAGTTTCGTCGTCGCGAATTTCACCTATCATCAGAATATTCGGATTCTGACGCATGAGCGAGCGGAGCGCTGTGGCGAACGTATAACCCTCGCTTTCTTTCGTTTGGGTCTGGAGGATGCCAGGAATCTGATATTCGATCGGGTCTTCGACGGTAATAATTTTTACTTCGGGCGTGTTGAGCTTGGCCAAGATGCTATAGAGCGTCGTCGTTTTTCCGGAACCGGTCGGCCCGACGTTCAAGATGACGCCGTGAGGTTTGCTGATGGCGGTGTAAATATTCTCAAGATTTTTTTTGCGGATATGGAGCAGATCAAGATCGAGTTTGACGGCAGCCTGATTGAGCAGGCGCATCACAATGGTCTCTCCAAAGCCGCCGAGAATGATGGAGAGGCGAATATCGATGGTCTCGATCTTGCTTGTTCCCATCTTTTCCAGGGTGAGGGAGAAGCGACCATCGATAGTACCGGAACGCTCACCGGACTTGAGTCCGGCAGCCAGCTTGATTTCCGCAATGAGCGTCGGGTAGTCGGCAATCGGAAAGCGGGCGGCTGTTTGGAGAATCCCATCGATGCGGAAGCGGACCTCGACGGTATCTCCGTTCGGTTCGATGTGAATGTCTCCAGCGCGCATGAGGATGGCTCCTGCGAAGAGAGAAGGAAGGCGCAGCTTAGAATCCAGGGTTCCTACGTAGGCAGTAAAGTTTTTGAGAGAGGCTATTTCTTTTTTTGTCGCGTCAAAAAGATCCTCTGTGATATGCGTGGAACGAGAGAGCTCACTCGGCATCAGTTCTGTATAAATAGTGCGGAGTGATTCTGTCTGGTCGGCGACTCGCCACACTTCATCAAGCGTCGTGGTTCCTTCGAGCGCCTTGAGTATCCCGTCTTGCGTCATAGTGACCATCCCGTTTTCCAGGGCGGCGCGGAGAATCTCTTGTTCAGTACCCATGTTGTTTATTATTTCTACCACTCCTTGTGTCATGGTAAGGACTTCAAAGATGCCGATGCGTCCATGGTATCCGGTGAAATGACATTGAGCACACCCAACCGATTTGTACAGGACCTTTACCTCCTTAGGGAGAGAAATTTTTGCTTTCGGGGAGATGATCGTGACGAGTTTCAGGATAGAATCGATCGTTTCGCGCGCTGGTTCATAGGATTCTTTGCAGTGTTCGCAGAGAACGCGTACCAAGCGTTGCCCGATGAGCGCATTGAGCGAGGCAGAGATGAGCGACGGCTTGACCCCAAGCTCCATAAAACGCGGAATGGCCGCTGCCGAGCTATTGGCATGGAGCGTAGAAAACACCAAATGTCCGGTCAGCGCGGCATTGACGGTAATATCAGCGGTTTCGTCGTCGCGAATTTCTCCAACGAGAATAATATCTGGATCTTGGCGGACAACGGCTCGGAGCGCCGTTGCGAACGTGTAGTCTTTGTTCTTGGAAATTTCTGTTTGTACGATACCGGGCAGCGTGTATTCGATCGGGTCTTCGATAGTGATGACCTTCATCTCTGGCTGATTGATATGGTTGAGCAGCGTGTAGAGTGTCGTCGTCTTCCCTGAACCGGTCGGTCCCGTGTTGAGGATGAGGCCGTTGGGTTTGGTGATTTGTTTCATGACCTCCTCGTAGGCGAGGCCGCGGAGACCGAGAGCCGTGACATCGACGATGACATCATCGCCTGAGAGAAGGCGCATGTTGATATTTTCGCCGTATTTGCCTGGAATGCTGTTGACGCGCACGTCGATGCGCTTGTCCTCCAGATTGATGAAAAAATGGCCGTCTTGAGCCTCTTTGCGCACGTTGAGACGCATCTTGGCAATCATCTTGATGCGCGACAGCATCAGATGGTAGCGTTCTTGTGGCAGGTTGCCTATTTCTTGCAAAACACCGTCGATCCGGTAACGGAGGCGGACCTCGTTTTCTTCCGGTTCCAGATGGATATCGCTGGCATGGAGTTTTCTCGCGCCGGCCAGGATGATTTCCATGGCTCGCGAAGTATTGGCTGTGTGGCTGTCTTTGAGAGCCACGAGCTCCCCGAAATCTTTCTCGAATTTTTCCACATCGTCACCTCCGAGAGAGACCCGGACGAGATCCAGATTATCGATAAACGTGCGCTTGGAGTAAGCTTTCCAGGCTCGTTCCAGCGACGGCTGGGAAACGATATATATTTCCGGTTGCCATCCGTGGAGAGCAGAAACATCTTTGATGAATTGGAACGCCTCCGCATTAGCGGGATCAAGAAGAGCGAAACGAGCCAGTGCATTTTTTGTATTGAACAGGACGAGGTTGAATTTTTTTGCCTCGCTTTCCGGAATCAGGATGATATCCTCGGCGCTCATCGGAAAGACGTGCAGATCCGTATAGGTAAGACCGTGCGCGTTTGCCAAAAGGGAAGCTTGCTCCTCGATCGAACCCGTGCGCATTTTTTTTAAAATTTCCTGAGACCGCTCGTCTTTTTCGGAATGAGGAGAGGCGCTTTTGCGGATCACTTTTGTCATAGGATTTGTTTTGTGTTTGGGGACGGTTCGCCTCTATTGTACCTCAAAAGTTTGCCTCGCACCATGATATCCGCTTCTCGATCGGCTGCCGATATGTATGAAGCGGCATTCAGAAACGAGGGGCATGGAACCTGATCCATGAGCATTATGGTGACGGAGACGGGAAGCGCAAAAAAATTCTCTCGCGAAAAGCGAGATGAGACAAGGAGAACCGGTATTTTTTAGAGGGCCTCCGCGGGGGGGAGGATATTCTGGAGGCGACTGATGACGACGCGCTCCGCCTCTTCCGGGGTACTTGCAGGGATGGCGAACGAAAACGTGTCGCCATGGAGAGTTCCTTCTTTGAAGCGTTCGGAAAAAGAGACAAGCGCCTCGCTCGCATGCGCCTTCACGACACCGCGCACGAGAGTGTTTGTTTCCAAATGCAGAATCATGTAGATGCGGGCGGAGGAGTAATTGCTTTTGATTTTCTCGAGTACTTGCGGCAAATCTTCGACGCGAGCCCGCGCCTGGACGAGGTCTTCGATGGTGACAACTGCCCAGATCAACTTCAGCTCCTCGTTCCATTTCACTTGTGCCATCACTCGCCCCCAGAGCTTGAGGAGATGGAGAGGCTGGGTTTTGTAGAGGGAACGGACAATCTTTTGCTGGTCCGCGCCTTTATCCATCAGGTGTGAGGCGAGCTTGAGCGCCTTGGGAGTGGTATTACGCTTCTGGAAGCTATCCGTGGCAGCGATGATCCCGGTCAGCAAGCTTTCGCTGACGGCCTCCGTGAAAAATTTTACATCAGCGTTCTCGAGCGTTTCGGCGAGAATTTCGGCAGCGGAAGAGGAAGTGATATCGACGAGATTGATTTGCCCGAACAGTTCGTTCTCCGGATGGTTATCGATGTTGATGATCGGAATTTCATAAAAAATATCCGGATTGTCCTCATAGATTTTTCCTAAGGATTCTTTGTCTGGCGCGCCGATGACAATGGCCAGATCGAATTTGAACTTTGCCGGGATGAAAGAGAAATCTCGGGGATCGATGGAGCCATTTTCCGGAGTGAGATAGATACGGACTTCATCCTCGACGTTTTCTGTGCGCACGCTGAGTATTTTATTACGCGATGTATTGAAAGCGAGAACGAAATCGCGCGCCCCGGCGATAGAGGTGATGATGTTTTCCGGCTGCGGCAGGAAAGCCAGCGCCTCCTTATCGGCATCGATATGTTCGCTGGCCAGCGTTACGGCCTTCCCTGTATTTTTGAGAAAGAGCGCCAAGGCGAAAGCGCTCGCCAGAGCATCGCGGCTGGGATACGAAGGAAGAATAATCAGCGGAGCAGCCGTTTTTTTCAGGAGGTCTTGGAATTGTTGGGAAAGGGTGAGGGACATAAAGAGAAATGAAAAAATCAAAAATCACAATTTAACATAATTCGCAAGACAGATAGTCAAAAGTAGCAGAGAAGAGCCCGGATGTCAAACCCAGCGCTCACTTGAGGCAAAAGATAAGAAAGGCTGTTCTGGGCACGGAGAAGAGCATACGCCTTCAAGACGCGGTGAGTTCAGGGGGCGGTTCCGTTCGTGCCAAAGACGTTATCTACGGTCAGCGTGGGGTCAAATCGTATCCGGTTGCGCGTAAAAAAAAGAAGCAGCGGGTGGGCTGCTTCGACAGGGGCGACATTAAAGACGCAGCGAGGCGAATGCCGCTGGTAGGTTTTCGGTATTGAGGGGAGCGGCGTTTCGAGAGAAACGTTTGAGGAGCGCCATTTCTTTTTTTGCCTGCGAGAAAACTTGTATGAATTCCGGAACCATTGCCACGCGCCTGCGTTTGAGCCGCAGGAACGCGTTGATGTCTCGGATAAGGTTCCCTCTTTTCCTTTCGTACTTCGTGTTGAGAAGTGCCAGCCCGATAGCGCCATAGATGTCGTCCTGAAAATTCAGGGGATACAACCGTACAGCGCAGAAGTTGCGAAAGCACACGAACGCAGCCGGCCCTTCCGCTGATACTCTCGGAGTACCTTGCACGGCGTGCTCCAGGACAGACAGGATAACAGCGATAGCCGCTCTGGTTTCATCGATAGCTTCATGCCTCATGGCTCTCCCTTCATTTGTTAAGGAACACAGTATTATGTTCTGAAGCACCAGAAAAGGCAAGTGGTCGAATGGCGGTGTTTAGTCCGCAAAGGACTGTAGGAGACGCAACTCCAATCTTTTGATGCTGTCTTCGAGACGATCAAAAACCTCCCAATCTCCGTTGCACAGGCAGTCTGATTGGAATGCGATCAGATATTCTAACTTTTTGATCATTTCGAATCGTGTCATGGCGGGTTTTATTTTAAGAATAAATAACAGGCATCGTTGTTCGGATTTGGAACTCTTTCTCTGCGGCCCTTGGGTTTTCACTCTTTTGCGGCGCCACTATGCCGTAAATGAGTTCACCCGTGAGCAATTGAGAAATAAAAAAAATATTTTATTCAAGAATAAAATATTTTTTACCTGCTCCAGATCGCAGACCTAAGAAAATATCAGCTATGTAATTTTTGATTTTCCCTCACCCGGATACCATATGAGTATACACGAAAAAAATAGGAAAGTCAACCTCGAGAATGACAGACGCACGGAGCGCCCATTTTTCTTGATGCGTCACCTCTGGCTTCGGATCTGGAATGTATGGTATAGAGAATGTGTACGATACCTCTCTCTCAAGCATACGCATGAACAATAGTTATACGACAAAATCGGCTGAGGAAACGAGAAGCCTGGGGAAAAAAATGGCACAAACCATGGCGCCGGGAACGTTTTTGTGTCTCACGGGGAATTTGGGTGCGGGCAAGACGACGTTCACCCAAGGGTTTTTGGAAGGATTGGGGGCGGAGCGTCCCTATGTCAGTCCGACCTTTGTCATCATGAAGCAGTACGATCTCGCCCTCCCATCCGAACGCGGCATTGAGCGCATTTATCATGTCGACGCTTACCGTGTCGAGGCGCAGGATTTTGCAGCCCTGGGATTCGCCGAGTGGTGTGCGGACAAAAAAGGCGTCGTCATTCTCGAATGGCCTGAGCGCGTCGCGGCGCTTCTTCCCCCGGAGAGGATAGAAATAACTTTCAAGAATTTGAGCGAAAACGAGCGGGAGATACTCGTAGCTTCGGAGGGATAAGAGGGGTTTGAACCTTTTTACCTTTCCTTAGAGCCGGAGTATACTGAAGCCATGACTGAAAAGAAAAAAACCTTGGTGTTACTCGACGGAAATGCGCTTATACATCGGGCGTATCATGCTTTGCCGCCTTTGACGTCGAAGAAAGGGGAGCTGGTGAATGCGGTGTATGGGTTTACGCTGACGCTGCTTTCTGTTTTGGATAAATTCAAGCCGGAATATATCGCGGCTTCTTTCGATTTGGCGGGCAAGACGTTTCGGCACGACAAGTTTGAAGCCTATAAGGCGACACGGGTGAAGGCTCCGGAGGATCTCTACGCGCAGATTGAACGGGTCAAGGAAATGACGCGGGCCTTCAATATTCCTATCTATGAGAAAGAAGGGTTTGAGGCGGATGATTGCGTGGGAACGCTGGCTCGTCAGGCGGAGCGTGAAGGCGTGGCAGTGATTATCGTGACAGGGGACAGTGATGCTTTACAGCTCGTGACACCGCAAGTGAAAGTCTTTATGCTGCGGAAGGGCATCAAGGATGTCGTCCTGTATGATGAGCAGGCGGTGATGGAAAAATACGGATTTACGGCGGCGCAACTTCCGGATTACAAAGGGTTGGCCGGCGATGCATCGGACAATATTCCTGGCGTGACGGGTGTCGGCGCCAAGACTGCCACGGATTTACTCCAAGAATTCGGGACGTTGGAAAATATCTATGAGCACCTGTCTGAGGTAAAAGAATCCGTACGGAAAAAACTGGAGCCCGATAAAGAGAGGGCTTTTCTTTCGAAAGAACTCGGCACCATCGATACCGCGGCACCAGTCGCGCTGGACTTGGAGGCGTGTGTGAGCAAGGACTTTGATCGCAACACCGTAACGGGACTCTTTCAGGAACTGGGATTTTTCAGCCTAATCAAGCGGCTATCTGGATCCGAAGAAGCTCCTTCCGCCGCCCAGGCTACGGAGGCGTGTGCGAAAGAGAAGAAAATAAAAATAAAAAAGTTGGACACGAAGGCAGGACTGGAAAATTTTTTTGGAGACGTTCACGAAATAGCCGTGTATGTAAAACAATCGGAAGGGACACTGTTCGGGGCGGGCATCGAAAGCGTGCATATAGCGATCGCAAAAGATGAAGAAGCGAGTATTATTTGGAACGAAGGGACGAAGAAGTTTCTCAAAGCGTTCCTGGAAGACGAGACAAGAAAAAAGATCGTGTACGACGGAAAGAGTTTGATGCATCTTTTCGAAAAAGAAGGGATCGATATGCGGGGTATTGCGTTCGATGTGATGCTTGCGGCGTATCTCCTCAATTCTGGCGGCAATGTCGACTTCACCTATCTCATCTTGGAAGAATGTGGCGAAGAAGAGAGTGTGTTTCCGGCGCAAAAGCTCATAGTCCTTCATGAAATATATGGAGAGCGTATAGACGAGGTGAGCAAGACTCAGACAAAAGAGAGAACGCTCCGCGGAGTGTTTGAAAACATCGAGATGCCGCTTTTGTCGGCGCTGTTCGCAGTGGAGATGAATGGCATTTTGCTCAATACGGAAAAGTTCAAAACATTATCGGACAGACTGAAAGAGGAGCTGATGACTTTGGAGAAAGATATCTACGCATTGGCCGGCCGCGAATTCAATATCAACTCGCCCAAGCAGCTTGCTGAGATTCTTTTTCAAGACCTGAAAATTCCTACCACGAATATCAAGAAGACGAAGACAGGCATCTCGACGGCGGCAGCAGAGTTACAAAAACTGCAGGCCTACCCGATCGTGGCAAAAATCGAGAGTTATCGTGAGTTGTTCAAATTGAAGACGACCTATCTTGATGCGTTGCCGCTTTTGGTTGATAAGGATTCCCGTCTCCATACGACGTTTCATCAGGCGGTGGCGGCTACAGGGAGACTTTCTTCGTCTGATCCGAATCTGCAGAATATCCCCGCCCGCAACACGTGGGGGGAGCGGGTGCGGAGCGCCTTTGAAGCATCGGAGGGGTATCTTTTCGTGGGGGCGGATTACTCTCAGATCGAACTGCGGGTGATGGCTCATCTGAGCGGTGATCGGGCGCTGACAGCCGCTTTTGAGAACAAGGAAGATGTTCACGCCCGGACGGCCGCTGTCGTTTTCAAAGTCAAACCGGAAGAGGTGACATCCGACATGCGGCGTCAGGCCAAGGTGTTCAATTTCGGCATCATGTACGGCATGGGAGCGTATGGATTGGCGCAAGCGGCGCAGATCGATCAGAAGATCGCGGCAGAGTTCATCGCCGCTTACTTCAAGAAATTTTCCGGCGTCGCGAAATTCATAGAAGGAATGAAAGAAGGTGCTCGCGAAAAGGGCTATGTGGAAACCGAGCTGGGACGCCGCCGGTATACGCCGGAAATCGGAAGCGGCAACGTCCAGGTAGCGCATGCTGCGGAACGCATGGCCATCAATATGCCGATTCAGGGTTTGGCGGCGGACATCATGAAGCTCGCGATGCTGGCCGCGGACGATCTCGTAGAAAAATACGGTGCAGATGCCAGGATGGTGCTACAGGTGCACGATGAGCTCATTTTCGAAGTGAGAGAAAAACGGGTGGCGGCGTTCGCAGAGGAGATAAAACAAGTGATGGAAAAAGCTTATC
Source organism: Candidatus Moraniibacteriota bacterium (assembly GCA_049287005.1). Classification (GTDB taxonomy): domain Bacteria; phylum Patescibacteriota; class Minisyncoccia; order Moranbacterales; family UBA1568; genus UBA1568. Next base: position 53,766 of record JBAQEZ010000003.1, on the reverse strand, counting down.
CGCTCCGGGTTCCTTTGACTGCAGCAGTGCTGACAGGCAAAAACTGGGGAGAAATTTAAAAAAAATTATGAATAGGTTAGAACACCCGATGTTGGCGTCAGGCGGGAAAGAGTCCGTGGCGGCGGAGAACATAGATATGCTCCGGGACTTCGCGGTAGATGCGGGGCTGAAGAATATAGAATTTCCCCAGGCAGGAACAGCGGCATATGCGCGCTTATGGGATGTTTGCAAGGAGTACTCCAAAGAAGTCCATCTTGAAACGACCAGCAGAGAGACTGACGTGCGGGAAAGCCAATCAAGAAGAAGGCAACTGCACAACCAGCTTTGTATTATGGTGTTTGGGCTTGACCACGCTGCCGCTGGCAAGAGAAATCCAGAAGACTTGAAACGAGTGGCAAATCTTGCCCATCTCGTAAGCGGCAGAGAACAATATGTGCAGAAGTAGCAGAGGGAAAAAAAGAAAAAACGGCTACATTATCGTAGCCGCAAGGCGCGCATGTTTTTCAGTCCTTTCTTACGACGCAGAGGAAATTTTTTCCTTCGAAAACCGCCTTTGTGATGAGGGTTCCATCACCGCGGTCTTCTGGCGCTTGAAGTAAGAAAAGGGAATGCTGCTTTCCGAGAGAAAGTTCTTCCGGGAAAAGCATATACGCTGGCTTTTCGCCGAACTCGGAAACTCTCCTTCGGAGAATTTCTACCAACTCTTCCGGTGACATGATAACGGCTCCAAGTTTTGGGATTATAGGATAATATATTTTATTCATTTTGTCAAGAGATAATAATATTTATTGCTTTAAGAAAGCCATTTTATGCCAGAACTCCCGGAAGTGCAGACGGTGGTAACGCAATTGGAGCGGAAAATCGTCGGCAAGACAATCAAAGGTTTTTGGAGCGACTGGAGAAAGAATATCCTTCCTTCGTTTGCGGTATTCGCGAAGCAGATCAGGAGCGCGCGCGTGCTGGGCACGCGACGCTTCGGCAAGCATATCGTCATCGATCTTGATAACGGGCATTCGATCGTCGCCCACCTCAAGATGACGGGACATTTTTTATACAAGACGGAAGAGAACCGAGGGAGCAAGGCGTTCACGGAGGACTTGAAAAATGGCTATATCCATCACATACTCACTTTTTCTGATAGTACGACGCTCGAGTTTTCTGATATGCGCAAATTCGGCTGGCTGAGAGCCATTCAGACGGGAGCTGTCGAAACGCTCCCTAGTATCGCGACGCTCGGCATCGACGCGCTCTCGCCGCAGCTGACGCGCCAACGTTTTCAGGCTCTGCTGGCAAGGAAAAAGAAGCGCCCGATCGGCGCGGTTCTTTTGGAACAACAGGTGATGGCCGGGATCGGCAATATCTATCGGAGCGAAGCCTTGTTTCTCGCCGGAGTTCTGCCGACGCGGCGCATCACAACACTGACGAAAAACGAATGGGAGAAAATGCTGCCTGCCATCAAAAAGGTTCTGCACACGGCGGTGAAACTGCGCGGGACGAGCGATGGCGATTTTCGTGACACGGATGGTTTGGAGGGGCGCTTTCAGCGGACACTCTTCGTGTATGGGCGTACAGGAGAATCCTGCAAAAAATGTGGTACAATAATACTGCGTGAAAAAATCGGACAGCGCAGCGCTTTTTATTGCCCGCGCTGTCAGCGGTGACAGCGTAGATGTCAGAAATATTTTTTAATGGAAATTGCGTTATGGAAAAAAGAAAAAAAATCATTGTCGCTCTGGCAGCCATCGTCTTGGTAGGGATCGGAAGCTATCTCATCTTCGGAGAAAAAGTAGCGCGCAAGCCGATCGAGCTCAATAACAAAAACCAGTCTCCGACAACCGTCTCGACCGGACCGCTCAACGATGGGAACGTCAGTCCGATCTCCGGTTTGCCTTGCGACAACTGGAACCGTCGTCCATTGGCGATTATGCAGCCTGGCGATGTGACGGCGCGTCCAGCTGCCGGTTTCTCCGAAGCGGACATGGTGATCGAAATGCCGGTCATTACCGCCAGCGTGACCCGCTTGATGGCGGTCTATATCTGCAATACGCCCTCGGAGGTGGGATCAATGCGCAGTGCGCGGCATGATTTCATCGACCTGGCCAAGGGATTGGATGCTATTTTCGTTTCTTGGGGACGCTCGGAATCGCATTCAGGCACCGATCCCGTCGGACTCGCCAAGGGCATCCTCGATCGCGGGGAGATAGAGAATATCAATTGCAATGGGGACGCCGGCAAATCAGCCAACGCCTGCAGTACGAACCCGTGTTTTCGGAAAGAGGGCATGGCACGCGGAGTCGATAGCGGCTATAGTCATCCGGCAGATCTCCTCACCTGCGCCAAGGAATTCGGATACGGTCTGGAAAATAAATTTTCCGGATACAAGCATGCAGCGGAAACGCCGCTCGAGAGTCGTTTGCAGGGCGGACATTTGCGGGTCGCTTTTGCCGGCCCATTCGCGGCCGAATATGATTATGACCGTGAGACCAATAGTTATTTACGCACATGGGGAAATGTTCCTGATACCGATCGCAACACCAAAAACCGGGTCGCTCCTAAAAACGTCATTGTCCTGATGGCACAATCCGATCAGATCGAAGGACAGTACAACAACGTGCAGCTCGGTGATCCGTGGTATGACCAAACCGATAGCGGCGACGCCTTCTATTATATGAACGGACAGCAATATCGCGGCACCTGGAAAAAGGATAAATCGAATATCGCGAGCAAACTCACCTTTTTCGATGAATCCGGCAATGAGGTGGCTTTTGTCCCGGGACAGATGTGGGTAGAAGTACTCGAGCCTGGGCAGACACTGAAGTGGGAACCTCAGCAATAAGATTGCAAATTCCAATAACCAAGCACCAAGATACAAAAGACAGGCATTTTTGCCTGTTTCTTGCTATACTGAGGGTATTCTAATAAGCTACAAGCTATTCCCTATAAGCTGTTTTTATGATCATATTCCTGCATGGCGGAGACAGTTTCCTGGTGAATGAGCGGCGGGGTGTTTTGCAAAAAGCCTTCATGCATAAGTATCCCCAAGGGGAGCTTTTTATCTTTGATTTTGAAGATCAGGGAACGCTCGATGATGTCAAGCGAAGCCTTGCCGCGTGCAAAGGGGGGCTATTCGCTTCGCGGAAGATGGTCGTTTTTCTCCATCCGTTCGCGCTCGGAGAAGCAGCTGAAAAGCCCCTCCTGGATTTTCTCGAAGCATTCGTGAAGAAAGATGAGGACGGAATGACACTGCTGTTCGTTCACCCGGGGAAAATAAAAAAAACGCATCCGCTGGCGCGACTCCTCACGAAACAGGCTGACAAAGAAGAGCTCTTGGAAAAACCGGAAGAAAAAAATATGGGAGCCTATATCAAGCGAGAACTGGCTTCGATCGATACGGGAGCGAGTTTTTCCCGGGAAGCGCTCCAGCTGTTTGGCTCCTCCATTGGCGCCGATACGGCGCGTATTCGGACAGAACTGCAGAAACTTTCTGCTTTCAAACCGGAAGGTATTTTTGAAGCAGCCGATGTAGCGTTGCTGGTCAGCGGTCTTTCAGAAAACGTTATTTTCGAAGCCTTGGATGCGTTGGGACGAGGGGATAAAAGAAAGGCCCTCTTTCTTTTCCATCGTGAGGCTTCTGGTCCGGAAGGCGCCTACCCTCTCCTTTCGATGTGCGCGTGGCAGGTGCGACGCTTGCTCCAAGTAAGAGAAGTGTTCGATACCGGAACGCTTCGCGCAGCCGATATCGCGGCACGGACCAAATTGCCACCATTTGTCGTGCAAAAAATGCTCGGCACCATCAGTAACTTTTCGACCACCCGTATCAAGCAAGGACTGGTGATGCTTGCCGATCTCGATACGACGCTCAAGCAAGGCGGTATGGATCCGCACGTGGCACTTGATCTGTTTATTTGGAAGTTCTGAATACAGAAGGGGCACGGAATAAGCAGGATGGAGCAAAGGAAAGAAGAAGAGCGGAAAGAAATAAAAAAAGAGCCGCCAGGCTCTTTTTTCCTTGCTATCTGCCCCTTGCTACTTTTTGGTAGCGGCGTTCTTGACGAAAGCATTGAGACGGGATTTTTTACGGGCAGCAGTATTTTTCTTGATAATCTTTTTCTGAGCAGCCTTGTCGATAGATTTGATAGCTTTCTTGAGCCATTCTTGTGCTTCATCGATGCTGCCAGACTTGACGGCTTCGCGGGTCTTTTTGGTCGCGCTTTTGACTACGCCAGTGGCTATTTTATTGCGCACCGTGTTCTTCGCGGTGACGCGCATGTATTTTTTGGCTGATTTCTTGATTGGCATAATTATTGAGCGATTAGCGATGAGTTATGCAGACACAAAAGAGAAAACTGAGACCTATCCTTTTTAGCACGCTATGGCCTTTTTGGCAAGAAAGTGACCGAGATGGTATCCTGTAGGCGTGTGGCAAGTATTCATTACATTCTATTCTCGATCCTTATCCTATGATTGCACAACTTGAAGGGAAAATTGCTGGAATAAAAGGAAGCGCGGTGATCGTGATGGTCGGCGGCGTCGGTTACAGGGTGGCTGTTTCTTCCTATACGCTGGGCAAGGTGGCTGGCCAGGAACAGGTGTTTTTCCATATTCACACGCACGTGCGCGAAGACCAGCTCTCGTTGTATGGTTTTCTCAACGAAGAAGAGCTGACAATGTTCGAGCTTCTCATTTCTATTTCCGGTATCGGACCGAAAGTAGCGTTGTCGATCCTTTCTATCGCCGATGTCAAAACAATCTGCACGGCTATCGTGAACAAGGATCCGGGCATCCTGACCCGGGTGTCTGGCGTGGGCAAGAAGACTGCTGAGCGCGTCATTATTGAGTTGCAGAATAAGGTGGATGCGGTCAATATCGAAGATCAGGCCAGCGCCCTCTCGGGGCAGGATACGATCGAAGCGCTCACATCGCTCGGGTATTCTGTGACGGAGGCGCGCGAAGCCCTCAAGCTGGTGCCGGCAGACATCACGGACGTGAGCAAGCGCATCCGACAGGCGTTGAAAAATCTTGGCAAGAAAAACTAAAGGAATGGATCAGACACCAGAATTTCTCCAATCTGAAGAGTGGCTCGCGTTTCAGGTAGCTACCGATAAAACAGTGGTTCGCTGTTCCTCGGATAACTTCTTGTCCAATGGAATCGTTCATCGGCTTCCCTGCGTGGGAAAGTATTTGTATGTGCCGAGAGGACCGATAGTCGGAAGCGGGAATCAAGAATCGGGAATCAAGCATGGCATGCGGGAACTTCTGGAAAAAGCCAGAGTCGAACAGGCGGGTTGGATACGCATCGAGCCTGAGGCAGAAACATTGCTCGTAGAGATACGGAAGGCTGTTCCGTATAGGGTCATAAAAGCGTCACATGATATGCAGCCGCGGGAGATTTTCGTGATAGACATCGCGAAGTCAGAAGCAGCATTACTTGCCGCGATGAAACCGAAGACCCGTTATAATATCCGCTTGGCGGAAAAGCGCGGAGTGAGAGTGTTCACCACGCGTGACGAAAAATACCAGCAGATCTTTCTTGCTCTTATCGAAGCGACAGCGGATCGCAAAGAAATCGTCCCGCATCCACGGAGCCACTACGAACATCTTTTTACTGCTTTTCCGGAAGGCATGTGCCAGTTGTTCGTGGCAGAATACGCCGGGCGAGTCATCGCGGCCAATCTCCTGGTCGTTTTCGAAGGCAGGGCGATCTATTTGCATGGCGGATCAAGCAATGAGCATCGTGATGCGATGGCCCCGTATCTGCTCCAGTGGGAGCAGATCAAATACGCGAAAGAGAGGGGTTGTACGGAATATGATTTCGGGGGAGTGAAAACGCGAATGAATCAGGAATCAGGAATCAGGAAGGACGGAAGAAACGGTTGGAAGGGGATTACGCGTTTCAAGAGCGGATTTGCGCCGAGCACACAACCGATTGTTTTTCCGGGTTCCTATGATATGATCCTTGATTCCAGAGCCTATTTTTTGTATACTTTCCTCCGCCGATTGCAAGCCATCATCCGTTCACTCAATATATTTTCATGAAACGCTTTTTCTCAAAAATTGTCCCGCAAGTTTTCAAGAATTGGTACCACATGGTGCAGTCTCTTGTGGCGTGCTTCTGTTTCGGTTTTCCCGGGAAAGAACTGCAGGTGATCGGAGTGACGGGGACGAACGGCAAAACGACGACGACGCAGTTCATCGCGCGCATTCTGGAGCGAGCCGAGAACAAAGTGGCCGTCGCCTCGACTATCAACTTTCAGATCGGAGACAAAAAATGGGTGAACGACTCGAAGTTTACGACTCTGTCAGCCTGGAAGTTACAGAAGTTTTTGCGGGCAGCGGTGCGAGTGGGCTGCGAGTACGCCGTCATCGAAACATCTTCGCATGCCCTCGATCAGCATCGCGTGTGGGGGATTCCTTATGTCATCGCCGTCATGACCAATGTGACGCGCGAGCATTTGGATTATCACAAAACGATGGAGGAGTATCGCCGAGCCAAATGCCGCCTGTTTCGTTTGGCCAAGCAAGCGGTCATCAATTTGGACATGGAAGAGCCGGACTCTTTCTGCGTCGACGCGAAACAGCAAGCGCTTTTCTACAGCACCAAAGATCAGCACGCTCATTTATTCGCGGAGCATGTCGAGCTGGATTTCGCCGGGACAGAGTTTACGGTTGACGGTACTCGTTTTCATCTGTGTTTGCCGGGGTTATTCAATATTGAAAATGCTTTGGCGGCATTGGGCGTGGCACAGTTACTCGGCATTGATTTTCCGACCGCGGCGGAAGCTTTGGCAAGCGTGGTCAGCATACCTGGACGGATGGAGCTCGTGCCGAACGCGAAGCAGGCCGACATCATCATCGATTACGCGGTGACCCCGGATGCTTTCGAAAAACTGTATGCTTCGATCCTGCCGCTCAAGATCCCGGGCACGAAAATCATTCATGTCTTCGGCGCTTGCGGGGAGCGCGATCGGGGCAAACGTCCGCAGATGGGGGAAATCGCCTCCGGGTACGCGGATATCATCGTTCTCACCAACGAAGACCCTTATTATGAAGATCCAGAGCAGATCATCGATGACATCGAGAAGGGGGTGACCAAAAAGAAGGATAAAGAGTATTTTCGTATTTTCGATCGCCGGACCGCGATACGCAAAGCGCTCTCTTTGGCTGAAATCGGCGATATCGTCCTCGTCACCGGCAAGGGAGCCGAGGAAACCATGGCCATCGGCGCGCAGAGGATTCCGTGGCACGAGCGGAAAGTGATTGAGGAAGAATTGGCAACCCTGGAGCATGCGGGGTAGTGCGGGGTTGACTCCAAGCGAGGGTTCCCTTATTGTATTGTCACGAGGCGGTTTTGCACCGCTTTCTGTTTTCCTCAATCCGAGAACCAACTCAAGGAGAGAAGCATGAACGAAGCAGTTCTTTTCGAATCCAGCATCCAGTCCCTTCCTCTTGTACACCGCGGCAAAGTCCGCGATACGTACGCCATCAGTGACGAATTGCTCCTCATCGTGACGACTGACCGTCTGTCCGCTTTCGATGTTGTTCTCGATGATCCGATACCGGGCAAGGGCGAAGTGTTGACAGCCTTATCGAATTTCTGGTTCTGGAAGTTCGGCCATTTGACACCTCATCATATGACCAGCATCGACCCAACAGCAGTGGTTTCTGGTGAGTCGGAGCGGGCACAGGTGCGCGGGCGCGCTGTAGTGGCGAAGAAACTGAAGTCGCTCCCCATCGAAGCCATCGTACGCGGCTATCTCATCGGCTCTGGCTGGAAGGATTACCAGAAAACCGGTGCCGTCTGCGGCATCACGCTTCCTTCTGGCCTCAGGCAGGCAGAGAAGTTGCCGAAAGTGCTCTTCACGCCGTCCACCAAAGCCCCGGCCGGCCAGCATGACGAAAACATCTCGTTCGAGCAGACCGAGAAGCTCATCGGTGTCACTATGGCTTGGCGCATCCGCGATACGGCGCGGGCGCTCTACATTCATGCGGCAGCGTATGCCGCCGCACGCGGTATCATCATCGCCGACACCAAGTTCGAGTTCGGAATTGACGCAGACGGCAAACTCTGCCTGATCGACGAGGTGCTGACCCCAGACTCTTCTCGCTTCTGGCCCGTCGAAGAGTATCGGATAGGCACGAGCCCGCCATCATACGATAAGCAGTTCGTGCGTGATTGGTTGGAAACACAACCTTGGGACAAGAAGGCTCCCGCGCCACGCTTGCCCTATGAAATCATCGCAAAGACCGCAGAGAAGTACCATCAGGCGCTGACACGGTTGGCAGTAGACGAATAGCTATCGCCGCGCCGCGACGAAAACCCCTTACCAGATGTCTTGGTAGGGGGATTTTTTTGTCTGTTTTTACAAGATGAAAAATTATTGGAGAAGGTAGATGAACAAGAGTGTGAGAAAAAATCCGATAAAGGCGCCGCCGATGATTTCGCTGACACGGTGCCCGACGCGTTCTTTCAAGCGAGGGAACTGGCTTTCATCGATTTCTCCCTTGAGCTGATCGATGAGCATATTCAGATAGCGCCCCTGATCGCCCAAATACATGCGGATGCGAGCGGCATCATCGATGACGATGAACGAGAGAACCGCCGAGAGAGCGAACGCGGCCGAGTTCACCCCTTCGTAATGCGCCATGGTCACGAGCAGCGAGATGACGAGGCTGGTATGGGCGCTCGGCATATGCCCGTGGGTGAAAGCGTATTCTATATCCCAGCCGTGCTTGATGGTATAGAGGATGAACTTGATGATCTGGGTGATGATGCCGACCGTGATAGGGATGAGAAACACCAAGTATGTCTGGTACGATTCCATAGAAGCGAGTTATTGGATTACGATGGAAAAGACGTGTGTCGGTACGCATAGTATATCACGTTGCATTTTTCCTGCAATTTGGTACTCTGTAAGGACGAGGTAACTACTAACAAGGGAAAAACCTTATGAACGCAACATTGATCGTCCTCATCGCGCTTGGACTGTTCGCGGTATACATTATCATGATATTCAACGGCTTGGCGCAGCTCAAGAATCGCGTGAGCGAAGCCTGGAGCGATATCGACGTCCAGCTCAAGCGCCGCTATGACCTTATTCCGAACCTCATCAATACCGTGAAAGGTTATGCCGCTCATGAATCAGGATTGTTTGAAAAGGTGACTGCTGCTCGTACGGCTGCGATGCAGGCCGGCACGCCAGAGAGCAAGGCAGAAGCGGAGAACATGCTCTCGGGAACGCTCAAGTCGCTCTTCGCCGTGGCTGAGGCGTATCCGGACCTGAAAGCCAATCAGAATTTCCTCGAATTGCAGCGTGAATTGTCCGATACGGAAAATAAGATCCAGGCTGCCCGACGTTTCTATAATGGCAATGTCCTTGAACTCAACAACAAGATCGATATGTTTCCGAGCAATATTATCGCGAGCATATTTTCTTTTGCGAAGCGTGAATTTTTCGAAGTCGCTGACGGCGAGAAAGAACCGGTGAAAGTCGCGTTCTAAAGAGCGGGAATCGGGAACGAAGAATCATGAAGTATGAATAAAAAAGGATTCTCTTCTTGATTCCTGATTCATAATTCGTGATTCTTTTCATAGTATGGCAACACTGTATAACGAGTACGACAAGAATATCCGGCTGACGTGGATATACATCACGCTTTTTCTGGTGTTCGTCATCGGGGTCGGGTATGTCTTTGCGGGAGCGATGCAATCGAGCCTGATCCTGTATGTGGCGGTCGCGTTTTCGATGGTGACCAGCTTCGTTTCCTACTGGTGGAGCGACAGGATCGTGCTCTCGATGAGCGGCGCCAAAGAATTGACATTTGAAGCGAACAAAGAAACCTATCGTTTGGTAGAGAATCTGTCTATCACAGCCGGCTTGCCTCTGCCAAAAATATATATCATCGAGGATACGGCGATGAATGCTTTTGCCACGGGGCGCGATCCAAAGCACGGGGTGATCTGTCTCACGACCGGCATCATCGGGCGTCTGGACAAAACAGAATTGGAAGGAGTGATCGCTCACGAGCTTTCCCATATCGGCAATCGTGACACACTGCTGTCCACCGTGGTCGTGATCCTCGTCGGCTTTGTGGCGCTCCTGGCGGACTGGTTCCGTCACTGGGCGTGGTTCGGGGGCAGCCGCGATAATGATAATAAGAACCAGCTTCAGGTCATCTTGATGGTGGCAGCGATCATCTTGTCTCTTCTGGCGCCGCTAGCCGCCATGCTCATACAATTAGCCATTTCTCGCAAGCGGGAGTTTCTGGCGGATGCCTCCGGGGCGCTCCTGACGCGTTATCCAGAGGGCTTGGCGAGCGCCCTGCAAAAAATTTCCGGTGACACGGAGCCGCTCGAAGCCGCCAATCGGGCGACCGCGCATCTGTATATCGCCAATCCTTTCAAGGGGAAAAATGTGACAAAATTATTCATGACTCATCCGCCAATCGAGGAAAGGATAGCCGCACTCCGGGGGATGAATGTTGATAATAACCAATAACCGAATTCCAAGACACAAGGAACGTTCAATGACCAGTTTCCGAATAACCAAACAGAGAACGTTTGATTGTTGACGATTGAATATTGAAATTTCCTTGGTGGTTGGAGCTTGATGATTGATCATTGAAGTATGGGTTCCCCTTATCAGGATTTCGTGCGCAAGGCCAAGGAGCGCTTTGAGGAGAGACGGAAGGTCAATGCATCAGGCAAGGGGCAATATCAGTTTACGCTGCATGCCCAGCACAAGATGCAGCAGTATGGCCTCTCTGAACAGAGAGTGAAGAGCGTGATCCGCAACCCCAAGCGCCGCGAAGAGGGCATCGTGCCGAAGACGGTGGCGGTGATGCAACCGGTGTCGATAAAAAAGGCGGAGGGCAAGGAAACATGGAAGCAGGAAATCTGGGTGATGTTTATTATCAGAAACCAACAACAAAAAAAGAATGCCCAACCCTCTCTTCCTACCCGCTACCCGCTACCAGCTACCAGCTTGCGTATCATCAGCGCCTGGCGCTACCCGGGAGTCAGCCCCAAACGTAACCCGATCCCGGCGGAAATTTTGCGTGAAATCGAAGAGGGGAATATAATAGGGGAAGGGGAAGACGTTTACTTTTAATCATATGCATATGGAAGGCAATGTGCCGCAAGGCGAAGCGAGTGGTGCGTCAAATCAGGGCGGGCAGAATCAGTCTGGCGCTGCGAATAGCACCGGCAACATGAAGGCAGAAACGAAAAATATAATCGGTCAGCTCGAGGCGCTGCTCGATGAATATATGGTAAAAAAAGCTCCCTTTGCTCTCCCGGCGGAGCTGAAGGAATTCATTGCGAAAGTATCGCCGTACCTCGTAATCGTTTTTGCTGTTCTGGCACTCCCGTTTATTTTTGCCGCTCTCGGCCTTTCAGCTGTCTTGACACCGTTTGCTATGATGGGTGCTGGCTGGGGATTCGGCTGGGGACTCAGAGCCATCATATCGCTGGCGGTTGCTGTCATTACACTCGTCATGGAAGTGATGGCCGTACCGGGACTTTTCAAACGTACTAAAGGCGGATGGAACTTGGTTTTTTATGCCAGCATCGTGAGTCTGATCGGTAGCATCCTCGCTTTCAATATTATCGGCGGGGCTATCAGCGCCATCATCGGCTGGTACATTCTTTTCCAAGTCAAGGAATTGTACAAAAACTAAACGAGCGAGCGGTTTGGAGCTTGTCGCTTTGGAAGAATAAAGAAAAGAACAGGTCCGAAAAGGCCTGTTTTGTTTTTAAAAAATGCCTTATACAAGCCAGTAATACCATTATTGGCTTGACACTTCACGTTTTTTAGTGTAATATATAAAATTGAATAGTTCCTTTGAAATTGTTGTTCCATTTTGGTGCTTAGCGCCACCTACACGAGAGGAGAAGTCATGAAAGCAATCAAAATGCTGTTGGTGGTTTTGCTGCTCACTGTTACCGGTACGGCATCGGCCGACCGGGGGTACCGCGGCGGACATCGTGGCGGCGGACATCACGGCGGCGGTTGGTTTACCCCGCTTGTTATCGGGGCCGGTGTCGGATACCTACTCACGAGGCCGTCGTATGTAGCGCCTCCCGCGTACTACGTTCCGCCTGCTTATTATGTGCCTCCTCCCGCACCTGTTGTCTACGTGGAGCGGCCACGGGCACCGGCTTCCCAACAAGAATGTTATCGGGAGTCGAAGAAAATCTTCGACGAGAACGGTAGGTCCCTTGGGACGCAAACCTTTCGCGTCTGCCCGGAGTAGAGCGGAGCGACAGTTTCCCGACCGAGCGGTCGGTTTCAAAGAAGAGAATCTTACTTCTGCGAGACCGGCCGTTTTTCTTTTTCTTAAAATTTTTGTTTTACGGTATAATGAGAAAGCGAGTGAAGCTGAAAACTAAAAACTCATGGAGCTCAAAAATATGAAACAAACAAAAATTGTCGCGACGATCGGGCCGGCTTCGGAATCGAAAGACATCCTGCGCAAGATGGTAGAGGCGGGGATGAACGTGGTGCGACTCAATTTTTCGCACGGCGAGCACGCGTGGCATCGGATGCTTATCAATCGTGTCAGAGAGGTATCTCGTGAACTCGATATTCCGATCGGCATCCTCGCTGACATGCAAGGACCACGCATCCGGACAGCGGTAGTGGATTCTATAGAAGTGCAAAAAGGCAGTCGGGTCCGCGTGAGCGATATCGCGCAGAAAGAGAATCTTCCGAAATCCAAAGACAAAACGATGTTGCTCGATATGGCGGGCGTTATTTCCGGCGTGCGGGTGGGGCACGTTATTCTCATCGAAGATGGACTGGTGGAATTGACCGTGACGGAAGTTGGAGAAAACTGCGTTATCGCGGAGGGGAAAAATGATGGCGTAATCAAGAATCGCAAGGGGGTCATCCTTCCTGATTCACACCTGACCCTTTCCATCCTTTCCGAAAAGGATTTGAAAGATCTGCGCTTTGTCTTGGAGGAGGGAGTGGATTTCGTCGGACTTTCCTTTGTGGGTTCCACCGCAGATATCGAGCAGGTGCGACTGACGATGCGAGAGATGCTCCCCGAGGGTGCACTGGCGCCGAAACTCGTTGCCAAGATAGAGCGCAAAGAAGCGATCAAAAATCTCGTAGCCATCGTGAAGGCCAGTGATGCTATCATGGTCGCGCGCGGAGACCTGGGCATCGAAATGCCGGAAAGCGAAGTGGCCATTCTCCAGAAGCAGATCATCGCGGAAAGCTTGCGTGCTGCCAAGCCGGTAATCGTCGCGACCCAGATGATGAAAAGTATGACAGAGAATCCTCGCCCGACACGGGCTGAGGTGAGCGACGTGTCCAATGCTGTGATTGACCATGCGGATGCCGTGATGCTCTCCGAAGAATCGGCCATGGGCAAGTATCCGGTGGAGACGGTTGCAATGATGGCGGAAATCATCGGAAAAACAGAGGAATCGCCGTTCGATGATTTGTATCAGACACTCGGCCTCAATTTTCAGAGCGAGTACGCCACGATGATGCGCAGTGTCTATGAGCTGGCCAAGAGCTTTCGCGTGGAGGCGATTCTGCTTCTTTCGATGAGCGGCTATACGGCGCGTATCCTTTCTCATTTCCGACCGGAGGGTAAGCTGTTTGTCGCGACGAACAGTCGCGATACATGGAACGCGCTTTCTTTGGTGTGGGGAGTGGATCCCTATCTTTTCGAAGATGATCAAAAGCTAGAGACGTTCACCGAACGGTTGATGCAAAAAACCAAGAACGATGGCAAGCTCTCAATCGGCGATCGAGTCGTGGTGTTCCACGGCCGCACGCCTGATCAGGACACGCTCAAACTTGTCGGAATCCGGGAAATCCGCTGAATATTGATGTAAATTAAAAAGATTCAAAAAAGAACCGCCTTGTGCGGTTCTTTTCTTTCTGCGGAGAGATTTAAAGAAGATTCGGTCACAGATAATCCGCTCGCCGTCGCGACCGGATTTCCGCGACCCCGACTCGCGGTTTCGCGTGCTCGCGAAACATCGCTCCGTCTTTCTCATCCCTCTCGGAAGCCAAGCAGTTGGCTTCCTTCTCTCCTTCGTTCACTTTGTTCACTGCGGGCGTCATCGGTCTAGAACTTTGAGAAATCAAGCCGCTCTGGGATTTCTTGGAGGTCTTGTCCGGCGAGAGAATTGAGGAGGTCGGGTCACCCTTTTGAGACAAACGAGACATAGGACAGGCGGATCATGTTTTAGGTGCGGGATATATGAGTTGTCCTTTTCTTACTTTCAAAAATGGTGTTAAGCGGTGTTTTACGGCGGAGGTGTGGCTCATAATGTCGCGTACCAACCAACCTTTTTTGGTGAGCGCGTCGGCAATGAGCGAGCGGTGGCATCGCCATGGCACTGCCTCGGCGCACATAATTATCGTATTTTTTGTGCTTGCGATTTTCAGCAGTGTCTCAAGCCCTTCTTCAAACTCCGGAGTCGCCATATAGTCAGCATATCCTCTGAACGAAGTGTTGTGCCAGCCAAGATTTATCGAATCTTTTGTTGTATGGCGTAGCCCTCCGAGTCTTTTTATGTGTTTGTATCGTACGTGCGCCGTTCGTAGAGATTTTTTTAAATCATCTTCGTTAAACTGTGGGTTGTGGCGCGACTTAGGTATTGTTCTGACATCGGCGACCTCTTGTATCGCGTGTGCTTTCAGCAGCTCCATAAACTCGTCGATAGGGTGGGTGGAGTGGCCAATGGTAAAGATGACAGGTTTTTTCACAGGATCTTTTATATCTTTGTTTTTCATAAGGTTACCTCGTAACTCCTCTAAACGAGTCACTCGATACTAAATACTTGATGCGGAGAGAGAGGGATTCGAACCCTCGGTACGGTTTCCCGCACGCTTGCTTTCCAAGCAAGTACCTTCAACCGCTCGGCCATCTCTCCAGATTTCATGTGGCAACCCACAACAGACAAACTACTACAAAAAGAGGTGTGTGTCCATTCTTGGGCGCTTTTTTAGAGAAATAAAAAAAGGTTCCACGGATGAATCATCGTGGAACCGGGAGGTGAGAAAATACCGCTTTTTTCTAGTGACCGAAAAAGCCCCGCCCTTTCTTGTCGGGAATCAGATAGAGAGCAATACCGTTTTCTTCGCAGTAGGCGATAACCTTTCCATCATTTACTGAACCGCTGGTTGAGATGATAGCTTTGATGCCGCCTAGAGCAAGCGTTTCGACACCATCCGTGAATGGAAAGAATGAATCGCTAGCGGCCGAGGATTCCGCAGCGGAGTGATTACTTGTTTCTGCTCTTGTCAGTGCCAGGCGCGATCCGTAGACTCTGGCTTGTTGACCGACACCGTTGCCGATGAGCTTTCCATTAGAAACGACCGTGATGGTGTTGCTATTCGATGTGTCGCAGATAGCTTTGGCCAAAAGCATGTCTTGTTCTTGTCCTCTGTCCGCCTTGCCGTACTGCACGAGATCTGGATCATGTAAATTCAGGATGAACGTGTAGTTCGGCTGAAGAAGGAATCCGCCCCGTACATAGCGAGACCTCGGTGCGCGGTCGAGGCTGCTGCGATTCAGGTTGGCCAGTGCCGGATTGGCGATGAACCGGCATTTGTCACCTTTGCGTTTGAGGAGTTCCACCGTTCCTTCGTCGAATGAAGGTGCGATGATGCCGTCGAGAAGCCGTCTTTGTCCTTTGATCATGCCGTAGGAAAGAAGTGTTTCAGCAATATCTTCGGTAACGTCGAAGTTCAGCATGACGAGACCGCCGAAAATTGCCAGCGGATCGCCTGCGAGCATCATCTGGACAACTGTGACCTCGTCTATTTCCACTGCTGCACCGCAGACATTGCCGTGTTTGGCACCAATCGCAATCGAAGGCATATCTGAGAAGTTCACATGAAACGTCGCTGCAATATGTGTCATGGTTTGCAAGAGACGGTCAAGGTCGCAGAGGTTGTTGTAGCTGGGCGCATCTCCGGCAACCAGTTGGAACTTATCCAACGCGAGAGGATCGTTGGTTTCGCACGAATAGAGAGCGGCTGGTGTCTGATAACCGTTTTCTCCGTATTTGCAGACAATCGAACGCTTGCCGATCATGCCAGCATACTTGCCCTTGCCATGGTATATAGCGGACGCGAGGCAATAGTCAGCGACAGTGGCTTCAGCTTTGGCGGCGAGCTTGGTGATAAAATATTCCCGAGCCGGTTCACCGTCCTTGAGCCACCGAATGATTCCTATTCTGTCGTCTGGGTCGCACATGACGATGCGCCTGCCTTTGGTGGCAGAGCGTAGCATCGTGGGGCCGCCGATATCGGTTTTTTCGATGACGGATTCCGGCGTGCTTTCAGGATTGTTGATTTCTTCCTTGAGCGGATACATGTCGACGCAGACCAGGTCGAGCCAAGGGACGCCGAGCTTTTCGAGTTCAGTGATATCAATGTCGATATTTCTGGCGAGGAGTCCTGCGTGGACTTCGCGCGAGAGTGTCACAACCCGATGTCCGAGGATAGCCTCTCCGCCGACGAGACTGGCAACGTCGGAAACAGGGATTCCTGCAGCAGCGATAGTCTTGGCTGTTCCTCCTGAGGAATACAGCGTCCAGCCGAGTAGGACGAGCGACTGGGCAAATTCCACGATGCCGGTTTTGTCGTATACCGATAGAAGCGCGTTTTTTCTGTTCATCTTTCTGACTCCTTTTGTTGGAATGGGACTTCGATTACCCCTTTTCCTTAATTTAAGGTTATTTCGAGGTATTTTTTAAGTTGCAAACTGCCTGAAAAAGCAGTGTTTTATGATACCAGGTATCTGAAGATATGCAAACGGAAGGACACCTGTCGCATCATGGAGTATAATGAAAAATATTCATTACTGCAGATATAGAACGTTTGTAGCTTAATTCACAAAGCATAACAATATGAGAATCGTAAATCATGTCATACGGTTGACGACCGCTACGACGCTGGACTTCATCGATATTACCGAAAAAATCCAGAAAAAAATAAAAGCATCCAAAATAAAAAACGGCATTATCAATATCCAGAGCCTCCATACCACGATGGCCGTGATCGTGAATGAGGCCGAACCGCTCCTCATCAAGGATATGAAAGTTTTATTGGAAAAACTGGCGCCGAGAACGTACAAATATATGCATGACAATTTCAAGATACGCACGGTCAATATGACGCCTTTCGAGAAGGCTAACGGACATGCTCATAGCAAGGCTCTCCATCTGCCGACTTCAACGATGCTCAACGTGATGAAAAATAGTTTGCAGCTGGGTACGTGGCAGAGGGTATTTGCCATAGAACTCGATTGTTCACGTCCGAGAAAAATAGCTTTGCAAATCATCGGGGAGTAAATTATGAACGAAGCCTATTCTTGGAAATTTTCCACTACTTCTGAAATGGCCTGGGAGGCGATGCTGGCGTCGTGTCGTGAAGCGAAAGAGACCATCGACTTGGAACAGTATATTTTTGGCGGGGGCACTACGATCGAACGGACCTTCGCTGATTTATTTTTAGCCAAAGCCAAAGCGGGGGTGGTCGTCCGCCTGCTGTTTGACGCGGTGGGAAGCTTCGGTTTTTACCGTGGAGCGCTGCGGCAAGAGCTTGAGGCAGGGGGAGTGCAAGTGGCTTTCCACCGGGGGATCCTCATCCCTTCTCTGAAGAGATTGTTCCCTTTGGTGCTCCGAGACCACCGCAAACTGCTTGTGGTGGATAGGAACGAAGCACATATCGGCGGTGTGATTATCGCGGGGCAAGCGCGTTCGTGGAGGGATACCTCAGTCTGTTTGCGCGGCAAGGTAGTGAGCGAACTGGCTCGGTCTTTCGATACCGTATGGCAGCGGTCTCGTAAAATGGATCCTGTCGGACGAGTGCTCTCCAAGAAGGAAGGGGCGGAGTTTTCCATTGCCGGCAACTCTTTCTATCTCCATGATAAGGATCTCTATCGTTCTTTCCTTCGTCATATCACCGCGGCCAAAAAATATATCTATATCACCAGCGCCTATTTTTCCCCCAACGCGGAATTTCGTCGGGCGCTTTACTACGCGCATACGAAAGGCGTGGATGTCCGTATCCTGCTCCCCGAGAAGTCGGATATTCTGCTGGCGGATCTGCTGGCGAAAAGGTATTTTAAAACATTGCGCCGCCATGGCGTCCGTGTCTTTTTGTATACCGCGAAGGTGCTGCATGCCAAATCCATTGTCATAGACGATCACTGGGCTTCCGTGGGCAGCTGCAATTTTGACTGGCTCAGCTTTTGGATCAACTATGAAGTGAACGTGATCAGCACGAACCACACTTTCGCGTCGGAGCTCCGCAATCTTTTTCTGATCGATATCCAAGAAAGTCAGGAGGTGTTGCCCTAGCTTCTGATGCGGAGCGGGAGTTTTTACAGATGTTTCTTGCCCCAAGTATTGAGGGCGCAGATGAGTGAGGAGAGGCTCTTGCCTCGCTTGCTCAGACTGTATTCGACGCGCGGCGGAATCTCGGGATAGACGCGACGAATCACAAGCTCGTCTTGTTCGAGCGCGCGGAGCGATTGGATGAGCATCTTTTCGCTCACCGCCGGAATGAGCTTCTTCAGTTCCCCGTAGCGCTTCTTCCCGGAGGAAAGATGCCACAGGAGAATGGTTTTCCATTTTCCGACAATCATCCGAAGCGTCTTCTCGAGTGGGCACGATGTTTGGAGAGAGCCTTGTTTCATAGAGAGTTATACTTACTAATATGTATGTACTTGTATAATAGTATGTTATCTGTTAGGATGCAAGTATAATTTGTGATTGATATGAATATTATGTCAAATATTATCGAAGCATTGCAGTGGCGCTATGCCACCAAGCAGTTTGATCCGGAAAAGAAGCTCTCAGCGGAGCAGTTACATACTTTGAAAGAGGCGCTCCGGCTCGCTCCTTCATCGTTCGGTCTCCAGCCGTGGCACTTCGTCATCGTGGAAGATACGGAGCTGCGCAAGCAATTGCGTGCCGCAGGCTATGATCAGCCGCAGATTACCGACGCTTCCCACTTCCTCGTTTTGGCGACTGAGAAGAATGTCGATGCCGCGCTGGTGGACAAGTACCTGCAGAGCATCGCTGTGACGAAAAACATTCCTGTGGAAACCTTGGAAGGTTTTCGAGGCATGTTGAATGGCAGCATAGAGGCGAAGGGAGAGGCTGGTGCGCGCGAGTGGGCAGTCAGGCAAGTCTATATCGCCCTGGGCGTCCTTGCGGCAGCGGCAGCGGTGGAAGGGATTGATATGGCGCCGATGGAAGGATTCGATCCGCAAGCCTTCGATGCAATCCTGGGTCTCGACAAACGTGGTTTGGTATCGCGCGTCATGGTGGGATTGGGTTTCCGCAAGATAGATGACCCGGCCGCTCAAGCGGTCAAGGTGCGTTATGCCGAGGAGCAGGTATTTACCACGCTGTAATCTACGGTGATGCAGGCTATTTTGCATAAAGCTCATTCGCGCGGATACGTGAAACAGGGGTGGCTCGAAACCCGCCATTCTTTCAGCTTCGCTTCGTATTACAATCCTGAGCGGATGGGTTTCGGCGCGCTGCGGGTGATCAATGATGACACTATTGCGGCGGGCCAGGGGTTCGGCAGGCATCCGCATGAGAATATGGAAATCATCACCATTCCTCTCTCCGGTGCGCTCGCTCATGAAGACAGTATGGGGAATGCGGCTATGATCCAAACGGGCGAAGTCCAGGTGATGAGCGCGGGTACCGGCGTCGAGCATGCGGAGTTCAACGCTTCGCAGACGGAAGCGGTGAGTTTGTTGCAGATATGGATCCTGACCCGCGCGCCGGGCGTTGTTCCGCGCTATGAACAGAAACCTTTTGACGCGGCTCTTTTCCAAAATGCTTTTTATCTGGTCGTCGGACCGGAAGCAAGCGAGCAGAGCGGCGCCCTCTCTATCCATCAAGACGCATTCCTGTCTCTGGGACGCTTCGATACCGATACCAGCATCGAGTATGCCTTGCGAAAGGAAGAACAGGGCGTATATTTTTTCGTGATTGACGGTGCGGTGACTATAGAAGGTCAGGCGCTGGAGAAAAGGGATGCCATCGGTCTCTGGGAGACGGAGCGTGTCCACTTGCAAGCGAAAAAAGGTGCTTTTGTTTTGGCGATAGAAGTGCCGATGGTTGCTTGATATGAGCCTTTTTTCGAGTATGCTACACTGATAATATACACGAAGAAGCAAACAATATATTTATGGATATCAAGGCGTATATGGCGGGGTTTATGGATTTTATCCGTAAACAGGGAGTCGTGGGGGTGGCAGTAGGATTCGTACTGGCCGGCGCGGTAGCCAAAATGGTCACGGCACTGGTGACCGATATCATCAACCCTCTCATCGGACTCGTGCTGGTGAATGCAGCAAATTTGAAAAACGCAAAATTTACGATTCGCAATGTGGAAATTCTGTGGGGAGACTTTGTGAGCACGACTATTGATTTTCTCATTATTGCTCTCATTGTCTATTTTGTTATCAAGCTATTGGGAATTGATACGGCGAAGAAGAAGTAATTCTTCATAATTTTTTTATTGAAATGATATGGCATTGAAAAATAATTTTGCCAAAAAGGCGATGGCGGTGCATAAGAAGCTCCGGGGGAAAATCATGATTCAACCGAAAGCCAAGATGACCACCAAAGACGATCTGAGCGTTTACTATACGCCGGGTGTCGGGGCGGTTTCTTCGTACCTGGCAGAACACAAAGACAAGATGCGCGAGTACACGATGAAAGGCAATACGGTCGCTGTCATATCGGATGGCTCGGCCGTGCTCGGTCTCGGGAACATCGGACCGGAGGGGGCACTCCCCGTCATGGAGGGGAAGGCGATGTTGTTCAAGGCGCTAGCGGATATCGACGCGTTTCCTATCGTGCTCTCTACTCAAAATACGGAAGAGATCATAGCGACGATCAAAAACATCGCTCCGGTATTCGGAGGTATCAATCTCGAGGATATCGCGGCTCCGCAGTGTTTCGAGATAGAACGGAGATTGAAGGCGCTTTTGGATATCCCTGTCTTCCATGATGATCAGCACGGGACAGCCATGGTGGTGCTGGCCGGCGTGATCAACGCGTTCAAAGCGGTAGGGAAAAACCTGAAAAAAAGTACCGTTGTCATAGCGGGAGCGGGTGCTGCCGGAAACGCGATCGCCAATCTTCTCCTCCAGTTCGGTGTCGGTAATCTGCTGCTTGTGGATAGCCGAGGCATCATCAATGAGGCCCGCAAGGATATCAATGACTTCAAACGCAGGTTAGCCAAGGTGACCAACAAGCAGAAGTTGTGTGGGGGAGTTACCGAGGCTCTTGTCGGCGCAGACGCCTTTATCGGAGTTTCACGGGGCAATACGGTGACCGCGGAGAACGTGAAGAGCATGGCACCGCGCGCCATCGTTTTTGCTCTGGCCAATCCGATACCGGAAATTATGCCCGATGCAGCGAAGAAGGCAGGGGCGGCAGTGGTGGCGACAGGTCGCTCGGATTTCGCCAATCAGATCAATAACTCGCTCGGCTTCCCGGGTATTTTCCGGGGTGCGTTGGATAATGGGGTGAAAGATATTACCGACACGATGTTGATTCGGGCCGCGAAGAAATTGGCGGCATTGGTACCCAAACCGACTGCGGATCGTATTATTCCTCCGCCGTTTGATAAGGGCGTGGTCAAAGCGGTAGCGAGCGCTATCAAGTGAGGGAAGAAAGAGGGCTGCCCCCTCTTTTTTCTTGGTCCTGTGGTATAATACAATCGTGTAAAATAAAAATGCTTATGTCAGAGATGCAAACAGAACAGTCCGCTACGCCGGAAGTGCCGCCGGAAGAAACAGACGCCGTTTCCCATGCACAAGATATTCCCAGGACGCGCTCGCATGAATCGTTGTGGGGGGCGCTGTTGTTCGCTTTCATGCTTCTCTTTGTTATCGTGAGCATTGCCTCTATCGGGTGGGGGACCTATTCCAAGTGGAAGACGGAACGGGCGGCCAAGGCGGAACCTTCCATAGCGGTATTGTCAGAACAAGCGAATGAACAGCAGAATGCTGCTGCGGCTGATGTCACAAAAACCGCAGAGAGCGATCAGACCAAGCCATCCGCCGGACAGGCTGACGAGGATGCTCTCGTGGCGGTCAAGAAGGCGTCTGTCAGCGTCTTGAATGGAGGTGCAGCCAAAGGGAGCGCCGGTTTAGCAGTAGATTTTTTGAAAAAAGAAGGGTATGCCAGCGTGACCCCCGGGAATACGCTCAAAGATTATGCCGGCACGACGCTCTATTACGCGGTTGGTTTGGAGAAAGAAGCGGAAATAATCAAGATGACGGTCATCAAAAAATACCCTCAGGTGAAAACTCTTCCGGCAGAGGTGAAAAATAAAGAAACGTCTGTTGCTCCAGTGACTCTCATTTTGGGGAAATGAGACGGAAAGAGCTGCCCGTGCTAAACAATCTCCCGCAAAGAGCGGGAGATTTGCTTTTCAGAGCCGTTTGGCGCTATCTTGAAGGTATATGTCAGACGGAACTATTGATGAAATCAAGGCGCGGTTGAATATTGTCGAACTTATCGGCACGTATGTTCGGCTGGAAAAATCGGGAGCGCACTGGAAGGCTTGTTGCCCGTTTCACCAGGAACGTACCCCATCTTTTATGGTGAACGAGGAAAAGGCGATGTGGCACTGTTTCGGTTGTGCCAAGGGAGGAGATGTATTCGCCTTCGTGATGGAGATGGAGGGGCTGGAGTTCCGTGAAGCGCTCAAGATGCTTGCCGAACGAGCAGGAGTAGAACTGCCGCAGCATAAAGGCGAGGAAAAGAACAAGGAAACCAAGGATCGCATCTATGATCTTTTGGAATTGGCCACGAAATTTTTTGAAAAACAATTGGCAGGGGACGCGGGCAAAGAAAAGATAGGGAGCTATCTGCGCGGGCGCGGTTTGTCGGAAGAGAGTATTCAGAGCTTCCGTCTGGGGTATGCGCCGGATGGCTGGCGACACCTCCTCGATTTCTTGATCGGGAGGGGTTTCCGAGCGGAGGAAATAGAACAGGCGGGACTGATACTGAAAAAAGATGGCGGCAATGGCTACTATGATCGTTTCCGCGATCGCGTCATGTTTCCTATTTTCGATATCCTCGGTCGGGTGATCGGGTATTCCGCTCGAGTGGCTCCTGGTAGCGATGAAACGCAGGCCAAGTATATCAACACTCCCGAAACTTCGGTGTATCACAAGAGTCGGGCGCTGTACGGACTGTTCCACGGGAAACTGGCCATGAAACAGTCTGCGGCGACCATTATCGTCGAGGGCAATATGGATGTGATCGCGATGCATCAGGCGGGTATCAAAAATACGGTAGCAGTTTCCGGTACAGCGCTGACGCCAGACCAGCTGACAATCATGAAGCGCTATGGCAACGAAGTGAAATTGTTTTTTGATATGGATGGTGCCGGGCAGAAAGCCGCTCGCAAAAGCGCTGAGCTGGCGCTGGAAAAAGAGATGCTGGTGTCAGTCATCGCCTTGCCCTTCGGCAAGGACGCAGCCGATATGGGCAAGGAGGACCCGGAGAAATTGCGTGAAGCGGTAGCTTCATCCGTGCCGGCGCTCCAGTATTTTCTGGAAACGAGCTTAGAGCGATATGATCACAACACACCAGACGGCAAACGGAAAATAGCGGAGGAATATACTGAGCTGCTGATGTTTGTCAAAAACCCTATTGAACAGTCTTTCTGGATCAAGGAGCTCTCCCGCGCCATCCAAATGGAAGAAAAACTCGTGATAGGTGTAGTAAATGCGGTAGCCCAATCCAGGGAACGCCGTGAACGGTACACCCCGTTCGCAGGGGAAAAGAAGCCGGATCCTTTCCAGAATAATACTGCATTCGGGAAGCGGTCTGAACTGTTGCGGGAGGAATTGGTAGGATTGATGTACGCGGACAGTACCGTTCGGGAAGCGTTCTTCAAACTCCTGCTCGATGATGAGACGAAAGCGTTTTTGGAAAAGCATCCGCTGTATTTTTTCTTGGTACAGGCAGGAGGAGGAGAGCCGTTATCTCTGATCACGGATCCTGTTTTGAAGAGCGAAGCGACGAGGCTCACCTTTCGTGTTTTGGAATCGCCGTCTTTCATCGACGTCGAACCGGCCGATAGAACCGGCAAGATGCTGGAGATAGCGAAAAAATATTTGGAAGACCTCATGGTGGAAATTACCAAACGCGAAAAGCTGATCGGACTGGAACGAGCGTTGAGAGAGGCGCGAGAGAGAAAGGACAAAGAACTGGAGAAAAAGCTTTTGGCGCAGTTCACGGAAATCTCTTTGGACAAATCTGAGAAAGGTTGCTAGGATGCAGTATTCATAAATTATCTCATGGAGCTGACGAGAGTCGCTCCACCATTTTTTAGTTAATAAAATTGTATGAAAAAAAAGATGAAAAAAGCGATCAAAAAAGTGAAAAAGATTGTAAAAAAGGCTGTCAAAAAGCCAGCGAAGAAGGTGGCTCACAAGAAAGTCCAGAAAAAAGCTCGTCCGACAGGCGGGAAAAAACGGTCCGTGGCTGCCAAGAAAAAGCAGCTGAAAAAAATGCCGAAGAAAAATGCCGCCAAGAAAACGAAGCCTGCCGCCAAGAAAGCGAAAGTCGCTCATAAGAAACAGGTTAAGCCGGAAAAAAAGAGAGCTTCTCAAACGAGAGAACACATTGAGGAAAGGCAGGACGCCGTGACGGAGCTGCTCGCGCGCGGCAAGCAGCGCGGTTTCGTGACGGAAGACGAGATTATTCATATTCTTCCCGACGTGGAACAGGATTTGGATCACTTGGAGAGTTTGTATGAGAAATTGGAGACGTCCGGCATCCGCGTGGTTGGTTCGGAAGAAATGCTCAAGATCGATATAGAGAAAGAAGGAGACAATTTCGGTAAGAAAGAAAAAGGAAAAAGCAGAGGGAAGGACAGCGGGAAAGGTAAGGTGAAAGTGGCACCGAAAGCCAAAGACAAAATGATGGATCTCGGCGAAGAAAGTACCTCCGATCTCGTGCAGATGTATCTGAAGGAAATCGGCCGGGTGGCCCTGCTGAACGGCGAAGAGGAAGTGCGCCTGGCCAAGCTGATCGAAAAGGGGGACCTGACCGCGAAACAGCGCCTGACGGAAGCGAACCTGCGTCTGGTGGTATCGATCGCCAAGAAATATGTCGGTCGTTCGCACAATCTCTCGCTCCTTGATCTCATCCAGGAGGGGAATATCGGATTGTTCCGGGCCGTGGAGAAATTCGATTATCGCAAGGGGTATAAGTTCTCGACCTACGCCACCTGGTGGATCCGCCAAGCCATTACGCGTGCTTTGGCTGACCAGTCGCGCACCATCCGCATCCCGGTGCATATGGTGGAAACGATCAACAAATATGCTCAGATCACTCGTCGCTTGGTCCAGGAGCTGGGACGGGAGCCATTGGCGGAAGAAATCGCCGCGGAAATGAATATCGAAGTCGACAAGATCCGCCATATCCAGAAAATTTCCCAGGAAACCGTTTCCCTGGAAACGTCTGTCGGCGACAACGAGGACGACAGCGTGCTCGGGGACTTCATTGAAGACACGGAGACAGTAATGCCACATCAGGCGGCTTCTCGTAAACTTCTGAAGACACATATCTCAGATATCCTTGATGAACTGACACCACGCGAACAGAAGATACTTCGCATTCGTTTCGGACTGGAAGATGGTGTGACACATACACTCGAAGAAGTGGGGCAGGAATTCGGCGTGACGCGCGAGCGCATCCGCCAGATCGAAGCCAAAGCGCTCGAGAAGATCCGCGAACACGCGAACATTCGGAAGCTTCGGGATTACTAAAGTCATTTTTCTTTCTTTGTTATGCCGCATATCCATACAAAACCAGGAGAGATTGATCTGATCGCCGAAGTTTTTGTCGTACACAAAGATAAAGTGCTCATCCGTTTGCATGACAAAATAAAAGAATGGATTGCGCCCGGCGGGCATATCGAACTCAACGAAACACCGCAAGAAGCCGCGGTACGGGAAGTCAAAGAAGAGACAGGGCTGGACGTGGAGCTCTACGCCGGAAACAAAATTGCCGCCGCCGAGGGGAGCGGAAAATTAGAACCATTGATCCCCCCGATGTTTATGAATATTCATGCTGTGAATGGAGATCATAGGCATCTCCCCTTCATCTATTTTGCTACCTCGAAGACGGATGAGATTATCCAGCCCGATACGCATGAAAAAACAGTGTGCCGTTGGCTGACTAGGGAGGAACTCTTGGCGGCGCCTGATGTCGAAGACACAATCAAATCATACGCGCTCAAAGCGCTGGAAACACTGGGCGGATGAGGCTCGGGGTTGCCAAGGCGGCCGTCTTTGCGTATAATTAACATACTTTGTTTTTTAATAAAGTATTGACAATCGAAGATTCCGGCGTAGCTCAGCGGTAGAGCAGGTGACTGTGGAAACATGTGTGGTATACTTTATAATGTATGCCAGACAAAAGAACCTATGCTGATCGTCGAGAGTACTTGAAACGCGCTGTTGCGAAGCGGCGTAAGGCTGTTCGCAAAAAAGCTATCGAGTACAAAGGCGGAGAATGTTCCATTTGTGGCTATAAGCAATGTCAGGATGCGCTCGAATTTCATCACGCAGATGGCGGGAAAGATTTCGGGATTTCTCAGGATGGGCTCACCCGAAGTTGGGAACGGGTTCAAAGAGAAATAGACAAATGCGTCTTGATATGCGCGAATTGCCATAGAGAAGAACATTCGAAATTACGCAGCCTTCTTGAGAAATCAAGAAGTGAAGAATGAGGTGAATTGCTGGAAGCCTACGATCGTTCAGCACGATTATGGTAATCAGCAGCCAAGCCCGCAAGGGAAGGTTCAGAGACTATCTCGCAAGAGAGTACCCCGATGAATAGAGGGGGAAGCGCCTCACTCCTAATGCAACGTGCGATGGAGATGATATAGTCCATGCGTCTTGGAAACAAGAGGATCACATGTAATCACTTGGTCGCAGGTTCGAATCCTGCCGCCGGAGCATAAAGAAAAGTCCGTCCCAATCCGGGGCGGTTTTTTCTTTTATCTTTCAGGGTGACAGGAGTCGAGGTTTATGCCCTTTAGGGTAAATCCTGTCACCGGAGCCATTAAAAACGAGGATTGAGCCAGTCTCTTTTTTGTACCTTCTTGACAAGGTGTTCAATGTAGAGTTATATTCTTTCAGAAGCGTAACGGTATGCGCTTCAGCCGCCTTTGGCTCTACTAGTACCGAAAGGAGAGCTTTCATGGGATGGAAAACGCAAGACGAGAAGTTGCAGGAAGCCCACAATCAAGGGGAGACTGATGCCAGTAATGGCGTTCGAACTCCACCGTTTGTCATCGCTGAGGTGGTGGGTGGAGCGACAGTGGATGAGGCAATCGATATACAGCGAGCCTACGACCAAGGGCAGCGCAATCACGATTCGCAGTCATAGGACTGATCCATTGTCACTGCCCGTACAAGCTGCCGGGTTTCCCGACGGACTGCCATGAAGCGTTTGTCACGCACGTTACACTTTTCGGTGGGTACGTGACAAGCGCCTAGTGGTGACCGAGTAACATTTCGGTCGAAATAGCAAAACGCCAAGCAAGCCGCATGGTATCACCCAGCGGCTTTTGAATTATTTACAGTTTGTAGTGTTTCAGAACACTACATGCTAATGTTATCTACGGTGTGAAATACTATATAAAATTAAACTAAGGCTAATAGTTGTTTCGTTTGATTAATAACAATTCCTAGATCAGGAAATACTCTTTCCCAATCAAAAGTTCGAAAGCTGTCCCGCCAAGCGAGCAATGAAATTTGAGGCTTACTAAAGCCTCATTTTTTATACCCCTGGTAGGATTTCAGAACCTGCTATACTGAAGATATGATTTCTCTCTTTCAAGAAATACGAACTCTTCGTCAGGAAGGTAAATTGCATCAGAAACTCCTTTCGCGCGTGAGAATGTTATTTTTTATTTCTCTCGCATTGCTTGGAGCAGTCGCATTTCAAATTATCTTTCGAGGGGCGAGTCTTTGGGTTTCACTTCTACTCGCAGTAAGTGGTTTTCTACCTGGTTTGTTTTTCTTTTCACGAATGAGTGCTATGTCTTGGAACGAGGATGAAAGTATCGTTCAGATAGAAAAAATGGATAAAATAGGCTTTGGAGTGTTGCTCCTCTATATTGTGTTCGAGGTAGGGCTACGAACCCTCCTTAAAGACTATTTTCCTCTTTCCGCAACGAACTTTATCCTTGCCGCGATATTTGGCACTCTCTTCGGACGAGCTATTGGCACACTGATGGAGATACATAAAGTTTATTATAATTTTCATTCCTCATCGCGTTGAGATACGGGTTCTCATATCCTCTATAAAGGCGGAGCACTGAAAAACGAGGCTGTCACAAGCCTTGTTTTTTATATCTCTATAGTCTGCCCCTGGCCGTGCCTTGGGCGCGGCCAGGGGACGGGAGAACTTGTGGTATATTACAAGCAGAATGATAAGAATATGAAAAAAATACCTCTCTCCATTTTTTCCATTCTTGCGGCGGCGCTTGTGATTGCCGGTATCTTCATGGTCCAGTCACGGTTTCATTTTTCAGAGGTCATAGAAAAAGACGGGGAAAACAGCGTGGAGCAGCCGAGTGTTCCGATTGAGGACAAAACACGAGCTAATCTGCCGCAGGCACCCGCTTCTGATGACGCAAAATTTTCCTTTGCTGTCATCGGTGATACACAGAGATTCAAACCAGGAAATGCCAACGGGGGCTTCCAGCAAGCCGTGAAAAGCATAACAGCGAAAAATGTGGATTTCTTGATGACGGAAGGAGATCTGCTTTCCAGTTGCGGGGAGGATTGCGCCGGGAACCTCACGACGTGGAAAAATATCCTGGGGCCATTGGTTTCGAAAACCTATGAATTGATGGGCAATCATGATCGGACCGGCAGAGCCTCCTCTGATAGCGCTTGGCAGAATATGTTCGATCTCCCGACCAACGGCCCTGATGGATACAGCGAGCTAACCTACTCGTTCAATTTTCAAAACTCCCATTTCGTGGTCCTGAATAGCGAGAAGCCGAAAGGAAGTATCGTCGATAAAACCCAACGCGATTGGTTGGGAAAAGACCTGGCTGCTAACAAAAAAGAAAACACCTTTGTTTTTTTCCATGAGCCTGCCTACCCGGTCAGTTCCAAAATCGACGCTAGTCTGGATGCTTATGCGGATGAACGGGATGCTCTGTGGAATATTTTCACCACATACGGCGTGACGGCCGTGTTTAACGGTCATGAGCATATCTATAGCCGGAGGAACATTGGCAGTATTTATCAGTTTGTCTTTGGGAATACCGATTCGTATGATCACGAATTGCCCAAGTCAGGGGTGGCAGAATTCAGCTATCAAGGAAAAAGCTTCGGCATTGTGGAAGTAGCTGGCAAACAGATCACCGTCAATCTGTATGAGGTAGGGGGTAAGATGATCAACTCCTTCCAGTTTTCTCGGTAGCTTCGCCTGGCGTTACGAATAGTGGTCATGCCCTTGATACATGAAGGGACAGGGTGAGTGTCCGCTCCTCTTGTTCACGATACGGAGATAAAAATAAAGAGGCTTGCTAAAGCCTCTTTATTCGATATTGACGCCGGCTGAGTGCCCGCTATTCCGGAACAGGGCCGGGGCCGCCATCGCCGCCGCAGCCATTGATGGGATCCAGGAGCGTGTCTCCGTGTTCCGCGTGAGCCGTGAGGCTGTGCTGGTCTACGGAAATGGTCACGACAGGATTTTTCTCAGAGCCTGTCACATGGCAGACGGCGACTTTGTCGCTGGCTGCTTGAACCATATTTATTCCCACGCCAGCACAAACGAGAAGAGCGAATATCGCAAGAAAAGTAATACGCATAAATGTATGAAACAATAGATGGATTATCTTTTGCAGAGCTCATCGACCTTTGCAGGCAGTATAGTAAAAACATGGCACTAGGACAAGCGGCGATAGTGAAGGGATTTGAATAGTGCTTCACCTCTATGCTTATCACAAGGGAACTGATCCAATAAAAATTTTCTCTTTGCTATGCTTTTCTCTATACTGGATGAGTGAAAAACAATCTCAATCAGAAACAAAATAAATTCTCGCACAGAGGATTCACGCTCATAGAGCTTCTGGTGGTTATCGCCATCGTCGGTATTTTGGCGAGTATTATTTTGGTGGGCATTGGCGATGCTCGTCAAAAAACTCGCGACGCGGCAGCGCTTACAACAGCGCACAGCGTGCTTCCTATTGTCATCGACTGCGCAACAAGCGGATACTTTCTTGTTTTATTGAATGACTCGAATACCGGCGGAGGCCACATCTGCACTGGAGGGCCTGGGTTGAGCATACCGTGGCCGCCCTTGCGCCTGGACAGGCGGCTTCCCTTTCGTGTTCGGCACACCGTTAGACTCGCTGTACATATTGCAAAAAGTCGTAGATGACACCCATGTCTATTATATCGGTTGCGGCTATTTTGGATGTTCCATGCAGTTGGGTACCTTGCCGCCTTGAATCGTGTACCGTGGCGCAAGCACAGCTCGTCGGGAAGTTTTTGTTTCCTGGCAAGGGGAGACATCAGGAGAAAATCCGCGAGGAGCAGGATTCCTATTGCCCGTATACAGAGTCTCTTTTTCTTTCCCGATAGGGAAGCAGTCGGGAGTATGATAAAATCTAGAAAGATACACTATGCACAATATCAATGAGCGAAGAAATAAAAAGTCCTCTTGATGAGGCTGAAGGAGTTTTGGCTATCGCCGTGGAGAATACTTTTCAGAAAACAGATATGGGAGATGTCAACCTTCCTGCTCAGTCGTCGTTGCAAAAAGCGAAGGAATATTGGCGTACGCTGGGGCCAGGGCTGACGACTGGTGCCTCGGACGATGACCCGTCGGGCATCGCTACCTATTCTCAAACCGGTTCGCAATACGGCTTTCAACTGCTGTGGCTCGCAGCCTTTACCTTCCCATTGATGGCGGTCGTCCAGGAAATGTGCGCGCGTATCGGTCTGCAGACGGGGTACGGATTGGCCGCGAATATCCGCCAACACTTTCCCAAAAGGATTCTCTACGGCACCGTTTTCTTGCTCTTTGGAGCGAACGCGTTCAATATCGGGGCTGATTTGGGAGCGATGGCGCAAGGGGCGCAACTGCTTTTTCCATCGGCTTATTTCGGTTTACTGGTTGTCTTTTTCACCTTGCTCAGCGTGGGATTGCAGATCTTCATTCCCTATACCAAATATGCCCAGTACCTTAAGTACCTCGCACTCATTTTGCTGGCCTATATCGCCTCCGCCATCCTGTCCGGTTTGGATTGGCGCCAGATCGCCCGCGCGGCGCTCGTTCCATCAGTGACCTTTTCCAAGGATCAGCTTATTCTCATCTGCGCTATCTTGGGCACTACTATTTCACCCTATCTTTTTTTCTGGCAGACATCGCAAGAAGTCGAAGAGGAAATCGATAAGGGCCACACCTCCCTTCAGTCCCGGCAGGGTACAACCTATCGGGAAATAAAAGCTATGCGCATCGATGTCTGGTCGGGCATGTTGCTCTCCAACCTCGTCATGTTTTTTATTATTGCCGCGTGTGCCGCAGTGCTCTTCACTCATGGCATCACGACTATTACGAGCGCAGCCGAAGCCGCCGAGGCTCTGAGGCCACTGGCAGGAGATGCCACCTACTTCTTGTTCGCTTTCGGTATTATCGGGACAGGCCTGCTCGCCATACCGGTGTTGGCCGGTTCGGCATCTTACGCGCTTTCGGAAAGTTTTCATTGGGAGCATGGTCTTTCCAAAACCTTGCGACAAGCTCGTGCCTTCTATGGAGTGATCGGTCTGTCTATGCTGATGGGCTTGGCCATGAATTTCATCGGACTCGATCCTATCAAGGCTCTGATTTATTCGGCGGTTTTGAACGGTCTGATTGCTCCTGTGGTACTGGTCTTGATTGTCCTGTTGAGCGGTAACAAGACCATCATGGGAAAGCATGCGAATGGCGCATGGACCAATATGGTTGGATGGTTTGTCGTGGTTTTGATGACGTTCGCGGGATTGGCTGCGATGTATTCACTTGTTTGATAGGCGTGACGCGAGTGTCCTTGTGTGATAGAATACGGCAGCTAAAAAGTAAGGATAAAAATTATGTCAGAAGAAGATATGATATTGGGATACAGCAAGAGAACGCTCGTCATCGGTTTGATGCTGCTGCTGGTCGCGGGCGGGATGTTCTACACGGGAGCAAAATATGAGAAGAACAAGCTTTCCAGACTTGGACTGCTGAAGAATGGGACCGAACAAGTGAGCGCGTCCAAAAAGCAGAAGACGGACGCTCGGGTAACGGGCGACGTGAAGGAATTCTCCATGACGTCTTATTATGACGACGCGGGGAAATGGTTCTCACTGAAAGAAATCAGCGTCAACAAGGGGGATCGCGTCCGGATCAAGGTAACCAATACCAAGGGGTCGCACGACTTTACTCTCGATGAGTATGGCATCAAAGAAATGACACCTCTGGACAAGGAAACTATCATTGAATTCGCGGCCGACAAAGTTGGTGAATTCACGTATTATTGTTCTGTCCCTGGACATCGCCAGGCCGGGCAATTCGGCACATTGATTGTGAAAGAATAATTGGTGCGATGGCTCTTGTGCCAGGAAACCACCCTGATCCGCCAGCCGGCGGACGCAGGGTGGTTTTTTGAGTCTATGAACAAAATGGTATACTGCCATTATGTTTGGCTTATCGACAAAAGAATCAGCCGTTTTGCGGAAACTTTCTACGCCGGAGAAAATCCAGGATTTTCTGGATGCTTTGCCCATCAACCACGAGAAGCAGGGCGATACCTGCCGGTCGCCGCGGCAGGTGCTCCGAGAGCAGAAAGCGCATTGCATCGAGGGCGCTATGCTCGCGGCTGCAGCCCTGTGGCTGCACGGGGAAGAGCCGCTCTTGCTTGACTTGACGACGCTCCGGTACGATGATGACCACGTGGTCGCTCTCTACAAGCGCGGCGGTTACTGGGGCGCGATCAGCAAAACCAATCATGCCGTGCTTAGATTCCGTGATCCGATATACCGGACTATCCGAGAGTTGGCGCTTTCTTACTTTCATGAATATTTCATGAATACGACGGGGCAGAAGACCCTTCGCAGTTATTCGGTGCCATTTTCCCTCAGGCGTTTTGGCACGCAGTGGATCACGGACGAAGAAGATGTCTGGCATATCGCGGAGGCTATCGATGTTGTGCGGCATTTCCCGCTCGTGCCAGAAAAGAACAAAAGACTGATCCGGAAAGCCAGTCTGCTGGAGAGAAAAGTCGGCCGCGAAGCCGAATGGGAGAAAAAGGATCAGCGGACATAAAAGAGACAAGGCCATCAAACAACCGCATACCCAAAATATTATGAATACTATTGTACAAGTCGCGGCATTTCTTTTGCTCGGGGTGGTCATCCTGTTTGGGGCGCATTTCTTCGTGTATGTGTCACTGGTACGTTTTTTCGCAGTCACCGCCAGCGCTTCCAAATACCTCATCGCCTCGCTGCTGGTTTTTTTGTCCGTCAGCTTCATATTTTCTTCCATTATCGCTCATGCCTATGAAAATATCGCCACGCGCACCGCGTATTTTCTCTCCGGCTTCTGGCTGGGTTTTCTTGTCAATGTGGTGCTGGCCTGTACGGCTCTGTGGCTCATCCTTTGGGCGGGACGCTCTCTCGGCTTTGCTCCGAACAAGGCTCTGTGGGGCGCGGTTTTCATCGGGCTCGCCTTTCTTGTGTCTCTGTATGGCGTGTGGCATGCTCTCCATCCGGAAGTGAAACATATTATTGTCCGTATCCCGGGGATTCCGGACATCTGGAAAGGGCAAACGATCGTCCAGCTTTCCGATGTGCATTTGGGTCACGTGTATCAAGGAGATTTTCTCCGGGGCATAGTGGCACAGGTGAATGCGCTCCATCCCAAGCTCGTGGTGATCACGGGAGATCTGTTCGATGGAATGGATGGGCGCTTGGATTTTCTTGTACAACCGTTTAATACTATCAGCGCTGAAAACGGCGTGTTTTTTGTGACTGGCAATCACGAGACCTATCTGGGTGTCGAAAAAGCCTTTACTGCTTTGCAGGATACCCAGGTGACTATCTTGCACGATGAGGTGCGTGACATCGATGGGCTCCGTCTGATCGGCATCAGCTTTCCTGCTCGTGGGGAAGAAAAAGACATCATCGCCACGCTGGGATTTTTGCGGGACCAATACCTGGGCCGGCCGAACGTGCTTCTCTATCATGCTCCGACTCGGATCGCCGAAGTGGCCCAAAGCGGCGTGAACCTGATGCTTTCCGGGCATACGCACCAGGGACAACAATTCCCTTTCTCCTCTATCACGCACCTGGTGCACAAAGGCTATGATTATGGACTGTATCCGATAGGGGAGTTTACTCTGTACACCACGAGCGGGGCGGGGACATGGGGACCGACGATGCGGATAGGGACGCGGTCCGAAATAGTCGCGATCACCATCGAGTAAATTTTTTGCCGTGTTTTCCTTGTCACGCAAGATTTTTCCGCATAATACGCATACTATGTTTCCCGATGACCGACAACTGGTAGCGGACTTTCTCGGCGGTGATGATCGGGCCTTTGAACAGCTCGTCCGAAGGTATCTGTCGCCTCTTTACAATTTTATCTTTCAGCTCACGCGCGATCGCAATGTGGCGGAAGACCTGACCCAAGAAACATTCATCAAGGCCTGGAAACATGGCGCACGTTTTGATCAGAAAAAAAGTTTCAAGACATGGATTTTCACCATTGCCAAAAACACCACTTACGATTTTTTCAAAAAGAAAAAAAGCATCCCTTTTTCTTTTTTTGAAGATGATGAGGGGAGGAATACTCTGGACATGATCGATGAGGATCGTCCGTTGCCAGACGAGATCCTGGAAAAAACGGAAAAGATCGAGGCGCTGGAAAAAGCGCTGGCCAAAGTTCCCGAGCTGTACCGCGCTTTGCTTCTGCTCGCTTATCGGGAAGATTTTTCTTTGGGAGAAATTGCCGAGATCCTCGGGGAACCATACAACACCATCAAGAGCCGCCATCAAAGGGCCTTGAAACTGCTCAAAAGAGCCTTTTTAGACAGCGATGCGTCGGCGCCGGAGCAAGAGACGTACTAATCAATAAAGGAGCAGATTATGGATACTGTGCGAAAACTTTTCAAAAAGATAGAGCCTTCTCTTTGCAGAGAAGACTTTGAGAGTGAAATCTTTCAAGCCATCGCGGCGGCCAGGACCGGGCAGCTCAAGCGTCGTGTGGCGGTGTCGTATGTCGGACTCTTGTTTTCCGGAGTCGCCATACTTTCCGCGGGCCTGCTGTACGGAGGAGCGTTTCTCGGATCTGAATTTTGGAGCGTCATCGCGCTCCTCTTCTCGGACGCCGCTATCGTCGCCGGTGACTGGAATAACTTTGTGTTCTTGCTCCTGGAAACCGTTCCGGTCGTACCGATCCTCCTGCTGCTGGTGCCAACCTTTATTTTTCTCCTGTTTCTCAGCATGTATGTTGGGGCGACAGAGCGGCGTCAGTATAGCTATTAAATCAGTATTAAGAATAATTGTATGAATGCAAAAGAAATGGTGCAGTCGAAATATTTCAAGTCCGTGGCGATTGTTGTCGGTATGCTGATCATCGCTCTGGCGAGCTTTGTTTCCGGCGTAGCCGTCGGCATTCATAAGGCGAAGTTCTCGTACGCTTTCGGGGAGAATTATGAGCGTAATTTTGTCGGCGGACCGCGCGGCATGATGGCCGGCGCTCGCGGGGGTATGCTGGAGCGTTTCGGATTCGATGGGAGATTCGATGGCCGTGATTTTCGTAATGCTCATGGAATAGCAGGCAGAGTCATCTCTGTTTCGGACAACAGCCTGATCATCAATGACAAGAACAATAAAGAAAATACCGTGGCGGTGACGGAGAAAACGATTCTCAAGCGCAGTGGAGAGAACGTGAAACTGAGCGATATCGTGAAAGGTGATAACGTGGTAGTGATCGGCAGTCCGAGCGAGAGCGGCGTCATCAGCGCCGATCTGATCCGTATTTTCAGCCAGGAAGCGAACAATCAATAATACAAGGCCATGCAAAGAAAATATACCATCAGTCTGATAGCGCTCCTGGTGCTGGGTGGCGGGTACGCTTGGTACCGGAGCACGCAAAGCAAAACGACCGCTGTCCAGTATGTGACGGCCAAAGCGGAAAAAGGCGCCATCACGACGGCTATTTCGGGGAGCGGCAATATCGTGGTGGATCAATTGGCGACCGTGGACCCGACTATTTCCGGCACTGTGGTCAATCTCGCCGTCAATGTCGGTGATGCGGTCAAGAAGGGGCAGGCGCTCTTCAGTATCGATAATGATGCCCTTTCGGTGAGTTTGGCTCAGGCCCGCACCTCGCTCAGGAATGCTGAAATCGGGGTCAGCCAGGCGGAGGCGAATCTGTCGAATGCTAAAAACGGCGGGAGCGACACGGAACGCGATCGAGAGATCTTGCGCACCAAGATCGGCGCCGCCCAGGAGAGTCTTGCCGCCGCCGAGCTCAGTTACAAGAAGACGCTTGCCGATTCCGCCCAGCGGCGAGTCACCTCTCCTATCAGCGGCACGGTCAACGCCATCAATATAAAAAATGGTGATGATTTGAGCCGTCTTTCCAGTAGCAATGCCAGCCAAGCCCCGATCATTATCGGTGATTTGAGCACGCTCAAAGCGCAGGTGCAAGTCAATGAAGTGGATATCCCGGGCGTTTCCATCGGCCAGAAGGTGATGATGACCTATAGCGCTATCGATGGGCTGACCGTTTCCGGTAAAGTGGAGAAAATGGACGCATTGGGGACGATCACTTCGGGCGTGGTGAATTACAACGTGACTATCGGCCTGGATACGCTCGATAGCCGGCTCCATCCAGGAATGAGCGTTTCCGCAAAAATCATTACCGCTATCAAGCAGGATGTCATCACAGTACCGAACAGCGCCCTGAAGATGCAGGGGAATAAGATCTCCGTCGAAGTTTTGAAGAGCGGTATGGGGCTGCCGGAGCAGCGCACCATAGAAATCGGCGTCGCCAACAATACCGACACGGAAATCGTCAGCGGTATCAGTGTCGGCGATGCGGTGGTTACGCAAACGATTGATCCGAATGCCAAAGCGACGACTACGACGAGCGGAGGATTCCGGCTGCCGGGACTGGGAGGCGGACGGTAGAGCAGTACATTTAAACGGTCGGAGAACTGCCGAAAAGCACTATGATCGAATGCAAAGATCTCACCAAGATATACGAAACCGGAGAAGTGGATACGATTGCCCTGAAGGGAGTCTCGTTGAAGGTGGACAAAGGCGAGTTTGTCGCCATTATCGGCCCCTCCGGATCCGGCAAATCGACCCTCATGCATATTTTGGGAGCGCTGGAGGCACCGACCGATGGCACCTATTTTTTGGACGGTAAGGAGGTTTCCCGGTTAAGCGATGACGAACTCTCTCTCCTGCGCCACGAAAAAATCGGCTTTGTCTTCCAAGCCTTCAACCTTTTGCCGCGGACTACGGTTCTGCGGAATGTTATGCTGCCGCTTTTGTATACGGATACTACCAGGGCGCAGCGTGAAGCAAGAGCGCGAGAGTGCCTGCGATATGCCGGCTTGGAAGAAGAGAAATTTTTCAATCTTTCCAATCAGTTGTCTGGCGGACAGATACAGAGAGTGGCCATTGCGCGGGCGCTCATCAATAATCCCTCCATCATCCTCGCCGATGAACCGACGGGGAACCTGGATACGAAAACGAGCCGTGTCGTGATGCAGGCTTTCCAGACATTGCATCGAAAAGGGCACACGATCATCGTCATCACGCATGAATCAGAAATTGCCAATTTTGCGGAGCGCGTCATTTCTCTGCGCGATGGAATCATTGAAAGCGATACAAGAAAATGATTGTTACAGACATAGTACAAGAAACGTTCTGGTCGCTTGCGGCCAATAAAGTCAGGTCGGGTCTGACTATTTTGGGTATCGTCATCGGCATCGCGTCGGTGATCACGATGGTATCCATCGGGCAAGGAGCGCAAAGCTCGATCGAAAGCAGCATCCAATCGATCGGATCGAATCTGATCATCGTTCGCCCCGGAGCGCAGCGAAGCGGCGGACTGAGCGGCGGGGCTGGCAGCGCCCAGACGCTGACACTGGATGACGTCAGCGCTCTCAAGAGTGAGGTACAAAATATCAAAGCGGTCGCTCCGGAAGTATCGCGGCGTTATCAGGTGACGGCCAAAGGCGCCAATACCAATACGCAGGTGGTCGGTACGGTGCCTGATTATCTGGCCGTCAGAAATGTGACCATAGATTCCGGGACATTCATCACGGATCAGCAGGTAAAAACTTCAACAAAAGTAGTGGTTCTCGGTCCGACGGCGCGGGATGATTTATTCGGAGTGGGGGCAAATCCGATCGGACAAACCATCCGGATCAAGAATGTCGACTTCGAGGTGATCGGAGTGACCCTCGCTAAAGGCGGCAGCGGTTTTGCCAACCCAGATGATTCGATCTATGTTCCGCTCTCGAGCGCTCAGCATTTTTTGTCAGGAGATCTTTTCGTTTCCACTATCAGCGTCGCAGCCAGTGGCCAGGACGCGATTGTTGCGGTTCAACAGCAAATCACCGATCTCTTGTTGCGGCGGCATAACATTGCCGACCCTCAGTCGGCCGATTTCAGTCTTATGAATCAGGCGGATATCATTGCCACCGCTTCCAGCATTACGGGTACTTTCACGATACTGCTCGCGTCGATAGCCGGCATCTCTCTTCTCGTGGGCGGTATCGGCATTATGAATATGATGCTGACCACAGTGATGGAGCGGACGCACGAGATCGGTTTGCGCAAAGCGGTGGGTATCCGCAAGAAATATATTCTCTGGCAGTTTTTGGCAGAGGCGGTGGCGCTGACTTTTTTTGGCGGCATTATCGGTGTTCTGCTCGGGTGGATAGCTTCGCTCGCGGTGACTCAATTGGCTGGCCTTGTTACCACGATTGCGCCTTCTTCCGTTTTGTTGGCCTTTGGCGTATCAGCCGGAGTGGGAATCACCTTCGGATTTTACCCTGCGCGGCGAGCAGCCAATCTCAGCCCCATGGAGGCGCTTCGCTATGAATAATTCACTGTAGGAAAAAATATATGAAAACTCAGCATATCATTATCGCGCTCGTCGTGGCAGCCGGTCTCAGCGGCGGCGCTTTTTATGGAGGCAGGCAGTATGAGAAAAGCGCTGTTGCCACGGCGCCAGCCAGTGTGAGAAATTTTGCAGGCAGGCAGGGAGGCACCAGCCTGAGCGATCCGGCTGGCCAGCGAGGAATGGGTCAGAACGGGGGTATACGCAGAGGCGGCGCGAATGGCGACGGTTTTGTTACGGGAGAGGTTCTTTCCAAGGATGATCAGAGTCTGACCATCAAAACTCCGGATGGCGGCTCGACCATTGCGTATTTCTCTGCTGCTTTGAGTGTGCGGAAAGCAGAAATAGGCAGTCTTTCTGATTTGGCCAGCGGGGAGCAGGTGACCGTCACCGGAAAAAGCAATCCCGATGGCAGCCTCTCCGCCGACGTTATTCAGATTATGCCTCCCAAGTAAGCGGGCAGGCATCTCCGTATCCGGAGAAAGATTCTTCATCTTGAAACGTCTCAATAAAGGTAGGGACGCGGTGTTTCTCGACTGCCCCTCTGTTGAAAAGGAAGATGCGGTCTCGAAGGGAAAAGAAGAGACATTCAGGCAAGGGGCGAGGAAGACAGGATGGATACAATAGGGTATAATACTCTTTGCACAGAAAAAACCGGTTGCTGAGAAACAAAAATATATGAATAAAATAGTCTTGCGCATCATCCTGGTATCGTTTTTTTTGCTCCTGGCAGGAGGTTCATTTTTTGCCGTATTGGCTGTTGAAGAAGATAGGCGTGTGGCAAAAAACAAAGCCGAACGAACGCAGTTTTTGAGTAACGCGCGCGAGATCGAACAGGCTCGCCAAGTTTATCTCGACGGCGTGGCGCAGAGCCGCGAGGCTTCTCGCCAGGGGATGGCGACGGCCAAAGCGCAGTACGAGGCCTTGCTCAAAGATCAGACTTCGCTCGTCAAGCAGAACCAAAAGCAGACGACGACCACGGTACAGCAGCTTGTTCCGGTGGCGAACACGAGCAACGTCGGCAGTACCCAGACGACCAAGCCGAAAAGCGTCCGAACCACCAAAACTTCCTAAAAAATTCTATGAAAAAAAGTACCACCTACTCATTCTGGTTCGTGACCATCCTGCTGACGGCGGGCATATTCGCCGGCTGGGCGAATTATTTCCAGGCAGGCTCGCTCATGACGGAAAGCCCGAAGCGTGTTGCGGCCGCCATTTCGGAGCGGACTCCGGCCAGTGGCGTTCTCAAGAGTGTGCCAAACATCAAGAATATTCAAGGCGTAGCGCCGCAGAGCGCGCCAAATACGCCCGTGACAAAACCGGCCAGCGTGCGCAAAACGAAAACCTCCTAAAGCAGCACTATGGGAAAAAACATACGGCAAACAACTTCTGCGTTCTCGGCAACCGTTTTGCTTTTGGCGCTCTTGGTCAGTGGGAACATCTCTTCCCGTCACATCTTGTATGACGGAGTGACCGTTTCGGTAGCGCACGCGGAAGACGATGAAGATGAGTATGAAGGAGAGGACGGAAAGGATGATAATGATTCATCCTCGGCGTCATCGTCAAGTACCACCAAGGCCAAAAGCACGCCGACCTACAAGACGGTGCTGGTGACGAAAGTGATCATGACTCTGGATCCGATCTTCACGACCGATCAGGATCAAGATGGGATCGTCGATGGTCTCGATCCTCATCCCGCAGTCAGCGAGCGCGAATATTTCACGGATGACGACAATGATGGTATCGCCAACGCGTTCGATGCTCATCAGGGAGAAGATGATTTTACCTACTATGAACAAGAGAACGACACGAATGGCAACGGTATCCTCGACTCCTACGAGTCATTGGGTGGCAGCTGAACACGAAGAAAAGGGGGAAATTATGAAGACAGACGTCTTCATAAAGCTTTTCTCCAATCAGTATCCGGAAGCGGAGATGAAGAACGACATCGCCCGCGGGTTCCGGATGTTCCATGATTTTGTGGCGCAGTTCAGCCGGTTTGAAGAGCAGAGCGAGTTGTCGCGTTTTAATGCCGGAGAAGGAGGAGCGGTTTCCGCAGAGCTTTTTTTTCTGTTGCGGGAGTGCGCGCGGTTCTATGCGTTGACCGAAGGTATTTTCGATCCCAGTGTGCTGCCTATTTTGGAAAAAATCGGTTACCGGGGAAGCGGCAGCAGCGGAGCGCCGGTCATGACGCGAACAGGGCTTTTTACCCAACTGATTTTTGATGAAACACATCAGAGCATACGGAAGCCGAAGGATCTGCTGATCGATCTCGGTGGCATCGGCAAAGGGTATATCGTCGACAAGGTGGCGGACGAGCTTTCCAAAAAATATGCTCATGGTATAGTGGACGCGGGAGGGGATATGCGAATTTTTGGCGGCGACAAAGGACAGAGTCTGGATTATTTTGTCATTGATACGGAAAATCCGTTTGATAAAGCGGAGATGCTCACGACACTCCTCCTCTCGGATTGTGCGGTAGCCACCTCCGGCATCAATCGTCGGCAGTGGCGGCATGGGGGGCGAACATACCATCACATCATCGACCCGCTACGAAAAACCAGCGCCGCGACAGGCATCGTCCAGGTGACGGCGATCGCCCCGCGTGCGATCGAGGCCGACGTTTTAGCCAAGACGTTTCTCATTTTGGGGCTGCCGCGCGGGCTGCAGTTCGCCGAAGCAAACCATATCCCTGCGCTGTTCGTGGACACAGAACGGAGGGTCACGCGCAATCCTTTATTTCAAAAATATGAATGGAAAGCATAAAATGATGAAGGTATTCTTTGTTGCGGCGCTGTTCGCGCTCGGTTACGGGTTGCCTGCCGCGCAGGCGGCTATCAAGGATACGGATGTCGATGGTCTCAGTGATGATGCCGAAATCAACACATATTATACGGATCCGCTGGTGTTCGATACGGATGGAGACAGCCGCGGGGACGGCGACGAAGTCCTGGACGGCACCGATCCGCTCGATCGAGGCAGCTCCCGCATCGCGGCGTTGAGCGCAGAGGATCCGGGGTTGCTCGGGAGCCCGGAGAAATTCGCCTGGTATCTCGGCCGCGCTAGCGGTATCCTGGCGTTCACTCTGCTGACCGGAGTGGTCGTCTTCGGGCTGATGATGAGCTCTCGCGCCTTCATCCGGTTCGTGCCCGGCTCAACGGTATACGAAACGCATCGTTTCATTTCCTGGCTCGCCTTGGGGACAGTGGTCCTCCATTTTTCGAGCTTCTTTTTCGATAATTTCCTGCGGTTGAGCGTGGTCGAGACGTTGGTGCCTTTTGTTATGTCTCGCAATTTTCAAACCACCCTCGGCTTCAACATCGGTATGGCTGTCGCTTTGGGCGTGATCGCCTTTTATTGCTTACTGATTCTCATTTTCACTTCGGAGTTCCGGGCAAAAATTTCTCCGAAAGTGTGGAGGGGGATCCATTACCTCTCAGCGGCTGCATACCTGTTGTTCATCTTGCATGGTTTTATGACCGGAACAGACTCCAAGGAATGGTGGATGCGCGCCCTGTATGCCACATCCGTGAGCGTGGTTTTCCTTCTCATTCTGGTACGCATTTTTTCCCGAAACTTGGTACCTGCCGTGCGCGCCTGGTGGAAAAACAGGACAGGAGGGACAAGCCGGCCTTTCGAGAGTTGACCTTTCGCCGAAACCCTGCCATACTTTGAATTTGCAATAGAACTATGACAGAGAAAATCGAATTTCCCATCCGTATCAATCGTTACCTGGCGCTGCAAGGATTGGCGACACGGCGCAGTGCCGATGAGCTTATCGTATCCGGTGCGGTGTATATCAACGGTCAAAAGGCCCAGCTGGGGGATCGCGTCCAAAGCGCGGACAAGGTAGACATTATCAGGAGCAAGAAACAACCTGCCAAAGCCTTTGCGTACGTCGCTTATTATAAGCCGCGTGGCATCATCACGCACTCGCCGCAAGAAGAGGAGCGCGCCATCAAGGATATTTCTCCCTTTCCCGAGCTTGCCCCTTTGGGTCGTCTCGATAAGGCTTCCGAAGGGCTGATTCTGCTTACGGATGACGGCCGTGTCACAGATCGACTGTTGCACCCGCGCTTCGCGCATGAGAAAGAATACCTCGCGACGGTACGCGAGAAGGTGTTGCCTTCGGTCAAAATGCTTCTTGAGACAGGCATCGAGAGCGAAGGAGACCATTTAGCTGCGAAAAAAATTCAGATCTTAGGCGCTCATACGATAATTATCGTATTGACCGAGGGGAAGAAGCATCAGATCAGACGGATGCTAGACGCAGCGCATCTGACGGTGGAGAAATTGGTACGTACGCGCATCATGGGTGTGCATCTCGGTGCGCTCAAGCCGGGGCAGTCACGGATATTGAAAGGATCCGCGCGCGCTTCTTTTTTGAAAAGCATCGATCTTCAAGAGAATGTCTGATGGGGGGGGTTGATTTTTTGTTTCGTACGTGCTATACTATACATAGAACTGAATAAACGGGTGCTCAGACGGGTATCCGTTTTTTCCTTTTCTAAGCCATCTTTTGACATTATGAAGCATTCATATTTCCACAGACAAGAGAAAAGCCAACCTTTCCGCCGGGTTGTTTTGAAACTTTCTTCCGAGGTTTGTTTTGGTATATTTGTGTCGCTTTCTCTGGTGATCGCGGGGCTCCTCTACGGCGCCAGCTTCCGTGTCAGCCATACGCAGATAGCGCTGCCGCCCGTGAACAACCCGCATGCTGTTCTCGAGAGCCATGTGCGCAAGGTAGTGAGTGGCTTCCCGATTGAAGCGATGGCCCCCTATATTGCCGAACACAAGAAGGTGACGGCTGCCTTTTTAGTTGGTATTGCCAAAAAAGAAAGCAATTGGGGGAAGCGGATACCGCGATCAGAAGATGGCGCAGACTGCTTCAATTATTGGGGTTATCGCGGGGCGGGGAGTCGTGGCATTGCTATGGGTCATGGTTGTTTCGGTAGCCGAGAGGAAGCCATCGATGTTGTTGGCACGCGTATCGAAACGCTGGTGAATGAATATAAATTCGATACACCCGAAGAGTTCATCGTGTGGAAATGCGGTTTTAGTTGTGATGGTCACAGCAACCAGAGCGTGAAGAAATGGATCAGCGACGTGAAGATTTATTTCAATAAAGTCTACAACTAAAAAACCACCCTGAGATCATTCTTGGATGGTTTTTTCGTGCCAGGACCCTTCTTTCTTGTGGGCAGGGAGAGACTTGAACTCTCACTCCTTGCGGAACCAGTTCCTAAGACTGGCGTGTATACCATTCCACCACCTGCCCATCATATCTGATATTTTTCACGCTATCCGCGCTTTTTCTCCGAAAATACCGAGTAAGCGAGCGGCTTCTTCTTTGACCGCCCCGTCATTTTCGTATTCTCCGTGATGACGAGTCATTTCTCCGTAGGTGTGTTTTTTCTGATCGAGGTGAAAGTTGACGGTGAGCGTAATTCTATCGATTTTTGTATAACAGTGGAAGCGCGGGTAGCCGGCACTGGCCAGGGCTCGCACGAAACTCATTTCCTCGCCTTCTTGACGCTGGAAAGCATACCCGGCGCGCCGCATGAGCGAGACTGGATTTTCCGTGATGGCTTCAATGAG
Source organism: Candidatus Moraniibacteriota bacterium (assembly GCA_049287005.1). Lineage (GTDB taxonomy): Bacteria > Patescibacteriota > Minisyncoccia > Moranbacterales > UBA1568 > UBA1568. The sequence goes on along the minus strand of JBAQEZ010000003.1, from coordinate 8,996 downwards.
GATTTTCATAGAAAGTAGTTTATAAGGTTTGTAAAGTTCCTCAAGTTTATAAAGTTGATTCAAGCTGATCGTGCTTTCGAACTTTCGACTTTTTAACTTTATGAACCTACTTAGTCGGGGTGCTGGGAATTCCCTCTGGGCCTGGGTGATCTTGCGAGACAAGCTCACCCTTCAATCCCCATCGCAAGCGAAGCAGTTCGCTTGCTGTACTGTGCCTTCACTTCATTCAGTCGGGGTGCTGGGAATTGAACCCAGATTACACGAACCCGAATCGTGCGTAATACCGTTATACCACACCCCGTTTTTTCTATTCCACCCAATGTCTTTTTTTGATTTGCTGGTCATCTTCCGATCGCTTCTCTTCGATTTTTTCTTTGGCCAATCCACGCAATGTTTCGAGCGGGCTTGCCTTGAGAGCCTCTGCCCGCTTGAGGAGAGTTTCTTTGGCGTTGGTCTCAGGGTTTTCGATAGCCTCGGCGAGGAGTACATCGAGAATCGCCCCGATTCGTGGCCCCGCCTGGATCCGGAGCCCCTCTATCAGATCCGTTCCTGTGATGGCCAGCATTTTCACGGAAACAGGATCCTTGGACACCTTCTCGATCATATATTCGAGATGGCGCAACTTGTAGGGTTTGGCTTTCGGGACACCGGAGCCTAGTCTATCACCGATTCGCACGGCCATCAAGTCATCCATATTCTCAAGGCCGACCCGCTTGATCAGGCGGCGTACCGAAGCCTCAGTCACTTCGTCGACATTGTAATAGAAGAGGTGATTATCGACCAAGAGAGTCGCTTTTTTTATGATGGTTTTCGAAAAGCGCAGACGGGCGAGCGCCCTCTCCGTGATACGCGCACCAATATGGTCATGGTTGTAAAAGGTGGAATGGTATCCATTACCGCGCTTGCTTTGCGGCTTGCCGACGTCATGCAAGAGCGCCGCCAAACGGACCTCGAGTTTTTGCGAAGGACAGGTGGCAAGGGCGCGCAGATTATGCTCCCAGACGGTATAAATATGGTGGAGGTTCTGTCCTACGCCGATACCGAGTTCGAGTTCGGGAAGAATGAAATGGAGCAACCCAGTCGCTTGCAGCATTGCGATGCCTTCACTTGGGCTGTCGGACAGGATAATTTTACCCAATTCGTCACGGATACGCTCTTGAGAAACAGCCGCGAGGCTTGGAGCCAGTTTTTGTATAGTAGTGAAGGCGCCGGCTTCGATGTGCCAGGTATGAGTGGGTTTGGTTTCTTTCGGATCTCGTAGCTGGGAAAAAAAACGTACGGCGCGCATGAGACGCAAGGCATCTTCGCCGAAGCGTTCTTCGGGATTGCCGACGGTGCGGATGATTTTTTTCTTCACATCTTTGATCCCATTAAAGGGGTCGATGCGTTCCCACACGTCAGTTTTCCTCGGACCATAGGCGATGGCATTCATCGTGAAATCACGCCGAGTCAGATCTTCCTCCAGTGACTTCGTGAACAGGACTGCTGCGGGGCGGCGCTTGTCAGTGTATTCAGATTCGACGCGGTAGGTGGTGACTTCGATGATGTCGTTTTCGTGAGCGGGGTCGGTAGTCGCGATAAAACGAGGGACTTTGACGCCGACGGTGCCGAAGTCATTCTCATAAAAGCTCTCTGGAAAGAGCGCGAGGATTTTTTCCGGAGTGGCATCGGTGGTGATATCCCAGTCTTTGGGCTCGCGCTCCAGGATGAGGTCGCGCACGCATCCGCCCACCGCAAACGCCTCAAAACCGGCCGCATTCAGGGCTTTGATGATGTTGCACACCGGAAGGGGTATCTTGGTAAGCATAGTGTTTAATTTCTCATTTTCCCCGCTTGCCGGACGGTCAGGAGCTCTCAAACAATGCAATCTTTTCTTCAGTGAGAAAATGACAAAATGGAAAATTATGGAGAAAGTAGAGATTTAAAGACTCCGTTTTTTGGACTCTTCTTTGTAGCAGATGAGGGTGTCGCCGACTTGGATTTTGACGTTGCCTTCGAAGACGACGCCGCATTCGTTGCCCTGGTTCACTTCGTCGGCATTTTGTTTGTTCTGTTGGAGGTTTTGCATCTTGCCTTGGCCGACGATCTCATCATCGCGCTTGATCTCGATGAGGGAACTGCGGATCATTTTGCCCTCGCTCACGCGGCCGCCGACGATCATATCGTGTTTGCCGGTCTTGAAGATGGCCAGGACGGAGAGGCGGCCGGAGTCCGTGCGGACGATCTCCGGCGTGAGCATGTCGGTCAATTTTTCTTTCACCGCTTCGACGAGTTTGTAGATGATATTGAAGGTCTCGATTTTTATCCCGCTGCCTTCAGCCATGCGCTTGGCCACAGAGGTCGGCTCGCTGTTGAATCCGATGACGAGGGCGTGGGCGCTTTCGGCGGTGCGGATATCTGATTCGGTAATCGCTCCGACGCCGGACGCGATGAGCTCAAGCGCCACTTCGTCGGATACGATGGAGCCCAAGATTTGTTCGATAGCCTCGAGCGATCCTTGCACGTCAGCTTTGAGGATGAAGGTGAGCTTTTTCTTCTCACTGTCGTCTTCCTGGATCTTATTCATTTTCTTGGCACCGCTTTCTTTGGATAGGGAGCGACCGAGCCCTTTGCCGCTCACGACCTGAACAACGTCGTTTACTTGCGGAGGAACATTGAAGCCGTAGATGGTGGCCGGTACGGAGGGGAGGGCGCTTTCGATACTTTTTCCGGTGAAATCCTCGATACGACGGATACGTCCGAAGGCAGAGCCGGCAATGACGTCTTGTCCGACCTTGAGTGTTCCGGTGCGGATAAGCGCGGTGGCGACAGGTCCTTTCTGCGGGTCGAGATTGGATTCGAGAACGATCGCATAGCCGTCACGTTTCTGATCGGAACGGAAATCTTCCACCTCAGCGAGGAGGAGGATGTTGTCGAGGAGCTTGTCGATGTTGATATTGCCCTTGGCGCTGATTTCGGTACACATCGTATCGCCACCCCATTCTTCGAACAGAATGCCGTGTTCAGCCAGTTCTTGCTTGACGCGTTCCGGTTTGGCATCGGGCTTGTCGATTTTGTTGATAGCGACGATGACAGGGAGCTTGTGCTCCTTGAGATACTCGATCACTTCCTTGGTTTGTGGCCTGACGCCATCATCTGCCGCGACTACGAGAATCGCGATGTCGGCGATAGAAAGTCCGCGTTTGCGCATAGCAGAGAAAGCTTCGTGTCCAGGAGTGTCGACGAACGTGATGAGCTGCTTGTGTTTTTTCACCTGATAAGCGCTGATGTGCTGAGTGATGCCGCCCGCTTCGCCTCCGGCGACGTTTGTTTTGCGGATGGTATCGAGGAGTGTCGTTTTGCCATGGTCGACGTGACCCAAAATGGTGACAATCGGGGGACGGGGGGTGAGATTTTTTCCGGAGCTTTTTTCTTCATCGATGATTTTGTTCAAGCCCTCGATGGTGAGGCGGCCGGCTTCTACCTTCTCTTCGGCCGGCTCTGTTTCGAAACCCAGATCCGAGGCGATGATGCTCGCGGTATCGAAATCGATTTCCTCATTGATGGTAGCGAGGATATTGTTTTTCATCAGCTCGGTAATGATCGTGGCTACCGGTAAGCGCAAAAACTCGCTCAATTTCTTGACCGTGACGGAAGAAGGGAGAGTGATTTTTTTCTGCGGGGCCTGTTCTGGGGTTGCCGTTACAGCCATAATGTATGAGTTCGTAAAGTTAAATGTCGGAGATTTTTCCGTGGATGGCTTGCGCGATAGTCGATTTTTCCTCTTCAGTGAGGGGGAAATTGCTTGCCTGTCCTGAGACAACCGGTTTGGCATAGACCCGCGTGCCTTCTCTGGTATGGAGCGATGAGATGACCATGCCGGAATTCTTGCCGTCGAGCAACGCGACACAGAAACTCTGATTGCTCCCGACTTCTTTGAACGGATTGAAGCGCAGCATAGCTGTTTTGTGAATGCTCTTCATCCCGAGTTCGCGCAAACGATTGGAGATTTCAAAGAGTTCTTGGATTTCCTGATCCAGCGCTTTTGTTTCACTGAGCTGTTCCACAAGAATCTTTTCGAGATCCTGGGCTTCCTTACCGGAAAAAAATACGTGTAGTTTCTGTTTCAGACGCTTATTTTGGATGAAGAGGAAGATAATACAGCCGAACAGGAAGAGTTCACCAAAAATGAGCACCCCGAGGCTTCCGTACATGATAGGCGAGGAGAATCCTTGGATAAAACCGAACATAAGCCATATTACATCTTCAATGCTTACGGTATCACGATTTTGGCTTATTGTAAACCCGACACGCTCCCACCTCCCTCTCTCCTCGTTTACCGTCAGCCGGCGGGTTCACTGCGGAAGCGGGAGGATCGGTTACGAATATTTTTCCTGACGGAAAAATTTCTCGACCCCGCCTCGCGATATTCGTCTTGCTCTGCGGGCAAACTCATACAGCGCTCCGGCTTCCTCACCCTCCTCGGAAGCTAAGCAGTTGGCTTCCTCTCTTCCTCGTTCACTGCGTTTACTGCGGAAGCGGGAGGATTCGAACCTCCGATACGGTTACCCGTATACCGCATTTCGAGTGCGGCCTATTCAACCTCTCTAGCACGCTTCCGTATTATTCTGTTGTACAGGAAAGTGGCCGCGAAATCAACAGTGGCGTATGTTTTATGCGCTTTCTCTTTGGTTTTTTTTAATGTATAATGAAAGTATCTTTAAATACAAAAATTATCGTACATAACTATGCATACGCCAATGTCGCTGACATTCGCTGATCCGTCAGCCATAGTCAGTCAGCTGACGGTTGAGTCAGGCAGCAAGGTGGCTGATTTCGGTTGCGGTTCCGGATTCTTTTCTTTCGAATTCGCGAAGCAGGTCGGTCCGGAGGGGATCGTGTATGCGCTGGATGTCTTGCCGGCTGCCTTGGAGGCGGTGGCGAGTCGTGCCAAGACTCTCAATCTGGCCAACATTACGACGAAGCGTGTCAATTTGGAAAAGGAACACGGTTCCGGTCTGGCTCCGCAGAGTATTGATTGGGTGATTATCAAAGATATTCTTTTTCAGAATAAAGATAAAAACATCATCCTGGGTGAGGTGGCGCGCGTACTGAAATCGGGCGGGCATGCCATTCTGATGGAGTGGAACCCCAAGGACACCCTGGTCGGTCCAGACGCGGCGCTCCGAGTCAGTCCGGATCAGTTGCGGACACTCGTGGAAGCGGTCAGTTTGGTCGTGGAAAAGGAATTGAATGTCGGCGGGTTCCATTACGCCTTCCTAGTCAAAAAATAATTCACAGCGGAATTATCAGATATGAGATTTTTTTTGAACAAGAGACTATCTGCTGCGGTGCTTGTTGTCATAAGCGGGGTTGTTCTTTCGGGCTGCAGCCTGAAGAGTGCTCCGCCACAAGGATACAAAGTGAAGCTGGAAGTGTGGGGCGTCGTCGACGATTCTGATGCCTATGGAGAAGTTTTTGCTCAGTATAAGAAATTTAATCCTTACGTTGGAGAAATCATTTACCGCAAGCTCTCCGCCGATACATACAAAGCAGACCTCCTCAACGCCTTGGCTGCCGGTAATGGTCCGGACGTTTTCATGATCCGGAATGCGTGGCGCGGAGCCTTTCAGGACAAGATCGTACCGATGCCGGATTCTGCCGCGGCGGAAAAGTTCTATCGGGATTCATTCGTTGACGTGGCAGCCGATGATTTCATCAAGGACGGTCAGATATACGGAGCGCCCCTTTCTGTCGATTCGCTCGGATTATATTACAATAAGGATCTTTTCAATGCCGCGGGGATTACGGGACCGCCGGCGACCTGGGAAGATCTGCTGGGAGATCTGAACAAGCTCAATCGCATTGATCAGCTGGGCAATATCAATCAGTCCGCCATCGCGCTGGGCACGGCATATAATATCAATCGTTCTTCTGATATTTTGACGGCGCTGATGCTGCAGAAAGGTTCGGCCATCGGCACGGCGAATAACGGATTGATCAGCTTTTCTGACGAGAATAGTCGCGAGGCATTGGAATTTTATAATCAGTTTTCCAGTGTCCGTTCCGGGAACTATTCTTGGAATCCGCGCTTACATTATTCTATTGATGCGTTTTTTGAAGGCACACTGGGGATGATGTTCAACTATTCTTGGCGCTACGCTGAGTTGCAAAAGAAAAATGCCAAGCTGAATTTCGCAGTGGCTCCATTGCCGCAATTCGCCGGAACGACAGCGCCGGTCAACTTCGCGAATTATTGGGGGTTTGTGGTGGCCAAGAACAAAACCATCGCGGCCGATGCCCAATCTCCCGCGGAAGGAGCGAGTGTTGATGTGGTGCAACGGAATACTTTGCGCGTGCATGAAGCCTGGCAGTTAATACGCTATCTGGCTTTTCCGCATACCGGCAACAAGATGACATTGCAGAACGGTCTCACGAAAACCACTAAAACCGTTGATTTGGCTTTTGATCCGACAAAAAAGTATTTGGCACAAACAAAGCGGCCAGCTGCTCGGCGCGATTTGATCGAGGAAGAGAAAAACGATGTTATCCTCGCGCCGTTCGCTACGGGCAATCTGATCGCGAAAAATTGGTATCAGGGCAATCCGGAAGGAGTGGAGGCTATTTTCGCGGACATGATCGATGCGGTGAATAAAGGAGAAAAGAGCATCGACGAGGCTTTGCAAGCGGCGGCCAGCCGTGTCAATGTGCTCAGTCGTTAGCCCGCTCCTGTCTGTGGTTTGACAGGGGGCTGGTAATGGGTTACAATTTCTTAACGTTTCACCTAAGGCCTTGGGCCTTTTTTCAATGATATATTTTAACTTTTATGGAAATAAGAAATATCGCCATCATAGCGCACGTTGACCACGGCAAGACAACCCTGACCGATGCTTTGATGCGCCAGACAGGCATGGTGACCGATGAAAGCGTTTCGATGGATTCCAACGCGCTGGAACGCGAGCGCGGGATCACTATTTACGCGAAGAACGCGGCTCTTTTCTGGAAAGATACGAAAATCAACATCGTCGATACTCCCGGACACGCCGATTTCGGTTCGGAAGTGGAGCGTGTGCTGCGTTCGATCGACAGCGTGGTGCTCGTTGTCGACGCTCAGGAAGGCCCGATGCCACAGACGCGTTTCGTGTTGAAAAAATCCTTGGAGCTGGGATTGAAGCCGATCGTGGTGCTGAATAAAATCGACAAGCCGGCCGCTCGTCCGGAAGAAGTGAAAGAGATGGTGTATGAATTGTTCTTGGATTTGGGAGCGAGCGATGAACAACTGAATTTCAAGACGGTCTACGCGATCGCCCGTCAGGGGGTAGCCAAATTGACGCTGGAAGAAGAAGGTGAGAATCTTTTCCCGCTTCTGGATACGATTCTCTCAGAAGTGGCTCCTGCGAAAAGCGATACGGAGAGCCCGCTCCGCGCACAGCCGTTCAATCTCGGTTATGATAATTTCGTCGGACGCTTGGCGATTGCCCGCGTTTATGAAGGGAAGCTGAAGGTGGGTGATCAGGTATTGATCCGGAGGGGAACCGGAGGTTCGTCCGTGAACGAAGAGACGGGGCGGATCGTCAAACTCTTTACTTTTCGTGGCTTGGAACGGGTGGAAGCCACCGAAGTCGAGGCAGGAGATATCGTGATGATCGCCGGATTGCTCACGATCGAAATCGGCGACACGATCTGTGTTTCTCCCGAGCAGGAACTCTTGCCGGCAATCGCGATCGATGAGCCGACCATTTCCCTGGAATTTGTCGTGAATGATTCTCCTTTTGCCGGGCGTGAGGGGAAGTATGTCACGAACAAGCAACTGCGCGAGCGCTTGCAAAAAGAATTAGAAATCAATGTCGGTTTGCGGATTGATTTCGCGGATGATCATTATAAGGTGTATGGCCGCGGAGAATTGCATGTCGCTATCTTACTTGAAAATATGCGGCGCGAAGGCTATGAAGTACAGGTGTCGCAACCGCAGGTCATTATCAAGGAAATCGATGGCGTCAAGTCAGAGCCATTCGAAGAGGTGACGGTGGAGTGTCCTCTGGAAGTTTCCGGTACGGTCATTGAAAAGATGGGCAAGCGCAAAGGCATCATGACGGAGATGAAAGAGGGATCCGGCGGATACACGCGACTCATTTTCGAGGTACCGACCCGCGGTCTCTTGGGATATCGCGGCGAGTTCATGGTGGATACACGCGGCGAAGGGACTCTGTATACGCGGGTTTTGGGTTTCCGTCCCTATGTGGGAGAAATCAGAAAGCGCGATGCGGGCTCCATGGTTTCGATGGCGACGGGCAAGGCGCTGGCTTTCTCACTCAACAATCTTCAAGAGCGCGGCACGCTCTACATCGCTCCTTCGACGGAAGTCTATGAAGGCATGGTCGTGGGCAACGTGACCAAGGGTACGGATATGTCCGTCAATCCGATCAAAGGCAAGGCGATGAGCAATATGCGCTCTTCCGGTGCCGATGAGGCCATCAAGCTCGTGCCACCGCTGGAAATATCGATCGAACGGGGATTGGAAATCATCTTGGCTGATGAATACCTGGAAATCACCCCGCACAATGTCCGTTTGCGCAAGCAGTTTTTGTCAGAAACGGATCGGACAAAAGCGGGTAGGAAAAAATAGCTGCGTATATGAGAAACCGTTCCGTCAAGGACGGTTTTTTTATTTGTCTCTTATCGAAAAAAGAGTACAATAAAAGAAAAGACGCTTTTCACGAATCAATAAAACAAACATATGAAACCTGTAGCCAGTTTCTTCCTCTCCGGTCTCTTTTTCTTCTCTCTGGTTTTCACCGCCCTCCCTCTGCCTGCCTCTGCCGCCGGGCTCGTTCCCTGCGGCCGTACCTCCGGCACCGCTGCTGAAATGGCTCCCTGCACCCTCTGCCACATCATCATCGGAGGCAAAGGCGTCATCGACTGGGGATTGAAAATCATGACCGTTACCGCTATTGCCGTCATAGTCGCCATGGCCATTTTCTACATCGTCTCCACCGGTGACGAAGGCATGATGTCTA